>NZ_CP053697.2:3169232-3803078 GCF_013200955.2 Pseudomonas campi
ACCGGCAGTACCAGCCGCCAGCTGCGCCTGCATCTGCAGCAGGCGCGCCCGTCCGACTGCGCCTGGCTGGCCGATTGGCAGCCGGGCCGGCTGGTTTTCGACAGCCCTATCAATGGCGTGAGTTTCCCGGCCGACTGGCGCGAGCGCCCGCCCAGTCGCGACGAAGCGCTGACTCGCCAGTATTTCCAGCAGCGCATGCAGATGCTCGCAGCCCGCTACCCGGACAAGCTGCAGGACCAGGTCTGTCACATCATCAGCAGCCTGCTGCCGGCCGGCGAAGGCAGTGTCGAACGGGTCGGCGCGGCCCTCGGCCTGCACCCGCGCACCCTGCAGAAGCGCCTGCAGCAGGAGGGCAGCAGCTTTAGCCAACTGCTGCAGGAGACCCGCCTCGGTATCGCCCGCCAGCACCTGCAGCAACAGAAGATGAGCATCACCGACCTGGCCCTCAACCTGGGCTATGCCGAGGTCGCGGTGTTCAGCCGCCACTTCAAACGCTGGACTGGCCTGTCGCCACGGCAGTGGCGCGCCCAGCAGGGGCTGCGTGCGGAACACTGAGGCGGGTAAAGAAAGAGTCGCCGCGCCTGGCTATCTCACCGCTACCGCGACGCCATCGGCGGTATAGATCACCGCCCGGGCCTCGGCCAATTCGGCCGCTGAGCTCGGCGTCAGCGCTGGTGCGGCGGCGCGCTGGGTCTGTTTCTCGCGCACCAGCGGCCAGAACAACTGCACGGGCCAGGACTCCACCTTCACCCCAACCGGCAGGCCATAAGCGTCCTGGGGCCGGCGGGGGTGGCCGCTGTTGGTGCCATGCAAATCATCCCAAATATTCAGCACATTGCCGTAGTTGGACGAGGCATTGCCGTAGCGACCGATGCCGTGGTGCACATGGTGGAAGTCCTGCAGGGCGAACAGGTTTTCCAGGCCGTCGAGCAGCACGCCTCCCAGCCAGGAGCGGCGCAGCCAGAGGTCCCAGCGGTAACTGGCATGCTGCAGGTACACCACCGTCAACTTGAGTGCCAGCATCAGCGCTCCGGCCTCTTCCGCCCCCATGAACACCAGCAGCGGCGCCATGATGTTGACCGGCAACAGGAAGTAGTAGAACAGGTTCTCGCGCACCCCCATCAGCACGTTCATCTGCGTCGGGATGTGATGCGGCTTGTGCAGGCGCCACAACCACGGCACCTTGTGCGCGCTGCGGTGCAGCCAGTAGTTGCCGTAGTCATCGAGCAGCAGAACCAGCAGGAAGACCAGCCCGACATTGCTCTCGGCCAGCATGCCTTGCAGCTCCGGCAGGCCATGCACCAGCACGAACATGATGGCGGCAAACGGCACGGCGCGGATCGTGAAGGCGATGGCCATGCTGATCAGGTTGACGCCCAGCTCGTTCATGCTCAGGGCATGAGGCTTACGGAATTCGCCGGCGAAGAAGTCGAGCAGCAGCAACAGCATGAAAACGCTCAGTCCGATTTCCATGATCAGTGCGCCTCGGCGTCAGCGGGCTGGAGTGTTTCCAAGAAAAACACCGGCTTGCCGACCAGCAGCGGATTGACCGTCACCTGCACCGGCAGCTTGCCCGAGACAGCCGCGAACTCCTGGGTGCCGCCGCTGAAGGTCAGATGACCGCGATCACCCATGCCCGGCAGGGTATGGAAACGCGCATAGAGCTTGCCGCCGCCGAGCGAGGTGAGCTCGCAGTCACCGCTGCCCGCGGTGATCTGCTTGCCTTCCTGGGTATCGACTATGGCGCACAGCGCATGGAAGCGCAGGACCGCACCCGCCGCCGCGATTCTGCCGGCACCTTCGGCAATGATGTTCAAGCTGGAGATTCCCGGCGCGACTTCCACCGCGGACATGGACTTGATGGCCGCGCCAACCTGTAGGTCGTAGTTCGCCGCCTCAATCGGGCCTTGCGCATGGGCTTGCAGGCTGCCCAGCAGCGCCGCGAGGGCGGTAATCAGTACGGCTTTCATACAGTCATCTCCGTGAGGGATTGGGTGGTGGTCTGGGGGGCGGCAGCCGGCAGGCTGCTGCGATCGAGGAAGCGGTCATGGTGCACATGCTCGGCGGCGACCTCGCCCTGCAATTGCCGCAGAATGGCGTCGATCATCGCGGGCGGCCCGCAGAGGTAGAAGCTGCTGTCCGCGGGGCTGCAGAAGCTGCTCAGGTGTTCCCCGCAATAGCCGGTAAGGCCATCCCAGCCGGAGCTCTCCGGCTCGCTCGACAGTACCGGTACTACCAGCAGACGCCCGGGGCCCGGCCAGCGGCCTTGCAGATCAGCCAGTTCAGCCTGGCAATACAGGTCGCGCTGGCTGCGCGCGGCCAGGAACAGGGTCAGGTCCGGAGCGCGTTCACGGCCGCACAGCTCTTCCAGCATGGCCTTGATCGGCGCCAGGCCACTGCCACCGGCGATACAGACCATGGGACGGTCATCATCGCGCACCTGCAAGTTACCCAGCGGGCCCATCAGCTCGACAGACTCCCCCGTGCGATCCTGGGCAAACAGCCACTCGGTAAACAGGCCACCGGGTACGTGGCGCACATAGAACGCCACTTGCGTGCACCCGTGCGCCGAGGGCGCGGAGCTAAAGGAGTAGCAACGCGGCGCGCTGGCGAGGTCGGCATGGCCCGGCACGCTCAGTTGTGCGTATTGGCCGGCGCGGTAGTGAAGCGGCGAGTCGAGTTCGACGACCAGTTGGCGGATATCGTGGCTCAGGGCAGTAACCGATCTGATCTGTCCGTGCAGAGCCTTGACCCCAGCGCCCTCGGCGCAGGGTGATTGCCCCGGAATCTCCAAGGTCAGGTCGCTCAGCGCCTCGCTCTGACAGGCCAACAAGTAGCCTTGGCGTAGCGCCTGATGGTCGACGTGCTGAGAGATGTCGCGCTTGAGCCGCACCTGGCCGGTTACCAGGCGGCAGCGACAGGAGCCACATTCGCCGGCCCGGCACAGATGGGGAATCCGTACGCCGCCCCGCAGAGCTGCGCTTAGCAACGAGTCGCCGGCCTTGGCCACGGCCAGCAGGTCGGTGCCGGCAACATTCAGGGTAAAGCCCGTAGCAACGGGAAGTTCAGACAAATCGGCAAGCATGGCGGCCCCATCGAGGATGGTTTGGTAGGTAGCCGCGAGTCTATGCAGTCACTTTTAATGCATCCAATGCATTATTATCATCATGATAATGACGTTATGACATTAGTAGGAGCGCCACGCCCATGGATATCAAACACCTGCGCTATGCCACTGCCCTCGCCCAGGAGCTCAACTTCGCCCGGGCCGCGGAAAAGCTGCACCTGAGCCAGCCGGCCTTGAGCCGGGCCATCCAGAGCCTGGAGGCGCAACTGGGCTTTCTGCTATTCGATCGGGACAAGCGCAACGTCGCCACGACCACGGCGGGCGAGGCGTTCTTGCAGCAGGCCAAGGGCATTCTCTTCCAGATGCGCACGCTGGAACTGAACATGGCCCAGCTGCGCGACGGCAGTGGCGGGCATGTCGCCTTCGGTGCCGGCCCCTCACCCACCAACAGCCTGCTGCAGGCAACCTTGGCTAGATTGCGTCGACAGCACCCGGGTATAGCGCTAAGGGTGGACAGCAACAACTGGCGTTATCTGCTGCTGCATCTGCGTGCGGAGGACATCGAGTTCTTCGTTGCCGACACCCGGGAAATCGGTGCCCAGCATGACCTGGTCATCATGCCGCTGTGTCGGCAACCGGGCGGCTTCTTCTGCCGTGCGCAACACCCGCTGCTCGAGCGTGCCCACTACAGCCCTGCAGATCTTCTCGAGTACGGCTTCGTCGGCAATTCCATGCCGGCACCGGTGCAGGCCGGCCTCAAGACATTCCTGGGCCTGAGCACGGCGCAACCGCTGCCCATTGCGCTGCAATGCGACAACTTCACCCTGCTGAAAGAGCAAACCCTGAGTGATGACCTGATTCTGCTCGCCCCCCGGGCATCGCTCGTCCATGAGCTGGCCGCGGGTAGGCTCAGGGAGCTAAGGTTCGGCGGTACCGAGTCACTCTTCACCGATATCGATATCGTGCACTTACAGGGGCGGACGCTCTCGCCGAGCGCCAGAAGCGTGGTGGATGCCTTGCGTGAAACCGTTGCCCATCAACCCGCGGAGTTTATCCAGGCAAGATCCTGAACAGCGGGCTGGTTCAGCGGCATGGCCACACCAAAGAACCGCTGTTGTGCTCTCCGTCTAGCGTTCGCACCGGCAGCTGGTGCGTTTAGCCGCCTCAACGCAAAAAAGGCGACCTTGGTCCGGGCACCGAATTCAGGGCTATAACTCTATAGGTGAAGCCTGCTTGCCACGCGTGGCGTGCCCCTTCGGCGCCTGTGCTGCAACCCTGCAGGCGCAGGTAAACGGATCTATCGAATGAACCCTCTTTTTCAGTGGCAGCATAAGGTGCGGCCCTGCTTGCTGCTTCTGTGCCTGCTCCAGGCCCAGCCGGTATGGGCGGAGCAATTGCTGCTGGCGACCGGCGAGTTCCCGCCCTATGTCGGTGAGGCTCTGCCCGGCCAGGGGTTGAGCAGCCAGATAGTCCGGGCGGCCTTCCAGGCGGCGGGCTATCAGACCACGCTGTTCTTCATGCCCTGGCGCCGTGCCGCCGCGCAAACGGCGGCGGGGCAATATGCCGCCTCCTTCCCCTGGGCCATGAATGACGAGCGTCAGCAGCAATTCCTCTACTCGCAGCCGCTCTACCAGGATCAGATCCGCTTCTTCGCCCGGCTCGACGGCACCAGCGTGGATGAGCGCAATTGGCAGGGCATGCGACTGTGTATCCCCGATGGCTGGGATATCGGCCAACTGCAACAGCAGATCGAGCGCTTCCGGCTGCAGCTGGAACGGCCCTCGGACATGCTGAACTGCATGCGCATGATCGACGCCGGCCGGGTAGATCTGACGGCAGTCAACCGCATGGTGGGGCAGAATCTGCTAGACGGACTGCAACTGCAGCACCGGATCGGCCCGGTAGGCAGTGTGATAGCAACCGATCTGAACTTTCTCATCGTTTCGCGCAAACACCCTCAGGCCCGCGAGCTGATCGCCAACTTCGACGAAGGTCTGCGGGTGATTCGCAGTAATGGGGTTTACAGCCAGATACTGCAGCAGTCGGCCAATCAGAAGCCCTGACTCGCGCCCTGCTGACCAGCCCCTTGCTCGACTGCAATTCAATCGGTCAGCCCCAGCTCCTTGGCCCGTACCACGGCCTGGGTGCGGCGCTCCACACCGAGCTTGAAGTTGATGCGCTGGGCGTGGGTCTTCACCGTGTGCAGGGAGATGAACAGGGACTCGGCGATCTGTTGGTTGGACAGCCCCTGGGCGATCAGGCGCAGCACGTCCAGTTCGCGGCGGCTGAGCAGGGCTGCCGGCTCGCTCTCCTCCACGCTGGAACCAATCTTGCCGGCCCAGCGCATCAGCGCTGGGCTGCGCTGACTGAAAGCCCGCTCGACGCTGGCCAGGCCCATCTGCCGGGCCATGGCCAGGGCATCCAACAGCACCTGTTTGGCCTGCGCCGGCTTGTTCCAGGCATACCATCCTTCGGCCAGGCTGAAACCGATCTCGCAGGCCAGGGGTCGGCGCCCTTCGGCCAGCGCCTGGACGTGCATGGCCGTCAGGCTGTCCAATGCTTCGCGCACCTCGCCGCCGGCCAGCTGGGCCTGGGCCAGCAACAAGCGCAGGCGCACGTTCAACTCCGGAGCACCGAACGGCGGCAATGCCGGCAATCCCGCCAGCAATGCACGCAGCGCCTTCTCGGCCTGGGCGTGACGGCCCTGGGCCAGCCACAGACGCGCTCTGGTCGCCAGCAGCAGCCCCTGATACAGCTGCACATTGATATGGCCGTACTGCATCAGCCGCTCGGCATCGGCGATACGGGCGAAAGCACCGGTGCTGTCACCATGCAGCGCATCGAGCTCGGCCAAACCCAGTAGGCCCCAGACCGCTGCCGGGTCGGAACACGCCTGGCACTCCTGCACGCCGGCACCGAACACCGCCTCGGCCTCCTGGTAGCTGCCACGCTGCAACAACAGGCCGGCACGCCGCAGCAGGCTGCGCCCGTGCATGGGGCTGGGCTCGTCGCCCCAGGCATTGCTCAGTTCGGTGTGCAGGCGGCTCAGCAGGCTTTCCGCACGCAACAGCTCGCCACGGATTTCCAGCAGTTTGGCGTGTTCCAGTGCCATCAGGCTCTCGAAGGCCAGGCTGGCGTGCTCACGGGCCTGCTTGATGGCCGCCCGGTTAAGCGCCTGGGCCCGCTCGAAGTCGCCATCGATCAGCACCAGTTCGATCTGCAGCAGGTAGCACAGCAGGCGCTGACTCCAGGCCCGCTCGGGTAGCTCGGCGATGGCCTCCGTCACCAGCAGTCGCGCTCGCTCGGCGTCGCCGCGATGGAAGGCGAGCTTGCCGGCCAGAGCCTTCCACTGGGCGATCAGCTCCTGCTGGCGACGCGCGCTGGGCTGGGGCAGGAAACGCTCCAGCGCCGCGATGTACACCTCGCCTTCGTCGAGATGACCGCTGAGCAACAGGGCCCAGGCATTGAGCAAGGCCAGGCGCGGCGTGCTGCAGCGCAGGGTCGTCGGCAGCTCGCGACACCACTCCAGCAGCAGGGCCAGATCACGGCCGCGCAGCAGGCGATCCTCGGTGTAGTGCTGCATCAGACTGGCAGCCACCTCTTGCTGGTCGGCCTTGAGCGCGTATTCCAGGGCCGGACGGATTTCCTCGCGGCTCGCGTACCACTGGCAGGCCTTGCGAAACAGGGCCTTGGTCATGCTGCCGGGCAGCTGTCCGGCGAGCAGCGGCGCCAGCGTCGGCTGCACCCGCAGCAGGCGTTCGTCCGCCGCGACCGGCTCGATGAACAAACCACAGTCGCGCAGCTGGGCCAGCATCTGCATACCCTCGCCGACGCCGAGCAGTTGCTCGCACAGCTCGTGGTCGAAGCTGGAGAACTGCGCCAGGGTGAAGAGCGCCAGCTGCCAATCACTGGGCAACTCGTCCAGCACTTCACGCTTCAGGTAGTCCAGCTGCAGGCCTATTCCTGCGTCGGCCGGCAGTGCTTGGCCCGGTTTGCAGCCGAGCAGGCGCAGGCGCAGGCCGGCGCACCAGCCACGCGTCTGCTCCAGCAACTGGCGCACCTGCGGGCGCGGCCATTGATGGCCGAGTTGCTGCAGCAACTCACTTACTTCGCTTTCACTGAAGGCCAGTTCGGCACTGCCCAGCTCGAACAGCTCACCGTCCAGCAGCAGTCGGGCCAACTGCATCTTCGGCCGGCGCCGGCTGGCAACCCACCAGTGCACCCGCGCTGGCGCTTCGAGAATCAGCTGGTTCAACACCTGGTCCAGCGCCGCGTCAGGGAAGCGCGGGTAGTCGTCGAGCATCAGCCACAACGGCTGCTGCAGTTCCTGCAGGTGCTGATCGAGACTGGCCGCATCGGCGCATGGCAGACCGAGGGCATCGCCCAGGTGCTGCAGCAAGGCGCTGGCACCGATGCCCCGGCCACGCAGGTCGAGATAGACGAGTCGAGTGTCGACGGGACACTGCCTGGCACATTCGCCGAGCAGCACGCTCTTGCCACTGCCGGCCGGCGCGCAGAGCAGGCGCAAACGGCAGTCGGCCTGCAAGAGAGAGTCGCGCAGGCGCGGGCGAGGCAGATGGCCTGGCGGCAGCCTGGGTAGGTCAGCTGCCCGGGGGAAGAGGGGCGAGGATGGCGCCATGGGGGCACTCGACTTTATTGTTCTAGGGTGATTCATCCTTGCAGAGCTTGGCGTCGCTAGGCAAATTCAGAAAGAAAAAAGGCGGCCCAGGGGCCGCCTAAAACCATGGAGTTACGGTGAAGCGGCTGGATCAGCGCACGCCAGTCTGACGCAGGGCAGCCGGGGTGTAGTTGGAAGTAGAGGCCTTGGCGCCGAACTCGAAGCTGTGCTTCTCCTCGTTCTTCAGGCCCAGTAGCGAGTAACGACCGGCGATCACGTCATACAGCACTTCGACGGTATAGCCGGGCACCTGCTTGTGGTAGTACTGCTGGGCATGGCCCTCGCCGACACGCCACAGCTGACCGCGACCGTCGTAGTGGTCGACCAGCGCCAGCTGCCAGCTGTCTTCGTCGAAGTACATGTGGCGGCTGGCGTAGATATGCCGTTCGCCGCTCTTCAGCTTGGCCACCACTTCCCACACGCGGTGCAACTCGTAGCGGGTCAGGTCCTGGTTGATATGGCCGGCCTTGACGATGTCGTCATACTTCAGGCTGGGCGAGTCCAGCTTGTAGCTGTTGTAGGGGATGTACATCTCCTTCTTGCCCACCAGCTCCCAGGTGTAGCGATCCGGGGCGCCGTTGAACATGTCGTAGTTGTCCGCGGTGGACAGGCCGTCGGCAGCGGTAGCCGGGCCGTCGTACGCCACCTGTGGAGCACGCCGTACGCGACGCTGACCGGCGTTGTACAACCAGGCCATGCGCGGCTCTTTGACCTGGTCGATGGTCTCGTGCACCAGCAGCACGTTACCGGCCAGACGCGACGGTGCGGTCACTCGCTGGATGAAGTAGAACAGGATGTTCTGCGCTTTGGCTGGGTCCATATCGGGCAGGTTGCCTGGAAAGGCGATCTCGTCCTCGAACTGGATCACGGTGTAGGCGCCGTTCTCCTGCGGTTGTACGCGGGTCATCAGGCGCTTGAGGTTGCCACCGCGGTAGCGGGTGCTGTGGTTCCACACCACCTCGACGCCACTCTTCGGGATCGGGAAGGCGTAGTAGCGGCTGTCGCCGAAACCCTTGAGCCCGTTGCCACCGTCGAGACCTTCGGTCTTGAGCGCGCTGGTCTTGGCCGCCGCGTAGATCTCATCCGGCAGCGCCGCGCTGCGGTGGCTCGGGTACACCGGGATCTTGTAGCTGTCCGGGTAGCGCTTGAACATCGCCAGCTGGCCGGCGGATAGCTTGTCCTTGTACTGCTCGACATTGGCCGCGGTGATGGTGAATAGCGGCTGCTCGTTGGCGAACGGGTCGGCGAGGAAGCCCTTGGCATCCACCGCGCCGGCATTGACAGGCAGACCGCCGGTCCACTCCGGAATGCTGCCGTCGGCATTACCAGCTTTTTCCGCACCGACCGGGGTCAGGCTGGTGCCCAGCTTAGCCGCTTCATCAGCCGATACGGCAGCCATCACGCTGCTAGCCAGTAGCGACAGAGCCAGAGCACCGGATTGCAGCAGGAATTTTGTTGTTTTCATTTGCATGTCTTTCCTCAAAGGTCCCGAGCGCTTAGAAGTTCGCGCCGAAGCTGAGTGCTACGAAGTCACGGTCAGTGGCGGTGCTGTAGTCACCACCGAAGAAGTCGGTGTAGGACAGGTTGGCCGTGTAGGTGTTCTGATACTCGGCTTCCAGGGCCAGGCTGACGCCCTTGCGACCCTCTTCGAAGTTGGCACCCGGGCCTGGCGAGTAACCGTCGACGTCATGCGACCAGGCCACGCTCGGACGCAGGTTCACACCGGCGAACACATCCGGGTAATCCCAGATCGCACGGGCGCGATAGCCCCAAGAGCTGTGGGTAGTGAAACCGTCGTCGTTGCAGTCTTTGGATGCGTTGGAGAAGTCGGTATTCGGCTGACCGCCAATCACGGCGTTACCCAAGGTCACGTCGTTGAGCAGCTCGCAGGTGCCGTTTGGCAGCTCACCTGGACCAAACACCGGATCACGACCGTAGCGAGCCTCGCTGTTGTGCTCCAGACCACCCACAAAGGTCGCACCGACTTCGCCCACCAGGGTCAGACGGCTGGCACCCATCACCTGATCGATGAAGTGAGTGAAGGTGGTCTGAACCTGGGTCACTTCCTTGCGGTTATAGCCGTGACGAATGGCGCCCGCAGCCCCATCCAGCACCGAAGCGTCAGCATAGGGGTTGGCGAAGCCTGGATTGGTCAGCGGACGAACAGCCGAGAAGAGAACGTCGGTGGTGTTGAGCGCGACCGGGGCGTTGGGCCGATAGCTGACCTCACCACTCCACGCCGTACCAGTGGACAACGTAGTGGAGAAGCTCAGGCCGTACAGACGGATATCTTCCGGGTACTCCATGAAGTAGCTGGAGCTCCCGGCAATCGCCAGCGCAGAGGCGGAACCGTTAAGAATTGGCAGGATACCGTTGGCAACGTCATACACATCCTGGCCGGGGGCAGAAGCACTGAGAATCGGTGCACGGCTGTGGTAGTTCATGGCGTAGGCGCCGAACTCGGTATCCAGCGGCTCGGAGAAGTAGCGGAACGCCAGGCCCCATTGACCGTCGTCGCGAGCATCGCGGTCATCACCACGAGCCACCAGGTTACCTTCTGAGTTGACGTCTAGCGGATCCAGACCGCGCCCCACCAGAATGGGGTTCAGCACGCCGCTGACCCGGGCGACGTTGTTGGACAGCAGGCGCAGGTTGTCATCACAGCCATCCGCCGCCACGTCAACCTGGGAGAAGAAGGTGCCGCAGTTGTCGACTACGGTCTGTTCCCACTCCAGCTGATAGAAGGCTTCCATCGACAGGTTGTCGGTCAGGCTCTGCGAGACGTAGAACATGTTGACCGGGATCAGGCCTTCCTTGACCTCGGCACCAGGACGGCGGAACGCGGAAACGTCGACCGGATTGATAGCGTTGATGCTGTTCTGGATGAAGGTACTTTCACCCCAGCTCACCACCTGCTTGCCCAGACGCACGGAGCCCGGCTGATCGGCGATGGCGTAGTTGTGATAAACGAAGGCGTCGAGGATTTCCGCACCGGATGACTGGGCACCTTCCTTACGGTTGTGATCGTCGATGTCTTTGAACAGGCGCTGCTCGTCTTTCAGCTCGAAGTCGTACCAGTATTTGCCGCGCGCGAACACGCCGGTGTCGCCATACTTCAGTTCGAGGTCGTGGATGCCCTTGAAGATCTTCGAGAAGGTCTCGCCCTTCTTGAAGTTCAGGCGGCCATCATCGGTGGTCTGCGACAGGCCTTGGCCGCCGTTGTTGACCCCTATCAGATCAGGGTCGGCACTTTTTGTGGACCAGCTAGCACCTACGGAGAGAGAGGAGTCGAGCTGCCCCTCGACCTCACCAATATTGAAGCTAACCGCCTGTACTTCGGCAGCACAACTCAGCGCTACCGCAGCAGCCAGCGCATGCAGTCGGAAATCTGCGCGCCCTATTGTTCTTGTAGTCATAGGCTTTCCCCTGTTGGGTGTTTCGGACGGGGCAGAAACTAATCAATCCACTCCAACGGGGTAACGGACAAAGTAGTGATATTCACAGTCATCCTAAAGAATGAGCCCCTTGCCGAGGGGCTCGGCAAGGGGCTCTGGGAAAGCCTTGCGGGAAAGCGTCAGTCTTCGCTCTGCGCCGCCTTCAACGCCTCATAGGCCGGCGCGGCGTAGATGCCCACGGCCACTGCCAACTCCATGACCCGCGGCAGGTCGTTGGTGTAGACGAGCACGCACTGCAGCTCATCGTCCAGCGGCTCGCTGAGGTCAATGAGCACATAACCGCCCTTCTCCTTGTACATGCTGGAGAGCTGCACCTGGATACGGTTGAGGGCTTTCAGCGGCTCGACCTTGGCCAGTTGCTTGGGCTTGATGTTGAAGGGTACGTCCGGGCCGAAGGACTCGATGATGTGTTGCAGCAGTTCCTCGTAGCTATCGGCCTGGAACAGCACGGTTTCCGGCAGGCTGCCGATCACCACCCACTCGCCCAGAGGGATGGGGAAGCTGTCGTCGTAGTTGATGTCCGGGTTGGCGGCGAGGAAGGCGGCAGGGTCGGTATAGGCCTGGGCCGCCTCGTCGGCGATGCGCGCGATCTCCTCGTCGGTCATGCAGCCGGAGCTGATCAGGGTGATGAGTTCGAGGAGTTGGGCTTGCATGGGGAGAGTCCTGGCGCCTGGAGTGGGCGCCTAGGATACAGGGACGACGCAGGGCGGGTGAAAACCCGCGCGATATAACGCGGGTTTCACCCGCCCTACGCCAATCTCAGAACCTGTTTAGGGTCTTTTGAGCTAGAGCCAGGCAAGGCGCAATTGAGCGAGGACGCGGAGTTTACGAGGTGTAAATGAGCAGTACTCGCTTCGCTCGCCCTCCGGGCCGCGCCAAAGCGCGTTAGCGAAAAGCCGCTTTCCGAGCCCAATTGCAACGCAGCATGGCCGACGATCAAGAGATCCTAGACAGGTTCTTAGCGCAGCTTTTCCAGCAGCCCGTAGTACCACATGCCCACAGCCAGCATCGGGTTGCCGAACACGTCACCCAGCGGCACCTTGATGTGCTTGCAGCTGGCGAAGGTGTCGAACTGGCCGAGGCTACCGGTCAGGGCCTTGGCCATGATCTCGCCCATGATGTGGGTGGTGGCGATGCCGTGGCCGGAGTAGCCCTGGCAGTACCAGACGTTGCCCGACAGCTTGCCCAGCTGCGGAATGCGGTTCATCACGATGCCCATGGCGCAGCTCCACTGGAACTCGATATCCACGCCCTTGAGCTGCGGGAAGGTGCGCTCGATGCATGGGCGCAGTTCGCCAGCGATATCGCGCGAGTCGCGCCCGGAATAGTTGGCGCCACCACCGAACAGCAGGCGGCCGTCGGCGGTCATGCGGTAGTAATCGAGCACGAAGCGGCAGTCGTACACGGCCAGGTTCTGCGGGTTGAGCTCTTTGGCCAGCTCGCCCAGCGGCTTGGTGGTGACGATGCCACCCATGGCCGGGAAGATCTTGCCCTTGAGCTTTTTAGGTTCCAGCTTGTGATACACGTCGCCGGCCAGCAGCACCTGCTTGGCGTCGATGCGGCCCTGGGCAGTGATCACCGCCGGATTGGCGCCGTGGACGATTTCCAGCACCTCGGAATGTTCGAAGATCAGCGCGCCCAGACTGGCGGCGGCCTTGGCCTCGCCGATGCACAGGTTGAGCGGGTGCAGGTGCAGGTTGCGGGTGTTCTTCAGTGCGCCCAGATACAGGTCGCTGCCCAGGTGGGCACGCACGCCTTCGCGATCCAGCAGGGTCACTGCATCGCCCATGCCGCGGCGCTGAGCTTCGGCGTAGGTGCTTTCCAGCTCGCTCATGTGCACCGGTTTCATCGCCGCATGCAGGTGGCCGTGGCGCAGGTCGCACTGGATGCCGTACTTCTCGACCCGGCTCTGGATGATTTCGTGACCGCGCCAGCGCAGGTGCCAGATGAAGTCGTCGACTTCCTCGCCGATGCTGTTGCGCATCTGCGTACGCATCGCCTCATCACCGGACAGGCTGCCGGTGACCTGGCCGCCGTTGCGTCCGGTGGCGCCCCAGCCGATCTTGTGCGACTCGACGATAGCTACCTTGAGGCCACGCTCGGCCAGTTCCACCGCACTGGCCACGCCAGTGAAGCCACCGCCGATGATCACCACGTCGACACTGACCTGGCCCTGCAGGGTCGGGTAGTCGGTCTCCTCGTTGAGGGTGGCGGTGTAGTACGACTTGCAGCGCTCGGCGGCAGGGATCACGGGCTGGATGGCGGCGTTCATGCGGTGTTCCTTGTGGATAGGGCGTGGAAAGGCGCGAAACCCTTTCCGCGGGATAACGGGTAAGTAGCCCGGATGCAATCCGGGAAAGACCGGGCGTTGACCCCGGATTGCCTCCGGGCTACGTCAATCAATCCGGCCTGGATCAGTTAGCAGCACCAGCCCTGGTTGGCTGGCAAGCGAATCGGCAATGGGCGCAGCCCTCTGGCTCACGCGGGGGGCAGACCATCCGGTGGGCGCGCGTGACGGCAATGCCAGAGGGCCCAGAAGGCGAGAATTTCAGGAAGCAGCGAATTGGCCCGATCGGCAGCGTACCGAGCCCCGGCCTTGAACAGGCCCAAGCGAGGTACATGGCGGCAAAGACGGATCGGGGAAATCATGGACAAGGAGACTCGCACGCCGGCTAGCGTTGGTTAAATCGGATTTTTTACACATTCAGATTCAGCATCACTAAACAAACCTGCCCCTGTCGCTAACAGGCTGTTGTAAACACCGCGATGGCCACGCAGGCAGTTCTGCAACAGCCGGTTCTGCAACTGCCGGCTAACGCGGCGACTGGTAGCGGAACGGTACCGCCAGCCCGCTATCGATCTGCCAGGACAGCTGATGCACCCCGGCCAGCACGCCGCGATCGGTATTGCGCATCAGCTCCTGCCATTCCGCTTCGAAGGCGCTCTGGAGATTGCGGCGTAGTTGCGCCTCGGTTTCAGGGCGCTCGTTCGCGCGGGCAATGGCCGTGAAAATCGCCACGCCCAGGGACAGCGTGGTGCCGGCCACCCGCCCGACCATGGCGCCGACGGCGCTGGCCGCGCTGCTGGTGGTCAGTTCATCCACCAGTCGCTCACTGGTGCGCTGCGCCACCGAGGCAATGCCGGGGTCCGTCGACCAGTCGCCCAGACCGCCGGGCACGGCACGGATGCGTTCGATCAGGCCGACATAGGCGGGCAGCCGTTTCAGCGGGTCGGCTTGCAGCAGCTCATAGAGCGACGCGCCGGGCGCCTGGGTGATGGCGGGAACCGCCTGCAAGCGCTGATCGAACTGTTCCTGCGGCACTGCATGGCGCTGCGCAATGCCCTGCAGCCGCTGGTCGAGTTCCTGCACATAGAGCCGGGTGCTGCGCTCCATGATCTGATCCGGGTCATCCTCTTCGGCCACCGGCTCCAGCACGCGCTCCTGGTACTGCTCCTGCAGGTACAGCGCCAGGCGGCTGACGGTCGGGTCCTTGTCGCCACCCGCGCTGAGCTTGTACCAGGACACCTTCATGCTCAGCCATTGCTGGGTCCAGTAGCCGGAAAACCAGGGAATGAACGCGTCCTCGGTCTGCCGGTAGACCTGATCCATCCAGTGCTGCATGGACAACAGGGCATGCTCCCTGGCCTGCTCGGCGGCGGCCTGCGATGCCCTGGCGATGTCGCGGTCGACCTGGCGCCAGGTGCTGGCGGAGACCGGCACCGGTGGATCGCTGGCGCAACCGCCCAGCGTCACCAGCCAGGCGACGAACAGGGCCTGCAGCGTCGGCCGCCATAGCCGTCGCCCCAGCGCTGGCGCCCAGCTGACAGCCAAGTCCCCTGCACTGCACATAGCGCGTAACCGCCTCGCAGCCCACGACAGGCCGCGCCTCTCCTCTGGCAAGCTGCAGATGGCACCTGCGCAGCCTGGCCCGCCCCCGCTCCAACGGAACGTCCAGCACGTCCGACTCTGGTGTGTTGAGTATAGGGTTAGCCCGCCTACCGGCCGTCAGCCGAGCCAGCCCAGGGTGGCCAGCAAAAGCACCAGATAACGGCCGACCTTGGCCAGCGTGACAATCAGCAGAAAGCGCCACCAGGGCTCGCGCATGACGCCCGCAACCACGGTGAGCGGGTCACCGATGATCGGCACCCAGCTCAACAGCAGCGACCAGCGGCCATAACGCTGATAAGCCTGCTGGGCCTTCTCCAGCTGACTGGCACTGACCGGGAACCAGCGCCGCTGGCGAAAGCGCTCGACGCAGCGACCCAGCCACCAGTTCAGCAGCGAGCCCAGCACATTGCCGCTACTCGCCACGGCCAGCAGCAACCAGGCCGGGTACTGTTCGCTGAGCAGCAACGCGACCAGCAGCGCCTCCGACTGCGCCGGCAACAGCGTGGCCGCGGCAAATGCCGCGAGAAACAGACCGGAGTAGGCAGACAGTTCCAGCATGTGCGTCGGCTCAGCAAGGACAGGGACAAAGCCGTGGGCTGTCGCCATGACCGCCAACCGCAAGGCGGCGGATGATGACGAAGATACGTCGGCCTAGCCAGCCCGGCGCACCCACCAGGAGCCGAATCGGCCATGGGTTGACCGGCCAGCGCAGTGAGGCGTGCAAACCCACCTATTCTATGGGCAGGCGCTCAAGCCCCAGCCGGCTCGCAACAGGGGCATCACAGGGAGCACAGCATGCGCGACGACAGGGCTGTCAGCCCATGAACAACAGCTGGCTCAACCCCGGCCTGCTGGGGCTCACAATTCTGGCCTTGCTGGCTGGCGGCGTGGCGCACCTGCTCGACCATGGGCTGCTGGCCAGCCAGCTGTGGAGCGGCAGCGCCCTGCTGGTCGCCGCCCTGTTGCTGGTCGAAATCATCCTGCGTCTGCTGCGCCGCGAGCTGGGCGTCGACCTGATCGCCCTGCTGTCGATCCTCGGCGCGGTACTGCTGGGGCAAGCGCTGGTGGCAGCGGTCATCGCGGTCATGCTCGCCAGCGGCAGAACCCTCGAGTACTTCACCTCACAGCGTGCCGAGCGCGAGCTAAAGCGCCTGATCAACCGTGCGCCACGCTTTGCCTGGCGCCTGCAAGACGGCCAACTGGTGCAGATCCCGGTCGAACAGGTGGCGCTGGGCGATCGCCTGCTGCTGCGCATGGGCGAGGTGCTGGCAGTCGATGGTGAACTGCTCAGCGCCAATGCCAGTGTCGATGAGTCCGCCCTCACCGGCGAGTCCTTGCCGGTGAGTTATGCCGCGGGTGCCACGCTGCGCAGTGGTGGGGTCAATGTCGGCGCACCGTTCGAGCTGCGCGCCAGCCACACCGCCGAGCAGAGCACCTACGCCGGCATCGTGCGCATGGCCGAGGCCGCGCGCCAGTCACGCGCACCCTTCGTGCGTCTGGCCGACCGCTATGCCCTCGCTCTGGTGCCGCTGACCCTGCTGATTGCCGGCGCGGCCTGGCTGCTCAGTGGCGACCCGATCCGCGCCCTCGCCGTGCTGGTGGTCGCCACGCCCTGCCCGCTGATCCTCGCCGTGCCGATTGCCATCATGGCCGGCATTTCCCGCAGTGCGCACCGCGGCATCCTGATCAAGGACGGCGCCACCCTGGAAGCCCTGGCCGCGGCGCAGATTCTCTTCCTCGACAAGACCGGCACCCTGACCACGGGCCATGCCCGAATTCAGGCGGTGGAAAGCGCCGGCGTGCAGAGCCAGGAAAAACTGCTGTACCTGGCCGGTTCACTGGCCCAGGCCTCGCCCCACCCGATCTCGGCGGCGATCGTCCAGGCCGCGCAAAAAGGCACGCGGCCCCTCGGCACGCCGCAACAGGTGCGCGAGCAACCGGGCGCGGGCCTGCAAGGCGAGGTCGATGGCCATGAAGTGCGTATCGGGGCGCTGGAGTTCGTCAGCCCAGGCGCCGAGACCGATGCCTGGGCGCAGTCCGTGTTGCGCCGTATGGACTACCAGGCGGCCGGCGGCAGCTTCATCGGCGTGGATCAGACCCTGGCCGGCGCCGTGCTGTTTGCCGATCCCCTGCGCATGGAGTCACCCCACGCCCTGCGCCTGCTGCGCCGCGCCGGCATCCACAAGATCATCATGCTCACCGGTGACCGGCCTGAAACCGCGCAGATGATCGGCCTCGCCGCCGGCGTCGATGAAGTGCGCGCCGGGCTGGACCCGGCAGCCAAGGTCGCGGCCGTGCTGCAAGGCCGTGAACAGGGCAAGACCCTGATGGTCGGTGACGGCATCAATGATGCCCCGGCCCTGGCCGCCGCAGATGTGGGCATTGCCCTGGGCGCCAGTGGCGCGACGGCGTCTTCCGAGGCGGCCGGCGTGGTGCTGCTGGTCGACCGCCTCGACCGCGTGGCCGAAGCCCTGCAGATCGCCCGGCGTTCGCAACGGATTGCCCGCCAGGGCGTGCTGGTCGGCATGGGTTTGTCGCTGCTGGCCATGCTCCTGGCCGCCCTTGGCTACCTGCCGCCACTGGCCGGGGCGATCCTGCAGGAAGGCATCGACGTCGCCGTCATCCTCAACGCGCTGCGCGCCCTGGGCGGTGGCTTGCACAACGGGGCAGGCAAGGCGCTGGAAGGTGAGCGCATCGACCGCCTCAAGCGCGAGCATGACGACCTTGCCCAGCCACTCGAGGCGGTACGCACGCTGGCCCGGCAATTACCCAAGCAGACCACCGAACAGGCGCGCACCGCGCTGGACAGCCTGGTGCGCCTGCTCGAGGAAAAACTGGTGCCCCACGAGCAGAACGACGAGGACCAGCTCTACCCCCTGCTGGCCCGGCACCTCAAGGGCGATGACCCACTGGCGGCGATGAGCCACACCCACCGCGAGATCTTCCGCCTGGTGAAACTGCTGGCGCGGATGAACGCCGACTTTTCTGCCAGCAGCACAGCGCCCTCCACGGAAGATATCCAGGCCATGCTGCAGCGCCTGGACACCGTGCTGGCCCTGCATTTCGCCCAGGAAGATGAGCTTTACCACAATCTGGACAGGCGGTAGTGAGCAGGTAAAACAGGCAAATCCCAGCGCAGATGGACAATTGTGGGAATCAACATCTTCAATTAACTCATGCAAGCGTGATCCACCGACATAAATGCATCATCGCAGCGGCGGCCCGTGCGCATGGGAATATGACGGCAGCGTGCCAGTATGGTTAGACTGCAAATCTGTATGGCCGAACCTGCTGGGCGGCGTTTCTCAATCCTGGCGAAGCAGAGTCCCGATGCAGTCACTGAGTTCTATCAGGGCGCCCGAAAGCGCCAACGATGAGCTATTCGATGGCCTGGTCCGGCTGGCCAGGCAACATGTCGGCGTGATGTCGGCGCTGGTGATCGCAGGCGCCGAGGATCAGCCGCGGATACGCACCTGCGTAGGTGCTGCACTCGAACATGCCGTCAGCCTCGGTCATCTCGAGGCCCCCTGGCGCTGCACCGATGCACTGCTCGTAGTACCCGATGTGCAGTGCGATGAGCGCCTACGCGATCTCGACCTGCTCGCCGCGGCACCCCATATACGCTTTCTGCTGGCCTGCCCACTACGAGCGCCGGCCGGTGAAGTGCTCGGCATCCTCTATCTGCTGCACGATCAACCCCGCGAGTTGAACATGGCCCAGCAACAGACTCTGCACGAACTTGCCCAACTGGCGGCGCAACTGCTCGCCCGCGAAGCCGCCGATGCGGATTGGCAACAGCAGGTGGATCTGTTGCGCGAGAACGAACGGCGCATGGCTCTGGCGATTACCGGCAGCGGCACCGGGATCTGGGATCGCAATGTCGCCACCGGGGAAATTCACTACTCCTCGGGCTGGAAAGCCTTGCTGGGGTATGCCGAGCACGAAGTCGGCAACCGCATCGAGGAAAGCTATACACGCGTCCACCCCGCCGACCTGACCTATGTCCAGGCGAGCATCCAGGCGCATCTCGAGCAGCACACCGAGGCGTACGAAGTCGAACACCGCCTGCAGTGTCGTGACGGTAGCTACAAGTGGGTATGCAGCCGCGGCAAGGTGGTCGAGCGCGATGTGGCCGGCCAACCCCTGCGTATGATCGGTACCACCACGGACATCAGCGCCATGCGCGCCCTGTCGGAGCAGGCGCAGCAGACCGCCAGCCTGATGACCGACCTGACCAATGAAATCCCCGGCATGGCCTTCCAGTACCAGCGCCTGGCAGATGGCAGGTCTTGCTTTACCTATGCCAGCGGCGGGGTACGCACGATCTACGGCCTCAGCCCGGAGCAACTGCTGGCAAACCCGGACCTGCTGCACGAGATCATTCACCCGGAGGATTGGGCCTTGTACCTCTCCTCCCTCGCCATCTCCGCCACCAACCTGACGCCCTGGCACCTGGAGTACCGGGTGCAGTTGCCGCAGCAAGGCACCTTCTGGCGCCAGGGCGATGCCTGCCCCAGACAGCTGGAAGACGGCAGCGTGCTGTGGCATGGCTTCATTGCCGATATCACCGAGCACAAGCTGATCGAAGCCGAGCTGCAGGAGTTCGCCACCACGGACTTCCTGACCCAGCTGTGCAACCGCCGCAGCTTCATGCTGCAGCTCGAAACCGAGCTGTCCCGGGTGCAGCGAACCGCCGGGCACTGCGCGACGCTGCTGATGTTCGACCTCGACCATTTCAAGGACATCAATGATCGCTGGGGCCACTTCGTCGGCGACCAAGCGCTGCGCCATTTCGCGGCGATCCTCCGCGCGCAGCTGCGCAAGACCGACGCTGCCGGACGGATGGGCGGTGAAGAGTTCGCCGTGCTGCTGAGCGATACCGATATCGCCCAGGCCATGAGTTTCGGTGAACGTATTCGCAGCGAACTGGCGAGAACGCCCCTGGTTCATGCCGGTGAACAGATCCCCCTGGCGGTCAGCGTCGGCATTGCCGCCATCAACGCCGGCGATCCGACCCCCGAAGCCGCGCTGTCGCGCAGCGACATAGCGCTGTACCGCGCCAAGCGCAGCGGTCGCAACCGCATCGAATGCCATTCGGAAGCGGCGCACTAAAAGCCGTTCACGATCTCCCCCAGGGTGCGCTGTGCGCCCTATAACCGGCACTCCGCTGCGCATGGCGCACCCTCCGCAATGGGCGCCCCGGTGCAAAGCTGTGTGGCCCCTTCACGCATTTTTCGTGGTCAGCACGATCGTGAATAACCCTAAGCCGCAGACCTGTAATTCCTTTCTCGAATACCGGCCTTACCCATGAGTTCGGTATTCCCTGACTACTATCAGTGCCATACCCAAAACCTATTTGATAGCTCGGTAGGCAGGGTCAAGACTCATCCGGGTAGTTAGGTGCAAACAACAAAAGGAATGAATTCATGTCGAACGAAGCAAAGTGCCCATTCTCGGGCGGTGCTGGCAGCCCCACCGTCGCTGGCGCCCAGTCGAATGCAAACTGGTGGCCTAACCAACTCAACCTGAAGATCCTGCACCAGCACTCCTCGCTGTCCGACCCGATGGATGCGGACTTCAACTACGCCGAGGAATTCAAGAGCCTCGACCTGGACGCCGTAGTCCGCGACCTCACCGCCCTGATGACCAATTCCCAGGACTGGTGGCCAGCCGACTGGGGCCACTACGGCGGCCTGATGATCCGCATGGCCTGGCACGCAGCCGGCACCTACCGTATCGCCGACGGCCGTGGCGGCGCCGGCACCGGCAACCAGCGCTTCGCCCCGCTCAATAGCTGGCCAGACAACGGCAACCTGGACAAGGCCCGCCGTCTGCTGTGGCCGATCAAACAGAAGTACGGGCGCAAACTCTCCTGGGCCGACCTGTTCGTCCTCGCCGGCAACGTCGCGCTGGAGTCCATGGGTTTCAAGACCTTCGGCTTCGGCGGCGGGCGCAGCGATATCTGGGCGCCGGAAGAAGACGTCAACTGGGGTGCCGAGACCGAATGGCTGGCCACCAGCGACCAGCCCAACAGCCGCTACTCCGGTGATCGCAACCTGGCCAACCCGCTGGCTGCCGTGCAAATGGGCCTGATCTACGTCAACCCGCAAGGCCCGGACGGCAACCCCGACCCGCTGGCCTCCGGCCGCGACGTGCGCGAGACCTTCGCGCGCATGGCCATGAACGACGAAGAAACCGTGGCGCTGGTCGCCGGCGGCCACACCTTCGGCAAGGCCCACGGCGCTGGCGATGCGGCTCTGGTCGGGCCAGAGCCGGAAGCCGCGGCGATCGAGGAACAGGGCTTTGGCTGGATCAACAAGTTCGGCAGCGGCAAAGGCGTGCACACCATCACCAGCGGGATCGAAGGCGCGTGGAAACCCAACCCGACGAAATGGGACATGGGCTACTTCGACATGCTGTTCGGTTACGAGTGGGAGCTGACCAAGAGCCCGGCCGGTGCCCACCAGTGGGTGGCCAAGGACGTCAAGCCGGAGCACATGATTCCCGACGCCCACGACCCGTCGAAGAAGCACCCGCCAATGATGACCACCGCCGACCTGTCGCTGCGCATGGACCCGGCCTATGAAAAGATCTCGCGACGCTTCCACCAGAACCCGCAGGAGTTCGCCGACGCCTTCGCCCGCGCCTGGTTCAAGCTGACCCACCGTGACATGGGCCCGCGCGCCCGTTACCTGGGCAAACTGGTACCCCAGGAAGAGCTGATCTGGCAGGACCCGGTGCCCGCCGTCGATCATCCGCTGGTCGATGCCCAGGACATCGCCGCCCTGAAGGCCAAGATCCTCGCCAGCGGCCTGTCCATCGCCCAACTGGTCAGCACGGCCTGGGCCTCGGCTTCCACCTTCCGCGGCAGCGACAAGCGCGGCGGGGCCAATGGCGCACGCATTCGCCTGGCACCCCAGAAGGACTGGCCCGCCAACCAGCCAACTGAACTGGCCAAGGTTCTCGCGGCCCTGGAAAGCGTGCAGAAGGACTTCAATGCCTCGGCAGCCGGTGGCAAGAAAGTCTCGCTGGCCGACCTGATCGTGCTGGGCGGCTGCGCAGCCGTCGAAGCGGCGGCGAAGAAGGCCGGCGTCAGCGTCACGGCGCCCTTCACTGCGGGCCGCACGGACGCCACCCAGGCGCAGACCGACGTCGAATCGTTCGCGGTACTGGAGCCGAAGGCCGATGGCTTCCGCAACTATGCCCAGCCAGGGCTGGAAGCGGTGGCGGCCGAGTTGCTGATCGACAAGGCGCAGTTGCTGGGTCTCACCGCCCCGGAAATGACCGTGCTGATCGGCGGTCTGCGCGCCCTCAACGCCAACGTTGGCCAAGCCCAGCATGGCGTGTTCACCAAGCGCCCGGAAACCCTGAGCAACGACTTCTTCGTCAACCTGCTCGACATGCGCACCAAGTGGCAGAAGTCGGCCAGCGCCGCAGGCGTGTTGGAAGGGCGTGATCGCAAGAGCGGTGATCTGCAGTGGACCGGCACGGTGGTCGACCTGGTCTTCGGTTCGAACTCGCAGTTGCGCGCGCTCGCCGAGGTCTATGCCACCAGCGATGCACAGGCGAAGTTCGTCCATGACTTCGTCGCCGCCTGGGACAAGGTGATGACCCTCGATCGCTTCGACCTGGCGTAACGCTGCAAGCCAGGCTTTGAGCGGCCTGGCACACCTGGCCAAGACCTGACCCGGGGCAATCCCGGGCCAGGTCACGGCTGCAGCAGCCCGCAGCGTTTAGCCCACACCAGCCCCATAACTCTCCCCGCCTTCTCTGTACCGCTGTGGCGCTTGAAAACGCTTACGACACTGCACTTGCTTGCGGCTTTGCTTGATCCTCGGCGACAACTTCCTGCCGCCTGAACCAGCGCTTTTGGCTGACCAGCAGCACCCCCGCCAGCACCAGGCCAGCCCCCAGCAGTTGCGCCAGGGAAACCGACTCGCGCAATAACAGCCAGCCGAAGAAGATCGTCAGGATCGGCCCCAGCGTGCCAATCAGCACCGTGCGCGCCGCACCGATACGCTGGATCGCCGCCGATTGCCAGAACACCGGCAATACCGTGGAGAAGATCGCCATCGCCGCCGCATAGGCATACACCGGCACGGGCTGGTTCAGCGCAGCAAAGGGTTGGCTGGCGACGAAGTGCAGCTGCGTGGCCAGGGTCGAGACGATGATCGCCAGGGCGGCAAAACGGATGGTCCCCAGACGCTGGATGGCGACCTCGGCACCGGCACTGTACAGCGCGTAGGACAGCGCCGAGGCGAAGACGAAGGCACTGCCGATCAGCACCGCACGGATATCACCGGCCACGTCGAGATCATGGGCAAACGCCAGGCCAATGCCGGCATAGGACAGCAGCAGGGCCGCCACCTGGCGTTTCTCCAGGCGCTTGCCCAGCGCCAGGACACCGATCAGCACGGTCATGGTCGGGTAGATGAACAGGATCAGGCGCTCGAGCGCGGCGGAGATGTACTGCAGGCCGACGAAGTCGAGGATGCTCGCCCCGTAGTAGCCCAGCAGGCCGAGCGCGAGCAGTAGCGCGCCATCCTTGCGCGTCAGCGGCGTGGCCGCGCGGCACAGCCAGAGCACGGCCCAGAGGGCGATCGGCAAGGCAAAGGTCATGCGCAGGGTCAGCAGCGTGACCGCGTCGACGGGGGCTGCGGCATAGGCCAGCTTGACGAAAATCGCCTTGAAGGAGAAACCAAACGCGGCCAGCACGGCCAGCACGATACCGAGGCGTTCGGCGGACCAGATATTCCAGGGCATGGCGGAGTAAGTCCTGCAGAGTTTTATCTGGACGAATGATCACGGCAATTGAATCCAGGTTAAATTGGGCTTTCCATAACGCATCGTTCGGATATGACCAACGCTATGCACTATTCACTATGCACTACGACCTGACCGACCTGCGCCTCTTCGTGGCGATTGCCGAAGCCCGCAACCTGACCCGTGGCGCCGAGCGCGTGCACCTGGCGGCCTCCTCGGCCAGCCATCGCATGCGCCTGCTGGAAGCGTCGATCGGCACGCCCCTGTTGGTTCGCGAGCCGCGCGGGGTAAGCCTGACCCGCGCCGGCGATGCACTGCTGCGCCATGCACGCCAGGTGTTCGCCCAACTCGAGCAGATGCATGCCGACCTCACGCCCTACGCCAAAGGGGTGCGCGGGCATGTCAGCCTGTGGGCCAACACCCACGCCACCCATGCCTTCCTGCCGGACAGCCTGGCGGCCTTCTTGAAACGCCACCCGCAGGTGAGCATTTCCCTGGAGGAGCACACCAGTCCGGAAGTGGTCATGGCCGTAGCGCGCGGCGAGGTGGAAGTCGGCGTGGTCGCCGAATCGATAGAAGGCGCGGAAGTCGAACTGCTGCCCTACCGGGCCGACCGGCTGGTGTTGATCGCGCCTGCCGACCACCCGATTGCCCAACGCACCCGCACGCCCTTCGCCGCAGTGCTGGACTACCCCTTCGTGATGCTGCATTCCGGCTCGGCCATTCACACCTTCACCATGAACGCCGCCGCCGCACTGGGCCGGCACCTCGAAGTACGCATCCAGGTGCGCAGCTTCGAGGCGGTGTGCCGCATGGTCAGCGCCGGGGTGGGCCTGGGCCTGGTGCCGCGCAGCGCCCTGGCCGATGGCCCGCCCCGCGAGCCGCTGGCCGTCATCGAGCTGGAAGAGCCCTGGGCCCAGCGCGACCTGAAAGTCTGCGTGCGCAAACGCGAGCAACTGTCACGCTTTGCCGCCGACCTGGTGGCCTGCCTGACCGGCAGCGGTGCAGACCTGCCTTAGCAGCACCCACGCCTATCCGTACTAAGCTCTGCCAGGACTGCAACGCGTCATCTTTCTGGAGGGAATCACCATGGCACTGCGCATCAACGACCTCGTACCGGATTTCACCGCCGATACCGATCAGGGCCCCATCAGCTTCCACGACTGGATCGGCTCCGGTTGGGCCATTCTGTTTTCCCACCCCAAGGACTTCACCCCGGTGTGCACCACCGAATTCGGCGCGGTCGCCCAACTGGCGAGCGAGTGGGCGAAACGTGGCACCCAGGTGATCGGCGTGTCGGTGGATGGGGTCGCCGCGCACAAGCAATGGAAAGGAGATATCGAAGGTTTCTGCGGTGCCACGGCGGGCTTCCCGATCATTGCCGATGAAGGACTGGTCGTCTCCAAGGCGTTCGACATGTTGCCCGCCGAGGCCTACCTGCCGGATGGCCGTACCGCAGCGGATACCGCCACCGTGCGCTCGGTGTTCATCATCGGCCCGGACAAGAAGCTCAAACTGTCCATGACCTACCCCATGTCGGTCGGGCGCAACTTTGCCGAAGTGTTGCGCGCGCTGGACGCCTTGCAGCTGACCTACAACGTGCCGCTGGCCACCCCTGCCAACTGGGCCGTGGGCCAGGATGTCATCGTGGCCCTGGCGCTCAATGACGAGCAGGCCCGTGAGAAGTACGGCAGCATCGACATCAAGCTGCCTTACCTGCGCACCACCCCGGCACCGAAGTAAGGCAGTCCCAGCCCTGGAGGAAATGGCGGGCTGGCGAGTGCAGCCGCGCCCAGGCACTTTTCAGACATACACGCTGAACAATAAAAAACCGCCCAATCGGGCGGTTTTTCTATTACGGATTACCGGGTTCGCTCACATTGCAGTGAGGGGGCAATCGCCACCTAGCCGCGGTCCAGCTCCTCCTGCTTGGCCAGGAATTCTTCCTCCAGCAAGGCATCGGTGAGGACTACTTCGCCGGGTTCGCCGATGCGCCCGGTGGAGACCACCTTGGTTTCCAGACGGCCAGACAGATGCTCCAGGGCGTGACGCATTTTCTCGACGGCACCATCCACGGCGATGCCCATTTCATCGGACTTGTGGGTGACGGAGATAGGTTGATGGCCTTTCGGGCGGGCCTCGATGTGGCAGCGCTTGTCGTCGGCGCCGGCCTTGTGTGCATTTTCATCGCTGATATGGACGACCACGCGGGTGAGAAACTCGTCGAAGTGATCGAGTTTGTCCAATACGGCGGAGCTGACCCACTCCTGAAGCCGAGCACTGCCTTCAATCTGGTTCGTGTGAACTTGAACTTGCATAGGGCTTCCTCGTTTTACTGGGGTGTTGTTTCGAGGTACTGCGACTGCAAAGGCTCAGGCTGTGTGACACATCTCCCATGGTGGCGCCTGCTGCTGCAAGGGCTTGCAGCGAAAAGGTCTGCACGTTAGCGAACGGCTGGACCGCCCATCCCCCCTGCTCTGCCACAACACATCGAAGCAACCCTGGCACGTGGGCCAAGGCTGGTTGAATTCAGTCCTTGCCTAAGTCTTACTACAGTCGCGCCGGCCAGGCAAACGCGGCGTATTCATAAAGGGGCCGAGACTGTGTCGGCAATTGTCCGCCTAGCAGGCCGTTGAAAAACGTTGGCGAGGCAGCCAGCGCAAGGCAAGAGCAGGCGAAGAAGCGCAGTTTAGATGTCCTAAATGAGCATTCTGAGCCTGCTCTTAACGCAGCGATGGCAACGCAGGTAGTTCTTCAACAGCCTGCTACTCGCCCGGCCGGGCGTCCCGCAGGCTAGCCAGCACCCGCTCGGCGTTTTCCGTGCACTGCATGCCTTCCGGTTTGCTCTCGATGCTGGCGATGATGCTGAGCAGCTGCGCCTTGTTCTGTGCCAGGCGCTGCTGCATGGCCTCGATCTCGCCGACCTTGCGCTGCAGGCTGGCCAGCAGTTCGGCGTGGGCCCAACCCTGCTGCTCGGTGCCCGGCAACAGACGACGGATTTCCTCCAGGCTGAAACCGGACTGCTGGGCGCAGGCGATAAGACCGAGGGTCTGCACCGTCTGCTCCGGGTACTCACGGTAGCCGTTGGCCTGGCGCTGGGCGGCAATCAGCCCGCTGGCCTCGTAGAAACGGATACGCGAGGGCGCCAGGCCGGTGCGGCTGGCCAGTTCACCGATTTTCATGAGTTGTGCTCCGGGCTATTGACCTTAAAGTTGACTTTAACCTTAGGCTTGCTCCATCTGCTACCCCGGAGTACGCCATGACCACCTTCCAATCCCTGCAACTGCCCAACGGCACCGTCATCCCCAACCGCATCGCCAAGGCGGCGATGGAAGAGAACCTGGCCGATGCCAGCCAGGGTCCGTCCGCCGAGCTGCTGCGCCTGTACCAGGCCTGGGCCGAAGGCGGCGCCGGATTGCTGCTGACCGGCAACGTGATGGTCGACCGCCGCGCCATGACCGGCCCCGGCGGCGTGGTGCTGGAAGACGAACGCCAACTGGACAAGTTCCGCGAGTGGGCACGCATCGGCCGCGCCCAGGGTGCGCAGTTCTGGATGCAGATCAACCACCCCGGCCGGCAGATGCAGGCCAACCTCGGCCAGCAGACCGTTGCGCCCTCGGCCGTGGCCCTGGAGCTGGGCGGCCTGTCGAAGCTGTTCCCACTGCCCAAGGCGCTCGGCGACGAGGAAATCGGTGCGCTGATCCAGCGCTTCGCGCGTACCGCGCAACTGGCCGAACAGGCCGGCTTCAGCGGCGTACAGATTCACGCCGCGCACGGTTACCTGCTCAGCCAGTTCCTCTCGCCCATCAGCAACAAGCGCACGGACAGCTGGGGTGGCCCGCTGGAGAACCGCGCGCGTCTGCTACTGGAAGTGGTCAAGGCGGTGCGCGCCGTGGTGGCGCCGGGCTTCTGCGTGGCGGTCAAGCTCAACTCGGCAGACTTCCAGCGCGGCGGCTTCGACGGCGCCGACGCCAAGCGCGTGGTGCAGATGCTCGGCGAGCTGCAGGTCGATCTGGTTGAACTGTCCGGCGGCAGCTACGAGGCGCCGGCCATGCAGGGCGATGCCCGCGACGGCCGCACCCTGGCGCGCGAAGCCTACTTCCTCGAATTCGCCGGAGAGATCGCCGAAGCCGCCACGATGCCGCTGATGGTCACCGGAGGCATCCGCCGCCTGCCGGTGGTCGAGCAGGTGCTGCAAAGCGGCGTGGCCATGGCCGGCATCGCCACCGCCCTGGCCATCGAGCCGAACCTGCCACGCCGCTGGCAGGCCGGCGAGCGGCAAATCAGCGCCGAGCTGGCGCCGATCCGCTGGAAGCACAAGGCCCTGGCCTCGCTGGCCTACATGGCCATGGTGAAGTTCCAGATGCACCGCCTCAGCCATGGCGGCCAGCCCAAGCCCAACGTGTCGCCACTGCGTGCGCTGCTCGCGGAACAGCTGAAAACCGCACGGCGCACCCGCCTGTACAAGCGCTTGATGGCGGCCAGCTAAGCCGATAGATGCCCGGTCTTCACCCAGATCAGACAGCCCGCATCGCTGAACGGTGTGTGTTCGGACAGGTGCGGGCTGCGCAGCCAGCTGCCGGCCGGGTAGTCGCCGAATTCGTCCTGGAAGGTACCTTCGAGCACCAGGATTTCCTCGCCGCCCCAGTGCCGATGACGGTTGAAGCGCGTGCCCGCCGCCCAGCGCACCAACGCCACATGTTCGCTGCCGTGCTGATGCAGCGGCAGCACCTGCAGGCCCGGCACCAGCCCCGGTAGCCAGGCGGCCGAGCGGCTGTCGATCACCAGCGGTTGCTGATCATCGGCGGCGAATTGCATGAGTTTGACGAAGAGGGTGCAGCCTTGCCGACTGAACGGCGCGTGCTGACTGCCGATTGGATTACGCACATAGGTCCCAGCCGGGTAGTCGCCGCGCTCGTCGGAGAACACCCCGTCCAGCACCAGGAATTCCTCGCCGCCCGGATGCTGATGCTCGCTGAAATGCGAGCCGGCGGCATAGCGCACGATGGACGTGGCCCGCGCCAGCTCCTCGCCGATACGGTCGAGCATGATGCGCTCCACCCCGGCCATCGGCGATGGCACCCAGGGACTGTCGCCGGGACGGATAACGGCGCGTTGGCTGAAGTCGGCGTTGATCTGCATGGGCGCTGGAAACCTGAAGTTGATGGATCGCGCTTGAGCATTTTGCCGGCACGGATCGATCCGCCCCAGCAAAGGCTCCTGCCGCATGTTAACGCGGGTTAAACACAAAGGGCCCGGCATGCCGGGCCCTCTGGGCTTATTGCGCGACCTGGTAGCGTTCCAGCCAGTGCGCATAAGGCGCCGGCAGGACCCAGGTGGGCCGCTCGACCCCGAGCTGCTGCGCCGCCTGCAACGGCCAGTGGGGGTTGGCCAGGTGGGCGCGGCCGATCATCACCAGATCCATCTGCTCCTCGGCCACCACGCGCTCGGCGATGGCCGGCGCATCGATGCCCCAGGACGACGCCACCGGCAGTTCCGCCTCACGGCGTACGCGCTCGGCAATCGGCGCCAGGAAGGCCGGCCCCCACGGAATGTTGCTCTCAGCGATGGTGAAACCGACGCTGACGCTGAGCAGGTCCAGGCCGCCACGGCGCATGGCCTTGGCCAGCTCGATGGACTCGGCCAGGGTTTGCTCGTCGCGACCGTCATACTCGATCACACCGAAACGCGCCGTCAGCGGCAGGTTGGCCGGCCACACTTCGCGCACCGCCGCCAGGGTTTCCAGAAGGAAACGGCTACGGCCGGCGAAGTCGCCACCGTAGGCATCGTCACGCCGGTTGGAATGTGCGCTGAAGAAGCTCTGTGCCAGGTAACCGTGGGCGAAGTGCAGCTCCAGCCATTCGAAACCGGCATCGCGGGCGCGGCGAGCGGCGGCGACGAAGTCGGCCTTGACCCGGGCGATGTCATCCAGGCTCATGGCCTGCGGCACCTTGGGCAGATGCGCGCCGAAGGCCACGGCCGACGGGGCGATGGTCTGCCAGCCACGCGCATCACCTGCGGCGATATGGTCGTCACCTTCCCAGGGACGGTTGGCGCTGGCCTTGCGCCCGGCGTGGGCGATCTGGATGCCGGGCACCGCGCCACCGGCCTTGATCGCCTGGGCGATACGCGCCATGCCCTCGGCCTGCTGGTCACTCCACAGGCCGGTGCAGCCGGGGCTGATGCGCCCTTCCGGGGATACCGCGGTGGCCTCGACGATTACCAGGCCGGCGCCGCCACGGGCCAGGCCGGCGTAATGGTGCAGGTGCCAGTCAGTGGTAACGCCGTCGATGGCGCTGTACTGGCACATGGGCGGCACCGCGATGCGGTTGCGCAGGGTGACATCCTTGAGCTGGAACGGGGAAAACAGAGCAGACATCGTCAATCCTCACGAGAGTGAATCAGGGGCGCACAGCGCCTCAGAACCTGCTCACGAACTCCTGACTGTCGGCCATACGGCGTTAAAAACGGCCTCGGCAAGCCGCTTGCGGCTAACGCGCTTCAGCGCGACCCGAAGGGCGAGTGCAACGAGTCATGCTCATTTACAGCTCGTAAACTCCACTTCCTCGGCCATTTTTGCCTTGTCTGGCTCTAATTCAGAAGTTCGTAAACAGGTTCTCAGGTATTGAAAGGAGCCAGGTCGAGGGCAGCGGCGCTGCGCACCTCCACCGGCGCGGCCAGCCAGTCGCCGATCTGCTCGCGGAAGGCCTGGTAGTGGGCGCTGGCACGGTGGGCGGCCACCGCCGCTTCGTCGGCATAGAGTTCGAACAGGTCAAAGGTCGCCGCGTCATCGCCGCGTACGAACAGGTCGTAGCGCAGGTTGCCGGGCTCACGGCGGCTGGCATCGACCATCTGGCGCAACGCCTGTTCAAGGGCGGTGCGCTGCTCGGGGTGAGCAGTCAGGCTGGCAAACAAGGCAATCGGCATAACGGTTTCCCCACGGCTGGAATCTGTGGGGGCATCTTAGAGAGCGAGCCGTACGGCGATAATTCGAACGTCTTGATGACCAGTATCGATGAATTGAATAGTCCGCCCCGGCGGGCAGCACCGTTCAGTAGCCGGTCATCTCCAGATAGCCGCGCCCACCGGGGCTGCCACGCAGGCGCACCGGGCCTTCCCAGTAGGGGAACGTGGTGCCCATCCAGGCCTGCGGCTGCAGGGCCTCGACCTCGACATCCACACCATGGGCCGCCACCTGCACGCGCCAGCGGGTCGGCAGCCGGCGGCCGTTGTCCAGGGTGGTGCTGGCCAGCGGGCTGAGCTGGATCTGCTCGCCGCGCAGTGCTTGGCTGCGGCCGTCGGCGCCGATCCAGGTTCCGGCGCGATAGGGTTGGCCCTCGGCCTGGCGCACCTGGAACAGCATCAGCTTGGCGCCGCCGTCCAGGTGCAGGGAAAACCAGTCCCAACCCTGCTGCTCGGCAGCCAGGGGCTGGCTGCTCCATTCGCGGTCGAGCCAGGCCTGGCCGCTGACCCGATGGCGCTGGCCGGCGCGCTCGATCTCGCCGCGCACCCGGTAGAACGGCTGGCTGTAGTAATAGGAGGCCTGGCCCTGGCCAGACTTTTCGCTGTAGCCCTGCGCGCCGTGCAGCACCAGCGGGCCGTCGGCGCGCAGCTGCAGGTCGTAGCCAAAGTCCTTGCCGGCGGCCTGCATCTGCAGCTGCTGCAGGCCCTCGCCGCCGCTGCTGTGCAGCGACCAGTCGTCGATCCAGGCGCGGAACGGCTGCGCCGCCACCCCGGCCTGGCCGATGCCGCCACGGGCCAGGCGCTCGGCAAACTGGTGGCCGAACGGCCCGCTCAGGCCGGCGTGGCCCAGCCACAGATTGGGGCTGTCCCAGCCGGCCTGCTCGGCGCCGGGGCGCAGCGCCGAGCGAAACAGCGTCCACTGCACGCCCCACTCGCGGCCCTGCTCGTCGGTGAGGTTGGCGGTGACGTACCACCATTCGATGCGATAGCCGTGGTGGGCACCGTGGTCGGCCGGGAACTGCAGCGCCCGGCCCGGCTCGACCGCGCTGAAACCGGCGACATCCTGGCCGAGCCCGGCGAAACCGGCGCTCGGCGCGGGCGTCTCGTCGCAACCGCCGAGCAGCACAGCGACCAGCAGCAACAGGCTTCTAGCGTTCATCGGCGAATTGCCTCAACAGATCGGCCGGCTGGCTGCGCGCCAGTTGCCACAGCGGCCCGGCGGCGGCCAGCAGGCTGGTGAGCAGGCCGAGCAGGCCCAGCTGCAGCAACTGGGCGGGGAACACATGCAGCGGCAGGCGCCAGCCGAAGGCCTGCACGTTGACCACCGCCACCAGGCACCAGGCCAGCAGCAGGCCCAGCGGCATGGCCAACAGCACGGTGAGGCTGGCCAGCAGCAGCGTCTGCCCCAGGCTCAGCCAGGCCAGGCGCGCCCGCCCCAGGCCCAGGGCCCAGAGCGGCGCCAGCTGGCCCAGGCGGCTCTGGCCGAGGGTCAGCAGGCTGATGAACAGCGCCACGCCGGCCACCCCGAGGGTCAGGCTGTTGAGCGCGGCGGTGGCGGCGAAGGTACGCTCGAACACCCGGGTCGACCAGCGCTTGAGCGAGGCCTGGTCGATCAGCCGGCTGCCGTCCAGCTCGTAGCGTTGCTCCAGTTCGGCCTTGAGCGGCGCGACACGCGCGGCCGGCAGGCGCAGGCTGAGGTTGCTCAGGCTGGCATCCGGCCAGTGCCGGCGCAGCCAAGCGGCATTCACCAGCAGATGGCCCTTGGGGTTGCCGTAGTCGGCGTACAGGCCGAGCACCGGCAGGCGTTGCTCGCCGTCCGCCGCCGGCAGCGTCAGCGCGTCACCCAGACGCAGCTTGAGTCGGCGCGCCAGTTGCTCGCTGAGCAGCACGCCCTGCCCCGCCGCCAGCTGCGCCCAGACATCGTCCTGCTGTTCCAGCAGCGGCCAGTGCTGGCGGTAGCTGGGGTGATCGACGATGCCCTGCAGCTGCGCCGGCCAACCCTGCAGGCGCAGGTCAACGCGCCAGTGCGGCAGGATCGCCTCGATACCGGGCTGTGCCTCGAGCCAGGTGCTGATCTGCTCGGCCTGCTCGGTGTCGCGCGGCGCCAGGTACAGCTCGGCTGACAGGCGCTGGTCGAGCCAGCCGGTAAAGGTCTGGCGAAAGCCCTCGGTCATGCTGCCCACCCCGACGCTGGCCGCCAACGCCAGCAGCAGGGCCATCAGCGCCAGGGCCAGGGCCGGCAGCTGCTGGCGACTGTCGGCGACGAACCATTCACTCAACGGTCCGCGACAACGCCGGGCGAGCAGCGCCAGGGCGCCATCTAGCAAGGCCGGCAACAGCAGCGCCGCGGCCAGGAGCAAGGCGGCGAGCAGGACGAAGGCCGTCAGCAGGCTGTCGCCGAAACGCCAGCAGGCCAGCGCCAACAGCAGCAGCCCGGCCGCCAGCCAGGCCTGACGCCGCAGCCACAGGCCCTGAGCCAGGCGCCAGGCCTGCGGCTGAGCCAGCGCCAGCAACGGCAGGTTGGCCGCACGCAGCAGGCTGCTGGCGCCAGCGAGCAAGGCACCGAGCAGGCTGATGGCCAGCCCGGCCAGCCACCACTGCGGCGCCAGGCTCAGCTGGCCGGCCACTTCGGCGCCATACAGGCCGCGCAGGCTGGCGGCGACATCGGCCAGCAACAGGCTGGCCAGCGCATAACCGCTGGCCACCCCGGCCAGGCCGCTGAGCAGGGCGAACAGGCCCAGCTCAATGGCCAGCGCGCCGAGCAGGCCGCCCAGGCTGACCCCGCAGGCGCGCAAAGTACGCAGCAGGCCGCGGCGCTGTTCCAGGGCCAGGCCGATGGCGGCATGCACGATGAATAGGCCGACGATAAAGGCCAGCAGGCCGAGGGCCGTGAGGTTGAGGTGGAAGCTCTCGGTGAGGCGCTGCAGGTCGTCGCCGTCCGCCGCCGGTTGCAGCTGCAGCACGGCCTGTAGCTCGTCTGGCAGCGCGCGCTTAGCGAAATCCGCCGGCAACAGCAGGCGCGACAGCTGCCCCGGCGCCTGCAACAGGCGCTGGGCCTGGCCGATATCGACCACGATCACCCCCGGTGCCAGTTGCTCCTGTACCTGCAGCGGCGGCAGACGCTGGCCGTCCGCCGTGAGCGCCTGTTCGCCCACGCGCAAACCGAGACGTTGCAGGGTGTCGGCGGCAATCCAGGCCTGGCCCGGACTGCCGAGGAAGCTGGCGATATCCAAACCATCGGCTGGGCGCCCACCCACCTCGCTACCCTGCGGCAGGCTCAGCGGCTCGATACCGAGCAGTTGCACGCTCAGCGGTTCCTCGCCGGCGAAGCGCAGGCGCCCTTCCAGCAGCGGCGACACCGGCCAGCCATTGCGACGCAGCTGCACATAGGCGGCCTGGGCGAAACGCGGGCCCTGGCGCGCCACCAGCTGCGCCTGCGCCGGGCCGGCCAGCACGGCGCTGGCACGGGCATAGTCGGCCCGCGCCTGGCTGTTCAGCGCCTGCACCCCAGTCCACAGCGCGGTGGCCAGCCACAGGCCGGTGAGGATGCTGAAGAACTGCAGCGGATGGCGGCGCCAGTGGCTGAGCAGCGCCTGCAGGCTGATGCGCAACATGCCCATCAGGCCTGCGCCGCCGCGACTCGGCCCAGGTGCAGGTACAGGCTGCGTTCCAGGCGGGCAGCCAGACGGGCGCTGTGGGTAACCATGAGCAGGCTGCTGCCGGCCTCGCCGACCAGTTGCAGGAGCAGGTCGAGCACCGCCTCGCTGCTCGCCTCGTCCAGGCTGCCGGTGGGTTCGTCGGCCAGCACCAGCGACGGGCGGGAGGCCAGGGCGCGGCCGATGGCCACGCGCTGTTGCTGGCCACCAGAGAGCTGTTCCGGGTAGCGCTGCAGCAGCGGCGTGAGGCCCAGGCGCTCGGCCAGGTAGGCCACCCAGGCCGGATCATGGCGGCCGGCCAGGTGTGCCTGGAAGGCCAGGTTGGCCGCTACGCTAAGGCTGCTGATCAGGTTGTACTGCTGGAACACCAGGCCGATGCCTTCGCGGCGCCAGCGCGCCAGCTCGGCCTCGCGGCGCCCGTCCAGCGGCACGCCGTCGACCAGGATGCGTCCGCTGTCGGCCCGTTCCAGGCCGGCGACCAGGTGCAGCAACGTGCTCTTGCCACTGCCGGATTCGCCCATCAGCGCTAGGCTGCTGCCCCCAGGCAACTGCAGATCGACCCCACGCAGCACCGCCAGATTGCCCTGGGCGGTGGCGAACGACTTGTGCAGGTTCTCGACGATCAGCATCGGCAGCAGTGCCCCGACTCAATAGCGGTTGATAACAGCGTAGGGGGCGCCGATGAACCCGTGCCGGACCTTGGTGTGCACGCCCCCCCTACTGACGGCAACAGCCGGCAAGCATTCTCACCTTGGCGGCGCCGACCAGTCGGCCCATGATCAGCCTTTGCCTTGCCACAGGCCAGCAGCATGCCGCGTTCATCGCCACCGAATGTTTCCGCCCTGGGCCGCTTCCTGCGCCTCGGTAGCACCGGTGCGCGCATCGCCGGCAACCTCATGCTGCAAGGCCTGACGCCCGGCAAGACCGGTCTGGACTGGCAGCCGGTGGGCGATCTGCTCGGCGATGTGCTGGGGCAGATGAAAGGCCCGGTGCTCAAGCTCGGCCAGCAGGCCTCGCAATGGCAGGGCGTGCTGCCCGAGCCGATCAGCCAAGCCCTGACGCGCCTGCAGAACCGCGTGCCGGCCCTGCCCTTCAGCGCCCTGGAAGAGCACCTGCAGCAGCTCTACGACGGCCGGTTGCATCAGCTGTTCCAGCCCATCGAAACCCAGCCCTGTGCCGCCGCCTCGCTGGGCCAGGTGCACCGCGCCCGCGATGCCCAGGGCCAGGCCCTGGTGCTGAAGATCCAGTACCCGGGCATCAGCGAGATCTGCGCCGCCGACCTGCAGCAGTTGCGCCGCCTACTGCCGCTCGGCCGCCTGTTCCGCGCCCCGGCCGAACAGCTGGAAGCGCTGTACAGCGAATTGCACGGCAGCATCCACGCCGAGCTGGATTACCAGGCCGAGCAGGTCAGCCTGCAGCGCTTCTGCACGCACTTCGCTGGCTGGCCAGGCCTGCGCCTGCCGCAGCCGGTGCCCGAGCTGTGCCGCCCCGGCGTGCTGGTGCTGCACGAAGTGACCGGGCACGCCATGGCCGAAGTCGGCCACGCCCCGGCCGCCGTGCGTGAACGCCTGGCCCTGAGCCTGTGCGACTGGCTGGGCGAGCAGGTGTTCGCTCTCGGCCTGCTGCACGCCGACCCGCACCCCGGCAACCTGGCCTGGACCGATGCCGGCGAGCTGGTGGTGTATGACTTCGGCAGCGTGCAGCCCCTCGAACCGGTGGTGCTCGATGCCTATGTGCAGCTGTTCGCCGCCCTGCGCGGGCCGAGCAGCGACGCCCTGGAGCCGGCCTTCCAGGCCCTCGGCGGGCGCCAGGCCGACAGCCCGGCCCCGCATGGCCTGTACAAACGCATCCACAAACTGCTCCACCCGCTGCTGCAACCCGGTGCGCAGTGGGACTTCCACCGCGCCGCCCTGCACCAGCAATTGCTGGAACTGTTCCCGCTGATGATGACCGCCCTCGGTAGCCTGCAACCGGCCTCCGGCACCCTGCTGGTCAACCGCACGCTGGAAGGCCACTACTGGAACCTCTACCGCCTGGGCGCCTGTCTGCCCCTGGCCGACCTGCTGGAGCGTCATATCAACCGCTGGACAGCGCGCAGATCGGCCTAGGGTCGGTTGCCGTTTCGATCACGGCCGTGACAGAGCTCGTGTCGCTTGAATGGCTGTCGATCTTCAACTACGGCCACAAATACTCCAGAATCGCGGGGCCCGACGGGCCGAACCGCCCCACGCAATCGCCACAGCACTACAAGGAAGACGCCATGACTGGCACATTGAAACTCCCAGCCCTGTTCGCCATCGCCCTGCTCGCAGCCTGCAGCAGCAACCCGGAAAAGCCGCAGAACAAGGCCCCGGACAGCAGCAAGGCGATGCTCAGCGAGCCCACCGCCGACTTCGACAGCCGCTGCGACGCCGACCCGGTGCATGACCTGATCGGCGAACAACTCGACGACGTGATGGCGGTGCAGGCGCGCGACAAGGCCGATGCGCGCTTCCTGCGCATCACTCGGCCGAACCAGCCGGTGACCATGGACTACAACTCGCAGCGCCTGAACATCGACATCGACAATGCCGGCGTGGTGCTGCAGGTCAGCTGCGGTTAAGCCCGTGCGCTGGCTGTGCGGCGCCCTCTCCGCCTGCCTGGTCGAGCCGGCCCTGGGCCTGGGCCGCGAGGTCGGCTACGCCGAGGCGGCCGGCCACTTCGCCAGCCTGCAGGAGCTGCAGCACTGCGGCGACTGGCAGCTCGGCGAGCGTAGCGTGGCACTGCGCCTGCTGCGCTTTACCCTGTATGGCCAGGACCTGCTGTTCGTCGATCTGCTGCAGCCCGCTGCCGACGGCACCCACCTGCAGGTCGAGCGCGGCTTCGGCTTCGTCGAGTTCAACAACGACCACGCCGAGATGAGCCTTGAGCAGCTGCGCTGCAGCAGCGACGGCAAGACCGGCGTGCACATCAGCGGCATCGCCGAAAACGGCCACGATGGCTCGCGCCAGCGCTTTCAGATCAATCTGGACGGCCGTAGCGGTGCCTACCGTTACCAGGCCAGCCCCAGCGAATAAGCCGTCTCGGCACGCGCGGTAGCTAGGCTCATCTGGCGGATCAGCCCGCACGCCACCAGCCGTGCCAGCAGTTGCACATGGGGTTGCTGCAAGTGCGCGTGCAGCGCTGCCGGCGAATCCCAGCAACCGCGCAAGTGCCAGAGATCGTCCTGCTGCGCATCGCGCAGCAGCTCATAACCCAGGCAGCCGCTGTCGTGCCGCGCACGCAGCACCAGCTCGCCGAGGCGCAGGCCGAGCTCTTCGCTGCGGCCAAAACTGGCGCGAACCTGCGCCAGGCTGAGAGTTGTATCGTTCATCACAGGCACTCCCTGAGAGCCTGTTTACGATCTCCTGGATTAGAGCCAGAAGATCGTAAACAGGCTCTGGCAGGCCCGGCGGCGCACCACGGCGCCACCGGGCATAGCACTCAATAGGCGCTGGCGGTGGGGCGCACGATCAGCTCGCTGACATCCACCTGCGGCGGCTGGCCGATGGCGAAGGCGATCGTCTCGGCAATCGCGCTGGCCGGGATCGACACCTGACGGAACTCCTCCATCATCGCGCGGGTAGCGCTGTCGGAAATGCTCTCGGCCAGCTCCGACTCGACCACGCCAGGGGAGACCACGGTGACGCGGATATCACCCCCCACCTCCTGGCGCAGACCTTCGGAGATCGACACCACCGCGGCCTTGGTCGCGCAGTACACCGCCGCCGTCGGCACGACCCGGTAGGCGCCGAGGGACGCCACGTTGATCACATGGCCGCTGCGCTGGCGCTGCATCACCGGCAAGGCCGCGCCGATGCCGTGCAGCACGCCACGGATGTTGACGTCGATCATGCGATCCCACTCGGCGAACTTCAGCGCGGCCAGGGGCGACAGCGGCATCACCCCGGCATTGTTGATCAGCACATCGAGGCGGCCGAAACGTGCCAGGGTGAAGTCGACGAAGGCCTGCACGTCTTCCCGACTGCTCACGTCCAGGCTGCGGAACTCGGCCGTACCGCCCTGCTGGCGAATCTGCGCCACCAGTTGTTCCAGGCGTTCGCTGCGGCGGGCACCGAGCACCACCTTGGCACCCTGGCGCGCCAGCAACAGGGCGGTGGCCTCGCCAATGCCGCTGCTGGCGCCGGTGATGATCACGACTTTTTCTGCGATGTTGGACATGCTGCATTCCTCTGCGTGGAAGGGTTGGCCATGACCCGTTGTGGGTCACCGCGACAGCCCAGAGGTTGCACGCAGGCGGTCGTTGTACGTTATCCGATTGCTGCCGAAGTCTTGCCTGATCCTGCACAAACGCCCATAGCCTCAGCACACGTCCAAGCAGTCCGTGGCTAGCGGGAGGAATATTGACTTGGCCGTATTCTTGCCTGTACATGCTGAGCTGACTGGCTGCACAACAGCCACCTGAACCCATCGTCGCGCATCCGCCCCGAGGAGAGACCGAGCAGTGAGGGTCACCCTGATCACCCTGTTGTTGCTGCTGTCGCCTGGCTACGCCAGTGCCGAGCACTGGCAGGTCTATACCCATAGCCTGGGCGAGCAAGGCGTGGCCGGTGGCGGCACCCTGCATGGCAAGGAACACGGCGGCAAGCGCGCCTTCTACCTGGAGCTGGTGCATGCCCTGCTGGCTGAACTGGGCAGCACCGCGCCGATCAGCGAAGTACCGCTGGCACGCGGGCTGAAACTGGTCACCGAACAACCGCACGTGGTGCTGTTCAACCTCAGCCGCACGCCGGAGCGCGAAAGCCTGGTGTACTGGGTCGGCCCGACCCTGCAGGAAACCGACTACCTCTACGAGAGCAGCGCCGCGCCTACCGGCATCCACCACCTGAGCGATGCCCGCGACCTGCCGGTGTGCATCCTCAACGGCAGCTCCCACGATGCACTGCTGGTGCAGCAGAGCTTCACTCAACTGAAGCGCCACAACTCCTACAGCGGCTGCTTGCGCATGCTCGCCGCCGGCCGGGTGCAACTGGTGGCTTCGGCCGATAGCGGCCTGCAGCAGAAGCTGGCCGAAGCCCAGGTCGACCCCGCGCATATCCGGGCCACCCCGGTGGTGCTCGGTCATGACCGGGGCTTTATCGCCCTGTCGAAAGACACCTCACCCAATGACGTGGCGCGCTGGCAGGCAGCCCTCGACAAGCTGCGCAGCAACGGTCAGTACCAGGCGCTGTACCAGCGCTACGGGCAGTAGCCAGGCGCGCAGCGGACTGACACAGAACGGCTGGGCACTTGCCCGATCCTGCCCATTACCTGCTGGACAGAATGATGGCGAATCAGTAGCGTCGGCCTCCAATTCATGCCTTCCGCAAGTAGGGAAAGACAGGGAATTCAGTGATCCGTAGGGCAGACACCTGCTCCCGGAACCTACAACTTCAGCACAAGGAACTTTGCATGTTTAGTAATTTCAAGCTCGCAGGATGCCTGGCAATTGCCTCGGCAGTCATGGCTATCCCCAGCATGATCCTCATGCTCATCGACGTGTTCAGCGAAAACTCTGCCCTGGCGCTTGCCAACCTCGTCGCACTGTCGATCAGCGCCACCCTTTTCGTCCTGCTGATGCTGTACCTCAGAAGCTATCTAGAAACCCGCATGGCGCTGGGCAAGCAGAACATCCTGTTTGGCTTCATTATCGTCCTGGGGCTACTGGGTTACGGCGTGGGAGTCGTCGCCAGCTTTCTCGACCCACTCACCTCACTGCTGACTTCCCTGGCCGCCCTGGCCCCGATAATTCCCCTAGGCATACTGCTCATGGTGGTCGCCTGGCGCATCCTCAATGTCAAGACCGACAGCAACGGCTACACGAAGGCCTTTGCATACTTGATAGGAGCAACGGGCCTGTTCAACGCCACCGTGCTGTTCTCCGATCTGTCCGTGCTGCTCAATATCGCCTCGGACATCATCCTGGCTCTGATGTTTTTCGCCGAGAGCAAGCAGGACGATGAAACGCCGCTGCAGCTTGAAAATACCGGCACGGCCTGAACGAACAACGCTAGTCAGCGGGTGGGTTACCCGCCGACTAGCACGATCCTTCCTGAGGCTTGCCTGATCCTACGGACTCCGCCTGCCGCGCAAGACTTCTCGCCCCCCTCGACCTAAGCTGCAGCCATTCGAGGAGAATCGCCCTTATGTCATGCCCTGACACCCCTCAAGACTTAGAAGGCGAGCGGCAGGAACTGGCACAGCTGATCGCCCACTTCGCACCTGATGAAGGCATCAGCGAGTCGTCCATCAATGGTCTGGCACTCTTTCGCAGCAGCCAACCTTCACCTATCACCCATACGCTGTATCGTCCGGCGCTGTGCATCATCGCCCAGGGCCAGAAAGTTGTGCGTCTGGAGGATGATGCCTTCTGCTACGACCCGCTGCATTACCTGGTGGCTTCGGTCACCCTGCCGGTCACCGGCCAGGTCACCCTCGCCTCGCCGGAGCAGCCGTACCTGAGCCTGCGCCTGGATATCGACCCCGGCGAGATCGGCAAGCTGATCGCCGAAGCCGGTCCGGTCGGCGTACCCAGCCGTGGCAATGGCCGTGGCCTGTATGTCGAGCGCCTGGATGCGCCGCTGCTGGACGCCGTGCTGCGCCTGTTGCGCCTGCTCGACAGCCCACGCGACATCGCCATGCTCGCCCCGCTGGTGCAGCGGGAAATCCTCTACCGCCTGCTGTGCAGCCCCCAGGGCCAGGTGCTGCGCGATATCGCCAACGCCGACAGTCAGACCCACCGGGTGACCCGCGCCATCGACTGGCTCAATCAGAACTTCAACGAACCGCTGCGCATCGAGGACCTGGCGCGGGTCGCCAGCCTCAGCCCCTCGACCCTGCACCACCGCTTCAAGGCGGTCACCGCCATGAGCCCGCTGCAATACCAGAAGCAGCTGCGCCTGCAGGAAGCGCGGCGGCTGATGCTCTGTGAAAACCTCGAAGTGTCGGCGGCCGGCTACCGGGTCGGCTACGAGAGCCCGTCGCAATTCAGCCGCGAATACAGCCGCCTGTTCGGCGCCCCGCCGCTGCGCGATCTGGCCCGATTGCGCAACGCCGGTTGAGGCGAGTGAAAGCACTGCACAGGCGCTGGAAACAGGCTAGGGTTGCGCTCACCCCCGGATGAATTTGCGACAAGGATGCCGTATGTCCCGAGTCCTGCTGCTCAGCTTCGCCCTGTTCTCTTCGCTGTCTCTCGCCGACACCGGCGCCCCACTTCCCGCAGCACTGGATTTCAGCCACGCCTGGTTCAAGCCAACTCTGGAGCAAAGCCACAGCCCGGTCTGTGCCGATCTGCTGCGGAGCACCGAGCAGGCTTTCTTCAGCAATCAGTCGCTCAAAGATGAGCTGATGCCTGACGGATTGCAGGAGCAGTCACCGAGCAGCAATAGCCTGCAACTCGACGGTCAGCCGGTCTATTTCAACACCTACACCCATTCCGGTTGTGGGGGCGGCTGTGAGAACTATCAGATCGTTGCCAGCCCTATACCACGCGAGCATGCCTATTGGGCCGACGAGGAGCAGTTGGACAAATCCCCACCGCCCAGCAGCAAGCCCAGATTGTTCGCCGATGCCAACCAGCAGGTATTCGTTCTGAGCACCCCGGATTACTGGCAACCGCTGGATACGCTGCTCCTGCACAAGCTCAAAGCGGATCTGAGCTGGGAGGAAATCTGTCGTATTAATGTCGCGCCATCTCGGACACAACGTTCGGACGATAAACAACTACAAGCCACGCTCAGTTCAATAAGTAAGCTGAGCTCCACGCTAGGGCCGATATCCGGCGGCTCTGGCAACGAATGCGGATCCTTGCGCCCAGGCGATCTGCGGGAAAACAGCAGGGCTGATGCATTTTCAGCACTACTCTCCCGGCCGTGGGGTCAATACAGCCGTGCCCATTCGCCCGAGGATCTGGGGGAGCAGTTCCGCACAGACAGCGAAAACCTGAATCGCTGGGCGCTGACCGGCACACTCGAATTCCAGGCAGTACGCAACTACCAAGCCCAGCTCACTCAGACCACCCAGGTGCTGGCCGATTTCTATCAATCCCACTTCGGTTGGCAGCAGGGACAGACCCGGCAGATTGCTCATGCCGCATTGCTATCAGCCGTCAGTAGCGGCTTGGCTTTCCCTAGTCACTGGAACGGCGGCTATCACCCGTTCCCCGACAGCGAACACGCACTGCGCCAGGCCATTCTCGAGAAGCGCCCGATCACACAGATCCGCTACCAGGGAGGCACGGTCAGCGATCTCAGCATTGCCATTCTCTACCCCGAGGCATTGAGCTACCTGCTCGAACAAGGTGCCGACCCGAACCAGCGCAACCCCTTCGGCAAGACACCGCTGATGTACGCCGCGCAGTACAACCAACTGGAGTCCGCCCGCCTGCTGCTGGCCAAAGGCGCTAATGCCAACGCCACCACCATCTGGCCCACGGACAGATGCACCTACCAGCTCAGTACCCGCAACATGACGGCTCTGCACTATGCGGCTCGGTATGCCTCGCCGGAGCTAATTGACCTGCTTCTAGAAAAAGGGGCGGAGCCTTTTATCCAGAGCGTCAGCACTGCCTACCAGGACGGCCGCATCGGCACCCCGCTGGACTGGCTCAGGCGCCACAACACGGCCGATGCCAAGGAACCCAATCCGCATATCCCGGCAACGCGTATCGCAGCGCTGGCGCAAGCCCTGCAAGTAGCCGCGCCCGAACAACTGCAGCAGCGTGCCAGACAACTGACCCTGCAATCCGAAAAGGACTACGCGCAGGGCAACTCGCTGCAGGCTTACCAGACCCTGCTGCTGGCCCGCGAAGCTGCGCCGCAGGACGCCCGCATACTCAGCAATCTGTCGCTGGTGGCATTCAAGCTGGGCGAACACGGACCGGCCCTGGAAGCCGGCCAGCAACTGCTCGACAGCAGCCAGGATGCCAAGCTGCTGGCCAATGCCTGGTTCAACCAGGGCCTGGTCTGTGATGCTGCCGGCGGGACGTCCTACAACGGCAAGTACTACTGCAAAAGCGGCAGCCTCTACCCCTACTACCGGGCTGCCGCGCTGAGGGCCACGCCAGCGCGCCAGACCAGGCTGTTGGAGCGCCTGAATTCAAGGCAGCAAAAGCACTGCACGGCAGCCTATGGGGAGCAGCAGGTACGCATCGTCTGGCAAAGCGATGGCCGCCGGAGTGAACACGGCTATGTTCGGCAAACCCTGTATGTCCTGCACCCCAGCGCCCTCCCGTTCAACGCTGGGGACATCGCCTGGCAACTGAAGAACGAGCGGATAAGCCCTTACGCAGCTGCCACCCTGGCGCTGGGCGAATGGACGCTCAGCGTCCTGGAGAGTCCGGCGTTCATGAACGAAGAATCCTTCCAGGTTGCCGGGCAGGCCTGCGCCCTACGCCAGGATGACCGGAAGTAGTTACCAGTCCAGCCTCAGCCGGCTCTCGAAAGCGCGCTCGACGCCACTCAGTGGATCGACGAAACCCAGGGCCTGGGCCAGCAGTTTGAGCGGGCGGCTGTAATCGTCCGCGGCATCGCGCGCATCGAGAAGCTCGGGGTAGAAGGTGTCGTTGCAGATGCCGGCACCCAGCGCTGCCATATGCACGCGCAGCTGGTGCTTCTTGCCGGTCACCGGGAACAGACGGTAGCGCCACAGCTCGCCATTGCGTTCGATGACTTCGATGCGGGTCTCGGTATTCGCCTCGCCCGCGCCTTCCTGCATGCGGAAGAACGGCTCGCTGGCGAGCAGGCGGGTGGCGCGTTGCAGGGGGAATTCCAGTTCGGGCAAGGCCGGGGCGATTGCCTCGTAGCGCTTGTCGATGCGCCGCTCGCGGAACAGTGCCTGGTAGGCGCCACGGCTTTGCGGGTTGGCGGAGAACAGCACCAGGCCGGCGGTGTGCCGATCGATGCGGTGCAGCGGCACCAGGTGCGGATTGCCCAGGCGCCGGGTCAGGCGCGCCTGCAGGGTTTCCTCGACGTACTCGCCGGCCGGCATCACCGAGAGAAAATGCGGCTTGTCCGCCACCACCAGATGCTCATCGACATGCAGCACGCTTTCCTCGAAGGGGATGCGCGTTTCCGCCAGCACTTCGCGGTAGTACTGCACGCGCAGGCCTTCACGGTAGGGATGCGCGGGGCCGATCGGCTGGTGCTCGGCATCCAGCACGCGGCCGCGGGCCATGCGATCGAGCCAGGTGTCGCGACTGATCGCCGGGAAGTGCGCGCACAAGCAGTCGAGCACGGTCGGCCAACTGCCGGCCGGCAGGTGCAGGATGCTCGGGCGAATGCTGGGGGCAGTGGCGGACATGGACGGGCTCGGCTGACAACACGACGGCGCGCATTATTCCGCAGTTCGGCGGCAAATGCCCGGCCACCCGTCATGCGCTGCCGGCCCGGTACAGCCAGGGCCGCAAACGCCAGGCTACTGTCACTACAGCGATCGCGGCGTTTGCCGCAGCATGGCCTGACCTGCACGCAACGGGAGCACACTCAGGATGAAAACCATTGGCCTGATCGGCGGCATGAGCTGGGAGTCGACCATCCCCTACTACCGCCACCTCAATGAGGCGGTGAAGGCGCGCCTGGGCGGCCTGCATTCGGCCAAACTGGTGCTGTTCAGCGTCGACTTCCACGAGATCGAGCGCCTGCAGCAGAGTGGCGACTGGGACCAGGCCGGGCGTCTGCTGGCGGCTGCGGCGCAGGCCCTGGAGCGCGCCGGCGCCGAGCTGCTGGTGCTGTGTACCAACACCATGCACAAGGTGGCGCCAGCCATCGAGCAGGCGGTGGCCATTCCCCTGCTGCATATCGCCGACCCGACCGCCGGCGCGATCAAGGCCGCCGGACTGCACACGGTCGGCCTGCTTGGCACTCGCTTCACCATGGAGCAGGCCTTCTATCGCGAGCACCTGGAGCAGCGCCACGGCATCCGCGTGCTGATCCCCGACGAGCCGCAGCGCCAAGACGTGCACCGGATCATCTACGAGGAGCTGTGCCTGGGTCAGGTGCGCGAAGAGTCGCGAGAGATCTATCGCCGCATCATCGCCGGCCTGGTGGCGCGAGGCGCGCAGGCGGTGATTCTCGGCTGCACCGAGATCGGCCTGCTGGTCGGCGCCGGGGATGCCAGCGTGCCCCTGTTCGACACCACCCACCTGCACGCGCAGCAGGCCGCCGAGTGGGCGCTGGCAGGGCAAGGGGCGAGCTAGCCGATCAGCTGCTCGACGTCCTGGTCAAACAGCAACACGCGGTCACGCCCGGCGGCCTTGGCGGCATACAGCGCCTGGTCGGCGCCTTTGACCAGCGCCTCCGGGCCATCGCCCACTTGCGGCGTCAGCACATGCACACCGGCGCTCAGGCTCAGGCGCAGCCACGGGCAGCCGGCATGCACGATGGCCTGCGCCTCCACCGCGGCCCGCACCTGTTCGGCCACCTGTAGCGCCCCTGCGGCGTCGGTTTCCGGCAACAGCAGGCAGAATTCCTCGCCGCCATAGCGCACCGCCAGATCTGCCGGACGCTTCTGCCCACCGCGAATGGACGTGGCCACGGCACGCAGGCAGGCATCGCCGGCGGAATGACCGTAGATATCGTTGTACTGCTTGAAATAGTCGACATCGAACAGCACCAGCGCCAGAGGCCGCTGGTAGCGCGAAGCACGGGCGAACTCGTCGTCCAGGGCGCGGATGAAGCGGCGGCGATTGCCCAACTGAGTCAGCTCATCTTCCAACGCCTGTTTTTCCAGGCGCTGGTTGAAGGCACGCAGCGCATCGCGGGTGGCCAGCAGCTCGGCTTCGGTCTTCTGCCCCTGTTTGATCAGGCGGATCAGGTAAAAACCCAGCAGCAATAGCAGACCGGCCAGCAGGCTGATCACCACCAGCTGGCGGGTCGTGTCTGCGCGCCAATCGGCGAGGATGTCCTGTTTGGCCAGGGCAGCCACCACCACCAGCGGATAGCCCTGAACCTGCCGGTAGCTGAACAGCCGCTCGACGCCATCGAGCAGCGACGGCAGCATCGCCGTACCGGCCGGACTCTGCGGCAACAGGCGGCTGAAGATCTGGCCCTGACTGATATCCGAGCCGATCGCCGATTCCCGGGAGGGGCTGCGAACCAGCACGATGCCGCTGTTCAACACCAGATTGATGGCGCCGTTGTCGCGGATATCGAAGGTGGCATAGAACTGCAGCAGGTAATCGATGGAGATGGTCGCCAGCGCCACGCCGGCGAAATTGCCCTGGGCATCCTCCAGGCGCCGCGATACCGGGATGATCCACTGGTTGTTGGTACGACTGCGGATCGGCGGACCGATATGCGGGCCGTGGTCGTCCGGGTGGGCGCGGTGGAAGCTGAAGTACTCGCGGTCGGCGTTGTTGGCCCCCTCAGGGATAGTACCGAAGGAGCTCACCAGCCAGTTGCCGTCGCGATCATAGGCGAACAGGCCATGCAGCTCGGCCTGGCCGAAGACATGCTGGCGCATCAGGCCATTGAGGCGCTGCAGCTGCGCCGGAGCGGTGCCATCCACCTGCAAGCGCTCGACCAGATCGAGCAGCACGGTGTCGGCCTTCTTCAGGCTATCGGCGGCCTGTCGCGCCAGCGCCGAGGCCAGATTGGAGGTCTCGATCTGCGCATCACGCAGTTGCACACTGCGCGCTTTCCAGATCAACCAGGCATCGGTGGCCACCAGCGACAGGCAGACCAGCACCACGAAAGCCCGCGCCAGCGGCAACACGGCCGGCTTGAGCAGCCAGCGGCGCCAATGGGGAGTATCGCGGTGTTTATCAGTCATGGGGTGCTGCTAGCCGCTCCTGTTTGTGAAACGCTACTGTTTGAATAGAGGAAAGGTCGCCTCGGGTCAACCGAACTACCGCAGCAAATGCACCAGCAGGCCGGCAGCGGCGCAGGCCAGCAACACCTCGATCACCCCTCGTTTGAAGCCGAACAACGCCACCCCGGCGGCCACCGCGAGCAACGCCGATGGCCAGTCGAAGACCCCGGCAAAGCCCTGTGGCCACAGCACATGGTAGGCAAAGAACAGCGCCAGGTTGAGGATCACCCCGACCACTGCGGCGGTAATCGCGGTCAGCGGGGCGGTGAACTTCAGCTCGTTGTGGGTCGATTCCACCAGCGGCCCGCCGATCAGAATGAACAGGAAGGACGGCAGGAAGGTGAACCAGGTCACCAGGCTCGCCGCCACGGCCCCACTGACGAATGCCGAGTCGCCGCCGAACACCGGCTGCAGGTAGGCGCCGACGAACGCGACGAAGGCCACCACCATGATCAGCGGCCCCGGCGTGGTCTCACCCAGGGCCAGGCCGTCGATCATCTGCGTCGGGCTCAGCCAGCCATAGTGGCTGACCGCCCCCTGGTAGACGTAGGGCAGCACCGCATAGGCGCCACCAAAAGTCAGCAGCGCCGCCTTGGTGAAGAACCAGGCCATCTGCGTCAGCGTGCCGTCCCAGCCATACAGCGCGAACAGCAGACCCATGGGCAGCAACCACAGGGCGGCACCGAGCAGCAGCAGGGCGAGCAGGCGCGACCAGCGAAAGCGCGCATGGGCCGGCGCCGGTGTGTCGTCGTCGATCAGCGCCGGGCCGTAGGACTTGCCGGCCGCCGCGTGCCCGCCACCGACAGCGAAATGCTGCGGCGCCAGGCGCCCGCCAAGGAAACCGAGCACGGCGGCGCCCAGCACGATCAAGGGGAACGGCAGGTTGAGGGCGAAGATGGCGACAAAGGACGCCGCGGCGATGCCCCACAGCCAGTTGTTCTTCAGCGCCCGTGAACCGATGCGATGCGCCGCCTGCACCACGATGGCGGTCACCGCCGGCTTGATGCCGTAGAAGATCCCGGCCACCAGCGGCACATCACCGAAGGCGATATAGACCCAGGACAGACCGATCAGGATGAACAGCGAGGGCAGCACGAACAGCGCCCCGGCGATCACCCCACCCCAGCTGCGGTGCAGCAGCCAGCCGATGTAGGTGGCCAGTTGCTGGGCCTCGGGCCCGGGCAGCAACATGCAGTAGTTGAGGGCATGCAGGAAACGCCGCTCGGAAATCCAGCGGCGCCGCTCGACCAGTTCCTGGTGCATCAGCGAAATCTGCCCGGCCGGCCCGCCGAAACTGATGAAGCCCAGCTTGAGCCAGAACCACAGGGCCTGCAGCAGGCTCACCTCGGCCGGTTTGTCGGCAACCTCGCTCACCGCTTGTGCCTCTCCCATCATCCTTGCCCCCATCCAGACCAGTCGATGCCGTAAATGCTCTCACAAAGCCGTGACAGCCGCTCGACGCGGCAGGTGCGGACGGGAAAATGGCATGTTCGGCAGGGACGCCAGCGCCGCGGATGCATAAACTATGCGCCTATCTGCTTTCCCTGCTGCCCGAGGTTCTCCATGACAGACGCTGCATCCTCCACCGCCCTCATCATCGGCGCCGGCCACGCCGGCGGCGAACTGGCCGTCAGCCTGCGCAACGAAGGCTGGAGCGGACGCATTCTGCTGATCGGCGAGGAAGCGCACCTGCCCTACCACCGCCCACCGCTGTCCAAGGCCTACCTGGCCGGCAGTGTCGAGAAGAGCAGCCTGTCCATCCGCCCGCAGGCGGCCTACGACAAGGCCAATGTGGAAATCCTCAGCGGCGTGCGCGTCGAAGCCATCGACCGGGCCAACAAGCGCGTGCAACTGGCCGATGGTCGCAGCCTGGCCTACGCCAAGCTGGTCATCGCTACCGGCGGCCGCCCGCGTCCGCTGGCCGTGCCCCAGGCCAAGGCTGCCGAGGCCTGCAGCAACTTCCACTACCTGCGCACCCTCGACGATGTCGAACTGATCCGCAGCCAGCTGGCTCCGGGCAAGCGCCTGGTGATAGTCGGCGGCGGCTATATCGGCCTGGAAGTGGCCGCCAGCGCCGTGCAGCAGGGTCTCCAGGTGCAGGTCCTGGAAGCCATGCCGCGGGTGCTGCAGCGGGTCACCGCCGCCGAGCTGTCGGCCTACTACGAGCGCAAGCACCGCGAAGCCGGGGTACAGATCCGCACCAACGTGCAGGTCAGTGACCTGGAGCTGGACGCCAGCGGCCAGGCCGTCAGCGCCGTGCTGTGCAGCGACGGCACGCGTATCCCGGCTGACCTGGTGGTAGTCGGCATCGGCCTGCTCGCCAATACCGAGCTGGCCGCCGCCGCAGGCCTTGCGGTGGACAACGGCATCCTGGTCAACGAGTACGCGCAGACCTCGGACCCGGACATCTACGCCGCCGGCGACTGCACCAACCACCCCAACGCCCTGCTCGGCCGCCGCCTGCGCCTGGAGTCGGTGCCCAACGCCCTGGAGCAGTCGCGCTGCGCCGCCGCCGCGATCAACGGCAAGCTCAAGGCCTATGCCTCGGTGCCCTGGTTCTGGTCCGACCAGTATGAGCTGAAACTGAAGATGGTCGGCCTGTCCCAGGACTATCAGCAGCTGGTGCTGCGCGGCACGCCGGACAGCGACAGCTTCTCGGCCTTCTACCTGAAGGACGGCAAGGTCATCGCCGCCGACACGGTCAACCGCCCGCAGGACTTCATGGCCGCCAAGCGCCTGATCGCCGAGGGCATCGTCCTCAGCGCCGCGCAGCTGGCCGATGACAGCAAGCCGCTGAAGGAATTGCTGCCGCCCCCGACGGCCTGAGCCAGGAATGAAAAAACCGGCCGATTGGCCGGTTTTTTGTAGCCCGGATGCAATCCGGGAACGGAGCTGCTGGTTTCCCCGGATTGCATCCGGGCTACGCCGCCTGTTGCCCCCGTGTAACACCTATCGCGCGGCGCTTGGAACCATCACGGAATCCACGACCACAGCTCGACATCGATGAAGCGGAAGATCGCCCGGGTGAAGGCCTTCCACACCGGCAACTCCTCGCTGCCGACCTTGGCGTAGCCGGTCATGCCTGACTTCAGCTCGCCCTTGGCGTTCTCGATCACGGTCAGCACCTTGACGTACTTGCCACCGGTTTTCTCGATCACATTGGCGTCAATCTGCGTGACCTTGCCGTCGAAATAGCGATCGGAATAGGCCAGCGGCTTGACCTTGAGCATCGCGCCTTCCTGCACGTAGCCGATCTCGGTTTCCGGGACCTCGATCTCGGCAAACACCTGCTCGGACTTCTCGATCACCGCAAAGGTCTCGCCAGGGCCGAGGTACTTGCCGGTCTTCTGTTTGAGCAGCAGGGTGATCAGCTTGCCGGACATCGGTGCGCGCAGCAGCGAGCGCTCGATCTTCGCCTGGTACATCTCACGCTCGCTGCGCCAGCGCTGTACCTGGGCCTCGGCGGCGGCAATCGAGTCAGGCGTGGCACCGCTCTTGACCAGGGCCAGGTTGGCCTCGGAGACACGGATCGCCATGATGTCCACTTCGTACTGACGCTGGGCCTGCTCGGCCTGCTGCGCAGACACCCCGCCCTTGGCCAGCAGGGTGGCGTGGCGCTTGTGGTTGGACAGGCTGAACTGCGCCTGGGTCCGCGCCATCTGCAGGCTCTGCTCGGCCACCGCGACTTCCTCGGCACGCGGGCGCGCCTTCAGCTCGGCGACCAGGGCCTGTTCTTCGGCAATCCGCGCCTCGGCAATGCGCATCTGGCTTTCATAGTCGCCGGTGGCCAGACGGGCCAGCACCTGGCCGGCCTGGACTTCCTCACCACCGTTGAACAGGACTTCAGTGACGATGCCATCGATATCGGTGGCGACCTGCTGCTGCTCCACCGGCAGGATCACGAAGGAGCCGCCCGGTTCGTAGGGATAGGGCAGGAACAGACAAATCAGCAGCGACAGCAGCAATACCCGGCGGGTGTAGCGCACCAGCTTGTTAGCCGGCTTGAGGTTGATCTTGTTCTCCACGTCTTCCGGCAGGCGGCGGCGCTTCCAGCGCTCGTACTGCAGGGCACGCTCGTACATCTCGTTGGCCGAGCTGAACTTGCGGTAGGTCAGCACACTCAGGTAGCCGACCAGCAACACGCAGAGCAGCACCCCGGTGCCATTGAAATTCAGCTTCAGCCAGCTGCCGACCATCAGCACGGCCACCACGAACAGCAGGGTGGAATAGAGCAGCGAGGCCAAACCGTAGGCCATCAGCGCGGTGTCGTTGGCCTCGCGGTAGGCATTGCCCTTGATCCGTCCGAACAGCGCCTTGAACGCCTTGCCACGCAGTTGCGGCTCGTCCAGCAAGACAGCGATCAGGTGGTAGCCACTGCTTTTCGACAGCGGGTTAAGGGTCAGCAGCAGGGCCACCGCACTGACCACCGCCAGCGCCAGGCCGATGGTGGGCAGCGAGCCACTGGAAGAGCGAGTCAGGTACCAGATGAAGGTGCCGAGGCTGAACAGGGTCGCGCGCATCAGCACCGGGCCGGCATGCAGCCACAGGCGCTCGCGCCGCGTCAGGCCGATCAGGTTGCTGATCTTCGGCATGAAGCGTGGCAGGAAGCCGAGCATCAGCGCCACGGACAGGCTGTTGACCGTACCGCGGTACTTCTGCGCGGTCAGGGCCAGGGTCAGGGTACACAGCAGGTTGACAGTGAACAGGCTGAACAGCAGCTGGACGATCGGCCCCAGCCCGGAGAGCCTGGTGAGCGCATCGCTCTGCACCAGACTGAAGTTGCTGATAACGATGCCCAGGGCCATCACCAGCAGCAGCGGCAGGACGAAGACCATGTACTTCAGCGGCTCGACCCACTCCAGCAGCGTCTTGAGCATGGCGCGCGGGTTGAACAGATGGAACACCGGGATCTTCAGGGTGTCATCCATGCCGGCGAAGCCGCGCACTCCGGCCTGCAGCTTGTCGGCGTCGGCGCCCTTACCATCATTCGAGGCGCCCGCACGCGCTGTGGGCGCTGGTGCGGCAACTGCTGCCTTGGCCCCGTGCGAGGCCCCCGGCGCCTGGGTCTTGTCGCGGAACTTGGCGACCTTCTCCTCGAGCAGGCGCTGCAGGTCGGCCTGCAGCTTCTCGCGGTAGGGCTCGATCAGCGGATGGGACGCCGCCGCTAGCCCCAGCAGGCGCTGGTCGACCAGGTTGACCAGCAGGGTTTGCAGATCATCGCGGCTGAACGGCTTGGAAAAGCGCCGCTCGTAGCTGGCCGCCAGGGCGTCGAACTCCTCGTCGACCTGGAGCATCTCGAGGACGAAGAACTGCCGGGTCTCGAACTCCCAGTGCAGCTCACTGGACGGGTCACGCACCACATACAGCGGCTCGTGCTTGCCGTTGCGCAGGTACACCGTGAGGCCCTTGCGCAGCAGCTGCGGCGTGGCGATCTTGCGCGCGTCGCCGAGGTCGGTTTGTTGCTTGGCCGAAATATTGCCATTCATAGCGCAGGGCTTCCTTTTGACCGATCACGGATCCCGGCGCTGGGCGCGGCGGAGGTCATGGCTTTGCGCGGGGCGAAGAACACTTCGCAGCCGCCGCGCGGGTTGTCGATATAACGGTCGCCACCGAGCGGCCAGACCTTCGGACCAAACGGGTTGGCAGCCCCGAGGAACAGGCCGTAGGGCGAGGAAACGATGGTGCGCATGCCAATGTTGTAGGGGTTGCCCATGCCATCGGTGGTCACCGGCACCCAGTTCTCGCCGTCGTAGCTGCGGTACAGGTCGAACCCCGACTGGCGATTGAAGATGAACTCCTCGCCGACGCTGTTGACGATATTGAGGAACGGCGCCGGCCAGCTGTCACGCCGCGCGTAGCCGAGCAGGCCACTCCAGTCGAAGGTCGACAAGTACAGCCAGCCCTCGTGCTCGGCCATGCGCCAGAAGTAGCCGTTGAAGAAGTTGTCGAAGCCGGGCATGTAGCCGGACAGCGGCTCCTTCCAGCCGTGGGCGGTCATCCGCGCATCGCCGACCAGCAGGTCCCAGCTGTTGTCCGGGTGGATGCGGATCAGCTCCGGGGCGGCCGGGCCGACGCCATTCTGCCGATCGATACCGCCGCCCTGGATGGCGCTGCCGACATACAGCGCGCCCTTGAACGCGTACATGCTCAGCACCGACTGGTTCAGCGGGCCGCGGTCGGCGCCGTCGGCTATCACTCGCTCCCAGTGGTAGGGCTTGCTCTCGCAGGTGCTGCGCCAGACCTGGAAGCCCTTGAGATTGAAGGTGCCGACGTACAGGTGATCATTGAAGGCGCACATCTCGAAGATGGTCTTGTTGCCATCGTCGCCGAAGCCGAAGTCGCTCGCTGCCTGCCACTGGCCATCCTCCGGCGCCTCGCTCTCGTAGACGATGGAGTGCGAGGAGACGTTGGGGTTGCCACCGCGCGAGCCGGCCGGCGTGGTGTACATACGACCCTTGAAGGCCACCATGGTACGAATGGTGGTCACCGGCAGGCCCATCAGGCCCGGTTCGCAGGTCGGCGTGAAGTTCAGCCCGTCTTCCGTGCGCAGCAGCAGCGGGCCTGGGCCTTTGGCCGGCGACCAGGTACTGACGAACAGGCCCGGCGGCCGGCCCTTGCTGCCCGGGTACACGCACATGCCGCGAAAGCCCAGCTCGCGAGGAATCTTCGAGCCGTCGCTGCCGATGATGGTCGGTGCCTTGAACACGCGCCGCCACTCGTCCTTGCGCGGATCGTAGCGCCAGATTTCGGCATGCAGGTCGAGGTCGAAGGGGTTGGCCGGGCACTCCACCGGCCAGGGGTCCATGCTGATCGGCAGGCGCGCCTTCATCAGCGGGAAGTTGCCGCGGGTGGTGCCGATATACAGGTAGTCGTTGAACCAGGCCATGGCATGGGCGTAGGCATTGATCCCGTCGCCGAAGCCGTTGCGGGCGATCAGCTGGAAATCGTCCTGGCTCAGGCCGGCCGGTACACGAACTTTGCTAGTACTGCTGAACATGCTGGATTACCGGGCCCGCGCTTTACGCGCGACCATCTGCGAGATGAAGGAGTCGAGATGGGCCAGAGCCTCCTCGAACTGGGCAAAAGGCCCCTCCTCCGTGCCCTCGCGGGTGGTGAAGAACCACTGGTCATCCTGGCTGAAGAGACGGTCGCTGCGAAAGAACGGCTGCTGCAGTTCATCGCATGAGCGCTGCTGGCGTGCATTCGCCTGGCTGGCATTGCGCAGGAAGAACTCGAAGGAGCGGATCAGCTTCTGCGGCCGCGAAGCCGGGAAGAAATGCCCGGCGCCGCGCACCAGACGAAAGTCCGCTGCAGGCCACACGCTGAGCAGCAGCTCGCCGGTAGTCACCGCCTGCGAGCGCTCGCCGTAGATGGCCAGCACGGGGAACTCCAGCTCACGCAGGCGCTCCACCACCAGGCCGTCGTCGCCCATCAGCTCATGCTGGGCCGTGGTGGTTTCCAGCAGTTTCACCCACTGGTCGGCGGTGCGTTTGCCGGAGCTGCCCATCAAGGGGTTGATCAGCTCGCGCAGGGCGTCGGGCAATTCCTGCCGGTTCAGTTGCAGGGCTGCCGCCTCTTTGAGCAGGCGGTAGCCGAAATAGGGCTCACGGGTATTCAGGTCGATCCCGTGATCGTCGAGGATGCGCTGGATATGCTCGGCATAGCGCCAGTCGCTGCCCACATTGCGGATAGCCGCGATGTGGGTATCGGCGATGGTCAGGCTGGAAATACGCTGCGGATGGGCACAGGCCAGGCTCAGCGCAATCACCCCGCCGAAGCTGTGGGCGATGAAGTGCGCCCGTTCTATGCCCAGGTGTTCCAGCAGCAGGCGCAGGTCCTCGGCCTGGTTAGCCGGGGTGTAGCCCTCTGCGCTCATGCTGGAACGACCGTGGCCGCGCAGGTCATACATGGTCACCCGGTAGTTGCGGGCCAGCGCATGGCCGACCTGCATGTACCAGAATGCCAGGTTGGCGGCGAGGCCGTGGATCAGCACCACATCCTCGACCTCGCCGCCTTCACGCTCGCATGCCAGCTGCTGGTAGTGCAGCTTGATGCCATTGACCTCGGCCATCGCCATAGCGTTATTCCATGTACCCGAGCATCTGCAACTGGGCCATGATCTTTTCCTTCTCGTCGTCGGCCATGTCTTCGGCGTTTTCGTCCTTGTTCACCCCGCGGGTCGACTCGCCGATACGGATCGGGTTCTGGTTCAGCCAGGGCTTGATGAACATGTCGGCCGGCACCTTGCCCTCGAAGTCACCGGGCACTTCCAGGCCCTGGCTGTAGAGCAGGGTCGCGCCGACGTCGCAGATGTGCCGACGGTCGATCTTCACACCCTTGCGGATGCCTGGGCCGCAGGCGATGAAGATGCCATCCGGGTGGTGGGTACCGGCCGGTTCTTCACGCGGCTCGACGATCGGCAGCTTGTTCTTGATCGAGACGAAGCCGAAGTCGCGCAGCACCAGCAGCAGGTCCGGCGCATCCATCATCGCCGGGCCGGCGAAGACTTCTTCGCGCAGGTGGATTTCGCTGACGATGCTCTCGCCGGTGAGCGGGTCCTTGAGCGCCTTGATATCGAGGATCAGCTGTTCACGGAACGCCTCGTAGTCTTCCGGCTTGATCCCGGTCTCGCCCGGATTGCGTGCCACACGGATATTGATGCCGTTGCTCGACGGTGTGCGGCAGTAGGCGGTGGTCTTGGTCCAATCGAGGTTGGCAAACATGCTGTCCTCGCGGCGCTTGGCGGCCTCGGAGTCCGGATCGAGCACTTCCTTCCAGTGCAGGTAGCCCTTCTCGAACAGCCAGGCGTTGATCCGCACCACTTCGGTGGTGGCGGTGAAACCGTGGTCGGAAGCCATGAACACCTGCACATCCGGGCCGGCCATGGTCACCAGCTCTTCGATGAACCCGTCGAGCTGGCGGAAGTAATCCAGGCACAGGGCGCGCATGCGCTTGTGGTAGTCGCTGACACCGTCGTGCTGCAGGGCCGGGTCGAGGAACAGCCACGCCTGGTGCTGCAGCTTGTCGACGCCGTCGAACATCACGGCCATCAGCTCCGGGGCTTCTTCCTTGAGCAGGAACTTGGCGATCTCGAACCACTGTTTTTCGCGCGGCAGGTGGTAACGCACCCAGTTCTCGCGGTCTTCGTCGGTCAGGTGGTCGACTGCCTGCTTCTCCTGCTCGAAGTCCCAGGCCAGCTCCTTGGGATTGAAGTCCGGCAGTTCTTCCTTGAGGCGGTCATAGAAGTTGGCCGGCACGGTGTTGCGGCGCAGGTGCCGCCACGGGATGAAGCCCGGCACCATGAAACCGTTGAGGTCCTTGGGTGGTGGCGCGGTGAACGGCAGGTTGAGCACGGCGACGCGGCGTTCCTGGCGGCTGGCGATCGACCAGATGGTTTCCGCCAGGTTGTCGCGCGAATCATAGAGGGTGAAGAACACGTCTTCGCCACGTTCCTCGGCGCGGATGAAATCCAACAGGCCGTGGTTGCCCGGGCTGCGCCCGGTCATCAGCGAGACCCAGGCCGGCGGGGTCAGCGGGTTGGGCGTGGAGCGCAGCTCGCTGCGCGTGCCGCGGGCCATCAGGCCGCCGAGGAACGGCATGACCGCAGGACGACCGTCCTTCTCTACCGTGAGGTCGTCGAGGATGGTGAAGGTGCACCCATCCATCCCGATGAACAATGTACGTGTGGTCATGCCGGCACTCCTGTGAGTTTTGCGTGAACGAAGTCGATCACCTGGCCAATGGAAAGATCATCGACGTAACTGCCGTCGTTCATCAGCAGGTCCTGGAAGCCCATTTTCGGGCGGTTGTAATGCTCTTCGATGGCCACCATCAGCTGAATGATGTCGACCGAGGCGAACTCCATGTCGGCAACCAGACGGGTCTGGCTGCTGACGGCGTCATCCAGCTCGATGCCCCAGTCCTGGGTCAGGTCCTCGACGATGTGGATCAGGGTCTTCTCGATACTGCTTTTATCCAGACCCACTGCGACAGCTTCAGCCATTGGCTACTCCAAATTCCTGATAATCCAACTCGGCCCCGGCCAGGGAGATCAACAGATCGCCTTGCACTTCCAGGGCCACACTTATTTGTGCGGGCGCCTGCTCGGCAGACCCCGCGAAACTCACCGTGGCGAACGTCCAGTCGTCGCCGAACAGCACCTCGAAACGCTCCGGCGCGCCCTGCAGGCCACAACCGAGGTACTTGGCGGCGGCTTCCTTGGCGCACCAGGTGCGCAGAATCAGCTCGCCGCGCTGCTCGCCCGCCACGCTCTCCAGCGCCTGCTGCTCGTAGGCGCTGAACGAGCCGGCCACCAGCTCCGGTCGTTGCAGACGATCCAGGCGTTCGGCATCCACACCGATGCGCCCGACCGGCACCAGCGCTGCCAGGCAGCCGTGGCGGTCATGGGTCAGCGACACGCTCGGTGCATCCAGCCACTGGCCGTTCCACCAGCCGTCGACATAGGGCGCGCCGAGTTCGTCGTGCCACACCAAAATATCCGCCGGGCAGAGCAGCTCGCCGGTCTGCTGGTAGAGGTAGTAGCGCGTCGCTTCCTTCAGGCACAGACGGCCGTGCAGCCACTCGCGGGCCTTGCGCGTGTGACGCACGGCTTCCCACTCGGGACGCTCGTCCTCGGCGAGGATGGCGTGGGCGAGGATGCGCAGGAAGATCGCCGCCGACTGCTTGCAGAAGTCATCCGCCAGGTAATTGAGCTGCCACAGCAGCACCTCTTCGGCACTGACCAGGGTCGCCGCGCCGCTTGCCAGCGGTGCGCCGAGCCAGCCGTTCATGGGCTCGCGGCGCAGCTGGTAGAAGGCGTTGGGCACCGGGAAGAAGATGTTGGAGAAGCCGCTGGCACGCAGCAGCAGACGCCCCTCGTGCAGGCAGTCGAAATCCCACACCCGTGGTGCGCCCAGGCCCTGCTCGGCACCGCCCTGCGGCTGCTGGCGACCGCGCAACTGGGCGCCAGCGATATCGGCCGGCACCGCTGCATGCAGTTCGATGCGGGCAATGTGCGAGGGGAAACTGTTGAAGTCGGTGCCGACCTGCTGCGCCAGCCAGAAAGCGGCCAGCTGACCGAGGGCATCCAGCAGCACCGGGTTGAGCACCAGGTCGCAGGGCTCGCCGTCCTGGATGAAACCTTCCAGACTGCAGGAGGCCAGCGCCGCGTCGATGCCTTCGCCCGACCAGCCGTGGATGCCGGCGATACTCTGGAACAGCGGGCCATGGAACATGCCGGTGGTGTACAGCTCGGCATCCGCCCAGCGGTAGGCCTCGGCCGCCGCCAGTGGCGCCAGCGGCGTGCCGGTCAGGGGCGCGGCGATCCGGAACTCGGCGCTCATCACCTTGCTGCCGGCGTTGAACAGGCTGGCGCCATACAGGCGCGCCTGGGCGTCCAGGCACTCGGCCTCGACCTGCAAGGTCAGCTCGCCGCGATCCAGGGCGACCCAGTCGAAAGCGCGGACATTCTCGATCAGGTTGATCGCCCGGCTGCCGGCCAGCACGGCGCATGCCTCGGCCATGATCTCCAGGCTGGCCATCATCGCCACGCAGGCCAGGCCTTGCAGCTCGGGCTGATGGTAGGAAGACGGGCCGGACAATACATGGTCGGCGAGGAAGCGATCGGTCGACCACAGCGGGCATTGCGCGATGAGTTTGTCCGTGCCCAGTTGCTGGATCTCGCCGAGCAGCGGCGTGGCGATCGGCGCCCCCGCCACAGACACGGGCGCAAGAGCGACAGGCTGCGCCGCCGTGGGGGCCATGATTTCGCGCAGCACCTGGGCGATCTCGGCATCCACATGGACGAAAGGCATGGTGTTCTTGATCAGCAGGCCACGCTTGGGTTCGACCAGCGGCTGCTCAAGGTCGAGCACCCGGCAGTTGCTGCCGCGGAACAGCTTGCCCAGATCGACCGTCTTGCCGTTGACGAACAGCGCGCCGAGCACGCTGAACAACTGCTCGATGCCGCTGCGCTTGCGCGCGTTGGAGGCCAGCGCGACGTACTCGCTGCCGCCGAGGATGTCGTTGACGAAACCGGTGAGGTTGCCCGACGGGCCGACCTCGATGAAGTAGCGCACGCCATCGCGGTGCATGTTGGCGATGGTTTCGCGAAAACGCACGGTATTCGACCACTGCGCCGCCGCCAGCTCGCAGACCTGCTCCGCCGCCGCCGGGAACAGGTCGGCGCTGGCGCAGGAATACAGCGGGGTCTTCGGCGTCTGCAGGCCGACCGCCTGGTAGTACTTGAGGAAGGCCGTGCTGACCGGGGCGAACAGCGGCGTGTGATAGGCACGGTCGAATGGCAGCAGGGCGCAGATGCCGCCCTCCTCGCTCAAGGTCTTGAGCAAACCGGCAATCGCTTCCTGGCTGCCGAACAGCACCAGCTGGTTCTGGCAATTGTCCATCGCCACCACCACCGCCTCGCCGCTGGCGGCAATGTGCTGCTCGACCTGCGCGCGGCTCATGGCGCCGACGGTGAGCAGCGCGCCGGTGGCGATGTCGCCGGCATCCAGCACGCCACGGTAGACCTTGTTCAGCTCGCGGATAAAGTCGGCCAGCTGCTGGCGGTCACTGAAAGCCATGGTGCCGGAAGCAGCCAGCGCCGAAGACTCGCCGGTGCTGTGGCCGAGCATCACGTCCGGCTCCACGGCCAGGGCGCGCAGCAGGCTGAACATGGCCTGGCTGGCGACGAAGATGGCTTCCGAGCCGACATCCATATCAAACAGGCGCGCCTCCAGCTGGCCGCGCAGCGCATCGTTCAGCTCGCTCTGCGGCGGGAACAGGATGTCGCTGCGGCCCGAGCCGGCCTGCTCGTCGTAGAGGCCCTGCCAGAAATCGAACCACTCGCGCACTTCGCCGAACTGCTGGGCCAGGTCGCTGAACATGTTCAGGTACTGCGAGCCCTCGCCGGGGAAGATGAAGGCCAGCTTGCCGTCCAGCGGCTGGCTGCAGAAGGACAGACCGGTGCGGGTCATCCAGCGCGGCGACTTGCCTTCGGCGACCTTCTTCGCCGCTTGCTGCAGCTTCTTGTCCAGCTCGGCCAGGTCGGCGACCAGCACGGCCAGGCGCACCGGCTTGCCGCTGCAGTCGCGGGCGGCCAGGGTGGCAGCCAGGTCGGCCAGGCGCAGGCTCGGGTTGGCGGCGATATAGCCCAGCACCTGCTGGATATCCTGCAGCAGCGCCGCCGTGGAGTCGGCGGCGAACACGCACAGTTCGCAGTCGCGCTGACCCAGGCTCGGCGGGCGCAGGGCACTGCTCGGCGCCTCTTCGAGAATGGCGTGGGTGTTGATCCCGCCGAAGCCGAAGGAGTTGATCCCGGCGCGCCGTGGCGCATCCGGTTTGGCAATCCACGGCTTGCTGGCGGTGTTGACGTAGAGCGGCGTCTGCTCGATCTGCAGCTCGGGATTGACCGTGCCACAGAGGGTCGGCGGCAGGATCTTGTGGTGCAGGGCCAGGCTGGTCTTGATCAATCCGGCGATGCCGGCGGCCGGGATGCAGTGGCTGATCATCGACTTGACCGAACCGATCGCCACGCTGCCGAGCAGGCCCTGGCGCGCGCCGAGCACACTGCGCAGGGCGGCGATCTCGGTCTTGTCGCCCAGCGGGATGCCGGTGCCGTGGGCCTCGATCAGCGAGATGCTGGCCGGTTCCACGCCACTGCCCTCGTAGGCGCGGCGGATCGACAGGGCCTCGCCCTCCTCGCTCGGCGCCAGCAGGCCGGTGCCGCGACCGTCACTGGCCTGACCGATGCCACGGATCACCGAATAGATGCGATCACCATCGGCCAGGGCGTCGTCGAGGCGCTTGAGCACCACCATGCCCAGGCCTTCTCCGAGCAGGGTGCCATCGCTGCCCTGCTCGAACGGGCGGACTTTCTTGCGCCCACTCAAGGCACCGAGCTGGGTGAAGATCACCGAGACTTCGGCCGGCAGCGAGGCATTCACCCCACCGGCGATCATCAGCTGGCTGCGGCCGTTGCGCAGTTCGTCCATGGCCGCATTGACCGCCAGCAGCGAAGAGGAACAGGCGGCATCGACGATGTAGTTCGGCCCCTTGAGGTTGAGGCGGTTGGCGATGCGCCCGGTCATCACGTTGGGCACCAGGCCCGGGGCGATGTCGGTGTTGGACGGCGGCAGCTTCTTCTGCAGCGCCGCGCGCAGGCGCGCCAGGTCATCGTCGCTGAGGCTCGGCTGGGCCGCCTTGAGCAGTTCCAGGGTCTGGTCGAGGACGATGTGATTCTGGATATGGCTGACCTGGCCACGGTGCAGGTAGGTGCTGTGGCCGAGGATGATGCCGGTGTCGCGGTGATCGTGTTCGTCGCTCAGGTAGCCAGCATCGAGCAGCGCGTCACGGGCCACCTTGAGGGCGAGGAACTGGTCCGGTTCACCGCCGTCCACCGAGTTGGGCATGATGCCGAACTCGCGCGGATCGAAGCGGTAGAGGTCATTGAGAAAGCCGCCAAACTGGGTTTCGATGCGCCCGGAATCCAGGTAACGCGAGGCTTCCCACTCGGCCAGCGGTTCGCTCACGGCATCCGTGGCGGCGAGAATATTGCGCCAGAAGCTGGCGATATCCGGGGCCTGCGGAAAGATGCAGGCCATGCCGATGATGGCGATCGGCTGGTTGGCTGGCTGGCTCATGCGGCTCACTCGGTTTCCTTGCGCAGGTGGGTGCCGCCGAGGCGATTGAGGCGAGCATCGACGATGCACTCCAGCTCCTCGATCAGCAGCAGCAACTTGCCGTCGTCATCGGTGAAGAACACGTTGGCGCGCACCTGCTGGGCCTCACCGGGCAGGCACTGGAAGTCCATGTGAAAGCGCTCCGGCAACTGCTCGACGTAGCGGATCACCCGACCGAACTGCGCCGGCAGTGCCGAGCCGTCGTGGAAGGTGCGCGCCCACAGCAGGGCCATCTGCGGCGCCGCATCGAGCACCGCCGGGTCGACGATCCACTGCTGCTGCGCTGGCGCACCGCTCAGCCACTGTTGCGGCGAGCTGGGGCACATCAGCGCGGCTGCGCCCTGACTGGACAGACCGTTGATGGCGCGGATCACCTGGAAGCGCGGGCCGTGGAACAGCCACTCCTGGTAAGCCTTGGCCACCGGCAGCTCACGCTCGCGGTATTCGCCGGGACGATGCAGCGGCGCTTCCGGCAGTTGCTGGGCCATCTTCACCGCAGCACGGTAGTGGATGCGCTGGGTCTTGCCGCTGCCCGAACGGATGGTCAGGCTGGCGTCGAAGCCTTCGCTGCTGGCGTAGGTCGGCGGGTTGATCACCACGGCCAGGGTCTGGGTCGGCTCGTTCAGTTGCACGCCCTTGAGCAGGCGGAACTCGGCCACCTCGGCGACCACCCAGCCCGGCCACATGACACTGGCGGCCTCGGCGACAATCTCCAGGGCCACGGCCGCCGGCAGCACCGGGATGCCGTCGATGCAGTGTTCCTGCAGATAGCCGTGGGCGGTATCGATGGTGAAGGTGAGCACCTCGGTGCCCTTGTCGCCATGCTCGATGCGGCCGTGGGTCAGCAGCGGCTGGTTGATGCCACCCTGCGCCGCACCAGCTTCGGCCTCGAACAAGCGGCCGATGTCGGCCTCGTGCTGCTCCCAGGGACCGCCGCCGGCGATCACTTCCACTGCATGCGCGCCGCGCAGGCGCAGGGCTTCGCTGAACAACTGGCGACCCTGGGCGGCAGTGACCAGGGCCACGCCCTTGTCGGCAAATTTCTTCTCGGTGTCGGCGGTGACCATGCCGGCGCCGAACTTGGTCGCGCCCCAGGGGCCCCAGTTCAGCGACACCACGTTGACCTGTTCGCCCCACTGCCGTTGCAGCTGGCAGCACAGGCGGTTCATCAGCTCGTTGGCGGTGGCGTAGTCCAGCTGGCCGCTGTTGCCATACCGGCCGGCCACCGAGCTGAACACGGCGAAGAATTCCAGCTCGGCCACGTCCACATACTTCTGCAGCAGCAGCATGCCGTTGACCTTGGTGCCGACCACGCGCATCCAGCTTTCCGCGCTCTTGTCTTCCAGCAACTTGTCTTCGATCACCCCGGCGCCATGCACCACCCCACTGACCTTGCCATAGCGCTCGCGCAAGCCAATCAACAGGGCCTGCACGGCGGGCTCATGGGTGACGTCGACGGCGATGTACTCGACCGTGGCGCCAGCCTGGCGCAGGTCGGCGATATTGCTGTGCATCTCGCGCAGGGCGACGATGGCCGCCACCTTGCGCTGCACGTCCGCCGGGCTGAGCTGCAGGCGACCGGCGCGCACTTCGCCGATGAAGTACTGGCGCAGGGCGTTCTGGCTGTCGAGGCCGGCGGTGGCCGGATCTTCCTCGTGCAACTCGCTGCGTCCGGTGAGTATCAGCACATTGCCCGGCCGGGCCAGGTCGCGCAGCACCTCGGCGGTGATACCGCGGGCGCCGCCGGTGGCCAGGACCACGGCATTATTCAGTGGCGGCAGCAGATCGCTGCTGGCAATTTCATGGGCCTGGGTGCGGAACAGCGTGCGCTGCCCACCCGGATAGCCGACTTCCTGGCGCCCGCCGACCAGCTGCAGCTCGGCGCTGATGATGGCCAGCTGCTCGGCAGCCGCCAGCGCCGGATCGAGATCGATGGCGCGGGTACGCAGAGTCGGGCGCTCTTCACGCACGGACTTGATCAGGCCGCTGCTGCCGCCCTGCAGGCTGAGGCTGGCCTCTGCCGACGCGTCACCGCGACCGAACAGGCCACCCAGGCCGCTGACCGCCATCACATGGGCATCGCTACGCAGCTGCGCGGCCAGGGCATGCAAAATCAGGAACAGCGACTTCTCGTTGACCAGCAGCTCACGCTGCCAGCTGCCCAGCTGCGCATCGCGCGGCAAGGCATGGGCGCCCAGCGCCGCCAGGTGGATCACGCCGGCGACCACCTTGTCCGGATTGGCGGCGGTCTCCCGGCACCAGGCCAGCAGCGCCGCTTCATCGGCCAGAAGGCTCGGTGCCAGCAACGACACCGTGCAGCCGCGCTGCTCCAGCCACTCTTGCAGGCGCAGCGCCAGGCCGTGGTTGTCCGCCGTAATGACGAAGTAACCGGGCTCGAACTGGCGCAGGGCGTTGGCCGGAATTTCTTCTGCTTCGGCAATCACGACATGCCGGGGCGAATGGCTGACCACGGGGGTGGCAGCTATCGGGTTCGCCCCGGCCAAATCAAAAGGGACTGCCGCCTCGCCGACCTCCAGGCTTTGCAGCAGCTTGAGCATGTCGGCCAGCGTCGCTCGCGTGTTCAGCTCGCTACGCGCCTCGCCCAGGGCACTGCCGTAGGCCGGCGGCAGGGTCTGCAGCAGGGCACCGACGATTTCCACGCGCTTGATCGAATCGATGCCGAGGTCGGCTTCGAGGTTCTGTTCCAGGCCGACCATGTCGCTCGGGTAACCGGTGCGTTCCTCGACGATGGACAGCAGGATGTCCTTCATCTTGGCACCCGCCACCTGCGCCGGAGCGGCGGCAGGAGCAGCCGGCGCAGCCGGAGCTGGCGCAACCACGGCCGGCGCCGCAGCAACCGGAGCAGGCGCGGCAACCACGGGGGCAGCCACCGGCATCGCCACCGGAGCCGGTGCGACCGCGACACGCGCCGGTGCCGCAGCGGGTGCCGGGCGACGCGCCGGAGCAGCCGCTGCCGGCATGGCACGCGGCTGGCTGGCCGCAGCACCACCGGCCATGAAGGTGTTGAGCACCCGCTCCTGGGTTTCCAGGAACTGGCGCATGGTGGCGAAATACTCCGCCATCACCGATGACATTTCGTCACCGTTGGGAGCCGTTGTTTCAGACATGACCAGCCTCTCCTTGACTCGGGGTGCAGCCTGCGCTGCGCGTTGGGGGACGGGAATTGAAAGGGGTTGGGCGACCGCTGCGACCAGTGTGCGTGGCTCGCTGGGCGCGGCCGGCAGTACTTCGCCCTGGCGTACGCCGATCTGCCGCTGCGCGGCGCTGGCGCGACGGGCGCCGCTGCCGTTGAGCAGCCAGGCCTGCTTGGGCAGGCTGGCGTCCTGCCACAGGCCGTCGAGACGGCCATTGCTGCTGCGCAGGCAAGCGCGGCGGGCGAACAGTGCGGTGGGTTTGAAGCTGACACCCAGGCAGAACAACCGGGCCAGGGCGGTCAACAGGCTGGTGATGCCCGCGCCACGCTCATCCAGGGCGATGGCTTGGTGCGCGCGACCGTCGAGGATGCGCCCAACCAGACGGCTGAGCACGGCCTTGGGCCCGACCTCGATGAATACGCGAGCACCGGCGGCATACATGGCTTCGACCTGGGCGACGAACTCGACCGGCTTGACCAGGTGTTCGGCCATGCTCGCCTTGAGTTGCGCCGTCTCGCTGCTATGCAGCGCGGCCGTGCTGTTGGAGTACACCGGCATGCTGCCCGGCTGCCAGTTGGCCGCATCGATGGCCGCGGCCAGCAACGACTGCGCCGGGGCGACGAAGGGCGAATGGAAGGCCGCCGCCACCGGGATGGCGCTGGCATTCAGCCCGGCCGCCTGGAAGGCCTGCAGGGCGCTGGCGATACCGGCCTGGGAGCCGGAAATGATGCTCTGCTCCGGCGCGTTGTGGTTGGCCACCAGCACGTCCGGCAGATGGCCGATGCTGGCCTCGACCACCGCTCGCGGCGCCTGCACCATGGCCATGCTGCCCAGCTCGCTGCCAGCACTGGCAGCGGCCTCGACGATGAAGCGACCACGCGCCTCGGACAGGCTGATCAGGGTGGGAAAATCGATGTGCCCGGCAGCGAACAGGGCGACGAACTCGCCATAACTGTGCCCGGCGGCCATGTCGGCGCTGACGCCCAGTTCCTGCAGCAGGCGCCACAGGCCGGCCTCGACCACGCCGAGGGCCGGCTGGGCGATGTCGGTGCTGGTCAGCGCCGCACTGGCGGCCTGGCGCGCAGCCTCGTCATAACAGCTACGCGGGTAGATGAACTGGCTCAGCGGCTTGTCGGCAAAGCGCTCGGTAGTGCCCTGCAACTGCTGGTCGGCGGCAGCCAGGGTCTCGGCCACGGCCGGGAACAGCACGGCGACTTCGCGCAGCATGTGGATGTTCTGCGACCCCTGGCCGGGGAACAGCACGGCGACCTGACCGGCCTCGACCAGGCTGTCGCCCAGCTGAATGCTCGGGTCGATCAACGCCTCACCGGCCAGGCGTCGCTGCGCCTTGTCCAGCTTGTCGGCCAACTCGTCGAGGCTACCGACCACCAGGGCCAGACTGTGCATACCGCTGCCAAGGTTGGCCGCCAGGTGGCAGGCGATATCGGCTAACGCCACCTTGCCCGGCGCCGCCAGTTGCTGCTGCAGCGCGGCAACCTGACTGTGCAACTGCTCACGACTGGCGGCGCGCCACAGCAGCAGCTCGGCCGCCCAGGCATCGCTGACGCTAGGCTGCAACCAGGGCCGATATTCGCCCGCGTACTCTTCCAATACCGCGTGGAAGTTGGTGCCACCGAAACCGAAAGCGCTGACCGCGGCGCGGCGCGGCTGCTCACCATTGACCAGCCAGGGCTGCGCCTCATCCAGCACGCAGAGCGGGCTGTCGGCGGCCTTCAATACCGCGTTCGGCGATTGCACGCCGAGGTGCGGCGGCAGGGTCTTGTGATGCAGGGCCAGGGCCGCCTTGATCATCCCAGCCACGCCGGCGGTGGCCTTGGTGTGACCGATCATGGTCTTCACCGAGCCGACCACGGCTTGCGCCGGTCGGCTGCCGGCTTCGCGCAACAGCGAGGTGGTGCTGTCCAGTTCGGCGGTGTCGCCGGCCACCGTGCCGGTGCCGTGGGCCTCGAACAGGCCGACGCTTTCCGGGCCGAAGCCGGCCTGCTGGTAGGCCCGGCGCATGGCGCGCAACTGCCCGGCAGGCAACGGCGCGGTGAGGCCCTTGGCCTTGCCGTCACTGCTGCCGGCCATGCCCTTGATCACCGCATAGACGCGGTCGCCGTCGCGCTCGGCATCGCTCAGGCGCTTGAGCGCGAGCATGGCGATGCCTTCGGAAATCACGATGCCGTCGGCCGATTCGTCGAAGGTGCGGCAACGGCCGCGCGGCGACAGGGCCTGGGTCTTGCTGAAGCACAGGTAGCCGAACGGGCCCTGCACGGTATCCACGCCGCCAGCGATAACCAGATCGCTACGGCCGGAGAGCAGTTCGTTGATGCCCTGATAGATCGCCGCCAGGGACGAGGCGCAAGCGGCGTCGGTGGCGAAGTTGACTCCGCCGAAGTCCAGGCGGTTGGCGATGCGCCCGGCCATGACGTTGATCAGGATGCCGGCGAAGGTGTCTTCGGTCCATTCCGGCAGGCGCTCGGCGATCGCGCTCGGCAGCTCGCCCGAAAAACGCGGCAGCTCGGAGCGCAGGCCGTACTGCATGCCGACGTCGCCGGCACCGCCGCTGGCGCCGATGATTACCGAGGCCTTCTCGCGATTGAAGCCACGCTGCTCGTAGCCGGCGTCGCTGAGGGTCTGGCGGGCTATGTCCAGGGCCATCAGCTGCATCGGGTCGACCGACTCGATGGATTTCGGCGGCATGCCGTAACGGGTTGGATCGAAGACCATGTCGTCGAGGAAGCCGCCCCAGCGCGAGTAGATCTTGTCCGGGGTGCTGCGGTTCTCGTCGAAGTACAGGCGCCAGTCCCAGCGATGGGCCGGGATTTCGGTGATCGCGTCGACCTTGTTGAGGATGTTGTGCCAGTACTCGCGCGGGGTCTTCGAGCCTGGCAGCACCGAGCCCATGCCGATAATGGCGATATCCGCCGGATCGCCGCTCAGCGGCGCCAGCTCGTCCTGGGCCTGCACATGCGCTTCGAGCAGGGCCAGTGCCTCGTCGGTGACGCTGTGGTGCAGGCTGGCGATATCGGTAACGGCGGCGCGCAGGGTGGCGACCTGGCCGATCATGTACATGCCGTCGGCGACTTGCTCGTCCTCGCTGAAGACCTTGAGCTTGGCCTCTTCACCGATGCGCATGCTGCCCTTGGAAGCCAGGCGCAGGCGACCGAGGATCAGATCGTCGAGCTGCTCGCGCGCCTCGTCGGCGGGCACAGCCTGCTGCTTGAGCTCGTTGCGGCGAGCGAAGAACGCGGCGGCGAACGGGGTGTAGGCGCAGCGGCTGGCATGTCCGGTGCCGGACTCCAGGTTGACCGTGCGCGCACAGTCGATGGCCTGCTGCTGGAAAGTCGAAACTATGGCGCCGGAGCCGACGATTTCACGGGTGAACAGGTAGGCGCTGCCCATCAGCATGCCGACCTTGACGCCCAGCGCCAGCAAAGGCGCCGCCATGGTCTGAACCATGGCCGAGGAACGGGCATCGTGGATGCCACCGGCGAACAGCACCTGGATCTCGGCCGCCGGCACGCCGCCTTTGATCTCGTCGAGCAGGCGGTCGATCATGCTGCTCCACAACACGAAGCTGCTCAGCGGGCCGACATGCCCGCCGCACTCGCGGCCCTCGAAGATGAAGCGCCGCGCCCCTTCCTTGAGGAACATCGGGATCAGGTTGGCCGACGGCACATGCAGGAAGGACGGGATGCCCGACTGCTCCAGGCGCACTGCCTGGTCCGGGCGACCGCCGGCGATGATGGCGTAGTTGGGCTGGTAGGGCTTGGCCGCGGCAATCTGCTCGTCGAGCAGGCTTTGCGGGGCGAAGCCCAGCAGGCCGATACCCCAGGGTCGGCCGGCGAGCAGCTGGTGGGTCTTGTTCAGCAAATCATCCAGCGGCTTGCCCTTGAGCAGGGCCAGGGCCAGCATCGGCAGCGCCCCACCACTGGCTACGGCTTCGGCAAATTCGGCCTTGTCCGAGACCCGGCTCATCGGCCCCTGCACCAGCGGCAACGGCAGGCCCAGGGCCTGGGCCAGTGGCGCATCGGCCTGGATCGCCCGCGCTTTCAGGGCAGCCTGCGGGTTGTTCTGCACCGCGTTATCGATGGCCTGGAGCAGTTGCGCCAGGCTGCCGTACTGTTTCTGCCAGGCAGCCGCGAATGCCACATCCTGGCCCAGCGGCAGCAACCCGGCGGCTGGCTCGCGCCAGTTGATTTCGGCCAGCACCCGCGCGCGCAATTCGGCGGGAGTGAGACATTCCGCCGCGGCGACAAAGGCCTTGGCCGTGGCAAAACCGGGACGCAGCAGTACCCGGCAGTAACAGCCGAACTCGCCGTTGCCGGCGGCGACTGTTTCGCTGCCGGACAGGCTGCGCAGATGGGGGAACAGCTCACTGGCGACCGGCGACTCCTGCAGCAGCAGGACCTGACTGTCCAGCACTACGCCCGCACATCCGGCAACGGCGGCGGCAGCGGCGGTGTGCGGGGTGATGCCGCCACGCAGGTAGAGTGGCAAGTCACTCTGTTGGCGCCAGTGCTGGGCGAGAATGAAGCAGCTGCTTTCGCCAACGAAACCGGCGGCTTCGTGGCCCTTGAGGATCAGGCCATCAACGGCAGCGAGCAGGTCTGGCTCAAGCGGCGCGCTGCTCGACAACTCGAGCAGCACGCGCACACCGCGGGCACGCAGGGCTGGCAGGCTATCGCGCCACGGGCTGAACTGCTCGCCACCCACCACCAGCAGACACAAACCAGTGCCCGCCTGACGCACCAGAGCATCGTGCAGCGCGCGATCAAAATCGCCCAGACGCACGCCAAAGCCGTGCGGCCCGGCATGCTGGGCGAGCACAGCCAACTGCTCGACGCCCTGCACCGCACAGCCCGCGAGCTCCAGATCGAGGACGCCAAGACCACCGGCCCGGGAGGCAGCAATTGCCAGAGCAGGGTGCGCCAAACCGCTTGGAGAAAATACCAACGTCTGAAAGCCAGAAGCGCTTTGAGAGCCATTCATGCGTGCAGCCTCATTCCTTAGGCAAACAACCCCGTGTGGCGGATGTCCGCACTCACTCGGGGGCCAATTCCAGCTGCAACCACCTGAAGAGCACCCACTGCAAGAAACGGGCAGAAACCCGTAAACAGCATGAAGCTCGCGCGTCGCCCTAGAAACTTTGTACTTCACCCACACTGCGCAAGCGCTGGCCAGAACCAGCGGCACAGCCAAAGCAAAGCCGCATCACGTGACAAAAAAACGACGCGACAATGAATTTATGCAGGATTTATTTCACAGCCATTATTTTGCCCGAACCATTGCGGCGCAATCTGCACCGCAAGGAGGCATTTTTTGTAGTGGCTTTTTACCAGCAACCACCTAATAATGTCAAAATTACAACGAAAATCATAAGCTTCTGATCAATAAGTCAAAATTACAACGCACTCCGGACTCCCAGCCAACAGCCTCGGCGCCAAAGACCCATGCGCCAGGGATGGTTGCAATCGGCCCAAGGGAACCACTGGCGGCATGATCGGTAATATGTCAGCAACATGGGGAGCGGCATGCTTGATGCACAATTCGCCCCCGTACGCCGCTGACCATTGCGGCAAAGACATGCACGGGGATCGACAGTGTGCAGGTGAGACGTAAGCAATCAGGGAACAACCAAGCGGCCATGGACAGACCAGCTACGCAGCGACAAACCGCCCGCAGGCCAAGCAAGCTCGCCTTGCCGGCCGGCACAGCCGGCCAATTCGCCCGCGCAGTGCATCAGCCCTACCCGCGCGACAGACATAGCAGCCATGCCAGGCGCCGCCATCCGGCGATACAGGACAATCCACGCTCGATTCCAGCCAGCCCAGAGAGGACAACCCCATGAGTGCACCTATCAACCACATCGTGTTCATCATCATGGACAGCTGCCGCTATGACTCCTGCGTGGCTGCCAAGACACCGAATATCGAGCGCGTTGGCGAGATCGAAAAGCGTTACAGCTATGCCTCCTGGACGGCGCCGTCGCACTACGCCTTCACCATGGGCATGCTGCCGCACAACACCCCGCGCGAGGTCTATGCCTCCGAGGTGTACAAGGAAGAGTTCGTGCAGTGGGTGACCCGCACCGGGATCACCGATGTGTCGTTCCGCAACTTCATCCCGGAACTGTCGCTGCCCAAGGTGCTCGGCCAACTCGGCTACCGCACGGTGGCGCGCGTATCGATGCCGGTGCTCAACCAGCAGACCGCCATCAACCAGCACTTCGATGACTACAAGCTGATGAGCAACCACAACGACTTCGCCGGCATGGTCGAGGAAATGACCTTCCCCGAGGACGAGCCGCACTACTACTTCCTCAACCTGGGCGAAACCCACTACCCCTACATGCTCACGGACGAAAACCTGCCGCGCATCTCCGGGGTACACGGCGTGTTCAAGACCCTCGGCGGTGAGGCCCAGCACAACGCCGCAGACAGCGAGGCATTCTTCGATCAGGAGCAGATGGAAATGCTCCGCCAGCAGCAGATTCGCTGCGTCGAGTACGTCGATGGACTGATCGGCAAGCTGATGGAGAAAGCCCCGGAAAACACCTGGTTCATCATCACCGCCGACCACGGCGAACTGTTCGGTGAAGATGGCTATTTCGGCCACGGCCCGATCATGCACGAGAAGTGCTTCGAAGTGCCGTTCGTCGAAGGCTTCGCAGGCAAGGCCTGATGACTCAGCCGCTGTTCATCCTGGCGTTGCCGCGATCCTATACCTCATTGATCGCCGGCATGCTGGGCCAGCATCCACAGGCATTCGGGCTGCCCGAGCTGAACCTGTTCACCGTCGATCGCCTGATGGAAATGTGGGACGGCAAGAGTGACGCTGGTTTCGGCAAGTTCCAGCGCCACGGCATCCTGCGTGCGGTCGCCGAGATCTATGCCGGCGAACAGACCAGCAACACCGTGGAAATGGCCAACCACTGGCTGGCCGCGCGGCAGAGCCGTAGCGGTAGCGAGGTTTTCCAGGAAATCTGCCAGGCGATTGCGCCGCTGATGGCCATCGAGAAAAGCCCGGCGCATGTCACCAGCGCGATCTATCTGGAGCGCATCTACGCCGCCTATCCCGATGCCTTTTATATGCACCTGACCCGCCACCCGACCAATCAGGGCAACTCGGTGATGAAGATGCAGGAAGGTGGCTATGCCCTCTCGGTGAACTCGATCGACTACACCGAAAACCAGGCGATCATCGATCCGCAACTGGCCTGGCATGACACCAACCTGAACATCATGGAACTGCTGGAAAAGGTCCCCGAACGGCAGAAGCTGCATGTGCGCGGCGAAGACGTGATGTCCGACCCTCTGGGCAGCCTGGCGGACATCTGCCGCTGGCTGGGCCTGCGCGATGATATCGAGGCACTGGAAGACATGCTGCACCCCGAACAGTCATCTTTTGCCCGCGTCGGCCCGATCAATGCACTGTTCGGCAACGACCCCAATTTTCTGCGCGACCCGGTATTCCAGCCCCATTTACCCAAACAGCCGCCCTTGCGTGCCCCCCTGCCCTGGCGCATCGATGGTGCCTGCCTGAAGGCAGAAGTACAGAAAATGGCCCTGGAATTCGGCTATCAACACTGACTGAGAAGCCCAGCATGCCCACACGCTCGCGCATCGGTAACATTTCTACCCCAGGCCCTCTCGAGGAGCTGCCATCACTGCCGCCGCACCTGCAGGTATTGCGCGACGATCTGCAACAACGCGTGCAGGCACGCCGGGTGCGTAGCCATCTGGAGCGGGAGCTGTCGCACCTCAATGGCAGTCGCGAGATCGCCGGCAGCGTGCGCCTGCTGTTCGACGGCCAGGGCCGCCCTGCGGAAAACCTCAGCCTCAAGGACATCGTCAAATACCGGCAGAAGATCGAAACCGACATCCAGTGGCTGGAAGCCATCCTCATCGAACTGCGCAGCGATCTCTCGGTCGTACGTGAACTGGAAGATGCTGCCCTGGACGTAGCCAGCGTGCAGCAAGCCGAAGAAGACTACTGAGCCGAGATTGACCAAGGAGCTGGCACATGCGCACCACACTGATCAAAACCCTGCTGTCGAGCCTGTTGCTGCTGGCACCCCTGCTGGCAGGGGCCGCCGGCAATGAAGGCCGGCTGTTTGAAATGCAGGTCAACGGCGCCTCCCGTAGCTACAAGCTCTACGTACCGAGCAATGCACAGGGCCCGCTGCCGCTGATGATCGTTATGCATGGCGGGCTTGGTAATGCCGATGACACCGAGCGCACCACCGGCATGAACCGCATCGCCGCCAGCAACCAGTTCATGGTGGCCTACCCCAACGGCACAGGCGCCCGGCTGATGAAGAAGCGCCGCACCTGGAATGCCGGTAAATGTTGCGGCCAGGCCGCCGAGCAGAATGTTGACGATGTGCAGTTCATCCGCAGCATGCTCGGGGATATCGCCAGCCACCATCCCCTGGACCGTTCGCGGGTCTACGCCACCGGCATTTCCAACGGTGCGATGATGGCCTACCGCCTGGCCTGTGAAATCCCCCAGGACATCGCCGCGATCATTCCGGTTTCCGGCACACTGGCGCTCAATAGCTGTGCCGGGGCGAAGAGCGTAGCGGTATTGCATATCCATGGTGCGAAGGACAGCAACGTACCCTATGCCGGCGGCATGGGGGAGAACGCCATCGCCGGCGTGGCCCACCGCTCCGTACCGGAAACCCTGCAGATCATGGCCAAGGCGCATAATTGTGCAGGCTCCAGCGAGCAGGCTCTGCCGGACGGCTCGGAACTGACCAGCTGGAGCTGCCCGAGCCAGGCCGCCGTGCAACTCCGCCTGATCCCCAACGGCGAGCATGTCTGGCCCGGCGGTGACAGTCGGCGCAATCGCAAGCTGTTTGCCGGCAACTTCTCCGCCAGCCAGGCGGCCTGGGACTTTGCCAAACAGTTCCAGAAGAACCGCTGAGCAGCGCCAGACAACGACCGGCATGCCCGTTATAGTCCGTCATGGAACAGGCCTTGCACTGGCCATGGCGGACTTGCAGCGCGCGGGCGCCAGCAGCCGCAGTTAAATCGTTATGCATGCAGAGAATGCCACTATGTCGCAGTTGACCCACCTCGAACGTCTGGAAGCGGAAAGCATCGATATTTTCCGCGAAGCGGTTGCCGAAGCGGAAAACCCGGTGATGCTCTATTCCATCGGCAAGGACAGCGCGGTGATGCTGCATCTGGCGCGCAAGGCATTCTTTCCGTCCCCTCCCCCCTTTCCTCTGCTGCACGTAGACACCACCTGGAAGTTCCAGGCGATGTACGAGATGCGTGAGCGCATGGCCAAGGAATCGGGCATGCAGCTGCTGGTCCACCACAACCCGCAAGCCCAGGAGCAGGGGATCAATCCGTTCAGCCACGGCTCCTCGATGCACACCGACATGTGGAAAACCGAGGGCCTGAAACAGGCCCTGACAGCCCACAAGTTCGACCTGGCCTTCGGCGGCGCGCGGCGTGACGAAGAGAAATCGCGGGCCAAGGAGCGCGTGTTCTCCTTCCGCTCCGCCCAGCATCGCTGGGACCCCAAGGCGCAGCGCCCGGAACTGTGGCGCCTGTACAACGCGCGCAAGCAACAAGGCGAAAGCATCCGCGCCTTCCCGATTTCCAACTGGACCGAGCTGGATATCTGGCAGTACATCTATCTGGAAGGCATTCCGATCGTGCCGCTGTACTTCGCCGCCAAACGCCCGGTGGTCGAGCGCGATGGCACACTGATCATGGTCGACGATGAGCGCATGCCGCTCCGCGAAGGCGAGGTGCCGCAACTGAAAAGCGTACGTTTCCGCACGCTGGGCTGCTACCCACTGACCGGCGCGGTGGAGTCGGAAGCCGACACACTGCCTGGCATCATTCAGGAAATGCTCCTGGCCACCACCAGCGAACGCCAGGGACGGATGATCGACCACGACAGCAGTGGCTCGATGGAAAAGAAAAAGGTCGAGGGTTACTTCTGATGAACGCACACACCCACCTCATCGAAGAGGACATCGAGCAGTACCTCAAGGTGCACCAGCACAAGAGCCTGCTGCGCTTCATCACTTGCGGCAGTGTCGATGACGGCAAGAGCACGCTGATCGGTCGCCTGCTGTACGACGCCAAGGCACTTCTGGAAGACCAGATGAGCGCCCTGGAAAGCGACTCGAAGAAAGTCGGCACCCAGGGCGGCGAACTGGATTTCGCCCTGCTGGTCGATGGCCTTTCCGCCGAGCGCGAACAAGGCATCACCATCGATGTCGCCTATCGCTTCTTCGCCACCGAGAAACGCAAGTTCATCGTTGCCGACACTCCCGGCCATGAGCAATACACCCGCAACATGATCACCGGCGCTTCGACCGCCGACCTCGCGGTGATCCTGATCGATGCGCGCAAAGGCGTGCTGACCCAGACCCGCCGCCACAGCTATCTGGTCTCACTGATCGGCATCAAGCGTGTGGTATTGGCGATCAACAAGCTGGACATGGTCGATTACTCGCAGGAAGTCTTCGAGCAGATCGACGCCGACTACCGCGCCTTCGCCAGCAAGCTGGGCATCGAGCACATCCAGAGCATCCCGCTGTCCGCCCTGCGCGGCGACAACATGACCGGCCCCAGCAGCAACACCCCATGGTATCAGGGCCCGAGCCTGATGCAGCACCTGGAGAGCGTGCCCATCGATGGCGCCCAGGACGATGCGCCCCTGCGCATGCCGGTGCAGTGGGTGAACCGCCCCAACCTGGATTTTCGCGGCTTTTCCGGTCGCATCCTCGGCGGCAGTGTGCGCCCTGGCGACGCAATCCGCGTGCTGCCCTCGGGCAAGATCAGCACAGTAGCGCGTATCGTCACCCTCGACGGCGATCTGGCCGTAGCCACTACCGGCCAGTCCGTCACCCTGACCCTGAGCGACGAGATCGACATCAGCCGCGGCGATGTAATCGCCAGCGCCGATGCGCCCCCGGCAGTCGCCGACCAGTTCGAAGCCACAGTGGTGTGGATGGCCGAGCAGGCCCTGCTGCCAGGCCGCGCCTACTTGGTGAAGATGGGCGCCAGTACAGTCGGCGCGACACTCAGCCCGCCGAAATACCAGATCGACGTCAACAGCCTCGACCAGTTACCCGCCAGAACCCTGGAGCTGAACGAGATTGGCGTCTGCACCCTGAGCCTGGATCGCGCCACCGCATTTGACCCCTACGCGGAAAACCGCGACATGGGCAGCTTCATCATCATCGACCGTTACAGCAACCAGACGGTCGGCGCCGGCATGCTGCACTTTGCCCTGCGCCGCTCGCAGAACATCCACTGGCAAGCCCTGGAAGTCGACAAAGCGGCGCGTGGCCGCCTCAACGGCCACAAGCCCTGCGTGCTATGGCTGACCGGCCTGTCCGGCGCCGGCAAATCGACCATCGCCAACCTGCTGGAGCGCCGCCTGCACGCCATGGGGGTGCACACCTATCTGCTCGATGGCGACAACGTGCGCCACGGGCTGAACAAGGACCTGGGCTTCACCGCGGCGGATCGAGTGGAGAATATTCGTCGGGTCGGCGAAGTTTCCAAGCTGATGGTCGATGCCGGCCTGATCGTTATCAGTGCCTTTATCTCGCCCTTCCGCTCCGAGCGCGAGCTGGCCCGCAACCTGGTCGCAGAAGGGGAGTTCATCGAAGTCTTCGTTGACACTTCCTTGAGTGAAGTGGAGAAACGCGACCCCAAAGGCCTGTACAAGAAGGCGCGACGGGGTGAGTTGAAGAACTTCACCGGGATCGACTCCCCCTATGAGGCCCCGGAAGCGGCGGAGATCCACATCGAAACCAGCCGCCACAGCGCCGAGCAGGCCGCCGATCATATCGTTGAACAGCTGCGCGCCCGCGGCCTGGTGCACTGAAAGTGTGCCGGGCAAATATGCCCGGCAACCCTTTTAGCAATAACCTGGACAGCACCAGCGCGCTGGTGCTTGACACACTTATTGCTGTGGACAAGATCAAGTCATGTTGAACTGTTACAAACCCAGTACACTCTAAAGACCGTAGTGGGTAACAGACAGGCTCTTGTAGTTGCGCGCAATTACAAGCACACCCGTTATAATCCCCCCCATCAACTTCAACAGTTGATCACCTGCTGAAGTTGCTCGATACACCCCGAACCTAGTTCGCCGGCCTTCGGCCCATTGTCGCAATAACGGACAACGGACGAACCCGACGGACACGCCCCCCAGCAGCAACCTTGGATACTCACGTGACGAAAGATGAACTGCGCGTTGAACTAGAACGCCAGGCACAACGTTACAAGGATGTATACGGCGGAGAAGTTATTACCTACGCCGCTCAACCGGACCCCGAGCGCAAACCCTGGCGCAAGAAGCCCAGCCTCCTCGACCAGGCGTTCCAGCAGGAACTGCACAAGATCGAACAGGCCCGGGAAAGCGATTGAAGTGTCTTTGCTAGTGCGGCCATAAACCATAAAGGCGCCTATTGGCGCCTTTATGCCCAGCTCACAGCAGCTTCAGCGACGCTTGCCGCCCAGCAGAGAGCCCATCAGCCCCCGCACCAGCTGTCGACCAATCTGGTTGGCCGCCTGGCGTACGGCAGTCTTCATGACCTGACTGGCGAGACTGCCCAGCAATTCGCCAGCCATACCGCCCAGGCCGCCCGCCTCCGCTCCCTGACCTGCTGCATTCGGCTTGACCGCAGGAGCCTCATCCGCTTGCTGCTGTGCACGCACCATAAGCATTTCATAGGCTGACTCGCGATCAAACGGCTTGTCATAGCGCCCGGCTTGCGGCGAACCGCGCAACAATGCGGCGCGCTCGGCCTCGCTCAAGGGGCCGATACGTGACTGCGGCGGGGCGATAGCCACGCGCTGCACCATGGCCGGCGTGCCCTTCTCCTCCAGGGTGCCGGCCAGCGCTTCGCCAATGCCCAGCTCGGTGAGCACGCTGAGGCTGTCGAACTCGGGATTGGGACGGAAGCCATCGGCCACCGCGCGCAGGGACTTCTGCTCCTTGGCGGTGAAAGCACGCAAACCGTGCTGAATACGCAAGCCAAGCTGGGCCAGCACATCATCCGGCAGATCACTCGGCGACTGGGTCACGAAATAGACCCCCACGCCCTTGGAGCGGATCAGCCGCACCACCTGCTCCAGACGCTCTTGCAGGGCCTTGGGCGTATCGGCAAAGAGCAGATGAGCCTCATCGAAGAACAGCGCCAGCACCGGCTTATCCGCATCGCCCCGCTCGGGCAGTTGCTCGAACAGCTCGGCCAACAACCACAGCAGGAAGGTGGCGTAGACCTTGGGCGCTTCGTGGACCAGCTGGCTGGCATCGAGCAGATGGATGCGTCCGCGCCCGTCTCTATCGGGACGCAGAATATCTTCCAGTTGCAGCGCCGGCTCGCCGAACAGGGCATCGCCGCCCTGTTGCTCGAGGGTCGCCAGGCGCCGCTGCAGGGCCTGTGCAGACGCTCCGGCAAACAGCGCACGATCCTCCCCGAGCAGCTCGGGATGTTCCTTGAGATGGTTGAGCAGCGCCTTGAGGTCTTTCAGATCGAGCAACAGCAAACCTTCGCGGTCGGCGACCTGAAACGCGGCATAGAGCGCCGCCTGCTGGCTATCCGTGAGTTCCAGCAGGTTGGCCAGCAGTAGCGGGCCCATTTCGCTGAGCGTGGTGCGCAGGGGATGGCCACTCTTGCCCGCCACATCCCAGAGTGTCACCGGGTAAGCCTGCGGGCGGTGCTGCAGCCAGGGCATGCCGGCTATGCGCTCGGCCACTTTACCCTGAGGATTACCCGCCGCCCCCAGGCCGCAGAGATCACCTTTGATATCGGCGGCGAACACCGCCACTCCAGCATCGCTGAACAACTCAGCCAGGCGCTGCAGGGTCACCGTCTTGCCGGTACCGGTGGCACCCGCCACCAGGCCATGACGATTAGTCAGGCGCAACGCCTGGGCAATGGGATGACCCAGTGGGTCGGAACCCAATACGAATGAATCGGTTACCGGCATCTTGCCTTCCCTCGGGCTAAAGCTTTACTGCAGTTATGTCGTAATAGGTAGTGTTACCTATAAAGCCGGCGCTTCGTCGAACGGCCACCTACAAGACTGCTGCCAGACCTTACCGGACGCAAGCAACCATGACCCAGAACCTGAAATTCAGCCACAAGATACTGCTAGCCGCCTCCCTGGTGGTAATCGCAGCCTTCTCCCTGTTCACCCTGTACAACGACTACCTGCAACGCAACGTGATCAAGTCCGATCTGGAAAGCGAGCTGCAGAGTCTTGGTGCAGTAACTGCCAGCAACATCCAGAACTGGCTATCCGGGCGCATCCTGCTGGTGGAAAACGTTGCCCAGTCAATCGACAGCGAGACCACGCCCGAAAGCTTGGTGAAAACCCTGCAGCAACGTGCTCTGAGTTCGACCTTCGCCTTCACCTACCTGGGCGCCGCCGACGGTATCTTCACCTCTCGCCCGGAGAGCGATATACCGGCAGACTACGACCCGCGCACCCGCCCCTGGTACAAGGATGCCATGGCGGCTGGCGGCTCCACCCTCACCGAACCCTATGTCGACGTGGCCACTGGCGGGCTGATCATCACCATTGCCACCCCGGCCGGCAGTACCGGCGTAGTGGGCGGCGACCTCAGCCTGAACACCCTGGTCCAGATCATCAACTCGCTGGACTTCGGCGGCATGGGCTATGCCTTCCTGGTCAGTTCGGATGGCAAGATCCTGGTGCACCCGGACAAGGATCTGGTGATGAAGTCGCTCAAGGAGGTCTACCCGCAGAACACCCCCCAAGTCAGCAGTGGTTTCAGTGAAGCGGAGCTGGATGGCGCCCCCCGCCTGCTCACCTTCACCGCCGTCAAGGGCCTGCCCTCGGTGAACTGGTACGTCGGCCTGTCCATCGACAAGAACAAGGCCTATGCCACCCTCAGCGAGTTCCGCGCCTCGGCCATCGTTGCCACGGTGATCGCCGTCGTGCTGATCATGTTCCTGCTGAGCATGCTGATCAGCGTGCTGATGCAACCACTGCGGGTGATGGGCCGGGCCATGCAGGACATCGCCCAGGGCGAAGGTGACCTGACCAAGCGCCTGCATATCCAGAGTCAGGATGAATTTGGCCAACTGGCGAAATCCTTCAACCAGTTCGTCGAGCGCATCCACGCCTCGATCCGCGAAGTGTCCTCGGCCACCCAACAGGTCAACGAAGTAGCCAAGCTGGTGGTCAACGCCTCCAACTCCTCGATGGTCAACTCCGACGAGCAAGCCAATCGCACCACCAGCGTGGCAGCGGCGATCAACGAACTTGGCGCGGCAGCGCAGGAGATTGCGCGCAATGCGGCGCAGGCCTCACATGAGGCTTCCGATGCGCGGCGCCTAGCGGAAGACGGCAGTCAGGTGCTGAAGAAGACCATCTCGGCGATGAATGAACTGTCGAGCAAGATCAGTGCATCCAGCACCAGTATCGAGGCACTCAACAGCAAAACGGTGAACATCGGGCAGATCCTCGAGGTAATCAAGAGCATTTCCGAGCAAACCAACCTGTTGGCCCTGAACGCCGCTATTGAGGCGGCACGCGCCGGTGAAGCCGGCCGCGGTTTCGCCGTGGTCGCCGACGAGGTCCGCAACCTGGCACACCGCACCCAGGAGTCGGCCCAGGAAATCCAGAAGATGATCGAGGAGCTGCAGGTGGATGCGCGCGAGTCGGTCAATACCATGACCGAAAGCCAGCGCTACAGCAGCGAGAGCGTGACCATTGCCAACCAGGCCGGTGAGCGCCTGGGCAGTGTTACTCAGCGCATCGGTGAAATCGACGGGATGAACCAGTCAGTCGCCACCGCCACCGAAGAGCAAACCTCGGTGGTCGAAGCCCTGAACATGGACATCACCGAGATCAACACCCTCAACCAGGAAGGCGTGGAGAACCTGCACGCCACGTTGCGCGCCTGTGGCGACCTGGAGCAACAGGCCAGCCGCCTGAAGCAGCTGGTGGATAGCTTCCGCATCTGAGAGTCTGTTTACGATCTCTTGGCTGTCGGCCATCCTGCGTTAAAAGTGGCCTCAAAATGCTCATTTACAACTTGTAAACTGCGCTTTTTCGGCCACTTTTGCCTTGTCTGGCTCTAATCCAAAAGATCGTAAACAGGCTCTACGCTGCTATTGCGGCTCGGGCGGATCTTCGGCCTGCTCTGCAGGCACCTGCAGAGCCGCCCACAGCTCTGCGGCACCGGGAAACTCGGTGCCGTCCTCCTCACTCAACGCATCCAGGTCATAGCGGCTGGTGCAGCCCTCACCGAGAGTCGGTGGCGGACTGGCCGTGCCGGGCTTGCGAGAGTTGCGCATAGAAACCTCGACGGGCTGATTGCAGCCTTCAGTCAGCGTGGCAGCCCACGTTCGTGCTGGGCAAATTCCTTGACCGCACGCAACACATCATGACAACTGATCTGCCCCAGCAAACGCCCCCCCTCAACCACCGGCAAGCGCCGATGGCCGCCATGCAGCAAGCGCTCGGCCACTTCGATCACGCTCATTTCAGCGGAAATCGTTTCAACCTGCGAGCTCATGTAGGCGCTGACGGTACCACCGGTTTCCTCGAAATAGGCACCGGAGAGTATGCCGCGCAAGCAGTCGGTCTCACCCAGCAGGCCGATCAGACTGCCCTGATCGTCAATCACCGGCGCCCCGGAAATGCGATGTTCGAGCAGCAGGCCGATGGCGCTGTAGAGGTCGGTGTCGCCGTGGAAAGTCACCAGGTGCGTGGTCATGTAGTCACGCACCTTGATTGATTTGAGCATCGCTGAGCTCCTTTGCCGTGAATCCTGATACGGCCACGGCAACCAGACTCAGTCGAACACCACCGTCTTGTTGTCGTGTACCAGTACGCGATCTTCCAAGTGATAGCGTAGCCCACGGGCGAGAGTCATCTTCTCCACATCGCGCCCCAGGCGCACCATGGTCTCGATACTGTCGCGATGGCTGACCCGCACCACATCCTGCTCGATGATCGGACCGGCATCCAGCTCCTCGGTGACATAGTGGCAGGTGGCACCAATCAGCTTGACCCCGCGCAGCGAGGCCTGATGGTAGGGTTTGGCACCGGCGAAAGACGGCAGGAAGCTGTGATGGATATTGATGACGCGCCCGGCAAAGTCCTCGCAAAGTTGCGGCGGCAGGATTTGCATGTAGCGCGCCAGAACCACGGCATCGGCCTGGCAGTCGCCGATCAGCCCCGCCACCTGGGCGAAGGCAGGTACCTTGTCCTGCGGATTGACCGGCACATGGTGGAAAGGAATGCCATGCCACTCGACCATGCTGCGCAAGTCATCATGGTTGGAGATGACGCAGGGGATATCGCAGTCCAGCTCATCACTGTGCCAACGGTGCAGCAAGTCGGCCAGACAATGTGACTCGCGACTGGCCATCAGCACCACACGCTTCTTCTGCGCCGAGTCGGTTACCCGCCACTCCATGGCGAACTCGCGGGCAATCGGGGCAAATGCCTGACGGAAGCCAGCAAGATCAAAGGGCAGCGAATCCGCACGAATCTCATGACGCATGAAAAACCAGCCACTCTGGTTATCTGAGTGATGGCTGGCTTCCGTGATCCAACCGTTATAGGTGGCGAGAAAACTACTGACTTTGGCGACAATGCCAACGCGGTCCGGGCAGGCAATGACCAGCCGAAAAGTGCGCATGGGAAAACTCCAGAAACTTTGCAAGGGCGCCATTCTAGCCAGTGTCCGAGAAAACTTCAGTACTCGCACCAACCCGCCAGCCCTGAGAAGCACACGCACTGCACCTGAGCAATGCCAGGGCTCGCCAACAAAGAGATAATTGACGACCTCGATGCAGCCGTGACCTGCAGACCATGCAGACCTACAGCACAAACCGCATACAATCTGCACAATCCGGGTATTACGACATTCGAGTTACAAGAAGAATGAGTGCATGGAGATATATTGCCTGAAATAACTCGCACAAAACTTTACCCGCGTATTTACTTGATCCAAGTGCCTGTCTATTATTGCTTCACTTCATCATCGTCACTCGCCACCTTACAAGGTAGAAGCACATGTCCCTGATCAACGAATACCGCGCCACCGAAGAAGCCATCAAAGAACTGCAAGAACGCCTGAAGAATCTGTCGCAAGACGACAAGCTGAAAAAAGAGCTGGAATTCGAAGGCAAACTGCGCACCCTGATGGGCGAATATCAGAAATCCCTGCGTGACATCATTGCCCTGCTCGACCCGGAAGCCAAAATGAGCAAGGCTCCGCGCACTACCAAAGCCACTGGCAGCAAACGCGCCCGCAAGGTCAAGCAGTACAAGAACCCGAACACTGGCGAAGTCATCGAAACCAAAGGCGGCAACCACAAGACTCTGAAAGAGTGGAAAGCCAAGTGGGGCGCTGCCGTTGTTGAAGGCTGGGCCACCCTGCTCGGCTAAGGTCGCAAAGAACAATAAAAAATGCCGGCAAATTGCCGGCATTTTTTATTCCCCCGCTTAATTGCCGACGCGACACAGGCCTCAGCCCTGCGGTTCAACCCGCAACATCTGCACATAACCCTGCCACTGCTGCAGCACCTGCTGCTCTGCCGTACTCGCCCGTGGCAACTCTTGCGCCAATGCTTCAGCAAATTGCGCCAGCGTGTTGGGCGCACCGGCCGCACTATTACTCAAGCGCTCCTGACAAAAACGTTCCCAACGTGCAACTTCATTGCTATCGAGCGACTCCGGGAAATTGCGCGCCCGATAACGAAACAACAGCTCGGGCAAGCGTTCGTCACTAAATCCCCAATCACCTTGTGCCAATTGCTGCGCACTCGCCTGACGCACCTGCTCACATAAGCGCCGGTCACGCTCACCCAGAAACCCTGCATACAATTGCTGTTCGGGGTCTGCCACAGTGGCGAACTCTTCCTCGGCATAAATATCTGCCAATTTGGGCTGCCACTGTGCGGAGGCATCGTTCAACAACTTCGCGCGCGCTTGGCACTCCTGCATATTCAATTGCAGACGGGCAATATCCTGCGTACGCAATACATTCAGCGGCGCCACCACCGGACACCTATTGATATGCAGCAGCTTCAGCGGCACCGGTAATTCACCTTCACCCAAATGCTCGCGGCGGGTATAGAGGCGCTCTCGCAGAGTCTGCGCATCCAGTTCCAATAACGGCTGCACCTGCGCCTGCAGGTCACACACGATCAGCGCATTGCGATTACGCGGGTGCCAGGCCAGCGGCAGAACCACGGCCAGGTAGTTGCGCTGGCCGGCAAAACGCCCGGAAACATGCACCAGCGGCTGCAGCAAACGAATCTGCTCCATTACCTTGTGCTTGCTGCGCAGCTGAAACAGGTAGTCGTACAGCTTGGGTTGGCGCTCGCGCACCAGCCGCGCCAGAGCAATGGTTGCGCGAACATCCGCGAGTGCATCGTGGGCCTGGCCATGTTCGATACCATTGGCCACGGTCAACTTCTCAAGCTTCAGCGACACCCGTCCCTCTTCGTCACGCGGCCATTCGATACCCTCCGGACGCAGGGCATAGGCAGTACGCAGCACATCGATCAGATCCCACCGGCTATTACCGTTCTGCCACTCGCGGGCATAAGGGTCATAGAAGTTGCGATACAGGCTGTACCGCGTCATCTCGTCATCGAAACGCAAGCTGTTGTAGCCCGCACCGCAGGTGCCCGGCAGCGCCAGCTCAGCATGAATCCGCGCCATGAACTCGGCCTCGCTGAGGCCCTTCTCCTGCAACACCTGTGGCGTAATGCCGGTAATCCGGCAAGCCGCCGGGTGCGGCAGGATGTCGATGGACAGCCGGCTGTACAGGTTTAGGGACTCCCCGATTTCATTCAGTTCTTCATCGGTACGAATACCCGCCACCTGCAGCGGGCGATCATTGCGCGGGTTGATGCCGGTGCTTTCGTAGTCGTACCAGAAGATGCTTGAGCTCACGGGCGTATTCCATAAATAAGGTCGACTGCAGTCTATCAGGCGCCTATAGCCGATAAAAAACGCGATAAAGCATGATTTCGCTCACGTCGAAGTTCACCGCCGCTTGCTGCATTCCTGACTCTCTCGCTAGGATGCGCAACTGGAATTTCCCCACACCACAAGGACAGTACCCATGAGCGACGTTATCGCCCAGAACCCCTATGCCATGCCGGGCAGTCAATTGCAGGAAGTCTCTGCGCCAGGGCAGGCTCCATCGATTGCCGAAGCACTCAACCGCGGCTACGACTTCTCCATCGGCGATCTGCTGAGTGAAGCCTGGCAGAAAACCAAAGGCACCAAAGGCATCATCTGGGGCGGTTTTCTGGTGTTCTACGCGGCGCTGTTTGCTGCTTCCTTTGTCATGATCATGGTCATGTCGCTGTTTGGCGCCATCGGTGCCGTGGGCATGGCCGGCCTCGCGGATGGCTCTGGTGACGGCCTGCTGGCTGCCGGAGTGTTCGGCTTCGTCCTGATGGGCCTAGCCTTCCTGCTGGTCATGCTGGCAGTGGTCTACCCCTTCGTCGCCGGCATCAACATGGTCGGCATCCGTCAGGCCGCCGGCCAGCCGGTACGCTTTGGCGAAGTATTCAGCCACTTCGGCCGTACCCTGCCGCTGCTCGGCGCCGCGATTCTGATGGGCATCCTGGTCAATCTCGGCTTCATGCTGTTCATCCTGCCCGGCCTGTACCTGGCCGTTGCCTTCATCCTCACCATTCCGCTGATCGTCGAGCGCAAGCTGTCGGCATGGGACGCCATGATGACCTCGTGCAAAGCCATCAATCAGCACTGGTTCAAGGTATTCTTTCTCTACATCGTGCTCGGCATCATCCTGACCATCAGCATGATTCCGCTGATGATCGGCCTGATCTGGACCTTCCCGCTGTTCATCGTTGCGCAGGGCGTGCTCTATCGCACCATCTTCGGTGTACTGCCAGCGCCAGCCAACTGAGTCATCCTGCTACGTTCGGGCTGCCCAGGCAGCCCGATTGCCTTCCCTCCTGCTGCTGGCTAGCATCAGGCTTTCTTCGACGCAGTTGACCGATGCAGCCTACCCCGCCCAGCGTTGCCCATGAACCATCCCGTATCCGCCAACGGCTACTGGATACCCGTCACCATGTGGAAACCCCCGAAGGCATCGATCTGGTCCTGCGCCCGGCTGGCGCCTTGCCGCGCATCTTGGCGTTTGCCATAGACCTGTTGATCCGCGGCGCCATCCTGTTGCTGATGTTCATCATCCTGGGCTTTCTCGGTCAGTTCGGCGTGGGCCTGGGCAGCATCCTGTTTTTCCTGGTCAACTGGTGGTACATGGTGCTGTTCGAGGTCTTGCGCCAGGGCCGTTCGCCAGGCAAACAGATCATGGGCCTGCGCGTGGTGCACGACGATGGCACCCCGGTCGGCTGGGGCGCCTCGCTGACCCGTAACCTGTTGCGTTTCGTCGACATGCTGCCCTTTGGCTACTGCCTGGGCCTGATCAGCTGCCTGAGTCACCCGTCCTTCAAACGCCTCGGCGACCTGGCGGCCGGCACCCTGGTGGTCTACCGGGAGGAAAACAGCAACCGCCCACTGATTCCCGAGGGCGACAGCGAACGTGCGCCGTTCCGCCTGAGTCTTAACGAGCAGCGTGCCCTGCAAGGTTTCGCCGAACGCCAGAGTGGTCTGTCGGCGGCCCGGCGCACCGAACTGGCGGGCATTCTTGCCGAGCCCCTGGACGTACCGGAAGAGCAGGCCGAGGCCCGCCTCAACAGCATCGCTCGCGGCCTGTTGGGGGCAACATGAAACAGCACCTGTTCGAACAACGGCACAGCGCCGACTGGCAGCGCTTCTCTGCCCTGCTGGAGCAACTGGAGCGCGGCAAGGCCGAAGCCAAGGCCTGCGAACACTTCGCCGCCGATTACCGCCACCTCTGTCAGCACCTGGCGCTGGCCGAAGAACGTGGCTACAGCAGTCACCTGATCGACCAGCTGCAGCACCTGGCAATGCGCGGCCACCAGCAGTTCTACCGCCACCGCAGCCATCTCGGTGCACAACTGATCGGCTTCATCCTGGCCGGTTTCCCTCAGCTGGTTCGCCGCGAATGGCGCAGCGTGCTAGCCGCTTGCTTGTTGTTCTTCGGCAGCCTGATCGGCATGGGGCTACTCACCTGGCAGTTCCCCGAGCTGATCTACGGCCTGCTCGATCCGGCCCAGGTCAGCGACATGGAACGCATGTACGACCCGGACGCCCGGCGCATCGGCCGCTTCAGCGAACGCGACGCCGCCGATGACTGGATGATGTTCGGCTTCTACATCATGAACAACATCGGCATCGCCTTTCAGACCTTTGCCAGCGGCCTGCTGTTCGGCCTGGGCAGCCTGTTCTTCCTGCTGTTCAACGGCCTGATGATCGGTGCCGTCGCCGGCCACCTGACGCGCATCGGCTACAGCGAAACCTTCTGGTCATTCGTCATCGGTCACGGCGCCTTCGAACTGACCGCCATTGCCTTTGCCGGTGCCGCCGGCCTCAAACTTGGCTGGGCACTGCTCGCCCCGGGCCGACTGCGCCGCAGCGAAGCCCTGCGCCAGGCCTCCAAACCCAGCATCCAGCTGGTGGCCGGGGTGATTTTTTTCCTGATCATCGCCGCTTTTATCGAAGCTTTCTGGTCGTCGATGACCTACACCACGCCGACCATCAAATTCATCGTTGGCGCCGCCCTGTGGCTGCTGGTCATCGCCTATTTCGTTTTTGCCGGACGCCATCGCCATGCGCCTGACTGACGCCAGCGTCGCCATCCGCCCACGCAACACCTGGGAAGCGCTCGATCTCGGCGTGCTCCTGGCGCAACGCCATGCCGGCCTGCTGATGGCCAGCTGGGCCCTGGTCACCCTGCCGATATTCGCCGTGCTCAGCCTGCTGCTGTGGCAGTACCCGGGTCTGGCCGTATTCATCTTCTGGTGGCTGAAGCCGGCCTGGGAACGCCTGCCGCTGTATATCCTCGCGCACGCCCTGTTCGGTGACACCCCCAGCCTCAAGCAGGCACTCAAGGCCCTGCCCGGCCTGCTCCGCCCGCAGCTGCTGGCCAGCCTGACCTGGCGGCGCTTCAGCCCGACGCGCAGTTTCGACCTGCCAGTGCTGCAACTCGAAGGCCTGTCAGGCGCCGAACGCAGCAAACGCCTGGTCGTGCTCGGCCAGGGCAACAGCGGCAGCGCCACCTGGCTGACCGTGCTCGGCATGCATCTGGAAGGCGTGCTCTGGCTGGGCCTGGCCGGCCTGTTCTATCTGCTGCTGCCACAGCAGGTAGCAATCGACTGGGACTGGCAAAGCATGCTGCAGAAAACCAGCCCCGAGTGGCTATGGCTGGAGCATCTGTCCAACCTGCTCTACGCCCTGATACTGGTGTTCTGGGAGCCGATCTACGTGGCCTGCGGCTTCACCCTCTACCTCAATCGGCGCACCGCCCTGGAAGCCTGGGACATCGAACTGGTGTTCCGCCGCCTGCGCCAGCGCCTGACCGGTAGCGCCTATGCACTGGCTCTGCTCTGCAGTCTGCTGCTCTTCACCCCGGGCCAGGAGGCCTGGGCCGAAAGCCGCAGCGGCAGCTGCCCGGTTCCCGTCGAAGACCCCATCGGCCCGGATGCAGAACGCCTGCTCAAGCAATCGCTGACCAGCCAGGCCGCCCAGGACAGTATCGACAAGCTGCTCGACAACCCGCCATTCGAGAACCGCGAGACGGTCACCCGCTGGCGTATCGGCGACGAACCCAAGAAAGAAACCGAGGAACTGAACAAGGAAGACCTCGAGGGCCTGGCCAAGATCTTCAAAGGTCTCGGCAAGCTGTTCGACTACTTCAAGAGCGTGAGCATAGTCGCGAGCATTTTCGAGGTGCTGCTGTGGACGCTGCTGATCAGCCTGATCGTCCTCCTGCTGTGGCGCTATCGCGAATGGCTGAGCACCTTTGCCAGCCGCATCGGCCTGCCGCAACGGCGCATTCGCGAGATGCCGAGCCAGCTGTTCGGCCTGGAGCTGGCTCCGGAAAGCCTGCCGGACGATGTCGCCAGCGTCGCCGAACGACTCTGGGCCGACCAACCACGCGAAGCCCTCGGCCTGCTCTACCGCGCCCTGCTCAGCCGTCTCCTGCATGATTACCGCCTGCCGCTGAAAGGTTCACACACCGAAGGCGAAGTCCTGCAACTGGTGCAACGCCTCGAACAAACCGAGCTGCATCGTTTCAGCGCCGTACTGACCGGCCACTGGCAGAACCTCGCCTATGGTCATCGCCTGCCTCCGCAAGCGCTCAAGCAGAACCTGTGTGACGCCTGGCGCCGGCTGTTCCCGGCAGGAGCCACGGCATGAACCGCACCACGCGTTTTGCCATGGGCAGCCTGGTGGCACTGGTGATCGGCCTGCTGGCCATCTACGTCCTGAGCCAGCTGCAACCCTACGAAGAGACGATCGAACACGGCCCCGCCCCGGAAGCCAAAGCCGATCCGTTCCTCGCTGCGGAAATGTTCTTGCGCCAACGCAAACTGACCGTAAGCCGCGCCGACGGTATTTCCGTCCTGCGTCAGCTGCCGGCTGCCGGGCAGACCCTGATGCTGCTCAGCGGCCGTGAAGACATGACCCCGCGCCAGGCCCGTCAGGTGCTGGAGTGGACGGCCAAGGGCGGCCACCTGGTGATCGTCGCGGAAAGCATTTGGGACGAAGAGGAAGGCAAGAGCGACGACCTGCTGCTCGACAGCCTGGGTATCCAGCAGCACCTCACCGAAGACCTCGACGCCGAAGAAGCAGGCGACGGCGAAACCAGCGAAGAGCAAAACAGCGACGAGCCCGTCGAGGAAGACCCACTCGACGACGAGGACAGCGCCGCGGAAGAAGACCTCGCCGATGCCGTCGCCGCCCAGGTCGAAGCTGAGGATGAAGACCGCTATCCGGGGCTGACCAAGCTCTACCTGGAGAACGAGGACGCGCCGGCCTACGTCGACTTTGATACCGAATACCACCTGTACGACGCCAAGAACCGCGCCCATGCCTGGGCCAACAGCGGTGAAGCCACGCACATGCTGCAGCTGTACCACGGCGATGGCCTGGTGACCGTGCTCACCGATGCCTGGATCTGGCAGAACGAGAATATCGACCAATACGACAATGCCTGGCTGCTCTGGTACCTGAGCCAGGACAGCAGCGTCACCCTGATCTACAACGCCGTGCGCGACAACCTGCTCAGCCAGTTGCTCGACCACTACCCTGCGGCCCTGACCGCCCTGGGCCTGCTGATCGCCCTGCTGCTTTGGCATGTCGGCCTGCGCCATGGCCCCTTGCAGGGGCAGCCCAGCCATGCCCGCCGGCAACTGGAAGAACACCTGCGCGGCGGTGCCGACTTCCTCCTCCGGCGCAGCGGCCAGAGCCATCTGCTGCACAGCCTGCAGCGCGATATCCAGCGCCGCGCCCGCCACCGTCACCCGGGCTTCGAACGCCTGCCCGTGGCCGATCAGTGGCAAGTGCTCGGGCGCCTTACCCGTATCCCCACCAGCGCCATCAGCCAAGCCATGCGCCCCGCGCCTGCGCAGAAGCTGTCTGCTGCCGACTTCACCCGTCAGGTCGCCAACCTGCAAACCCTCAGGAATGCCTTATGAGCGAACACACGCCGGAACAACCTACGCCCGCTCCTGCCGCTGCGCCAACAGCCCCAGCAGCCCCTGTCGCACCGCCCGCCAGCCCGGCCAGCAACCCGGCCAGCCAACGCCAGCGCGCCAGCCAGATGCTCCAGGCCCTGCGTCTGGAGCTGCAGAAGGCCATGATCGGCCAGACCGCCGTGGTCGACGATGTGCTGACAGCGCTGATCGCCGGCGGCCATGTGTTGATCGAAGGGGTTCCCGGCCTGGGCAAGACCTTGCTGGTACGCGCCCTGGCACGCTGCTTCGGCGGTGAGTTCGCACGTATCCAGTTCACCCCCGACCTGATGCCCAGCGACGTCACCGGCCACGCCGTGTACGACCTGCAGAGCGAGCAGTTCAAGCTGCGCAAGGGCCCGGCCTTCACCAACCTGCTGCTGGCAGACGAGATCAACCGCGCCCCGGCCAAGACCCAGGCGGCCCTGCTGGAAGTCATGCAGGAGCGCCAGATCACCCTCGAAGGCCGGGCCATGGCGGTGCCACAACCCTTCATGGTGCTGGCCACGCAGAATCCCATCGAGCAGGAAGGCACCTACCCGCTGCCGGAAGCCGAGCTGGACCGCTTCATGCTCAAGCTGCGCATGGACTACCCGCAGGCCGATGAAGAAATGACCCTGGTGCGCCAGGTCACCCGCTCGGCCAAGGCCGACATGCTCGAAGTGGCGCCCCTGCGTACCCTGCTGCAAGCCAAGGACGTACTGGCCCTGCAGAAGATCGCCAGCGACCTGGCCATCGACGAGCAGGTGCTCGACTACGCCGTGCGCCTGGCCCGCGCCACCCGCACCTGGCCGGGCCTGGCAATGGGTGCCGGGCCACGCGCCTCAATCGCCCTGGTGCGCGGCGGCCGCGCCCGTGCCCTGCTGCGTGGCGGCGATTTCGTCCTGCCGGACGACGTCAAGGGTTGCGCCCTGGCCGTGCTGCGCCACCGCGTACGTCTGGCCCCGGAGCTGGACATCGAAGGTCTGTCGGTCGACCAGGTGCTGCAGCAGTTGCTCGACCAAGTGCCGGCGCCGCGCCTGTGATGCAACGCCAACCGCTCGTTCGAGGCGCATACCCGGCATGAAACCTTCGCGCCTCCTGCTCAGCCTGCTCGGTGCGCTGCTGGCCCTGGCCATCGTCCTGGGCACGCTGCCGCTGCTCAAGGTCAAGCTGCCGGAAACCCTGCAGCCCCTCTGGTGGGGCCTGCTGCTGGCACTCTTGCTGCTCGCCGCCGTCGATGCCCTGTGGCTGCGCCGCCTGCCCTCGCCGCGCCTGGAGCGCCAGCTGCCGGGCAACCTGCCGCTGGGCCGCTGGAGCGAGGTGCAGCTGACCCTGCATCACGATTACCCCCAGCCGCTGAGCATCGAGCTGTTCGACCACGTGCCCGAGCGCATGGACTTCGAATACCTGCCGCAACGCGTCGAGCTGCGCCCCGGCGAGCAGACCCAGTGCGGCTACCGCGTGCGCCCCTTGCTGCGCGGGCACTTCCGCTTTGCCCGCTGCGAACTCAACCTGCCCAGCCCGCTGCGCCTGTGGCAAGGCCGGCGCTACCTGGAGCTGCCGGGGGAAACCCGCGTCTACCCGGATTTCGCCCGCCTCTATGGTGCCCAGCTGATGGCCGTGGACGACTGGCTCAGCCAGCTCGGCGTGCGCCAGCGCCCACGCCGCGGCCTGGGCCTGGAGTTCCACCAGTTGCGCGAATTCCGCGATGGCGACACGTTGCGCCAGATCGACTGGAAAGCCACCGCGCGCAAACGCACACCGATCGCCCGCGAATACCAGGACGAGCGCGACCAGCAGATTGTTTTCCTGCTCGACTGCGGGCGGCGCATGCGTAGCCAGGACGGCGACCTGTCGCACTTCGACCATGCCCTCAATGCCAGCCTGCTACTCAGCTACGTGGCCCTGCGCCAGGGCGATGCGGTGGGCCTGGCGACCTTCGCCGGCGACCAGGACCAGTACCTGCCGCCGGTCAAGGGCCAGGCGCAGATCAGCACCCTGCTCAACGCCGTGTATGCCCTGGACAGCACCCGCCGACCGGCCGATTACGCCACGGCGATCAATAACCTGCTGGTACGCCAGCGCCGCCGCGCCCTGGTGGTGCTAGTGACCAACCTGCGCGACGAGGACGATGAAGAGTTGCTCGGGGCAGTGAAGCGCCTCAGCCGCCAGCACCGTGTGCTGATCGCCAGCCTGCGTGAGGAAGTCCTCGACCAGTTGCGCCACACCCCGGTGCAGAGTTACGAACAGGCGCTCGGCTACTGCGGCACGGTGAACTACCTGAATGCCCGCGCCGGCCTGCACGAACGCCTGCTGGCCCATGGCATCCCGGTGCTCGACGCCCGTCCGGGCGAGCTGGGGCCGGAACTGGTCGGGCGCTATCTGGCCTGGAAAAAGGCTGGGGTGCTGTAAGGGCCTGTCTCTGACCGCTGAGACTCCCCTCTCCCACTTGCGGGAGAGCACTAACCCTCTCCCCAGCCCTCTCCCGTGAACGGGAGAGGGAGAGGGAGAGGGAGCAAAAGCGATCCGTGCCTGCCCTACACGCCGTTTAGGTGCCGGCAAAAAATCGCAAACAGGTTTCAGTACCAACCGTAGCCCGGATGCAATCCGGGATGGCCGCTCCCGGATTGCATCCGGGCTACGCGAGTCAGCCGATCAGGATGATCGCCCAGACCAAGGCGATCAGGCTAAGCGAAATGAACTGCGCGGCGCTGCCCATGTCCTTGGCATTCTTCGACAAGGGGTGGCGATCCAGGGAAATGCGATCGATCGCCGCCTCCACCGCCGAGTTGAACAGCTCGACGATCAGCGCCAACAGGCCCACCGCCACCATCAGCGCGCGCTCCACCGGGCTGACATCCAGCCAGAAGGCCAGGGGCACCAGCACCACGTTGAGCAGCACCAACTGACGGAATGCAGCTTCACCGGCGAAGGCAGCGCGCAGGCCGTCCAGCGAGTAGCCGGCGGCATTGAGGATACGTTTCAGACCGGTCTGGCCCTTGAATGGCGACATTGCATGACTACCTGAGAAAGACTGCGCCAAAGCCTGGGGCCGGAGCCGTCAAAAATACGTGAAGGGTAGCAGTGTCACTGCCCCGGAATCGATTCCATCTGCTGCAGCAGTAGCGCCGCCTGAGTACGGGTACGTACGCCGAGCTTGCGGAAGATGGCGGTGACATGCGCCTTGATGGTTGCCTCGGAAACACTCAACTCATAAGCAATCTGCTTGTTCAGCAGGCCCTCGCAGACCATGGTCAGCACGCGAAACTGCTGCGGGGTGAGACTGGCCAGGCCAGCGCTGGCTGCCTTGGCCTCGGCCGACACGCTGGCCGCTTCGGCCGTCAACGCCGGCCACCAGACATCGCCGTCGAGCACCTGGCGTACCGCCTGCTGGATGGTTTCCAGCGAACTGGACTTGGGAATGAAGCCACTGGCGCCGAACTCGCGCGAACGCGCCACCACGGCGGGTTCTTCCTGTGCCGAGACCATCACCACCGGCACCTGCGGGTACTGCCCGCGTAGCAGCACCAGGCCGGAAAAACCGTAGGCACCGGGCATGTTGAGGTCGAGCAGGACCAGGTCCCAGTCGCTCTTCTCACCCAGGCGGGTTTCCAGTTCGGCGATGCTGGCCGCTTCCACCAGCCGCACATCCGGGCCCAGGCCCAGGCTCAAGGCCTGCTGCAGGGCGCTGCGGAACAAGGGGTGATCGTCAGCGATAAGGATTTCGTAAACGGCCATGGAATTCCCTGTTGTTGTTGTGGGCCTGGCAGCAAGCGGCGCCAAGCATGCCCAGCCCTGACGGGGTGGTCAAGTCGCGCGCTTTGCGGCAAAGTCGCGGCTTTTTACTGCCGAGACAGACCATGCGAAGCCAAGCCCTGCGCGCCGACCTGCTGATGTTACTGACCGCCATGATCTGGGGCTCGGCCTTCGTGGCGCAACGCCTGGGCATGGATGCCATCGGCCCCTTCCTCTATACCGGCCTGCGCTTCGCCCTGGCCAGCGTGGTGCTGTTGCCACTGGTCGTGCTGCTGAGCCGCCGTGGTGGCGAAAAAGCGCCCGAACCGATCAACCGCAGCCTGCTGCTCGCCGGTCTGATCATGGGTCTGGCCCTGTCGCTGGGCATCAACCTGCAGCAGGTCGGCCTGCTGTTCACCAGCGTCACCAACTCCGGCTTCATCACCGGTCTGTACGTCATCGTGGTGCCGCTGCTTGGCCTGTTCATCGGCCACAAGACCGGTATGGGCACCTGGCTGGGCGCCGGCCTGGCGGTAGCGGGGATGTTCCTGTTGAGCGTAGGCGAAGGTTTCCAGGTCGCCTCCGGTGACTGGCTGCAGCTGGCCGGCGCCTTCGTCTGGGGTGTGCATGTGTTGCTGGTGAGCTTCTTCGCCAGCCGCCACGATCCGCTGCGCCTGGCTTTGCTGCAATTCGCCACCTGCGCGGTGATCAGCCTGGTCCTGGCCCTGATCCTCGAAGAGATCAAACTCGACGCCATCCTCGCCGCCGGCCCAGCGATTCTCTACGGCGGCCTGTTCGGTGTGGCCGTCGGCTTCACCCTGCAGGTGGTGGCGCAGAAGCATGCCATCGCCTCGCACGCGGCCATCATCCTGTCACTGGAAGCGGTATTCGCCGCCATCGCCGGCGCGCTGCTCCTCGGCGAAGCACTGGCACTGAAGGGCTACATCGGCTGCGCCCTGATGTTCGCCGGCATGCTGCTGGCGCAGCTATGGCCGAAGAAGACCCTGACGAACTAGCAGGTTGTTGAAAAACGTTGGCGAGGCAGCCAGCGCAAGGCAAAAACAGGCGAAAAAGCGCAGTTTACGAGCTGTAAATGAGCATTTTGAGCCTGTTTTTAACGCCGCGATGGCAACGCAGGTAGTTTTTCAACAACCTGCTAGAGAAAGGCTTTGACGGCCAGATGCGCGGAGCTGTTCTCGTCCACCGGCCAGCGGTGCTTGGCCCCCAGGTAGCGTTCGGTGAACAGGTCCAGCCAGGCATCCAGCGCGCCCGCCGCCCGGCCATCGCCGGCCTGTTCCAGGCACAGGGCGGCGACTTCGGCGGTACACAGGTGCTCGTCGCGCTTGGAGCGACGCAGGCGGTAGCGCGACAGCTGCTCCGGCTGCAGGCTGAGCACCGGCAGGCTGTCGAGGTAGGGGCTCTTGCGGAACATCTTGCGCGCCTCGGTCCAGGTCGCATCGAGCAGGATGAACAGCGGGCGCTTGCCGCTGTCTGCCGGCAGTTCGCCGATGACCCGCCGCGGCTCGGCATACTCACCGGGAAACACCACATAGGGCTGCCACTGCGGATCGGCCAGCAAGGCCAGCAGGGCCGGATCGACCGTCGTGCGCTGCCAGCCGAAGGCGAAGGTATCGGCCACCAGATCGGCAATCAGCCAGCCGGTGTTGCTCGGTTTCAGCGCTTCCACGTCGTACATCAGCAGGCATACCCCCGCCCGCGCCTCGACCTGCGGCAGCCAGGCACACAGGCAATGACTACCCAGCACCCGACAACGCGGGCAGCGCGGTGCCCGCGAGCCGCGCGCCACGAAAGGCTTGAGGCTGCGTGCCAGGCGTTCGGCGCGCAGCCGGGCAACGGCGTGAGTCATGGATAAACCTGCGGAGTGAAGAGCAAAGGGCGCGCAAGTCTAGAGTAAGATGGGCAACGACTGAACCCGCCAGCTGCCGGCCGGTCGAAGGATTCTGTCTTATTTAAGGAGATCGTCCATGCTGCGCCCCGTCACCCTGCTCGCCCTCAGCCTCGTCCTGCCCATCGCCCAGGCGGCTTCCCTGCAGGAATACGAGCTGGCCCGCATGCTCGGCCAGGTGGCCAAGGAAAGCAGCGTCGGTACGCCGCGGGCGATCAACGAGGACATCCTCGACCAGGGCTACACGGTGCAAGGCAACGAACTGATCAATCACCTCAGCGTGCGCAGCGGACACGCGGCGCAGATGCGCGGCAACCCCGACGCGGTACGCCAGCAACTGGCGAAGAGCGTCTGCGCCAACACCGGCTATCGCCAGCTGTTGGCCCGCGGAGCCGTGCTGCGTTACGAGTTCAGCGAGTACCAGAGCAATCGTCCGGTCACCACCGAGCGTTTCGCCAAGACCGATTGCGGTCTGCAATAGACCGCGCGCTCAACTGCCTTCGGCGCGCCTCTGCTCGTCGTCGGCACGTAACTCGGCGAGCAGCGCCTCCATGTAGCGTGAGCGCCGCACACCGCCCTCCAGGCGTCGGCGGCACTCGTCTTCCAGGCTTAGTCCAGCGGTTCGCGAGGCCTGCACCAGCAGGCGATACAGCTCCAGATCCAGTTCCAGCGTCAACTTGGGCATACCTGCCACTCCCTTTGCCGTCCTCATGTCATCCCTGACCAACCCGCCTCAGAACCTGCTTACAGGTTGTCAACGCAGGCTCAGGGGATCTCCCTCACCACAGACCGCCGCCCACTCCTCAGGGCTGAGCAACTGCAGCGGGCTCATCTCCAGCAGTTCAGCCGCCGCCTGCAGCACATGCGCCCAACTGGCCCGATTGGCAAACAGCATGCCGACCTCGTTCAGCGTCCCGCCGCGGTTCTGGTAACCCAGCACACGCTGCCAGCGGGCCTCGCCCAGAATCGGCCAGAGATGCCCGCGAGCCACTTCGGGACGCATGTGGGTGAGCAGTATCCGGCGGCCACAGGCCGCCGGGAACAGCTCCTCGAGCAGCGCTGCCGGGGCCACGGCCATGGCCTCCCAGACATCACGCGGCGCGCGGAAGCGCCCTGGTTCCTGCAAGTAAATCAGACGCCAGGCGCAGCCTGCGGCGCTCAGACGAACGGCGGCGCGGCGCATCTCGGCCAACTGGTAGCTGCCGGTAGCAATCAACAGCAGCGGCTCGGCACCCGGCGCCTGATCCAGCAGGATGGCGCCATCACGGGCCAGGCGTTCGGCCTGCTGCTGATCGAAGACCGTTGGCCGCTCGCGCTTGGGTGCCACCACGCAGGCCAGCTGTCCGCGTGCCTGGTAGATCTCTGGTAACAAGGCCAGCAACGAGTTGTGATCGGCGGGAAACAGCACCCGCAGCATGTCGTTCATCTCGCCAAGCAAGGCCTCGCAGAACGTGGTGTCCTGATGCGACTGCTGGTTCTTGCCGTTCTCCCAGGTATGCGAAGTCGCCACCAGCGGCCAACCCAGCCAGCCCGCCGGGCGCCCGATCTCCTTCTGCTGACGGGCGAAGATCAGGCACTGGCGCACGGCGCCGAGCATCTTCACGCAGAAAGCCTCGTAGCTGGCGACCAGGTTCAGCCCGCCCTGATTGGCCAGGCAGGCGGATACCACTGCTTCCTCGTTGAGCGCGGTGATGATCGCGCCGTGCAGCGACTCCTGCTCGTTTTCCGGGCTGCTGACCCGATGTTTCAGCGCCTTGAGCACGCCGCCCAGGCGGTTGCTGGCCAGCTCGTCCGGATTGCCCACCCGCGGCCGCAGCCCCGGATTGGCTTGCACCAGATCGACAAAGAATCGATCCAGGGCCGCCATCGGTGAACAATCGCTGGACTGGTAGTGCAGCTCAGGTAATTGCGGGGTGGCTGGCTGACGTACTGCCAGAACATGCTCACGCTCAGCCGGGCGCGCACTGCGTGAGGTGATGAACAGCGCACAGGCCTGTGCCAGTTCGTTCGGCGCTACCCACAAGGGCGCCGCGTGCTGATTGAACAGCGCTCGGACGGCAGCATCGCCATGTGGATTGCCCGGCAGTGGCAGGTTGTGCGCGGCATTGCTGCCGGCGCCATAGAAACCGAAACCTTTCTGCGTTTCGGCAATGCCGTAGGACATCGGTAGCGGATAGTGCAGGATCTGGTTGTGCAACTCCTGCACGCGGTGCTCCAGGCGCTGTTCCATCTCCCAGAGGGCGCAGGCAAACGCCGCCGGGTCGCGGCCGTCGAAGCTCAGCGGGTCGAAGCCGCAGCCACGCAGGTGCTGGCGAAAGCCGTCCAGCCCCTCGTGGGTGCCCAGTTCGGTACGCTGTTCGATGCGCCGACCATTGGCGATCATCACTGGCAGCGCCACCCCGCAATCCTCGGCGCGCCACCAGCGCGGCATCCAGTCGCTGCCACGCTGCTCCTCGGCCGCTCCATCGGAGAGGAAGGCCACCAGCTTTTCGCCGGGCAGCGGTATATGGGTGTATTGCAACTCGGCAAAGCCAAGGTAGCCACCCTCGGCAATGCCCCCGCCGGTATGCGGATTGACGTGACTGCCCAGCGGCACGCCCACACTGCCATCCGGTGCCTGCGCATAGCTGTAGAAGTCCGCCACCAGGCGGCTCATCCCGGCCTCGTCGCGCGTGTAGCGCTGTGCCTGTTGCGGATGCTGGTTGGCCGTGAGCAGGTTGAGCGCCTCGATGGCCGCCACGCAGTGCCCCTGCCCCATCAACCAGCCGCGGGTTTCACCGGTCAGCGCGTTGAGCGCCAGATAGCCGGCATAGGCCGGCACCATGTTCAGGGCACCGCCGGTATGCCCTTCTGGTTGCACCTTGAAGTCCTCGGTTTGCAAGGCCGTGCCATCGAGACGTACGCGCCGGGCATAGGTCATGTGTACTACCAGCCAGAGACCGGCAGCATTCAGGCGATCCAGCGCCCAGAGGAATCGATAGACGCGGGCCAGATCCGGCTGCCGACCGCTCTGTACCAGTTGATGAGCCAGGCGGAACACGGCCGCCTGGGTCTCTGGACTATGCTGCACAGGGCCGTAGCCAAGCCGCCACTGGGCAAAACTGCTCTCGTCAGCGGCATGTGCGTCCAGCTCAGCGGCACTCGGAAAGATCTGCGACATGGTTCGGCTCCTCGGGTTTATCGCAGTCTAGGCCTCGCCATCCCCGTCCCGGCTGACCTGTATCAAGGCCCGCGACCAACGGACACGGCAACCTGCAGTCATTCAACCTGTAAGGACACGTCCATGGCTCTGCTCAGCTTTCTCGGCGCTATCCAGCAAGTCACCGGTTCCTGCTACCTGATCGAAAGCCGCGATGGCGCGCGGGTGCTGCTCGAATGCGGCCTGCGCCAGGGTCGTCGCGAGGAGGAAGGTGGCAATCGCGCGCCCTTCCCCTTCGATCCGCTCAGCCTGGATGCGGTGGTGATTTCCCACGCCCACCTCGACCACACCGGCCTGCTACCCAAACTGAGCGCCGCCGGCTACCGCGGGCCGATTTTCGCCACCGAGGCCACCTGCGAACTGATGGAGCTGATGCTGCTGGATGCCGCGCATATCCAGGAGCATGACGCCGAGTGGGAGAACAAGTGGCGCGCGCGTCTGGGCAAGCCACCGATCAGCCCGCTGTACACCAGCCTCGACGCGGAACAGGTGCTGCGCCAGCGCCGACCACTGGCCTATGGGGCCGCACATGAAGTGGCCAAGGGCGTACAGGTGACCTTCCATGAGGCCGGACATATCCTCGGCTCGGCCATCGTCGAGATGGTCGTGCAGGATCATCACCTGAGCCGCCGCCTGGTGTTCTCCGGCGACCTGGGCAATACCTGCTCACCGCTGATGCGCGACCCCACCACTCTCAATCGCGCCGACGTGGTGCTGCTCGAATCCACCTACGGTGACCGCGATCACCGCTGCAGCAGCGACACCCTCGACGAGCTCGCCGCCATCCTGCAGCAGGCCCACCGCGATGGCGGCAATGTGCTGATCCCCTCCTTCGCCGTCGGCCGCACCCAGGACCTGATCTACTACCTCGGACGCTTCTATCAGGAAGGCCGTCTGCCGCAGCAAGCGGTGTTCCTCGACAGCCCCATGGCCATTCGCGCCAACGCCATCTACTCACGCTACCAGGAGCAGTTCGACCCGGCGGATCGCGCCGCCCTGCAGAGCAAAAGCAGCAAGCGCATCGAAGACTGGCTGCCGATCCTGCGCTGCACGCCGCAACCAGAAGACTCCATGGCGATCAACCGGATCCGCAGCGGCGCCATCATCATCGCCGGCAGCGGCATGTGCACCGGCGGGCGCATCGTCCATCACTTCAAGCACAACCTCTGGCGCAGCGAGTGCCACCTGGTATTCCCCGGTTTCCAGGCCAAGGGCACCCTGGGTCGTGCCATCGTCGACGGCGCCAGTACAGTCAAGGTGCTGCACCAGCGCCTTGCGGTGAAAGCCAAAGTACACACCCTCGGCGGCTTCTCCGCCCACGCGGGGCAGTCGCAGCTGATCGACTGGGTCCGGCACTTCGACCATCGCCCGGAGCTGTACCTGGTACATGGCGAGCTGGAAAAAATGCAGGTGCTGCAGCAGGCCTTGCATGACCAACTCAACTGGGTCGCCAGCATCCCCGAACCGGGCGAACAGATTGCTCTCTGAGGGACCTCGCCTCCGTCGAGGTCAGCCTGCTGTTCAGCCCACAGGCTGACCTGCCGCCTCCGCCGATCAATCCGGTTACAAAAGCCTGGCTGCCGCGCTGCAACCCGCCGCTCGTTTGCCTCTCAAAGCGCCACGACCCAGCCATACTCGTAGAACCTGTTTACGATCTTTTGGACTAGAGCCAGACAAGGCGCTACGCCAGTAACAGCCTCCGGCTGGTCAAAACGCCGAGGAAGCGGAGTTTACGTGCTGTAAATGAGCATTCAGAGGCTGTTTTTAACGCGGCATGGCCGACGGCCAGGAGATCGTAAACAGGTTCTTATGCAGGGTCGGGCGCTTCAAGGAAGTGAAATGACCCGAACCGGACCCAGAAAGGAGAAGTTCTATGCCTTATGAACCGGACGACTATCTGTCTCGGCATTTTCAAACCAGCGGGATCGACCTGAGCGGCAAAGTGGCCGAACTCGCCAGCCTGGTGGTACCGCCCGCAAGCCCCAACCTTCCGCTGTACCAGGAAATGCTCACCACTGTGGTACGCATGGCCCAGGCCGACCGCAACCGCTGGGACGCCAAGATCATGCTGCAAACCCTGCGGGAAATGGAGCTCGCCTTCAGCGCCCTCGAACAGTTCAAACGCCGGCGCAAGGTCACCGTGTTCGGCTCCGCGCGGACCCCGACTGATCACCCGACCTACCGCCTGGCCCGCGAACTCGGCCAGACCCTCGCCCGCCTGGACCTGATGGTGATCACCGGCGCCGGTGGCGGCATCATGGCGGCCGCCCACGAAGGGGCCGGCCTGGAAAACAGCCTCGGCTTCAACATCACCCTGCCCTTCGAGCAGGGTGCCAATGCCACCGTGCATGGCAGCGGCAACCTGCTGTCATTCCACTTCTTCTTCCTGCGCAAGCTGTTCTTCGTCAAGGAGGCCGATGCCCTGGTGCTCTGCCCGGGCGGCTTCGGCACACTGGACGAGGCGCTGGAAGTACTGACCCTGGTGCAGACCGGCAAGAGCCCACTGGTGCCCATCGTTCTGCTGGATGAACCAGGCAGCAACTACTGGGAAGAAGCCCTGCGCTATATCCGCGAACAACTGCTGGAACGCCATTACATCCTGCCCAGTGACATGCACCTGATGCGTGTGGCCCACAGCGCCGAGGAAGCCGGTCAGGAGATCGCCCGCTTCTACCGCAACTTCCACTCGACGCGCTGGCTCAAGGGCAGCTTCCTGATTCGCATGAACCACCCGCTCAACGCCGCAGCCCTGAAGACCCTGGACAAGGAGTTCGCCGATCTGTGCCTGAGCGGTGGCTATTCGCAAAAGGATCACAGCGAGGCGGAAAGTGACGAACCGGAGTTCTGCGAGCTGACCCGCCTGGCCTTCCACTTCAACGCCCGCGACCATGGCCGCCTGCGCGAGTTGGTGGACTTCATCAACCTGCCACAGAACTGGGCGCAGAACGGCTGAGACACACGGCACTGGCCACCGGCACAGCGCTGCAACAGATGGAGAGTGCGGATAAAAGAGAGCCCGGAGGTGAGAACCCCAGGCTCAAAGGGGAATTCAGTCCAGGTCGGCGCCGCGTAGCAGGCGACCGATCTGTTCCTGGGAAAAACCGCGATAGGCAAGGAAGCGCCCTTGCTTGGCCCGCTCACGGACATCCGTGGGTAAACCAGCGGGAAACTTGCGCTGCCAGAGCTCACGCAACTGCGCCGACCAGTCGATATCCGCGGCGGCCAGCGCCTGCTCGATTGCTGCTCGCGGCAAGCCGCGCTGGGCCAGCTCCTCGCGAATGCGCAGCGGCCCATAACCGGAACGAGCCTTGCTACTGACGAAGCTGTCGAGATAGCGCGACTCCGACAGCAGCCCCTCCTCCGCCAGGCGGTCGAGGGCGCTGTCGATCAGCTCCACCGGGGCGCCGCGCAAACGCAGCTTGCGGGTCAGCTCCACACGCCCATGCTCGCGGCGCGCCAGCAGATCCATCGCGGTACGCCGCACCGCAACCAGGGTATCGAGCATCATGGACGGCTACCGGCGCTCAGGCGGTGACGATCAGGCGTCGATATCGGCCAGATCGTCGGCATCGGCCGTCGACTCGGCACGAGCGGTTGGGCCGGAAGCCACCAGCAATTTCTCGCGGATGATCTTCTCGATGGCGCTGCCGATTTCCGGGTTGTCTTCCAGGTACTTGGCCGAGTTGGCTTTGCCCTGGCCGATCTTGTTGCCCTGATAGCTGTACCAGGCGCCCGACTTCTCGATCAGGCCGAGCTGCACGCCGAGGTCGATGACTTCACCAGTGCGGTAGATGCCCTTGCCGTAGAGGATCTGGAATTCGGCCTGACGGAACGGCGGCGCAACCTTGTTCTTCACCACTTTGACGCGGGTTTCGCTGCCGACCACTTCGTCGCCTTCCTTGACCGCGCCGGTACGGCGGATGTCCAGGCGCACCGAAGCGTAGAACTTGAGGGCGTTACCGCCGGTGGTGGTTTCCGGGCTGCCGAACATCACGCCGATCTTCATACGGATCTGGTTGATGAAGATCACCAGGCAGTTGGCGTTCTTGATGTTGCCGGTGATCTTGCGCAGCGCCTGGCTCATCAGACGGGCCTGCAGACCGACGTGCATGTCGCCCATCTCGCCTTCGATCTCGGCTTTCGGTACCAGGGCGGCCACGGAGTCGACAATGATCACGTCGACGGCGTTGGAGCGCACCAGCATGTCGGTGATTTCCAGGGCCTGTTCGCCGGTATCCGGCTGCGATACCAGCAGGTCATCGACATTCACGCCGAGCTTGCCGGCGTAGTCCGGATCGAGGGCGTGTTCGGCGTCGACGAAGGCGCAGGTGGCACCCATCTTCTGCGCCTCGGCGATCACCGACAGGGTCAGGGTGGTTTTACCCGAGGACTCCGGGCCGTAGATCTCGACGATCCGGCCTTTTGGCAGGCCGCCAATGCCAAGGGCGATGTCGAGGCCCAGGGAGCCGGTGGAAATGGCCGGAATGGCTTGGCGTTCATGGTCGCCCATGCGCATCACTGCGCCTTTGCCGAATTGCTTTTCGATCTGGCCCAGGGCCGCCGCCAAAGCACGCTTCTTGTTGTCGTCCATTTCCATCCTCACGTATTCAAGAGGGCCAATCGCCCACTAACAACTGTATAAGTAGACAGTAGTATTCCATAAGGCAAGTCGCTCGCCTACCCCTGTCAGGGTTTTTCTCCTGCCGTCAGTCGGAGCAACCCCTGCAGCGCGCGCTCGACCGTCTGCCTGCGTACTTCGCTGCGGTCGCCGGCAAACTGACAACGCTGGCTATACAGCTGATCGGCATCGCCCCAGGCCAGCCAGACCGTACCCACCGGTTTCTCCGGCGAGCCACCACCTGGGCCGGCCACGCCACTGACCGCCACGGCGAACCGCGCCCCACTATTCCGCTGGGCACCGCGCACCATGGCTTCGACCACTTCCTGGCTGACCGCACCGACGCGCTCGAACAGTTCGGCCGGCACCCCCAGCTGGGCGGTCTTCTGCGCATTGGAATAGGTGATATAGCCCGCCTCGAACCAGGCCGAGCTGCCGGCAATGCGGGTGATCGCCTCGGCAATCCCGCCGCCGGTACAGGACTCGGCCGTGCAGACCTGGGCGTGTGCGGCTTGCAGGCCCTGCCCCAGGCGGGTAGCCAATACAGTTAGGGAATCCATATGCGCTCCGGGGTTAAGCGGGTTCGGCGGATACCGTACACTACGCGACTTTGTGAATTAAGCCGGACAGCCAGAACCATGAGTGATCTCTCCGCCCACACGCCGATGATGCAGCAGTACTGGCGGCTGAAAAATCAGCACCCCGATCAGCTGATGTTCTACCGCATGGGCGACTTCTACGAGATTTTCTACGAAGACGCGAAGAAAGCCGCGGCGCTGCTGGATATCACCCTGACCGCGCGCGGTTCGTCGGCCGGCCAGTCGATCCCGATGTGCGGCATTCCCCACCACTCGGCCGAAGGCTACCTGGCCAAACTGGTCAAGCTCGGCGAGTCGGTGGTGATCTGCGAGCAGATCGGCGACCCGGCCACCAGCAAGGGCCCAGTCGAACGCCAGGTGGTGCGTATCATCACCCCCGGCACCATCAGCGACGAGGCCCTGCTCGACGAGCGCCGCGACAACCTGCTGGCCGCCGTGCTGGGCGACGAGCGCCTGTTCGGCCTGGCCACGCTGGATATCACCAGCGGTCGCTTCACCGTGCAGGAGCTCAAGGGCTGGGAAAACCTGCTGGCCGAGCTGGAGCGCCTGAGCCCGGCCGAACTGCTGATCCCCGACGACTGGCCGCAGGGCCTGCCGGTGGACAAGCGCCGCGGCACCCGCCGCCGCGCGCCCTGGGACTTCGACCGTGACACGGCGCGCAAAAGTCTGTGCCAACAATTCGCCACTCAGGACCTGAAAGGCTTCGGCTGCGAGAACCTGAGCCTGGCCATCGGCGCCGCCGGCTGCCTGCTCGGCTACGCCAAGGAAACCCAGCGTACCGCCCTACCGCACCTGCGCAGCCTGCGCCACGAGCGCCTGGACGACACGGTGATCCTCGACGGTGCCAGCCGGCGTAACCTGGAACTGGACACCAACCTCGCCGGCGGGCGCGACAACACCCTGCAATCGGTGGTCGACCGTTGCCAGACCGCCATGGGCAGCCGCCTGCTGACCCGCTGGCTGAACCGCCCGCTGCGTGATCGCGCCGTACTGGAAGGCCGCCAGGACTCCATCGCCTGCCTGCTCGACCGCTACCAGTTCGAACTGATCCAGCCGCAACTCAAGGACATCGGTGACCTAGAGCGCATCCTCGCCCGCATCGGCCTGCGCAATGCCCGCCCACGCGACCTGGCGCGCCTGCGCGATGCCCTGGCTGCGTTGCCACAACTGCAAAGCGGCATGGCCCAGCTGGACGTGCCGCATCTGGCCGAACTGGCGGTGAGCATCCGCACCTACCCGGAACTGGCCGACCTGCTGGCCCGCGCCATCATCGACAACCCGCCGGCGGTGATCCGCGACGGCGGCGTGCTGAAGACCGGCTACGACGCCGAACTGGACGAACTGCAGTCGCTCAGCGAGAACGCCGGCCAGTATCTGATGGATCTGGAAGTGCGCGAGAAGGCCCGTACCGGCCTGGCCAACCTCAAGGTTGGCTACAACCGCGTGCATGGCTACTTCATCGAGCTGCCGAGCAAGCAGGCCGAATCGGCCCCGGCCGACTACATCCGCCGCCAGACCCTGAAGGGCGCCGAGCGCTTCATCACCCCGGAGCTCAAGGAATTCGAGGACAAGGCGCTGTCGGCCAAGAGCCGCGCCCTGGCCCGCGAGAAGCTGCTGTATGACGAACTGCTGGAACACCTGATCGGCCACCTGGCGCCGCTGCAGGACACCGCCGCGGCCCTGGCCGAGCTGGACGTGCTGAGCAACCTGGCCGAGCGCGCGTTGAACCTAGACCTCAATCGCCCGCGCTTCGTCGAAGAGCCGTGCATGCGCATCAGTCAGGGTCGCCACCCGGTGGTCGAGCAGGTGCTGGATACGCCCTTCGTGGCCAACGACCTGGGCCTCGACGACAACACGCGCATGCTGATCATCACCGGCCCGAACATGGGCGGTAAGTCGACCTACATGCGCCAGACCGCGCTGATCGTGCTGCTCGCCCATATCGGCAGTTTCGTTCCGGCAGCCAGCTGCGAGCTGTCGCTGGTTGACCGCATCTTCACCCGTATCGGTTCCAGCGACGACCTGGCCGGCGGCCGCTCGACCTTCATGGTCGAGATGAGCGAGACCGCCAACATCCTGCATAACGCCAGCGAACGCAGCCTGGTGCTGATGGATGAAGTGGGCCGTGGCACCAGCACCTTCGACGGCCTGTCGCTGGCCTGGTCGGCCGCCGAGCAGCTGGCCAGCCTGCGCGCCTGGACGCTGTTCGCCACCCACTACTTCGAACTGACCGTGCTGCCGGAAAGTGAGCCGGTGGTGGCCAACGTGCACCTCAACGCCACCGAACACAACGAGCGCATCGTCTTCCTGCATCACGTGCTGCCTGGCCCGGCCAGCCAGAGCTACGGTCTGGCCGTGGCACAACTGGCCGGTGTGCCGGCGCCGGTGATCGCCCGCGCCCGCGAACATCTGGCACGCCTGGAAACCACCAGTCTGCCCCACGAAATGCCACGCAGCGTCCCTGGCCAGCCAGCAGCTCCGTTGCAGAACGACCTGTTTGCCAGCCTGCCGCACCCCGTGCTGGAGGAATTGGCCAAGATCAATCCCGATGATCTGACACCGCGCCGGGCCCTGGAGCTGTTATATACATGGAAGACGCGCATCTAACGCCAAGCGGCGCAAGCTGATAGAATCGCGCGCAATTTTACGACCGCCCGGTTTACAGCCTGAGCCGCGGCCAATACAGAACGCCTGCAAGCCCGACGCAGAAAGGGATCAGGCCGCCGCCCGAGGAGAGAATCGAACCATGACATTCGTCGTTACCGACAATTGCATCAAGTGCAAATACACCGACTGCGTGGAAGTCTGCCCGGTTGACTGCTTTTACGAAGGCCCGAACTTCCTGGTAATCCACCCGGACGAGTGCATCGACTGTGCCCTGTGCGAACCGGAATGCCCGGCCCAGGCGATCTTCTCCGAAGACGAGGTGCCGGAAGACCAGCAGGAGTTCATCGAACTGAACGCCGACCTGGCCGAAGTCTGGCCGAACATCACCGAGAAGAAAGAAGCGCTGGCGGACGCCGAAGAGTGGGACGGCGTGAAGGACAAGCTGCAGCACCTGGAGCGCTAAGCGCTTCACTGCAACGCAAAAGGCCCGCGCAATGCGGGCCTTTTACTGTGTGCAGCTTTTCTGCGGACAAAAAAAGGGGCGGTGATTAACCGCCCGCTCTTTTTTCCCTACTCCCTCTGTCTCCTGCTCATCATCCTGATGAACCGCGTCCTGCGGTGGTTCCTGACCTTCTTCCTTGAGGGCCTGTGCTTTTCCCTTTGCACGGGGTTCATATTAGCGCTTCGTGCCTGCCGAACAAGGCCACCACTGGGCGACAAGAGAAGCCAAGAGCGAACCGCATTTAAAAATAAACCTATACTTTTCAAATAGTTGAATTTTTACAAGGTAATAAAAAAGCCCATCACCGGCGCCAGCCGCCTGCAATCTCCTACAGCCCCTGTAAGCAATGACTTACAACGCCAACAATAAAAAACCCGGCCGAAGCCGGGTTTCTCATGCCGCCAGAAGTACTTACTGGAACAAGGCGTCACTCGACAAGCCATTCTTCTCGAGGATCTCGCGCAGACGCTTGAGCGCTTCGACCTGGATCTGCCGAACCCGCTCGCGGGTCAGGCCGATCTCCTGGCCGACTTCCTCCAGGGTGCAGCTCTCGTGACCGCGCAGACCGAAGCGGCGAATCACCACCTCGCGCTGCTTGTCGGTGAGTTCCGACAGCCACTGGTCAATGCTCTGCGAAAGGTCGTCGTCCTGCAGCAGCTCGCAGGGGTCGGTCGGCTTATCGTCGGTCAGGGTATCGAGCAGGGTTTTGTCCGAATCCGGCCCCAGGGAAACATCCACCGAACTAACCCGCTCGTTGAGGCCGAGCATGCGCTTGACCTCGCCCACGGGTTTTTCCAGCAGATTGGCGATCTCCTCGGCCGATGGCTCGTGATCGAGTTTCTGCGTCAGCTCACGCGCGGCGCGCAGGTAGACGTTGAGTTCCTTGACCACATGGATCGGCAAACGAATCGTGCGGGTCTGATTCATGATCGCCCGTTCGATGGTCTGACGAATCCACCAGGTGGCATAGGTCGAAAAGCGGAAGCCACGTTCCGGGTCGAACTTCTCCACCGCGCGGATCAGCCCGAGGTTGCCCTCTTCGATCAGATCCAGCAGGGAAAGACCCCGATTGACGTAGCGCCGGGCGATTTTCACCACCAGCCGCAGGTTGCTTTCGATCATGCGTTTGCGACCCGCAGGATCACCCTTCTGCGCTAGACGCGCGAAGTGCACTTCTTCCTGAGGAGTCAGTAGAGGGGAAAAGCCGATTTCATTGAGATAGAGCTGAGTGGCGTCGAGCGCCCGGGTGTAATCGATGTATTTGTGCTGCTTGAGACTAGTGGTCGAGTTTCTGGATTTGGCGCTGGAAAGCGGTAGCTCGGAATCCTCGCTTAACACATCTTCCAGGACGATGCCGGGCTCCATGAGCAGCACTTCATCGTCGACGTCAAACTCCGGCGCTTCTTTATTGAGTGCCATTGTTGTTGTCCTTTGCTGAGTTCGACAACAAGCCCTGGCGGCGCCCATTCCAGTTTCACTTCAGAGAGAACCGGCCCCCCACGCCTGCCGAAACAGACCTGCTGCCGTTCACTTCGCACCTGAAATAAAACTGAACTCACTCCCTGGCAACACCCGAGCCCGTTCCTCCTACTCTGGAACAGACTGGTAGCAAGGTCAGCGACGTGGCAGATATTGCAGCGGATCCACAGGTTTGCCCTGACGGCGAATCTCGAAGTGGAGTTTCACCCGGTCGGTTCCCGTGGAACCCATCTCGGCGATATTCTGTCCGGCTTTGACCTGCTGCCCCTCCCGCACCAGCAGTCTACGGTTATGTCCGTAAGCACTTACGTAGGTATCGCTGTGCTTGATGATCACCAGTTCGCCGTAGCCCCGTAACCCACTTCCGGCGTACACAACGGAACCATCAGACGCAGCCAAAACAGGCTGGCCCAATTCACCGGCGATATCAATTCCTTTATTCAAACTGCCGTTTGACGAGAACTTGCCAATCAGAACGCCATTCGCCGGCCAGGCCCAGCCTTTCGCCGAACGGGTTACCGGCTGCACTTTGCCGGGTACAACCGGGGCCGTTACCGGTGGTTTGCTGGCCTGAACGGGGGGCGACGAAGTCTGCGTCGGCGGTTGCTGTGGCACACGAGTAACCGGCGGCTGAGCCGCCACTACAGGAGGATTGTTCGGCTTGCTGGCCTGAGCCACTACCGGGGCGCTGCTTTGGGGGGAGTCGAAACGGATGATCTGGCCGGGGCGAATCACATAGGGCGCGGGAATATTGTTGCGCGCTGCCAGCCCCTTCCAGTCCCAACCAAAACGGAACGCAATCGAATACAAAGTATCGCCGCGTTGCACGATGTACTGGCCGCCGGTGGCCTGGGGGCGCGCCTGCTGGCCGCCGGCATGATTGCGATCAACCACCTGCACCGGCGTAGTCGGAGAGCTGCCACAACCGCTGAGCAAGACGGCGAAAAGCAATGCACCCAGGCCGGTTCGACCGGCAAGGCCATTTCGCTGCTGTTTGGTTGTGACTGTCACCCCGAGCTCCCTATGCAGGTGTTTCTTATAAGAGCGGCTATTGTGCCGGAATTATGCAGCGGAGCCAGTCGTTTGCTGTTTGCGTCCGGCCAGCCACTCCAGGCCCAGAACCAGGACCACACCAGCAATGGCCAGAAGAATAGCCAGCCAGAGCTGGGCATCCTGACCATTGAGCTGAGCGAACTGCGCCGGCAGCAGGTTGTCCTGCAGCAGGGGTGTCTGCTGACCATGGCTGTCGGTGCGCCAGGTCAGGGTCTGTTTCCACGGCCAGACCTTGTTCAGCGAACCGAGCATCAGGCCGACCAGGAACGCCAGGGTCAGATCACGCCAGCGCGCCAGCAGCCAGGTGAGCAAACGGGCAAAGCTCAGAATACCCACCAGACAGCCAGCAGCGAAGACCGCCAACACAGCGATATCCAGCGTCTTCACCGCACCCAGTACGACGGCATACAAGCCCATCAGCACCAACAGGAAACTACCGGAAATACCCGGCAAGATCATCGCGCAGATGGCAATGGCGCCGGCCAAGAACAAGCTCAGGGGATCGCTGTCCCACTGCACCGGCGAGGCCACGGTGATCCACCAGGCGAAGGCAATGCCCAGCACGAAGCTGGCGAAACGTGTCCAGTTCCAGCGCGTGATCTCACGTGCCACCAGGTGGCTGGACACCAGGATCAGGCCGAAGAAGAACGACCAGACAGGAATAGGATGCTCGGCCAGCAGCCAGGTAATCAGCCGCGCCAGGCTGAAGATGCTGGTCAGAATGCCGCTCATCAGCACCAGCAGGAAGGTGGCATTGGCCGTCTGCCAGGCTTTGACGATGCGTCCGCGCAGCAGCTGCAACAGGGCTTCCGGCACGCTGGCGATCGAGCGCAGCAGTTCATCGTAAATGCCGCTGATAAAGGCCACGGTGCCACCGGAAACGCCCGGCACCACATCAGCCGCGCCCATCGCAATACCCTTGGCGAAGAGCAGCAGGTAATTCTTCATAGCGCTTTCCTTGGCAGGTCGGTCAGGCCACTGGCCCATTGAGCAGAGGCACAAAACGCACCGCATCCAGCACATGCCGGGAGTAACCGTCTTCTTCGCGGACGATCAGCAGCAGTTCCTGCACATCGCCGGCGCCGACCGGAATCACCAGGCGTCCGCCCAGGGCCAGCTGATCCAGCAGCGCCTGCGGCACTTCTGCCGCGGCCGCAGTGACGATGATGCCGTTGTAGGGACCCAGGGCGTTCCAGCCTTCCCAGCCATCCCCCCAGCGGAACACCACGTTGCGCAGCTTGAGTTCGGCCAGGCGCTCCTTGGCGCGATCCTGCAGGCTTTGGATGCGCTCGACCGAGAACACCCGCTCGACCAGTTGCGCCAGCACGGCAGTCTGGTAGCCGGAGCCGGTGCCGATTTCCAGCACCTTGTCCAGCGGCCCGGCGGACAGCAGCAGCTCGGTCATGCGCCCGACCATGTACGGCTGGGAGATGGTCTGGTTGTGCCCGATCGGCAGCGCGGTGTCCTCGTAGGCGCGATGCGCCAGGGCTTCATCGACGAACAGATGACGCGGCGTACGGCGGATGACTTCCAGCACGTGCGGATTGGACAGGCCTTCTTCGTACAACCGTTCGATCAGACGCTCGCGGGTGCGCTGCGAGGTCATGCCGATCCCGTGGCGCTGCAGATGATCCTGGCCGCGCATCAGAGCAAGCCCTCCAGCCAGCCTTCGAGACTGGCGAAGGCATCACTGAAAGTGCGATCCAGTTGCAGCGGGGTGATCGACACGTAGCCCTGCATCACCGCATGGAAGTCGGTACCCGGGCCGCCGTCTTCGGCGTCGCCGGAAATCGAGATCCAGTAGCCTTCCTTGCCACGCGGGTTGACCACCTTGACCGGCGCCGCGGCGCGGGCGCGATGACCGAGGCGAGTCAGCTGGATGCCGCGGATGCGTTCCAGCGGCAGGTTGGGCACGTTGACGTTGAGCACGCTGCGCGGCGGCAGGTCGAGCTGGCCATGCGCCTCGACCAGCTTGCGGGCGAAATAGGCGGCGGTCGGCAGGTTTTCGGTCTGCCGCGACAACAGCGAAAAGGCGAATGCCGGGCGATTGAGGAAGCGCCCTTCCAGCGCCGCCGCGACGGTGCCGGAGTACAGCACGTCATCGCCCAGGTTGGCGCCCAGGTTGATCCCTGACACCACCATCTCCGGCACCTGCTCGAACAGGCCATTGAGGCCCAGGTGCACGCAGTCGGTCGGTGTGCCGTTGAGGCTGATATAGCCGTTGGGCAGGCGCGTCGGGTGCAGCGGCCGGTCGAGGGTCAGCGAGCTGCTGGCGCCGCTCTTGTCCTCGGCCGGGGCAACAATGACGCAGTCGGCGTAGTCGGCCAGCGCGCCATGTAGCGCGGCGATGCCGGGCGCCATTACCCCGTCGTCGTTGGAAATCAGAATTCGCATGGATTTTCCGTCTGCCCTGCCGGCAGTAGATCGACCAGTTCGCGCACCACTACGGTGGCGAAGCATCCGGCCGGCAGGACGAAGTGCAGTTGCAGAATGTCAGGCTCCGGATAATGCCACGACAAGCCGCCGATGGGGAGGCGCAGGATACGCCGTTCGTGCGCCATGCCCGCTTCGACCAGCCAGTCCGCCAATGCCTGCTCGCTCGCCGCCACGCCCTGCTCCAGCGCGTGCGCCGCACCAGCCGCCGGTGACGGCCCACTGCCCCACAGCGGGCCGGTGGGATGCAGGTCAAGAATGGCCAGGCGCGGATCGCTACACTCGGCTTCGCCGGCCATGAAGAAACTGCGACTGTCGGTGAACGCCAGCAGATCGCCGACGGCTACCTGATTCCAGTTGCCCGCCGCCACCCGTTCGGCCAGCAGGCGATTGAACAGGTAGCTGCGCGCCGCCGAGAGCAGGCGCGAACGCAGGTTGCGCTGTTCCGGTAGCTCGTGGCGCTCGGCAAACTGGCGCGCCTCGAAGACGTTGCCGCCTTGGAAGCCGAAGCGCTGCAGGCCGTAATAGTTGGGCACGCCCTGGGCTTGGATCTGCTGCAGGCGTTGCTCCAGAGCATCCTTGTCGCCGTCGAACTGGGTCAGGCGCAGGGTGAAGCCGTTGGCCGAATGGGCGCCGCGCTGCAGTTTGCGCGAATGCCGTGCGCTCTTGAGGATGCTCAGGCTGTGGCCTTCGGCGCCGCTCAGATCCGGATCGGCCTTGCCCGGCAGGTGCAGGCTGAACCACTGACGGGTCAGCGCCTGGCGATCCTTCAGCCCGGCATAGCTGATATTGCGTTGCGACACGCCGGCGGCCCGGGCCAGGCGACGCGCCGCCTCCTCGGTATTCAGCCCACGCTTCTCCACCCAGAGCCAGAGATGTTCGCCCTGGCCGGACAGCGGAATGTCGAGCACTTCGTCGACCTGGAAGTCTTCCGCGGTGGCCTTGAGCACGGCGCGCCCGCAAGCCTCGTCATGGGCGCGCGGGCCGAGCAGTTGCAATTCGTTCATGCTTTCACCAGCAGTGCCACGGCGTGTACCGCGATGCCTTCCTCGCGACCGGTAAAGCCGAGCTTCTCGGTGGTGGTGGCCTTGACGTTGACCTGGTCCAGCTCGACCTGCAGATCGGCGGCGATCAGCCCGCGCATGGTCTCGATATGCGGTGCCATCTTCGGCGCCTGGGCGACTATGGTGGCGTCGACGTTGCCAACCAGCCAGCCCTTGGCATGGATCAGGCCGAGCACATGGCGCAGCAGCACACGGCTGTCGGCGCCCTTGAAGGTCGGGTCGGTATCGGGGAAATGCTTGCCGATATCACCCAGCGCCGCAGCGCCGAGCAGCGCATCACTGAGCGCGTGCAACAGCACATCGCCGTCGGAATGGGCAACCAGACCGAATTTGTGCGGAATACGCACGCCGCCCAGGGTGATGAAATCGCCCTCGCCGAAGCGGTGCACGTCGTAGCCATGGCCGATACGCATAAAAGAAAACGCCCTGCAGAAGTCAGGGCGTGATTCTAACCGGATTGACCCGTAGCCCGGATGAAATCCGGGGGGCCAATTTCCCGGATTGCATCCGGACTACGCGTTGCGCAAGGCCGCCGCATGATGACGCAGATGGTCGTCGATGAAGCTGGCGATGAAGTAGTAGCTGTGGTCATAGCCCGGCTGCAGCCGCAGGGTCAGCGGATGACCGGCGGCCTTGGCCGCCGCTTGCAGCGCCTCGGGCTTGAGCTGGTTGACGAGGAAGTCGTCGCGATCGCCCTGGTCTACCAGGATCGGCAGCTGCTCCGTAGCCTCGGCCAGCAAGGCGCAAGCATCCCACTCACGCCAGCGGCTGCGATCTTCACCCAGGTAACGGCCCAGGGCCTTCTCACCCCAGGGGCAGTTGCTCGGGTTGCTGATCGGCGCGAAGGCCGACAGCGAGCGGTAGCGCCCTGGATTGCGCAAGGCACAGACCAGCGCGCCGTGGCCGCCCATGGAGTGACCGCTGATGCCGCGCCGGTCAGACACCGGGAAGTTGGCCTCGATCAGCGCCGGCAGCTCGTGCACCACATAGTCGTGCATGCGGTAGTGGCGCGCCCAGGGCTCCTGGGTGGCGTTGACGTAAAAGCCGGCACCGAGGCCGAAGTCCCAGGCGCCATCCGGATCGCCCGGCACCTCGGCGCCGCGCGGGCTGGTATCCGGCGCGACTATGACCAGGCCCAGCTCGGCGGCCAGTTTCTGCACGCCGGCCTTCTGCATGAAGTTCTCGTCGGTGCAGGTCAGGCCGCTCAGCCAGTACAGCACTGGCAGCTTGGCGCCCTGCTCGGCCTGCGGCGGCAGGTAGACGGCGAAGACCATGTCGCAATTCAGCGTGCTGGAGCGATGGCGATAGCGCTTATGCCAGCCGCCGCAGCTCTTGTTGCTGGAGACGATTTCCAGGGTCACGTGAAACTCCTCCCGCGTAGGGTGGAAAACCGCGCAGCGTTTTCCACCAATCAAGGTGGACAAGCGGCCGGGACGGCCGCGTTGTCCACCCTACGGATCAAAAGTGGATAACGGTGCGGATGCTCTTGCCTTCGTGCATCAGGTCGAAGGCTTCGTTGATCTGCTCCAGACCCATGGTGTGAGTAATGAAGGTATCCAGCGGGATCTCGCCCTTCTGCGCCTTTTCCACGTAGCTCGGCAGCTCGGTGCGGCCGCGTACGCCACCGAAGGCCGAACCGCGCCAGACGCGCCCGGTCACCAGCTGGAACGGGCGGGTGCTGATTTCCTCACCGGCACCGGCCACGCCGATGATCACCGACTCGCCCCAGCCCTTGTGCGCGCACTCCAGCGCGGCACGCATCAGTTTGACGTTGCCGACGCACTCGAAGCTGTAGTCGACGCCGCCATCGGTCATCTCGACGATCACGTCCTGGATCGGCTTGTCATGCTCCTTGGGATTGACGAAGTCGGTTGCGCCCAGCTCGCGGGCCACCTCGAACTTGGCCGGGTTGATATCGATGGCGATGATCCGCGCGGCCTTGGCCATCTTCGCGCCGATGATCGCCGCCAGGCCGATACCGCCCAGGCCGAAGATCGCTACGGTGGCGCCCTCCTCCACCTTGGCGGTGTTCAGCACCGCGCCAATGCCGGTGGTGACGCCGCAGCCGAGCAGGCAGACCTTCTCAAGCGGCGCATCCTTGGGGATCTTGGCCAGGGAGATTTCCGGCAGCACGGTGTACTCGGAGAAAGTCGAGCAACCCATGTAGTGATAGATCGGCTGGCCCTGGTAGCTGAAGCGGCTGGTGCCGTCCGGCATCAGGCCCTTGCCCTGGGTGGCACGGACTTTCTGGCACAGGTTGGTCTTGCCGGATTTGCAGAATTTGCACTCGCGACATTCGGCCGTGTACAGCGGGATCACATGGTCGCCGACCGCCAGCGAGGTCACTCCCTCACCCACCGCCTCGACGATGCCGCCGCCTTCGTGACCGAGGATCGCCGGGAACACACCCTCGGAGTCGGCACCGGACAGGGTGTAGGCATCGGTGTGGCAGACGCCGCTAGCGACGATGCGCACCAGCACTTCACCGGCCTTGGGCGGCGCCACATCCACTTCGACGATTTGCAGCGGCTGGTTCGGGGCGAAAGCCACGGCGGCGCGGGACTTGATCATGGGAGTTCTCCAACAGGCGGGTAGAAAGTGGCGCAGAGTGTAGATCAGTGCGCTTTGCCGAATAATCCGCCGCCAAGCAAAACATTATTGAAGGAGGGCTTGGCGCAACGGCCGGAGTATCAGCACTCGGCTGATTTATCGGCAGGCGAGACGCAGCGGATTTGTAGGAGCGAGCTCTGCTCGCGAAGCCGGCCAATCAAGAGCTTCGCGAGCAGAGCTCGCCCCTACAGAGATAGGACTGTTTCACGCCGGCGTCAGGCACTCCGGGGCATCGAACTTGGGATCGTTGACCAGGTTGGCCAGCACCCGTTCACGCAGCGGCGGGGTCGGGATCAGCAACAACGCCTGCAACTCCGCTAGCGGGGTGTCTTCGGCCAGCCAGGCGCGCTGCTGCTCGGCATCCAGCAGCAAGGGTCGGCGCAGGTGCGCGGCAGCCTGAGTCACCATGGCCACGCTCAGGTACAACTGATCACCCGCCGGATAAGCCTCCCACAGTGCGGCGAAGTGCAGCAGGGGTTCTTCGCCGGTCAGCCAGAATGGCCGTTTGCGCAGCTCGCCGCGCCACTCGTAGAAACCATTGGCCGGCAACAGGCAGCGGCGCTGGCGGAACGCCTCGCGGAACATCGGCTGCTCGCTGAGGGTTTCCGCACGGGCATGGGACGGCGCCTTGCTCAGGTCATTCAGCCAGGCCGGGGTCAGCCCCCAACGGCCGCTGGCGGCGTGCAGTTCACCATCAACGTGGCGCAGGAACAGCACCTGATTGCCCGGCGCGAGGTTCCAGTGCGGTGCCTGTCCGGCAGGGAAACCCGGCAGCGTGGCCAGGCTCTGCGACCAACGAAACAGGCCGTAACGTCCACTCATAAGGCAACGGGCTCAACATCAACAGGGCGGAAAGACCGCGACGCGCCGATTGCCAGGCGGGCCGCAACAACTAGCAGAGCAGGATGCCGGGGCTGGCATCGGGCTCCTCGCCCGGCAAGGGCGCGGCGGCATTGTACGCATCGATCAGGCGGCGTGCGTGCTCGGCATCCTGATCTTCCACCAGCAGGCCGAGCAGCCCCAGCGCCGGCAGCTCGCCTATCGCCCCGAGCAGGTGACGCCCGGCGAGGTGGGCATCCACCCCTTCGCTGGCCAGCATGCCCAGCAGCATTTCACCTTCCAGCAGGTCCTGCGGTTCATAGATACGCTGCATCAGTCGTTCTCCGTGCGCACATCCAGTGACCAGTCCGCGCCGTCGGTGCGCAGGTCGAAAATGATCGGCCGGCAGCACACCGGGCAATCCTCGACGTATTCCTGATCGCCGGCGGAAAGATCGAGCAGCGCCTCCGCCAGCTCGCCGCAATAGGGACATTGATACGCCTGTGATTCCAGCATCACGACCTCCACTGTGACTTGCGGTTACAATCGCCGGTCTATTGCAGGCTCGCGGGAGTCCCCCTGAGCCTAGGCACCTGAACAACGAGAGCATGATGGGCGAATTCGATTCCATCCGACCCTACGCCGACCACGAAGTCCCCGCCGTCCTGGCCCGCCTGCTGGCCGACCCGATCTTCCTCGGCACCCTGACGCGTTTCCGCTTCCCGCGTCTGGCCGGGCCATTCGGCTGGCTGCTTAAACCTCTTATAGCCCATCGGCTGCGTCAGCAGCTGGCCGATGTGAATTCGGTGGGTGCGCTGCAGGAGCGCATCGAGCCCTATATCGACCATACCGTCGAGCGCGCCACCGATGGCGTGACCTACTCCGGGCTGGAGCAACTGAAGGCGGGCACGCCCTACCTGTTTCTCGCCAACCACCGCGACATCGTCATGGACCCGGCCTTCGTCAACTACGCCGTGTTCCACGCCGGCCTGCCGACGCCGCGCATCGCCATCGGCGACAACCTGCTGCAACGACCCTTCGTCAGCGATCTGATGCGCCTGAACAAGAGTTTCATCGTGCATCGCTCGCTGACCGGCCGACGCGAGAAGCTGGCAGCCTTCCAGCTGTTGTCGGCCTATATCAACCACTCGATCCGCGTCGACGGCCAGTCGATCTGGATCGCCCAGGCCGAAGGCCGTGCCAAGGACGGTGACGACCGCACCGACTCGGCGATCCTCAAGATGTTCCACATGAGCCGCAAGGACGAGACCTTCGCCGACGTGCTTGGCTCGCTCAACCTGATCCCGGTGTCGATCAGCTACGAGTACGACCCCTGCGACCAGGCCAAGGCCCGCGAATTGTCGATCCGCGCCAGCACCGGCAGCTACGAGAAGGCGCCAGGCGAGGATGACGCCAGCATCGCCCTGGGCATCACCGGCTACAAAGGCCGCGTGCATATCCACTTCGGCGCGCCGGTGATCGCTGGCTTCGAGGATGCCAAGCAGTTGGCCAGTCTGATGGACCAGCACATCCTCGGCGGCTACCGGCTGTTCCCTGTGCATTACCTGGCCTACAGCCAATGGGACGAACGCGACAGCGCGCTGCAGGTGCCGACTGCCGAGCAGCTGTTCGCCGCCGACGAGCTGGCCAAGGCCCGCGGCGAATGGCAACGGCGCCTGGATGCCTGCCCGGTCGAGCAGCGTCCCTGGCTGATCCGCCAGTACGCCACGCCGGTGCGCAACCAGTACCGGATCAAGGCTGGACTGCCGTTGTAATCCCTAACAGGCCGTTGAAAAACTACCTGCGTTGCCATCGCGGCGTTAAAAACAGGCTCAAAATGCTCATTTACAGCTCGTAAACTGCGCTTTTTCGCCTGTTTTTGCCTTGCGCTGGCTACCTCGCCTACGTTTTTCAACGGCCTGTTAACCCGCTGCGGCCACGCGGCAGCGGGTAAACACCCCGCCTCATCCGACAACCTTTACTTGTTGCCGATAACTTTCTTGCTCTGTTTCAGGGCAACTAAGCGCCCTTGAACTTGCCACTAAATGTTCATCTCGCTCACATTAAGTGCAGCACCCGCCCGGCGCATAAAATCTTTAACAAGCGGACAACTTCATAACCCCAGCCCTCGCCAACCGGCGAAACTATTTTCACTATTTCGGCGCAATGCCGACAAAAGCAACTGGCAATTTAAGGCAAACTTTGTTTATTTACCCTCACAGGAAAAACCGGCACTACTGACTGCTCAGGCGTACCTGCTCAGCCAGCAGAATCTGAGCGGCCTATGACCGTCATTTGCACCGGCTCCACCGCCAGTTTCTAAAGGGATTTGCACATGCGCCGCGTCGTGATCACCGGGATGGGATTGGTCTCCAGTCTGGGCAATGACCTGCAAAGCGTCAGCACCAGCCTGCGTGAAGGTCGCTCGGGTATCCGTTTCAACCCGACCTACGCCGAAGTCGGCATGCGCAGCCAGGTGTGTGGGGCCGTGCCGCTGGACATGGACAGCCTGAACATCGACCGCAAGGTCAAACGCTTCATGGGCGACGCCGCGGCCTATGCCTACCTGGCCATGCAACAGGCGGTGAAGGATGCCGGCCTGAGCAACGCCCAGGTCTCCAACCCGCGCACCGGGCTGATCGCCGGCTCCGGCGGGGCTTCCTCCTTCAACCAGATGGAGGCCATGGACATCCTCCGCGAAAAAGGTATCGCCCGGGTCGGCCCCTTCCGCGTACCGCGGACCATGAGCAACACTGTCTCGGCCTGCCTGGCCACACCCTTTCGCATCAAGGGCCTGAGCTATTCCATCGCCTCAGCCTGCGCCAGCAGCGCGCATTGCATCGGCCACGCCATGGAACAGATTCGCATGGGCAAACAGGACATCGTCTTCGCCGGGGGGGGCGAGGAGGAGCACTGGAGCCAGAGCTACCTGTTCGATGCCATGGGCGCCCTCTCCAGCCAGTACAACGATGCCCCTCAGCAGGCCTCGCGCCCCTACGACACGCGCCGCGATGGCTTCGTGATCGCCGCCGGGGGCGGTATCGTGGTGGTCGAAGCGCTTGAGCATGCCCTGGCACGCAACGCGCAGATCCATGCGGAAATCATCGGCTACGGCGCCACATCGGACGGCTACGACATGGTCGCGCCCAGCGGCGAAGGCGGCATGCGCTGCATGCAGGACGCCCTGATCGGGGTCACCGAGCCGATCGATTACCTGAATACCCACGGCACTTCCACGCCGGTCGGCGACCTGGCGGAGATGCGTGCCGTGCGCAAGGTGTTCGGCCGCGACATGCCGCTGATCAGTTCGACCAAGAGCCTGTCTGGCCACGCCCTGGGCGCGGCCGGCGTGCACGAGGTGATCTACTGCCTGTTGATGATGCGCGAGAACTTCATCGCCGCATCGGCCAATATCGACAACCTCGACCCCGAACTGACCGACATGCCGGTGCTGCGCGAGACCCTCGAGCACGTCACCCTGAATACCATCATGAGCAACAGCTTCGGCTTCGGCGGCACCAATGCCACCCTGGTGCTGAAGCGCTGGCAAGGCGAATGATCGACTGACCTTGCCGCCAGCCAGCAGGCTGGCGGCAAGATCGAGGGTCAGGCGGCCAGGCCGGTGCCGCCGGTGGCCATGACGATATGCCCGCGAATCGCGGTGGAGCGGTCGGAGGCCAGGAAGGCGACAATATTGGCGATTTCCATCGGCTCCAGGGCCCAGCGCCGCCCCACCGACTCCAGGCGCTCGATCATCCCCGGCCACATCTCCGACAGGTACGGCAGCATCTCGCTCTTGACCACGCCGCCGCATACGCCGTTGACGCGGATGCCCTTGTCGTACAGGTCCACTTCCATATAGCGCACCAGGTTTTCCAGCGCGGCCTTCATCAGGCCCAATGGATAGTTCGGCAATACCGCATGGGAGCCGACGCCGGAGATGGCGCAGATGGTGCCCCCCGCTGGCATCAGCGGCACCACATGGTTGATGCAGGCGACGTTGCCGATCAGGCTGGTGCCGAACAGCTCCTTCCAGTCGTGCTTGGTCAGCTCACGAATCGATTTGAACGGGGCGCTGGCGGCGTTAAGCACCAGATGATCGATGCGCTCCACGCCCTCGGCCTGCAGATTCTTGATCATCTGTTCGATGTCGCGCGTCTCGGAGATATCCGCCTGTGCCTTGTAAGCCCGCACACCGCGTGCCTCGGCATGCGCCACCAGCTTGTCAACGCTGGCCGCACCCTTGCCCTGGGCCCGGCGGAAATTGAGGATGACGTCGTAACCGTCTTCGATAAAGCGTTCGGCGATAGCCGCGCCGATGCCGCGCGCGGCCCCGGTGATCAGAACAGTTTCCCGCTGGGCACTCATAACTTTCTTTCCCCCTGATGATGAAGCGCATGGTCCGTCAGTCATTCACCGCGGCTGCGCATTTCTTATTAACCACGGAACAACTTTCGCTGTTTCACTGACAACTTTATGAGCATTACCCGTGCATTATTCGAGTAACTTTCATCGCCCCACTCATCACAGGTCTATAACTGCACAACGACTTGCAAAACTTCACGAGTACCGCCAAGGGCATTACCTTGCTAATTACTTGTTACGTTGTTTCAGGTAAAGCGGAAGGCCTCCGCAATCAGCAACTTCGACGCGCGTTTGGCCGGAATGATCGAGGCCAATACGGCGGTCACTATGGCCAGGGCGCAGGTGAACCAGAACAGGTTGAAATCCTCGTCCCACAAGATGAACGCCAGGTAACCCTTGGTGTATCCGGGTGACGGCGGCATCGGCAGGCCGTTGATATTGATCAGCTCGGCCAGGCCAATGCCCACCGCCACGCTGAGTGCCGCGCCGAGCAGGCCGATGAAGATGCCTTCGAGGATGAACAGCCGCCCCACCTCCCGCTGGGTCAGGCCCAGGGCGCGCAGGGTGGCGATTTCGCGGGTGCGTTCGACCACGTTCATCATCAGGGTGTTGCCGATCATGAACACCACGATCACGCTGACGATCGATTTGATGAAAAAGAAGATGCCGTCAAACAGGCTGACCACCTGGTGGTAGTACACCGCCAGCTCCGACCAGGGCCGTACCTCGAGCTTGAGGCCCTGTTCCTTGATCAGGGTTTGTACGCGCGCCAGAGCCGCCTCGGTCTGATCGGTGTCGTTGAGCAGAAGAATGATGCGACTGACCTCGTCGGTCTCCAGCAGATCCTGGGCGGTCTTCAGTGGCAACTTGAGGGCACGGTCGTCGTATTCCTTGATACCGGACTGCATGACCCCGCGCACTGTCACCGACATGGCGTTCTGCCCACCGGTGGGGTTGACCACCAGCAGGTCGAGGTCGGCGTCGTAGCCCGCCGACAAACCCTTGGCCACGCCGGTGCCGATGGTCGCACCGAGCCCGTCGATGCGCGACAGGTCGCTGCCGAGGACGATGCGATCCAGCGCACCGAGCGTCAGCGAGCTGGCCGGCTCGATACCGACGCCGGAGATGAAGGTCGAGGTCTCCGACTCATAGTGCGAGGCGATCCCGGAAAACTCGATCTGCCCGGTCACGGTCTTGAGCATGGGGCCGAGCTCGGCATCTTCGGCCAGGACCTGCTTGATCTGCTCGTAGCCGGGAATGCCGTAACGCAACGGGTTGGTCGCGCCGCTGGCCAGGTAGCCCTCGCGATACAGTTGCAGGTGGCCAAGGTTGGTGCGGATGGTCTGCTCGCGCAGTGACGAGAAGGAATGCTGGACGAAGCCGCCGAAGATGAACACCGCCCCGCCCCCCATGATGATCGCCAGCAGGGTGATGCCGGAGCGGCGCCGCTGGCGGAACAGGTTGGCGAAGGCGTAACGGATCGAGGTCGGTCGTTTCAGGGCCGTCCACAGCACCAGCAGCAAGGCGTAGGCGATGATGGCGTTGGCCAGGTAATACAGCAGCTCGCTCATTGTTCGCCCTCCACAATCGGTGCCAGCACGTACTGAATTTCTTCGCTGGTGAGAAACAACCGACTTGGCGCAGGTTGTTGCAGCAGCTCGGCCCACACTGGCGAACGGCGCAGTTGCTCACGCAGTTGCTCGGCCTGAGCCTGTTGCCCGTCTGCGTCGAGGGCACGGATCTGCAGAAAATCGATCAGCGCAGCCAGGGACGCAGGTAACTCGCCCTGGCGCTGGCGCAGGTAGTCGAGGTCCTTCAGCGCCACCACATGGCGGCCGAACTCGGCGGGCACGTAGACATCCAGGCGGGCGCGCAGGAAGCGCAGGCGCCAGTCGTCCGGCTGCTGGTCAACGGCCTCATCGATCAGGAAGAAGCCGCGCTTGGCCAGTTCGGCGGCGCGGAAGTAATTCTGCTTCTTGACGTATTCACCGGCGGTGAACAGCCAGCCGTAACCCTCGTACATCTTGGCGTAGAGGTCATCCGGGTGTTGTTCGCGGTAGGCCGCCAGGGCTTCGATGGTCTGCTCGGCGACGCCATCGCTTGGCGCCTGGACCACGGCCAGAATGGCGCGATCACGGGCCGCGCTCAGCGAGCCGTCAGCCAGCAGGGCGTCCAGGCTGGCCCGGCTTTGCGCACGATAGACGTCGAGCGTGGCAGGTGGCTCGACGCTGGCTTGTACGCCGCCGACCAGCACCAGGGTGAGCAACAGGGGCAGGCGCTTAAACATGTTGCAGCTTCCCGTCGGCGATGCGGATGACCCGGCTGGCGACATCGCGCACCGAGTCGGCATGGGTGGAAATGATGAAGGTGGTGCCGTTCTCGCGGTTGATCTCCTGCATCAGCTCCAGCACCGAGCGGCCGGTTTCCGAGTCCAGGTTGCCGGTCGGTTCATCGGCGATCACCAAGGCCGGTTTCTTCACCAGCGCCCGGGCAATCGCCACGCGCTGCTGCTGACCACCGGACAGTTCCAGCGGCGGGCGCATGGCGTGTTTCTCCAGGCCGACCCGCTCCAGCGCCTGCATCACCTGGCGGCGGGCCTGCTCCTTCTTGTAGCCGTTGAGCATCAGCGGGTAGTAGACGTTGTCGAACACGCTGAGCACCGGCAACAGGTTGAAGAACTGGAAGATGAAACCGATTTCCTGGGCGCGCAGCTGGGCCAGTTCGCGGTCATTCAGCTCGGCCAGGTCCTGGCCGAGGAAATGCACGCGACCGCCGCTCGGCTTGTCGATGCCGCCGATCAGGTTGAGCAGCGTGCTCTTGCCGCTGCCGGACTGGCCGACCAGGGCGGCGAACTCGCCCCGCTCGACCACCAGATCGATGGCCTGCAACGCGTGCACACTGCCTTCGCCTTTGCCGTAGCGCTTTTCCACTTGTCCCAACCGCACGATCGGCAGCTGCGTGGCATTGACGATCTGCATCCGCTTACCTTCAGCGCCGGCGATTGCCGGCGCGCCGTTATCAGCCTGCATGGCCCCGCCCCCTTGGCGCGAAATCCGTTATCACTGGCACCGCAACATCCAGGTGCCGCCATGGCTGTCGCTCAGCGACAGGACTGCCGGTACGCCATCGTGGCCGGCGGCCTTGCGCTCGGCATAACGCTGCAGCGCCAGCAGTGGGTTGATGCCGCCACTGTCGCCGAAGCGCCGACAGAGGTTTTCGTAGACCAGCTGATCGCCCATGGCCGCAGCCGCGCTGCCCTCCACCGCCGCCAGCAGACTGGAGGGGTAGTGACCGCCATAGATGATCGCCCGTGGCTCCGGCAGCAGCGCCGACCAGGCCTGGCGCAGCGCCGCAGCGGCGTCCTCACGCCGGGCCGGCACAGCCAGGTACTGCGGCGCACCGAGCAGCACCGGCGCGGTCTTGGCCTTCAGTGCGGCCTCGGCACGCTTGAGCACGATGAAACCGGCGCGTTCGATGATCGGCGCATCGTGCTGACCGCCCTTGCCCAGCCAGCGCCGCTCCTGCTCGGCATTGCCGATCGCCTCGGAGAAACCCAGGGCCGGGTAGAAGCGAAACACCCCGCCGAGCAGCACGCTGTCGATATCGCCGCCATTGAGCAGTTCGCCCGCCACGCGCAGACTCTGCACAAAGCCGGAGCGACCCGCCTGCACCTTGCAGGAATAGCCATCCACCGCATGCTCACGCAGGAGGAATTTGGGAATCACGTCCAGATCGAAACCATCACGCCAGTTGAAGGCATGTTCGAGGTGCGAGCACTGCCCCCAAAAGTCCGAATAAACCAGGGCCAGGCGCTCACGCGAACTGCGCCGACCGCAACTGGCCTCGGCCGCGGCCAGCGCCTGCTTGGCAGCCTGGCCGACGGCCGCGAGGGTTTCTCGGTAACCGGCCTTGTTCGCCTCGGGGCCGCCATCGACGCTGAAGCGACTGAGATCCCACTGCCGGCGCCCGGTCTTGCGCACCGCGCGGCGATACAGCTCGCCCTCCCAGGCGCGGAACCAGCGCTGCGCATAGGGCAACGGCGCGCGCTCCGGCTGCACCACGGACAACCCGACCAGGGCCAGCGCCGTGCTGCTGGCGCCCTCCTCGCCAAGCAACTCGGCGCTGCTGGCGGCGCGGCTCGGGGTCAACTGCTTTTCTTCGACGGACATGCACTCTTCCCTATCAACTGTCCTGGCTCACGCCAGGCGCGCCAACGTGCAGGCCGCGACGGAACCCTCGATGCCGAGGGCGAGTTTGACCACTTTGTCCGACACCAGCGGCAGCGGTTCGCTGTCGGCGTGCAACTGCACCCCGGCGGCGTTGTCCAGCGGCGCCTGGGCACGGAATGCCAGCAGGCGTTGTTGCTGCATGGCGTCGGCGAGAATGGCCAGATCGGTGAGGCCGCTGGCCGCCACCTGATAACCGAACTGCGCCTTGTACGAGACCGCCGGAATGCCGTTGTCGCCCCACACTTTGCGCACCGCCATCAGCTCGGCCTGGTCACTGCCGCGGATGCCGTTACCGTGCATGAAGATGCAGCCGACCTGCTCGGCGCTGACTTCTGCCTGCGCCAACGAATCGTCGATGGTGCGCGAGATGGAGCGGAAATCCGGCGAGAAGGATTGCCCGCCGCGCGACGAGCCACCGCTCTGGCACATGGCAAAGCCGTCGATGCGCAGGCGCCCCTTGCCACCACGGGTAGCCAGGTGTTCGGGACTCTCCAGCACCGTCGCGGCCACCCCACCACCGAGCATCACACCTTCGGTCGCCGCCGAGAATGGCTGACTGACCGAGCGCGCCAGGGCATTCAAACCGCCCATGAACACCATGTTGTACAGGGTCACCTGCTGCCACGAGGCGACCACGGCAATATCCGCGCGACCGGATTCAATCGCCTTGCTGGCCAGGTACAGCGCCGACATGCTCGAACAGCTGGCGGTGGACAGCGCCAGCGGCGGCATGGCCAGTTGGTAATGCTGCATCAGCAGACGGCCGAGACGCTCCTCGGCGTAGTTGTCGCTGTGCATCTGCTTGAGCGTCGGGTTGAGCTGCAGATCTTCCTGATCGTTGCGCTGCAGGTAGGCGGTGAATTCCATCACCTCCGGCTGCACGCCCTGACCACCGATATACAGCTGCACCCGCGGCCCGGCCAGGGCCTCAGGCCCCAGGCCGGCATGCTGGAGGGCTTCATCGATCACGCGCTGGAGCAGTGCCAGGGCCGTCGGCGCATCGCTGCGGCGGCCCTTGACCAGCGCCGGCATGGCCACCTGCAGCGGGTTGAACGGCATGCCCAAACGGGCCGCCTCGCGCTCGTCCGGAAAGTACGGCTGGTAGTCGGCCTGGCGCTGTTCAGCCAGTGCCGCGACCAGTGCCGGTGCGTCCAGGCCCAGGCCGTTACAGGCGCCGACCCCGGAAATCACCGCCGCGCGGGGCTTAGGCATGCAGAGCACCCTTGCGCAGGACCACGGCGTAGTTGTTGCCGCCGTCGGAAGCACCGATCAGCAGGGCATGCCGCACTTCACGCTGGATCGGCTCGCGCACGAAGGCGATATCGTCGGTACAGAACTCGCGGGTGAAGGCGATCGGCATGATCTCGCCGGTCTTCATGGCTTCCAGCACCAGCGACAGGTTGAGCAGCGCGGCAGCCGATTCGACGAAGCCGAAATAGCCGTTGTAGTTGACCAGCGGAATCTCGGCGCTGGCGTTACCGAACACTTCGCGCACGGCCCCCAGTTCCTTGTCCGCACTTTCCGCTACGCCCCAGCTGGTGCCGCAGATCAGGTCGACCTGATCGAAGCGCAGACCGGCATCATCCAGCGCCTGGCGGATCGCCGCCGTCATGGCATTGCCGCGCGCCAGCGCCGGCTCACCCGGGTAGACGGCATCGCAGGAGCGGCCATAGCCGACCACTTCGGCGAGAATCTCCGCACCGCGGGCCAGCGCACTGTCGACATCCTCGAGCATGGCCACGGCCGCGCCTTCGCCCAGCACGAAACCACTGGGCTTGGCGCCGTAAACCTGAAAGGAGTCCGCCTCGGCCGTCCAGCTGACACGGGTACTGCCGGCCTGAGACATCAGCGCCGAGGAATAGGCATTCTCGTCAGCACCGCCGACCAGCGCCTGCGGCTGCAGGCCCTGACGCACCAGCTCGTAACCGTAGAACAGCGCACCGAACGAGGCGTTGTAGCCGGTCGACAGGGTGGTGTTGTAGCCCTTCATGCCCTTGGAGATGGCACAGAAGGTGGCGATGGAGTTCATCAGCGCCGAGGGGAACTCGAAGGTGCGCGCGCGGCGCGGGTCCGGGTACAGGCTCTGGGCATACTTGGCCACCGTCGACTGCGGGCCTTTGGACATGCCCATGATCAAGGCAGTATCAGTATCGCCGTGACGCACCTTCTTGCCGCCACTCTGCAGCGCCTGCTCCAGAGCCAGCAGACCGTAGGTGGCGATCTTGCTGGCCTTGCGCGAGTCGAAGTTCTTCAGGTGCTTGCGCGGCTCGATATTGCGCACTTCATGGGCACGGAATTGCAGGGCACGGATATCGCCTTCACCGAGGCCGGCGAGCATCTCGCTTAGACGCGGGTTGGCCGCCAGCAGCTTCTCGTATTCCTGGCTGTTCTCGTCGCCATCCAACCAGTCGCTCACGGCAACCAGCGCCGAGCCCAGTTCACCGTCACGAATACGCTGGCTGATCTGCTCCTGGCCATAGCCCAGGGAGCTCAATGCGCCCATCCCGGTGATCGCCACGCGACGCGGGCGGTACTCGGTCTGCGGCACCTGCTCGGGCTTGACCGAGGAGACGATGCTGCAGTTGTTGCCGCCGAAGGCATAGTTGTTCTTCATGAACAGCGTGACGTCGTGCTGCTGGAACTCGTTAGGCACGTAGTTGAGGTCGCAGCCGGTGCGCGGCACGCTGAAATTGAGGGTCGGCAACACCTTGCCCTCGGGCAGGGTGACCAGGCAGGCGATCAGTTCGATGATCCCGGCCGAGCCGATGTTATGGCCGAAATAGGACTTGCTCGAGCTGACCGGAATCTCGGCGATGTTGGGGAACACCTTCTTCATCGCCAGGGTTTCCGCGCGGTCGTTGGCTTCAGTGCCGGTGCCGTGGGCATTGATGTACTGGATCGCCTCCGGGCCGACCCCGGCATTCGCCAGGGCCGCGCGCATCACCAGCGTGGCGCCTTCGGCACGCGGGTCCGGTGCGGTTTCATGGTGGGCATCGGACGAGGTGGCGTAGGAAATGATCTCGCCATAAATGGTCGCGCCGCGCGCCTTGGCGTGTTCGTACTCTTCCAGGACGATCGCGCCCGCGCCTTCGCCAATCGACAGCCCAGGCGTGCCGGAGAACGGGCAGCAGGACTCCTCACGCATCGCCTTGAGGGCATGGAAACCGGCGAAGGTTGGCAGGTAGACCGGGTCGGAACCGACGATCACCGCCACCGGGTTCTTGTCGTTCTGGATCAGGTCGAAACCGATGCCGATGGCATTGGTACTGGCGGTACAGGCAGTCGCCACCAGTTCGAAACCGCCCTGCAGCCCCAGCAACGAGGTGACAACAGGACAGATGGAGGAAAAGTTGCCGGAGACTTCCATCTTGCGAACGGAAAACTCCTCCGGACGGTTTTCGATCAGCGGCATGATGGCTTCGGCGCCCGCGGAGGACACCCCGACCACCAGGCTGGTCTGTTGCAACAGCGGGTCGTTGAGCAGGCCGGCTTGCACCAGCGCATCGCGCCCGACCTTGTAACCCCAGAGTACGGTGCGATCCAGCTCAGGCAGCAGTTCCTCGGCAATGCCTTCGTAGTCGACAGGCTGCAGTACCTCGGAGGCCAGGGCATGGTCGAAATACTTGAGGAAATTCTCGCTCGGACGGATCGACGCCTTGGCGGCGAACAAGCCTTCGCGGAACTCGTCCACGGTATTACCCAGTGCCGTCAGCACGCCCATCCCTGTGACTACTATTCGCTTGCGCTTGACCATATCCGTACTCCTCTGCGGTGCGACTCGAACGAGCAACCTCAGAACCTGTTTACGCTCTCCTGACTCGCGGCCATACGGCGTTAAAAACGGCCTCGGAATGCTCATTTACAGCTCGTAAACTGCGCTTCCTCGGCCGTTTTTGCCTTGTCTGGCTCTAATTCAAAAGATCGTAAACAGGTTCTCAGCCACCCGAAGGTGTGGCCGCCTCCCCGGCGGTCACCCTCGCTATTGTTGTTTGCGACGTATCAGGCCTTGGCCTGCTGCTCGATCAGGCTCTTCGGTCGCGAGGCATCGACATAGCTGTGCTCCGCCGGGTTGACCATGAAGCTGAAGTTCTGCAGGAACGGAATCGCTGAAGTGTTGATGGCCACACGCGCAGCGTTGCCGGCGATCTGGTACTGGTCGATACCGGCATAGGCATACTCGCTGTCGAGCAGGGCCTGGCCGATATAGCCGTCGACGCCCACCGAATGACCGAGGGTGATGACCTTGCCGATCTGCTGCTCGCCACTGAACACGGCATCGCCGAGGCTCAGCGTCGCGCCGTCACCCTTGACCACAAAGCCGACCACGCGCTGCTTGACGCCTTCTTCCAGCTTGGCCAGCAGCGCCTCGCGACCGATGAACTCGTCCTTGTCGTAGCGCACCGCCCACTGCAGTTGCAGCTCGATCGGGCAGGTGCTGAATTCACCCACCAGGGCCGGATCCCAGCAGGGGTTTTCCAGGCGCGACTTGCCCTGGAAGTCGATACCGCCGGTTTTCATGTCGAACTTGGCACCGGCCTCGCTGGCACGCTGCCAGAGGTCGGCGGCGCCTTCCTTGGAGGTCAGTACCTTGAAGGCGAACTCGCCGTGCTTGCCGGAGCGGAACAGGATCGCGTCATCGACATGCATGAACTCGAGGAACGGCAGGCCGAGCACATCGAAGCCGTACAGTTCGGCCATCAGTTCCCAGCTGTAGGGACCTTCGAACAGGGTGGTGGTGAGGTTGTCGTTCTGTGCGCTGATCTGCACTTCTTCTTCGCCGACCAGGGCCTGCAGGCTGGCAGCCAGCTTGTCGCCGCGCATCCACTCGGAGATCAGCAGGAAGCGCTCGTCATCGCACAGCACATAGAGGTCGGTGACGATCTGACCCTGGTCATTCAGCAGCAGGGTGTACAGCGCCTGCTCGTCGCGAATCACCGAGAGGTCACCGCCAACCACGCGATTGAGGAAGTCGTAACCATCGTCGCCCTGCACTTCGACGATGCCGAAGTGCGAGTAGTCGACCATCAGAATGTTCTTGCGCGACGCCAGATGTTCTTCGGCCGGATGGCCATAGTGCAGCGGGATCTTCACGCCATTGCGTTCAACCAGAGTGGCACCGGCGGCTTGATGAATGGATTCCAGACTCATGAAAGTGCTCCTTGAAAAGTGGGCGGCGGATTGCGTGCGGCGGCCGATCAGGCGGCGGCAGCGGCCTGGCGCTGGATGATGAAAGAGGCCAGGGAATTGACGTTGCGCATGTAGGACGGATCGTCGCCCTCGGTGATGCGCACGCCGAACTCTTCGTCGAGCATCACCACCAGTTCGGTGGCGTCCACGGAGTCGAGCTTGAGACCGCTACCGAACAGCGGGGTGTCGTCGTCGATCTGCTCTTTGCTTTGGTACAGGTTCAGCCGGTCGATCAGGCTTTCCTTGAGTTTGTTCAGCACGCTCTGGCGTTGCTCGATCACTGCTTGCAGTTGCTTGTCCATGTTTTCTTCCTCGCTGAATGGCGGTTTTCGCCGGGCCTGGGGTTTAGCCTGGGTAGTTGAACGGCTTCGACATGTCGAACCAGAAGTTGGCGAGCTTGCCGGTAGTGGTCACTCGCCGACCGATGCGCGCCTCGACCTTGAAATGGCTGAAGCCGGCCGGGTCCTTCATGATCAGTTCGCTGCGCATGAACAAGGTGTCGCCAGGCACCACGACGCTCTTGTATTTGAGGTCCTGGGAGGCCAACACGCCGCCCCACTTCTTGCGGATACCGGCAATGATTTCCAGGCCGGCCTCCGAGTGCAGGGCCTGCTGCAGATCGCGGCGAGCGGACAGGTCACACTCGAAACGCTGCTCGTACTCTTCACAGAAAGCAGTGAGCAGGGTCAGGTAGTCGCTGGTCTGGCCCATCGCCTCGGCGATCAGCACGCCCGGCATGATCGGGCTGTCCGGGAAGTGCCCGGTGAACTGCGGCTCGTTGAACGAGATGTTCTTCACCGCCGTGATGTAGCCACGCGAACCGCGCTTGAACTCGCAGATCTTGTCGACCAGGAAGAACGGGTAACGCCAGGGGCCCATCTTCATGAGCATCGAGGGTGCAACGAGACTTTCTTCGGAATCGGCCATGGAGCCTCCTTAACGCATGATCAGGCCGCCATCGACTACCAGCGTCTGGCCGACGATGTAGCTCGATGAACTGGAGCAGAGAAAGGCAATCGCCTCGGCCACTTCACGGGTCTCACCCATGCGCTGCAGGGGGATCACCGAGAGGGTCTGACGAATCACGTTGCGCGGTACGCGCTTGGTCATCACCGACTCGATCAGGCCCGGCGCCACGGCATTCACCCGCACACCCTTGGAGCCCAGCTCGGCGGCCAGGGTGCGGGTGAAACCGATCATCCCGGCCTTGGCCGAGCTGTAGTTGGTCTGCCCGAAGCTATTGGTCATGCCGGCGATCGAGGAGACGTTGACCACGGTCGCCAGCTTGGCCTTGCGCAGCATGCGCAGCGCCGCCTTGGTGGCCATGAAGGTGCCATAGAGGTTGGTCTTGATGACGTCGTCGAATTCCTCGTACTCCATCAGCGAGAACAGGTTGTCGCGGTACTTGCCAGCATTGTTGACCAGTACATCGAGCTTGCCGTCGGCTTCCTCGATGGTGGTCATGGCCGCTTCCAGTTCATCCTTCTTGGTGATGTCGCACTTCAGCGCGATCACCCGTCCGGCGAATTCCTGACGATCCGCCAGTTCGCCGAGGCGTGTCGGATTGCTGTTGTAGGTGGCGTACACCTTGCAACCGTCCTCCAGCAATTTCTCGCACACCGCCAGGCCGATATCGCCACTTGCCCCGGTCACTAACGCGACCTTCCCCTGCAAATCCGAAAACGTTGCCATTGTCTGACCTATCGTCTTTTTGGTTATTAACCGAGCACAACTGCCGCCACTGCATGCGTACCGCAGTGGGATATGCTCAAACTCGCCGCACTCAAACCTGACTGCTGCATGACTTCACGAAAACGGCCGGCCAATACCAGGTACGGCCGCCCCCTCTCCTCGTGTTCTATTTCCATGTCGTGAAACAGGATGCCGTCGCCAAAGCCGGTACCCAGGGCTTTCACCGCGGCCTCCTTGGCCGCCCAGATACCGGCAGCGCGCTCCGCGTTCTCCTCGGGGTTGCCGATGTAAGCCAGTTCGCGCTCGGTGTAGACCCGCGTCATGAAACCTTCGCCGCTGCGCTGGCTGGCGGTGCGGATACGCTCGATCTGCACGATGTCGATGCCGATATGCATGCTCAGTTGAACTCCGCCATGCGCCGCGGCACCGCCACTGGCTGCACCGCCTGCTCGTCGATGAACTGCGCGGCCTGCTCGGCATCACGCTGCAGGGTCACCCCACGCTCCTGCCAGAACACCCAACCGAGTGCAGGCAGCAGCAACACACAGAACAGTGCGAATGGCAGGACCAGCGGCAACAGGCTGAGCACCAGGCAGCAACCCAGGGTCCACAGCGCCAATACGCCGTAGTAGGCAAGCAGGCGCTGCAGCAGTGGCCGTACCGGCCGCGCAGAGACCGCCTCGGCGCTGAACAGGCTGGAGAGACCCTCGCCGACCCGCGAAAACAGCCGCGAGCGGCGTGCGCCAAGCAACGTGAAGAACCCAGCGATCCAGATCAGTAGCAGCGCCGCGACCATGAACTCGGGCGTGCCGTAGCCCGCCGCCAGACTGAATGCCGGCTTGTCCTGCAGGGGCCAGATCAGTACCCAGTTGATGGCCAGGGTGATGATCAGGTCCTCCCGCCGGAAGCTCGCCGCCTGACGCAGACGCTTCTGCCCCTGGCGCAAGGTGTTTTCACCCTCCGGGCTGGCCAGCACCAGGAAGTAGCGGGCACTGCCCAGCAGCAGCCAGCACAGCAACAACGGAAACAGCCCACCAATCACCACCAGGACAACCACGCCACGCTGCTCAGGAAATACGCTGTGGCCCGCCAGCAACAGCAGCAGTACCGACAGCATCAGCAAAACTGGCATGCCCAGCGGGCTCTGCAGCGGATTGAGCCAGCGCAGCACTGGTGTGATCTGCAGGTTACGCACTGCACTCAGCTCGTCCCTGGACATCATGAATTTCGGCGCCAGCGTGCTGTAGATCCAGTACCCCGGCGCATCGCGAAAGGCGCCAAAGCTCACCCCGGCGCTAATCGCCGCACCTGCCAGCAGCAACTGCGTCAGACCCAGCTCGGCACTGTTGCGCACCAGGGCAAAGGCCAGCAGCAGGCACAGCAGGGTGAGGCCGAACCACAGGGCCACGGCGTAACGGCCAAGGTGTCGCTGAAAAGTCGGAAGCATGGGGTCAGGAATCTCCGGGCAGTCGGCCGCTGATTACTCGGTCACGGCCGAAGCCGGTTTCGTTACGATCAGCTCGGCGACATGCCGCGTACTGAGCTGGTCCTGCAGCGCCGGGAAATCCAGCAACAGGCGACTGAGCACCTTCTTCGGGCCGACTTCGAGACACAGGCGCACCCCGCTGGCAGCCAGGTTCTGCATGGTTTCGCGCCAGCGCACGGTGGAGTACAGGTTGGTCACCAGGTCTGCACGCAGCTGCTCGATGCTGCTCAGACGGTCAGCCGCCTGATTACCGAATACCGGCACCCGCGGCGCGGCAAAACTGAGGCTGTCGATCACCGCCTGGAAGTCTTCGGCGCCCGGACGCATCAGGCTGCTGTGCCAGGCACCATTGACCGGCAGGCGAACCTGCTCGAAGCCCTCGCGCAGAAGCACCGGCAGCAGCTCCTTGAGCGCCAGCTTGCAACCGGAAATCACCTGCTGGCGGGGCGAATTGTCGTTGGCCACGGTGATACGGTCGGCCAGTTCGTGCAGGGCGATCAGCTCGGCGATGCCATCACGGTCAATGCCCTTGATCGCATACATCGCACCCTCGGTTTGTTCGGCCAGGGCCTGCATGATCCGGCCACGGGCAGCAACACCGCGGAACACGTCTTCCAGGCTCAGCACGCCGGCGGCATACAGCGCCGAGAACTCACCGACGCTATGACCTGCCACGCAAGACTCGCCCACTGGCCCCTTGGCGCGCAGCGCTTCGAGGCAGGCGATGTTCACCGTGGTCACGGCAACCTGCTGGTATTGGGTCTTGTCCAGCTTGGGCAGCGGCCCTTTCAGGCACAGCCGACGTACATCAAAACCGGCGATATCGCTGGCACAGTCCCAGACACGGGCGGTCACCGGCGATTGATCGCAGACATCACTACCCATGCCGATGTGCTGAGTACCCTGCCCAGGAAACAGCAGTGCACAGCCGTGCGTGTCGTTACCAGATTGCTCGTACGCCTGCATATCCCACCCCGCTGGTTCCCAATCGACCAAATTCACTACGATCCTGCCCCCCCAGATAACCGCCGCCGACATACACTTCAAAGTGCCGACTAAGTTGCGAAGACAGGTGCAGATTCAACGCATAACTTTGATCTTCAATGTTGTAGATAGTCGAAGTTTCCCACGACAGCCTTTGCAACTCCGCCTGATCGCGTTGGACATGCGCCATCAAATATTGACGTCCCAGCATCAGGTCGCGACGTACCGTGTTATCGGTTTCCTGGGCAAACAACAATTGATAATCCCGAAACACCTCGGCACCACTGAAGCGATAGGCCTGCTCCGTCACATCGAGAAAGTCGAAGTAGTCATCCCAGTTGTTTTCATCCAGCCCCTGATCCTGAAACAGGTATTCCACGGAAATGGCCAGGTTATTCTCCGTGGCATAGCGCAAGCCGGCAGCAAACTGGGTAAACACATCACGTTGCTGCTCGACGAAAACTTCATCGGCACTCGGCAATTGCCAAGACTGTAACTTGGCCAGCGCCGCGGAACTGGTTTCGCGAATATCACTGCGATCACGTGCCGCCAGTTCCAAGTTAAGAATCCAGTCGTCCGTCAAGAAACCACTGGTACCGAGACCCGCACCAAAGTTTTCACCACCCAGCAGCACAAAGCGCGGATTGAAATCCTCAAATAACGACGAGGTATAGGCCGCGTAATAACGTTCTTCGCCATTGGTGCGCTGCAGCGTCGTCCATTCGGCAACCCGCGCTTTACTCGATTCATTCGCCAACTGCGGAATGGCGGCCAATTCGACCGTGCCATATTGATTGAACCATGATGCCTGTAGCGCTACCGAACCTTCGCGATAGCTATCACGCCAGGAAACCCCCATGGCATTGATCACACCCCGCGACGAATAATTTCCCGGGTTCTGCAAAAAATCCAACGGACTGACAAAAAAGAACTGGCCGTTGCGAATATCTTTTTTGCCAACATCCACGAACAGTGAGTCATTCGGACTTAATGACAAATAGGCTTCGCGGATAAAACCGTGATTGTCATAGCCATCATTGTCTTGCGCGCTGCCGCTTTCGCCATAATTCTGCATGCGCTCGCCATAGGCACTCACATGCAACTTCGTGGCATCCACTGCACAGTCGACGTTCAGCTCGCTGTACAACGCGGAGTGGCGCTGATCCTTACTGAAGTCGCCCTGCGGATTGAGCTTGGCATCGCGCACCTGTGCCTGCCCTGCCTCTACCCCGGAATACCCGCCCGCACTGCAATCCACGGCCTGCGCAGGCCAGACCTGCAATCCAACACCCGCACCGAGCGCCAGCAAAATCCATTTGCGCATCATCAACACACCAACTTCAATTAGCGCAAGCGCAGCAAGTATTCTTTCTGGAAGTAGGCTTCTGGAACTTCCTCGAGGCGCACATCGGAATACAGCATGCGCGTGTACTGTTCTTTCTTCAGGCTGTCCTCGATATATATCTCGTGCGGCCGATACTCACCCAGGGCCAACTTGTAATCCTTGTACCAGGCGCGCTTCAGCACCTTGTTACCGGTCGAGAGAAATTCCGCCTTGAACGGCCGTGAAGTTTCCACATCGACCCAGTAACTAATTTTCGGGTACGTCACATGCGGCCAACGGCGCTGCAATTCCAAGCGGTAACACGGGCGACCGTCACAGTCTTCCGTAGCGGCGACTGTCGCGATATAGGAAAGATCGAAATCAGTAGCAACCACATCGCCATTCGAAACCTGCCCAACCAGACGCTGCTGCCGGGAAATAGGGATGGGCCGGCGCAACTTTGGCTCGTAATACCAAAGTTTATCGAAGATCGATAACAGCGACTTGCCACGTTCAGTCGGCGGATCAACAAAACGCACTAAGGCGCGCGCATCACCGGCTTGTTCGGCAGTCGGTTTATAAAAGCGCATGGCGACATCGAGACTTTGCCGGGAGACTTCTTGCTCACCTTTCATTTCGACCAGGGTCAATGCATAACGAAAAGGTTCGGCTGGCGCTCGAATACGATCGGCACGACGAATAATCGCGACAGCCGGAGAGGATTCTTCGGTGGCTACGGAGGAAACAACGGAGCTATCTACAGGCACTGCTTCAGGAACCGCCGCACTATTCGACGAAACAGCAAACAGCCCAAGTGCCAATAGAATAGAAATAATAGACGCTTGCATCCCTTTCCCCTGCACTACCAATTAGAACGGCAGCCTAAATATTGCAGAAATTATTATTCTTATTAACGACTCTCTACTTCCATGGAGTCGCTTTAGTACGCGGAAAACGCAGCCGCATCCTATTTTTACATTTGCGCTGCTGTCAACACGGCGCCTTTGTCGGGAACCTACCGAGTACGAACCAGCGCACATTAAAGCGGTCACCAAATGAATTCAAAGCTCAATTTAAATCGGCCAAAAGAAAAACAACCGCGCCCATGCAATTGTCACAATTCCTATATTTAGGACACTCAAATAGCCGCTATTTTCGTGACTAATCAGTCACAGAAACAAGCCAATCAAATCACCACAGCGCCTGCTCTAGAGGGGCTAGGCAAGACGTATCAAGCAATACTGCAAGAGGGATTAGTGCACTGTATGTCGCGAAAGATTTCTCCACCCAGCAGCAGACCCGACCGCTGGAACGGGAAAATGTCGGATAAGCCGGGGATGAATGGGAGAAATGAAAAAAGATGAATGGCCGTTTCTGCGGTATGAATCACCCCAGGCGATTCAGCAAAAAACGGCCCAAAAGAGCAGTCGCCCGCACCGAACGGGCGAATTGATGCGCAAGCGCGCTCAGAGCCCGGTGCTGAACCAGGACAACAGCAAGGCTGTCAGCAGCGTGATGCCGGCAAACACATAGAAGAAGCGATTCAGGCGCCGAGTTGACTCACTCAGCAACGAAGCCTCGTCGCTCAGTTCAAGTTGGCTGCCGACAAGCAGGCCAGCAACCGCACGCTGTTCGCGAAAGCGTGTGGCCACTAGCAGCCACGCCCCCGCAACGGCGAAGAACAAGGCCAGCCCGTTGACGATCTGGGCCGGGTGATTGAACAACAGTGACCAGAAAACCTGCAGCGACATCATCAACCTCTGCTTCAGGCGACCCCGGCACGCAGTGCTGAGGCAATGAAAGGAATGGCAGCCAGACAATGGGCTGGCAGGCAAAATACGGGGGCGGATTCTACCGAAGCCCTGTCAGCACAGCTGTCGTTTCCGACGAAGTAGCACTTGGCCCATTACCAATCGATCTGATGAGCGTCCTGTCCGTAGACTATGTTTGGCCCTTGCTTGGTTAACCCACATCCATATTGGCAACAACCAGATTAGGGAGACTCACAGCATGCTCAGTGCACAACCGCAGGATCGTGACTACTTGATCGACTCACTGGACGATGTGGAGGCCATCACGCTGATCGATGAGCTTTCCATCAATGTGCAGGATCACCACTGGCTGGCCTACTGCGCCCTGGGCGGGCACGAACATTACGATCTGCCAGATATCGACGAGCAGACCGGCATCAGCCTGCCCGAGCTGTACCACGAAGCGGCCTGACGCGGGCCCGATAAGAAAAAACCCGGCCTGAGCCGGGTTTTTTTCATGCTGCAAAGACTTACTGGGCCAGCAACTGGCCGATGGCCGGATCCTTGAAAGCACGAGTCATCGCATCGCTGAGCACATCGCTAACCAGCTTGGTGTTGGTTTCCTGGTTCGGCGCCATGCCGAAACGCTGGTTCAGCGAGGCGCCGTAGCGGCCGCTGTAGCGACGGGTGCTGTTCTGCACATCGACGCGGAAAGTGGCGCTGATATCGGCCTCGGTGACGTACAGGCCCTCTTTCGGCGACTGGTACTTGAGGTCGGCCAGGGTCAGGGTCAGCTGCGGCGCGTTGTAGGCATTGGCGCTCGGGGTGAAGCCGAGCAGGCGCACGGCGGCTTCGGCCTCGGCCTGCAGGCGCGGCAGGATGTCCTGGCCCTGCACGCTGATGGCGCTGGTTTCCGGATACAGACCGCCACGGGTGCCGAGGTTCGGCGACGCACGTCCATCGGCAACCCGCACCACCACCGGCTGCCCCTGGCCAACGGCGACCAAGGCCGCGTTGAGGCGCGGTTGCGGTTTGAGTTGCTGCGGGCTGTGGGCACAGCCGACCAGGGCCAGGCTGAACAGGGCGATCAGGCCGAGCAGCGCACGGTTCATCATGCTTGATCTCTCCAGAAGGGGGTTGCGGAAAATGGCCGGCAGTATAACCAGCAGGATTCTGCGCTGACAGCTGGTTTTTCTGACCACGCCAGCGCCGTACCAGTTCCTGTCATGCCCCTGTCACCCGGCCATGGGATAAGGATCGGGCCAACCAAGAGGACAGCCTGATGATGAGTTTGTGGAGCCTGCTCAGCCCACGCGGCAAGATGCGCTGCTACGCCCTGCTGGATAGCGACGGCCGCTGCCGTGCCTTGCGTGAAAGCACAGTGGTGCCCGCAGAGCCCGGCTGGGTCCAGATCAAGGAAGCGCGCATCTGCTGGCTGGGTCAGCCGCTGCCAGTCGCTGAGATCATCCTGCCCCGGCAACAGTTCAGCCGCCCGCGAGTGATGGTAGCCGCATAAAAAAACCGCCCCGAGAGGCGGTTTTTTTATCGAGCATCAGACAGCTCAGGCATTCAGCTGCAGGCGCTTGGCTGACTGCTCACTGACCTCGCGGTACAACTCGGCATCTTCTTCCAACACGGATTCGCGGGCCGGGAAGATTTCCTTGAGCTTGCTTGCCCAAGCTTCGCTCTTGGCCTGTTCGGCGAAGCAGCGCTCGATCAGGTTGAGCATGATCGACACGGTCACCGAAGCACCTGGCGAAGCGCCCAGCAGGGCCGCGATGGAGCCATCCTCAGCCGATACCAGCTCGGTACCGAACTGCAGGACACCGCCCTTCTTGGCGTCCTTCTTGATGATCTGCACGCGCTGGCCAGCGATCTCCAGGGTCCAGTCCTCGGCTTTGACCTGCGGATAGAACTTGCGCAGGGTCTCCAGACGCTGTTCCTGGGACTGCAGCACTTCCTTGATCAGGTAGCGGGTCAGATCCATGTTGTCGCGGGCCACGGCCAGCATCGGGCCGATGTTGCTCGGGCGAACCGACAGCGGCAGATCGAGGAACGAACCGTACTTGAGGAACTTGGTGGTGAAACCAGCATAGGGACCGAACAGCAGCGAGGTCTTGCCATCCACCACGCGGGTATCGAGGTGCGGTACCGACATGGGCGGCGCGCCCACTTCGGCCTGGCTGTAGACCTTGGCCTGGTGCAGCTTGACCACTTCCGGGTTATCGCAACGCAGCCACTGACCGCTCACCGGGAAACCGCCAAAGCCCTTGCCTTCCGGGATGCCGGACAGCTGCAGCAACGGCAAGGCACCGCCACCGGCACCGAGGAAGACGAACTTCGCCGAGACTTCACGCTGCTCGCCGGTCTTGCTGTTCTTGATCTCAGCCGACCAGCCCTGGCCACTGCGCTTGAGGCCGGTGACTTTCTGGTTGTAGCTGACATTGATGCCGCCCTGGCTGGCCAGGTAATGCAGCAGTTGATTGGTCAGCGCACCGAAGTTGACGTCGGTGCCATTCAGCGAGCGAGTAGCGGCGATGCGTTCGCTGGCATCGCGGCCCTGCATCATCAGCGGCATCCACTCGGCCATAGCGGCCTGGTCTTCGCTGTACTCCATGTCGGCGAAGGCGTGGTGCTGGCTCATCTGTGCATGGCGGGCCTTGAGGAAGCTTACGTCCTTCTCGCCACGCACAAAGCTCAGGTGCGGCACTGGATTGATGAAGCCCTTCGGCGAGCCGAATTCGCTCTTGCCGCATAGGTAGGACCAGAACTGCTTGGAGACTTCAAACTGGGTGTTGATCTGCACGGCCTTCTTGATGTCGACCGAGCCATCGGCCGCCTGCGGCGTGTAGTTCAGCTCGCAGAGACCGGCGTGACCGGTACCTGCGTTGTTCCACGGGTTGGAACTCTCGATGGCACCCGACGAGCGCAGCTCGGCGATCTCCAGCTTGAGGCTGGGATCCAGCTCCTTGAGCAGCACCGCCAGGGTGGCGCTCATGATGCCGGCGCCGACCAGCAGCACATCCACAGTTTCGTGATTGACTTGCGTCATTAACGCTTCTCCAAGATCTGCAGTACCAAATTGATGGCATCGGCCTTTTGAGCCGCGCATCAACCACTAATCACTGACAGCCAGACAGGTGTCTGGAGCATCGGAGGAGCCAGCATCGTGGCCGATGACTTGGCCTGATCCGATCCTGCGCAACCTCGTCCGGCACGCGCCGCCTGTGGGCAGCCCATGCGTTCAATTCTTCACTCCCCGGCCCGACAAAGGCTCTAGCTCATGCTGTGCAAGCTGCGCGCCAAGCGCACCACGCCTTGCAAGGCGCCGGCAGGGGAATTTTACGGCGCGCACGATACCACTAAAGCCTCAATTCCAGTCGCAAAAAATGCACGACCCCGGCCGAACGGTCACTTTTCCTACATTCCTCAGAATCTGTTTACGATCTCTTGGACTAGGGCCAGACAAGGCAAAAACAGCAGAGGAAGCGGAGTTTACGAGTTGTAAATGAGCATCCGAGGCTGTTTTTAACGCCGTATGGCCGACGGCCAGGAGATCGCAAACAGGTTCTCAGGCTTTTGCCGCCTGCACCGCTTCTATATAGGGCTCGGCCAGGCGCTGATCCTGAATCAGGGCGATAAAATCGTTGCCCTGGGCATCCTTGGCAGCCAGGTCGTAACCGGCGTCCTTGAAGAAGCCGAGGAAACGCTCGAAATCGTCGATGCGCAGGCCACGGTAGGCCTTGACCAGCTTGTGCAGGGACGGCGGCGTGGCATCGGCCGGCTCCACCGCGAGGAACAGCTTGATCGAGTCTTCGCTGATTTCTTCGCCAATCACCTGTTTCTTGTCTTTACGCATCACGCACTCCAGCTCAGCGGGTATTACGGGGCCGGCAGTTTACCCTTGCCTGCCAGCGCGCTCAACGCGACTAAATATCTTGCGCCAGCGCAATCCCACACTACTCGCAAGCCTTTATACTGCGGGCCGTCGATACGGAGCCTGCGATGCCTCTACCCCAGCTGTTTGCCGCCTGGCGCCAGGCTCTGCGCGCCGGTTACTCGCTACAGGCCCTGCGCGGCGACCTGAGTGCCGGCCTGACGGTCGGTATCATCGCCATTCCCCTGGCCATGGCCCTGGCAATCGCCGTCGGCGTAGCGCCGCAACACGGCCTCTACACCGTCCTCATCGCTGCTCCGCTGATCGCACTGACCGGCGGCTCGCGTTTCAATATCTCCGGACCAACCGCCGCCTTCGTGGTGATTCTGCTGCCCATCACCCAGCAATACGGCCTCGGCGGCCTGCTGTTGTGCACCCTGCTGGCCGGGCTGATCCTGATTGCCCTGGGCCTGGGCCGCGCCGGCAAACTGATCGAATTCGTGCCCTACCCGGTGACGCTCGGCTTCACTGCCGGCATCGGCATCGTGATTGCCGTGCTGCAGATCAAAGACCTGCTCGGCCTGCACCTGGCCGGTGCGCCCCAGCATGTGGTCGAGCACCTGCAGCTGATCGGCCAGGCCCTGCCGGACTTTCACCCCGGTGATGTATTGATCGCCAGCGCCAGCCTGGCCACCCTGCTGCTGTGGCCGAAACTGGTACCCAAGGTGCCCGGCCACCTAGTCGCCCTGGCTGTCGGCGCTCTGCTCGCGCTGCTGCTGGAATGGCTCGGCCTGCCGGTAGCGACCCTTGGCGAGCGCTTCAGTTATGCCGTGGACGGCGTCAGTTATCCCGGCATACCACCCTTCCTGCCAGACTTCGCCTGGCCCTGGCAGTTGCCGGGGCCCGATGGCCAGCCTCTGGTGCTGTCCTTCGAGTTGATCCGCCAGCTACTGGCCCCGGCCTTCGCCATCGCCATGCTCGGTGCCATCGAATCGCTGCTGTGCGCCGTGGTCGCAGATGGCATGACCGGCAGCAAGCATGATCCGAATGCCGAGCTGATCGGCCAGGGCCTGGGCAATCTGGTCGCCCCGCTGTTCGGCGGCATCACCGCCACCGCCGCCATCGCCCGCAGTGCCGCCAACGTGCGCGCCGGCGCCTTTTCGCCGCTGGCGGCGATCATCCATGCCGGCGTGGTACTGCTGGCCATGCTGTTCCTGGCCCCCCTGTTCAGCTACCTGCCGATGTCCGCATTGGCCGCCCTGCTGCTGGTGGTGGCGTGGAACATGAGCGAACCGGGCCATGTGCTGCACACCCTGCGTATCGCCCCGCGCAGCGATGTGCTGGTGTTGCTCACCTGCCTGCTGCTCACCGTGCTGTTCGACATGGTCCTGGCGGTCGGCGTCGGCCTGTTGCTGGCCACCGGCATCTTCATCAAGCGCATGAGCGAGCTGACCGATACCACCGCACTGCCACGCAGCCAGCTGCAACTGCTTGGCGAGCTGCCGGAGCAGGTGCTGGCCTACAGCATTCGCGGCCCGCTGTTCTTCGGCGCGGCAGAGAAGGCGCTGAGCGTGCTGCGCCGCTTCAACCCGGAAGTTCGCGTGGTGATTGTCGAGATGAGCGCGGTGCCGCTGCTGGACATGACCGGCCTGGCGGCCCTGGAGAACGTGCTGCACGACTACCGCAAGCACGGTATCGGCCTGGTCCTGGCCGGCGTCTCGCCGCGCCTGCGCCTGAAGCTGCGGCGTGCCGGGGTGCATCTGGAGAACGGCCGCCTGGCCTATACCCGCACCCTGCCCCAGGCACGGGCCAAGGCCCTCAGCTGGCTGGAGCAAGCGCCCACTTTGTAGCCCGGATGCAATCCGGGAAGCAGTCAGCTCCGCTCCCGGATTGCATCCGGGCTACGGGCAATCAGAACTGCGCGCGCATCCAGGCCAGGTAGTCAGCCACGCCGGCCTCGCCTTCGCGCGGCGCCCAGCTGGCTTGCTCGCCTTCGCCCAACGGACGGTAGGGGCCAGCCTTGCACTCGAACAACACGCTGTCCGCCGCCAGCACCACCAGGGCATGGAACTGCCCCGGCGGCAGATCGACACCCAGGCAGTCGCCGCCCGCTGCGAGCAGCCGGGTTCCCTGCAGCTCGCCACTCTCGCTGAACAGCAGCAGGCCGAGTCGCCCCTGCAGCACCAGCAGGGTCTCGGCCTTGTCGGCCGCCAGATGGCGATGGGGCGGGATATAGGTATCCGGTTGCAGCCCAACCGCCAGGCGGTGGCAGGGCTCGTCCATCGCGTGCAGGTTATGGTGGCTGCGCTGGCGCGGGCTCTGCGCGGCCTTGGCCGTCAGCTCGGCAAACAGGTCGCGGTCGAGGAAGGCCGGCCCCGGCACTTACAGGCCTTTGACCGCGAAAATGCCGGCAGCGTTACGCCAGTAGCCCTTGTAGTCCATGCCGTAGCCGAAGATGAAGCGATCCTCGCAGGGCAGGCCGACGTAGTCGGCCTTGAGGTCCGGACGAGCCTTGCGGTCGTGGATCTTGTCAATCAGCACCGCGGTGTGCACCTGGCGCGCACCAGCGTGCTTGCAGAAGTCGATGATGGCCGACAGGGTGTGCCCCTCGTCGAGGATGTCGTCGATGATCAGCACTTCGCGGTCGATGAAGGAGATTTCCGGCTTGGCCTTCCAGAACAGCTCGCCGCCGGTGGTTTCGCTGCGGTAGCGTGTGGCGTGCAGGTACGACAGCTCCAGCGGGAAGCCCAGCTTGGGCAGCAGTTTGCCGGCGAAGATCAGGCCGCCATTCATCACGCAGAACACCACCGGATTGCTCTCGGCCAGTTCACCGTTGATCACCGCAGCGACTTTATCGATCGCCGCCTCGACCTGGGCATCGGTGTACAGGCAATCGGCTTCGGCCATGACTTGGCGAATGTGGGCGAGGTCGGCGGACATGGCGTTCTCCTGAGAGATGAAAGGGGGACCGCCACGGATGGTAGGTCATAAAAAATGGTCGGCAAAGGTACTCAGACTGACGCGTCAGGGCAAGTCGGGGCGGATATTTTCTGACCACTTATTCAAGTCAGTCAGTAAACTGCGCGTCGTCCAGCTGGCATGACCAGTGCTTTACTCTAGACAGTATTCCCGCCGCCCTTCCCGGAGACCCTGCATGCCCATCCGCGAGATCCGCCACCCACTGATCCGCCACAAGCTCGGCCTGATGCGCCGCGCCGACATCAGCACGAAGAACTTCCGCGAACTGGCCCAGGAAGTGGGCGCCCTGCTCACCTACGAGGCAACCAACGACCTGCCCCTGGAAGACTGCGAGATCCAGGGCTGGGCCGGCACCGTGCAGGTGGAGAAAATTGCCGGCAAGAAGATCACCGTGGTGCCGATCCTGCGCGCTGGCATCGGCATGCTCGACGGCGTGCTCAGCCTGATCCCCGGAGCCAAGGTCAGCGCCGTCGGCGTGGCGCGCAACGAGGAAACCCTGGAAGCGCACACCTACCTGGAAAAGCTCGCCCCGGAAATCGACGAACGCCTGGCCCTGATCATCGACCCGATGCTGGCCACCGGCGGCTCCATGGTCGCCACCATCGACCTGCTGAAAAAAGCCGGCTGCAAGGAAATCCGCGCCATGGTCCTGGTCGCCGCACCGGAAGGTATCAAGGTGGTCAACGACGCCCATCCGGACGTGATGATCTTCACCGCCTCCATCGACCAGTGCCTCAACGAGCACGGCTACATCATTCCCGGCCTCGGCGATGCCGGCGACAAGATCTTTGGCACCAAGCAGAAGGACGCCTGAGCATGCAGGATGAATACAACGATCCACTCTGGCGCCAGGTAGTTTCCGGCGCACAGATGCTTTTCGTCGCTTTCGGCGCCCTGGTGCTGATGCCACTGATCACCGGCATGGACCCCAACGTCGCGCTGTTCACCGCCGGCATCGGCACCCTGTTGTTCCAACTGGTCACCGGGCGCCAGGTGCCGGTATTCCTGGCCTCCAGCTTCGCCTTCATCGCGCCGATTCTCGCCGCCAAGGGCGAGTTCGGCCTGCCTGCCGTGCTCGGTGGCGTGGTCGCCTCCGGCCTGGTGTACATCCTGCTCAGCGCTGTGGTGCGGGTCAAAGGCGCGGGCTTCATTGACCGCCTGCTGCCGCCCGTGGTGATCGCCCCGGTGATCATCTCCATCGGCCTGGCCCTGTCGCCGGTGGCGGTGAACATGGCCATGGGCAAGGCCGGTGACGGCAGCGTGCAACTGGTGCCGTACGAAACCGCCATGCTGATTTCCATGCCGGCACTGCTCACCACCCTGCTGGTGGCCGTGCTCGGCAGTGGTCTGCTGCGCCTGGTGCCGATCATCGCCGGCATCGTCGTCGGCTGTGTGCTGGCCGCCTTCTTCGGCGTGATCGACAGCAGTGGCGTCGCCGCCGCGCCCTGGCTGGCGATGCCCGCCTTCGTCACGCCCGAACTGCACTGGGGCGCCATCCTCTACATGGTGCCAGTGGCCCTGGCACCCGCCATCGAACACATCGGCGGGGTCGTAGCGATTGGCAGCGTGACCGGCAAAAACTTCATCAAGCAGCCCGGCCTGCACCGCACCCTGCTCGGTGACGGCCTGGCTACCTCCGCCGCAGGCGTGTTCGGCGGCCCGCCCAACACCACCTACGCCGAAGTCACCGGCGCAGTGATGCTGACCAAGAGCTTCAACCCGAAAATCATGACCTGGGCGGCCGTGTTCGCCATCGCCCTGGCCTTCATCGGCAAGTTCGGCGCGGCGCTGCAGAGCATTCCGGTACCGGTCATGGGCGGCATTCTCTGCCTGCTGTTCGGCTCAATCGCGGTAGTCGGCCTGAACACCCTGATCCGTCACCAGGTCGATCTGTCCGAGGCGCGCAACCTGATCATCGTCTCGGTAACCCTGGTGTTCGGCATCGGCGGCATGGCCATCGGTAACAACGACTTCGCCCTGTCCGGCATTTCCCTGTGCGCCATCAGCGCCTTGCTGCTGAACCTGGTGCTGCCGGGCGGCAGCGCCTGGCACAAGCACCCGCCGCTGGACCCGGAGATCTGAGGAAGCGACAACTGTTCTCTCAATAGCAAAAACGGCCAGCTCCTGAGTTCAGGGGCTGACCGTTGGATGCAGCGTCTGCAGCGGTTTCAGTCGAGGTAGCCTTTGGATTTCAGCTCTTTCTCGGAGCAGTACTCTCTGATGACCAAGGCGACGATCAGCACGACCACCTCAACAACACCAGCCGTCACAGACAGTTTGACGAAGACCTCTGCGGTCAGCGGCTCGAACCATAGCTGAATGATCGCCATCGCCGCCCATGCAGTGAACAGGCTCAGGCCGATGATGACTGCGATCTTCAAATATCTTTCTCCATGACCACCAAGTAAGCCTCGCGCTTCCACAACAGCAGCATGCGGCGAATATCTTTTTCCATGGTCACCACACGCCAACCCTCAGCGGCGTTCTTGTTCAAGAACTCGGAGAACTTCACCGGGTCGACCTTGGAGCCCCCGAGCAACAGCGAGCCCAGCATTCCTTCGCGATAAACAACAACCTTGTACTGCTTCATGTATGCACCTGCGGTGGTTAAGAACTAACGGTGCAGCGGCGCGATAAACGCCCTGCCCCAGAAGCCAAGCGCCAACCACATCGTGGGAAGCCCAACGGGAGGCTGGGCAGGGTCGGAAAGGGAGACGCTCGGTTCGACCTGGAAGGTCGACATACAGGCACTATCGTCCGCTGTGGCGTCGAGGCGTTGCCTCAGCGCCTCCCTGCGCTTGAACGCGCGGGAGGTTAGCAGCCTCCCAGGGCGGATGAAAGCAAGGGCTGCTCCAGCCGGATCGCGCCATCCGCCTCAGAACGGCTCGGCGATGAACTTGAAGGGATAGTGGGTCGCCTTGTAGGCGCCGATCTTGCGCTTGGGCAACTTGACCTTGGGCTGGGGGATCTGCTCATAGGGAATCTGCTGCAGCAGGTGGCTGATCAGGTTCAGGCGCACGCGCTTCTTGTCCTCGGAACGAGCCACGAACCAGGACGCCCAAGGCGTATCGGTGGCCTCGAACATCTCGTCGCGGGCCTGGGTATAGGCGTCCCAACGGTTGTAGGACTTGATGTCCATCGCGGTCAGCTTCCAGGTCTTGCGCCCGTCTTCAATGCGCGCGCGCAGGCGCCGCTCCTGCTCCTCCGGGCTGACCTCCAGCCAGTACTTGAGCAGGATGATCCCCGAGTCGACCATGTTGCGTTCGAACAGTGGCGTACCACTGAGAAACTTCTTCAACTGAGTCTCGTCGCAGAAACCCATCACCCGCTCGACGCCGGCGCGGTTGTACCAGCTACGGTCGAAGATCACCACTTCGCCAGCAGCCGGCAGGTGCCTGATGTAGCGCTGCACGTACATCTGGCTCTTTTCCCGCTCGGTCGGCGCCGGCAGCGCCACCACGCGAAACACCCGCGGACTGACCCGTTCGGTCAGCGCCTTGATGGTGCCGCCCTTGCCAGCACCATCACGCCCCTCGAACACCACCGCCACCTTGGCGCCGGTGGCCACCACCCATTGCTGCAGCTTTACCAGCTCGACATGCAAGTCATTCAATTGTTGCTCGTAATCCTTGCGCGACAGTTTTGCGTCTGCGGCCTTGGCGGTCGCTTCGATCTTTCCTTGCGTTGCCTTGCTCTTGTGCTTGCTCATGTCGAATCCCATCGTTGGTAATAACCAAGGACTAGCCTAGATCGCCAGATGCCAGCCTTCCATGTGCTGGATCAATAACATGGTTGTGCGCCCTTCGTTGCTGGCGCCACACGGCAGCGCGCGCTATGGTCAGCCCCCCACTGCTGCCAGCGGACGACAGCCCATGCTCGACACCCTTTCCCGCGTCTTCGGTTTTTCCCAGCTGCGCCCTGGCCAGGAACGGGTGGTCGAGGCCGTGCTGGCCGGGCGCTCGGCGGCGGCAATCTTCCCCACCGGCTCGGGCAAGTCGCTGTGCTACCAGTTGCCGGCCCTGCACCTGCCGCACCTGACCCTGGTGGTCTCGCCACTGCTGGCGCTGATGCAGGACCAGTTGGCCTTCCTGCATGCCCGTGGCATCAGCGCAGCCAGCATCGACTCGGCGCAGAGCCGCGAGCAGACCGCCGAAACCATGGCCAAGGCCAAGTCCGGCGAGCTGAAGATCCTGATGATCTCGGTCGAGCGCCTGAAGAACGAGCGCTTTCGCCACTTCATCGGCCAGGTGCCAATCTCTCTGCTGGTGGTCGACGAGGCGCACTGCATCTCCGAATGGGGCCACAACTTCCGCCCCGACTACCTCAAGCTGCCCGACTATCAGCGCCAGTTCGCCATCCCCCAGGTGCTGCTGCTCACCGCCACCGCCACCCCGCCGGTGATCGCCGACATGCAGAAGAAGTTTGCGATTGCCGCAGACGATGTAGTCACCACCGGCTTCTACCGGGCCAACCTCAACCTGCTGGTGGAGCCGGTGGCCGGGCGCGACAAACAGCGCCGCCTGGGCGAATGGCTGGGCGCCAAGGCCGGCCAACCGAGCATCGTCTACGTCACCCAGCAGAAGACCGCCGAGCAGGTGGCCGAGCAGCTCAGCCAGCGCGGCTTCCCCGCCAGCGCCTACCACGCCGGCATGCCGCACGAGACGCGCGAAGCGATCCAGCGCCAATTCATGGACGGGCGCATCAACTGCATCGTCGCCACCATCGCCTTCGGCATGGGCATCGACAAGGCCGACATCCGCAACGTGGTGCACTTCGACCTGCCGAAATCCACCGAGAACTACAGCCAGGAAATCGGCCGCGCAGGCCGCGATGGGCAACCGTCCGACTGCCTGGTGCTGGCCAACCGCGACAGCCTCAATGTGCTGGAGAACTTCGTTTACGGCGACACGCCGGAGCTGGCCGGTATCCGCTGCGTGCTCGATGAGTTGCTTGGCAACAGCCAGAACGGCGAATGGGAGCTGATGCTCAACCAGCTCTCCGAGCAGAGCAATATCCGCCAGTTGCCGCTGAAGACCCTGCTGGTGCAGCTGGAACTGCGCGGCATCATCGCCCCGCGTTACGCCTACTTCGCCGAGTACCGCTTCAAGTACCTGGTGGAACCCGAGGTGCTGCTGGGCAAGTTCGAAGGCGAGCGGCGGCAGTTCGTCGAGGCGATCATTGCCACCTCGGCACGCGCGCGCACCTGGTGCACGGTGGATTTCGACAGTCTGTACAGCCAGCACCAGGCCGAGCGCGGCCGGGTGATCAAGGCTCTGGACTTCTTCCAGGAAAAAGGCTGGATCGAGCTGGAAAGCAAGCAGATGACCGAGGTCTACGCGCTGCTCGACCCGCGCTTCGACCCGCAACAGCTGAGCGAGGAACTGCACGCCTACTTCCGCCAGCAGGAAGCCAGCGAGATCGCCCGCATCCAGGCCATGCTCGAGCTGTTCGCCAGCGACCACTGCCTGAGCCAGCGCCTGGCCGCCTACTTCGGCGACGCCCAGGCGCCGCAACGCTGTGGCCACTGCTCGGTGTGCCACGGCCAGGTCGCCCACCTGCCCGCTCCACCCGCACTACGCCCGCTGGCCGGGCAGGACTTCCAGGCCCTGTGCAACGCTTTCAGCCAGCGCCACCAGGAAGCCAAGGGCCAACTGCCCAGCGCCGAGTGCCTGACGCGCTTCCTCTGCGGCATCAGCGTGCCGCTGCTGACCAAACTCAAGGCCCGGCAGATTCCCGGCTTTGCGGCGCTGGAAGACTATCCCTATGCCGAGGTGCGCAGCTGGGCCGAGCAGCAGGCCTAAGCCGGCTTCTTCCCAGCCAGCACCAGCGTCGGCGGTCGGTAATCGGAATTGGCGTTCCAGCGCGCCCAAACCGAGGGATCGATCGTTACGCCAACGCCACGCTGCCCCTTTGACCCTTCATCGAACCCACGGTAATGCCGACCATCGCCGGGGTGTAGCAGCCGGCGAAAAGCGCCATAACCGCCCCCGAGAAACGCGCTGAAGGAGTCCCGCGGTTTGCTCTGCCAGGCATTGGCCGTCAACTGGTAGGACCTCAACTTCAGCCCGGCCTGGCTGGCCTTTTCCAGCATCCAGGCCAGGGATAGCGTGGACAGTGGATCGTCGCTATAGCCACCGCCGACATTGGCATGGGCGCCGATGAACCAGCGCTGTTCCACCTCGATCTGCTCCGGCTTCTGCAGGCCGTCGTCGCTGGTCCACAGCACCGCGTCATAGGCCGCGCGGTGCTCGTCGAGGGCCACGGCGTGGTAGGCGCGCTCGACGATCTTCGACAGCTGGGTGTCGTGCCAGGAGTACAGGCCGCGCTCAGAAATCAGGGTGCCCGGTATGCCGAGGGCGCCGACCGTGTCCCACACGCCGATTAGATGGATTTTCACCTCCCGGCTGTAGCGGGCGCGGAAGTTACAGCAGAGGCTGTCATCGGGGCCGACCTGTTTGTTGCGGTAGATCTTTTCGGCCGCGTCGAGCAGGGCGGGGGTGGAGGTGTGTAGCAGCCCGCACTTGCGGATCATCCCCACCAGGCTGCGCGCGGTGTAGGCACCGCGACTGAAGCCGAACACGAAGATTTCGCTGGCGGCGGTGTAATGGCGCACCAGCCAGTCATAGCCCTCCTGCAGGTTATCGCTCAGCCCTGCACCAAAGACGCCGCCGGTAAAGCGAGTGAAGCGGCCGGTACCCACGCCGGGGTCGTAGAAGAAGCGCTGGGGAATCGTGCCGTCGTAATCTTCGATGAGCCGTGACAGCTGGTAGACGTTGGTGCGGTCCTGCGGGTCGTTCCAGGTGCCGTCGAACAGCAGTATCAGGCGTTCTTTATGGTCTGCCATGTCCTTCCTCCTTGGCGCCTTGGGCACCTGTTGGCAACGGTGTGCACAACCTGCGGAAAGACAGCTATCGATCCCTCAGTATCTGCTTCCGATCGCGCAAACTAGAGATCGGATGCAGGGTCTCAGCAAGACAAGCACAAGCTGGCCGGTCTGTCGCAACCCTTTATCCGACTGCGCGGCGCGGCAACCCCCAGTGCGTCTTGGCCAGCCATTCGGCGAAGGCCACCGGCGCCAGCGGTTTGCTCAGCAGGTAGCCCTGGGCGATGTCGCAGCCGAGCTGGTCGAGGCGCTGCAGCACGGCGTCGGTTTCCACCCCTTCGGCCACCACCTTGAGGCCCATGTTGTGGCCTAGTTCGACGGTGGAACGGACGATGATGTCGTCGTCCGGGTTGCTCAGCAGGTCCAGGACGAACGACTTGTCGATCTTCAGCTCGTGCACCGGCAGGCGCTTGAGCTGGGCCATGCTCGAGTAGCCGGTGCCGTAGTCGTCGATCGACAGGCGCACGCCCAGCTCGCACAGCTGCTGCAGCTGACCCAGCGCCTGCTCGGGGTCGGCCATCACCGCGCTTTCGGTGATTTCCACCACCAGACTGCCCGGCGGGACGGCATGCTCGGCCAGTTGTGCGGCGATAAAGCCGGCGAAACCGGGGTCGGCCAGGTCGAGGGCGGAGACGTTGACCGCGGTTTTCAGCGCCAGCCCCTGCTCCTGCCAGGCACGGCTCTGCGCCAGGGCCGTGCGCACCACCCAGCGGGTCAGCGCGCAGACGTTGCCGGTCTGCTCGGCCAGGGGGATGAACTCGTCCGGCGGGACGAAGCCGTGCACCGGATGAATCCAGCGCACCAGGCATTCCACGCCCATCAGGCAGCGCTGGCGGATATCCAGCTTGGGCTGGAAATACAGGCTCAGCTGGCCCTGCTCCACGGCGCCTTTCAGCTCGCTCATCAGGGCCAGGCGCACCAGGCTGTGGCGATCCAGCTCCGGGCGGTAAAGGGCGTAGGGCGAGCGCTGCGCCTTGCCCAGGTACATGGCCACCTCGGCGTGCTGCAACAGGCTGCCGGCGCTCTCACCGTGGTCCGGGTGCAGGGCGATGCCAAGGGTGGCATTCAGGGTCATGCTGATGCCGCGCACGGCAAAGGGCTGCTGCAGGGCGCTGCGGTAATGTTCGGCGGCGGGGATCACGCTGCCGGGATGGCAGTGCGGAATCAGCAGGGCGAATTCGTCGCCGCCCAGGCGCGCCAGTTGCTCACCGTCGCGCAGCAGCTCCTGCAGGCGCCGGGCAAGCAGGCACAGCAGCTGGTCGCCGGCCTCATGGCCGAGGGTGTCGTTGAGGTCCTTGAAGTTGTCCAGGTCCATCAGCAGCACGGCCACGCCCTCGCCTGCCGGGCAGCCGGCCAGGGCCAGTTGCAGCTCGGCGACGAAACGGTTGCGGTTGGCCAGCTGGGTCAGCGGATCGCGGTAGGCGAGGAAACTGATGGTCTTCTCGCGCTCGGCGATGCCCTGCTGCATGGCGACGAACTCACGGGCCAGCAGGCCGACCTCGCCACTGGCACGGGTGGCCACGCTGGCCTGGTAATCCCCCCCGGCGATGCGCCGCACGCTCTCCACCATCTGCGCCAACGGGCGGCTGACGGTATTGGCGATCCACAGCGCGCCGAGGCCAGCGAACAGCAGGGCAATGGCGAAGATGGCCGCCAGTTGCCACTGCAGCGGCTGGTAGTGGGCCAGCTCGGCGGACAGCGAACGCATCAGCAGCACCTGCAGCGCGCCCCCGGTTTCGGTCAGGGGGGCGCGCAGGGCCACCTGTTCGAGGTGCTGCAGTTCGAAGCGGAACACCCCCGAGGTATCCGGCAACTGCAGGGTCGCCAATTCGGCGCGCGACAGCCCGTCGAGGTTGCTGGCCAGCACCCGGTAGGCGCCGGGCGCGCCGTCCAGCAGGGCCACGTCGGCGCCGCTGAGTTCGGCTAGATGGGCGGCGGCCGCGTCGTCCAGCTCGAAGGCCATCAGCAGCCAGCCCATCAGGTTGGGTCGCGGGGCGAAGATCGGCGTCAGGTTGACGTGCAGCACGCGGCCATCCAGCACCACCAGGCGCTCGGCGCTATCGGGCTCGTCCAGGACCAGCAGGTCGTTCCAGGGCAAGTGCGCACCGGGCGCCAGTTCGGCGCTGGTGCCGGCCAGCACCTGGCCCTCGGGCGCCAGCACCAGGGCAAAGCTGGCCTGGCTGCGCGAGGCGAAGGATTCCAGCGCGGCGGACAGCGACTGCGCCTCCTGCTGCGGACTGGCGACCAGATCGGCGATTTCGCCGAGCAGGGTGAAGTCCTTGGCGATCAGCTCGGCCAGCGCGCTCTGTGCCTGACGGCGGCTCTGCAGTTCATTGGCCAGCACGCCATGCGCCGAGCCCAGCTGCGCCTGCACCTGCTGCAAGGTGTGGCTGTAGGTGGAGCGATAGACCAGCGCCAGCAGCAGCACCATCACCGCCAGCAGCAGGAGCAGGAAGAAGCCGAGGATCTTGCCGCGCAGGCTCATGGTACGTAACCACCCTTGCCCTGCGGCCGCTTGCTCGGCTCCTTGGGCCGCGGGTCCGGCTTGAGCTCACTGTTCAAGCGCCAGAGCAACGGGCCGTCAGCCGCCAGTGTGCGCACCTGCTGCTCGGCCGGGTCGGCGATGCGCGGATGCCAGATATGCACGCGCTGCCCTGCAGCCGGCTGGTAGTCGATGCGCGCACGGCCCTGGGCATCGGTCTGGGCGAACCAGGGGCTGTCCAGCACCAGGATGAAACCGAGCATCCAGTCGTGGATATTGCAGCCGAGGGTGACCAGGCCGGGCTTGTCGAACAGCACTTCCTGGGGCAGGTCCTGCTGCTTCTGCAGACGCAGTTCGAAGCGCTTGGCCGGGGAGAAGGAATAGACGTGGTGGTTGATCGGGTCGGCGTTGGGGAAGCTCACCCGGGTACCCGCCTGCACGGCCAGGACATAGGGCACGAACTGGCGTTTTTCCTGGTTGACCTTGAGGCCGGCTGCCGGCGCCTGGCCCGCCCCCGGCTCGATCCACAGCACGGCGTCGGCCAGCGGCCCGTCGTGCTTGTCGCGCAACTGGATATCGAGGCTCGCCGCCGCCAGCCAACCACTCCACAACAGTCCAGCCAGCAGCCCAACACCCAGCTTGCCCATACCCACCTCCAACGGTCGATGGGCTGAGTATAGGAAGGCAGCGCCAGGGTGTAGCCATTCGCCAGCAGCGGGCGCCCCTGCTCCCGACCATCTGAATCCGACCCAGACAAGGCGCTACAACCGGCGGGAGCAACCGCCGAGAACTAGAACACTAAGGAGCCCAAGACGTGCGATTCACAAGCCGCAACTGAGCATGACTCGTGGCACTCGCCCTTCGGCGCGCGGCAAACGCATCAGAACTTCCTACGCTCTGCCGGGGGCGCTGCCCCCCCTACAGGAGATCAGACAGCGACTCTCAGAACTCCAAAGACTGGCGCCGCGCATGCCGGGCCGTCGACAAGGCCAGCACCACCGTCAGCACCCCGCACACGCAGATGATCAGCGCCATGGGCCGCGCCGTACCATCGTGCAACACACCGACCATGCCCGCCGCTGCCGCCGCGACAATGAACTGCAACGAGCCCATCAGTGCCGACGCACTCCCCGCCTGGTTACCTTGCCCGGCCATGGCGCAGGCCGAGGCATTGGGCAGGATGCACGACAGGCTGGCAATACAGATGAACAGCGGGATCATCAGCGGCCACAGCGCCTTGGGTTGGGCCGCCGCCACCGCCAGCATGACCGCCGCTGCCAGCAGATAAACCCATACCGTGCGCTGCAGCCAGTGCCGCGGACCATGGTGGCGCAGCAGCCAGCCGTTGAACTGGGCCGAAAGAATGAAGCCGGCCGCATTCAAACCGAACAGCCAGCCATAGTTCTGCGCCGAGACGCCGTACAGGTCGATGAAGACAAAGGGCGAACCGGCGATATAGGCAAACATCCCGGCCATGGCCACGCCCCCGGTCAGGCCGTTGCCAATCAGTTGCCGGTCACCCAGCAATTCCACGTAGCGCCGCAGCGCGCCCGACAGTGGCGGACGCGGGCCATCGACACGCAGGGTCTCCGGCAGCCACAGCAGGATGCCGACCAGGCTCAGCGCGCCGAACAGCATCAGGCCAAGGAAGATCGACTGCCAGCCGAACAGCTCCAGCAGCACGCCGCCCCCCATGGGCGCGAGGATCGGCGCCACGCCCATCACCAGCATCAGCTTGGAAAAGGTCTTCGCCGACTCCAGTGGATCGCACAGGTCACGCACCACCGCGCGAGAAATCGCCATGCCGGCGCAGCCGCCCAGGGCCTGCACGAAACGCGCGGCTATCAGCCAATCCAGGCTGGGCGCCAGGGCACAGCCCAGCGAAGCCAGGGTGAACAGCAAGACCCCGACCAGCAGGGGCCGGCGCCGGCCATAACGATCGGCCAGTGGCCCATAGATCAGTTGGCCAAAGGCGATACCAACGAAGTAGGACGCCAGCGACAGCTGCACATGCTTCACATCGGTGGCGAACTCCCTGGCCAGCGTCGGAAAACTCGGCAGGTAGAAGTCGATAGCCATCGGCCCGAAGGCACTCAGGGCACCGAGGATCAGCAGGATGCGTAGGTTCATGGTTTATCCACTGCGGGGCGCACCCCGGAAAAACGCCGGGCGCCAGCATGGCGCCCGATAATCGAAACAGCGGCTGTTGCGCAGGCCATACGCCCAACCTGCCCGACAGGTAGCCCGGATGTAATCCGGGGGAAATGGGTGCATGCCCGGCTCCCGGATTGCATCCGGGCTACCGGGCCGCTTGTCTCCCCTCTCCCACGTGTGGGAGAGGGGCTGGGTGAGAGGGCATTGGCCCACTCACCCTCTCCCCACCCTCTCCCGTGAACGGGAGAGGGTGCAGAGCGCACCGAGCCTGCCTTACACACCGCTAAAAGATCGTTAACAGCAAGTAGCCCGGATGTAATCCGGGGAAATGGGGGCATGCCCGGCTCCCGGATTGCATCCGGGCTACAGGCCGCTTGTCTCCCCTCTCCCACGTGTGGGAGAGGGGCCGGGGGAGAGGGAGTTGGCCCACTCACCCTCTCCCCAGCCCTCGGCTTTGGCTTCCTGCGTCGCTCTACCTCCTGCATCCATGCAGTCGTCTCTCGTAAACGGGAGAGGAAGCAGAGCGCCCTACACCTGCCTGTCACACCGCCATAGCGATGCCAAAGATCGTGAACAGACTCTTAGTGCGAGTCGACCACCTTGGTCTTCTTCTTGCCCATCTTCTCTGCCAGCGACTCCACCAGCAGGTAGAACATCGGGATAACGAAGGTCGCCAGCAGCGTCGCCGCCAGCATGCCGCCGATCACACCGGTGCCGATCGAGTGGCGACTGGCCGAGCCGGCGCCGGTGCTGATGGCCAGCGGCACGCAACCAAGGATGAAGGCCAGTGAGGTCATCACGATCGGGCGGAAGCGCAACCGCGCCGCCTCATAGGCCGACTCGAAGATGCCCTTGCCCTCGGCGCGCAGCATCACGGCGAACTCGACGATCAGAATGGCGTTCTTCGCCGCCAGGCCGATCAGGGTGATCAGGCCGACCTGGAAGTACACGTCGTTCTGGATGCCGCGCAGCCACACCGCGAGGATCGCGCCAAACACCGCGAACGGCACCGCGGTGACCACCGCCAGCGGCAGGGTCCAGCGCTCGTACTGGGCCGCAAGGATGAGGAACACCATGATCAAACCGAAGATGAAGGCGATGCTGCCCGATCCCTGGGTGGCCAGCTCCTGGTAGGCCGAGCCGACCCAGCCGAGGCTGTAGTCGCTGCCGAGCACCTCGTCGGCCACTTCCTGCATGGCCGCCAGCGCCTGCCCGGAGCTGTAGCCCGGCGCCGGCCCACCGAGCACCTTGGCCGAGGGGTAGACGTTGAAGCGCGCGTAGGTATCGGGGCCGAGGATGCGGCGTACCTTGATCAGGCTGGTCAGCGGCACCAGGTCATTGGTGGTACTGGAGCGCACGTAGACCTGCGACAGGTCCTCCGGCTTGCGGCGGAACTCCGACTCCGACTGCAGGCTGACCTGCCAGGTACGGCCGAACAGGGTGAAGTCGTTGACGTAGTAGCTGCCGAAGGTCGACTGCATAGCGGTGAACACATCGCTGATGCTCACCCCCAGGGCGCGCGCCTTGGTGCGGTCGAGGTCGATGTAATACTGCGGCACGCTGGCGTTGAAGGTGCTCTGCACCCCGCCCAGTTCGGGACGCTTGGCCGCCGCGGCGAGGAAGGCCTGAACTTTGGTCGCCAGGGCTTCGACGCTGCCGCCGGAACGGTCCTGGATATAGCCCTCGAAGCCACCGGTGGTACTCATGCCGGTGATCGGTGGCGGGTTGAAGGACATCACCACGCCGTCCTTCTCGGTCATGCCCATGCCCATGAACTCGCGGGTCAGGTTACGCGCATCCAGTTCCGGCGTGGTGCGCTCGGACCAGTCCTTGAGCGGCACGAAGGACACCCCGGCGTTGGTGCGGTTGCCGAAGGTCAGCACGTCGAAGCCGGCGAAGGTCACCACGTCCTCGACTGCCGGGTGCTTCATCATCTGCTGGGTGAAATCGCTGGTCAGCGCATCAGTCCGGTTGACCGAGGCGGCCGGCGGCAGGAAGTAGGCGTTGATCACATAACCCTGGTCTTCGTCCGGCACCAGCGAGCCCGGCACCCGACTGAACAGGCCGATGGTCAGCGCGATCATCCCGCCGAACAGCAGCAGCCCCACCACCGAACGTTTGAGGAAGAACGCCACGCCGGCGCTGTAGCCGTCGGTGAGCTTGTCGAAGAAACGGTTGAACCAGCGGAACGGCGCCGCCGGTTCACTGTGCCCCGGTTTGAGCAACAGGGCGCAAAGGGCCGGCGACAGGGTCAGGGCGACGATGCCGGAGATGACCACCGATACGGCAATGGTGATCGCAAACTGTTTATACATCTCCCCCGCCAGGCCGCCGAGGAAGCCCACCGGCACGAACACCGCGCAGAGCACCAGGACGATGGCGATGATCGGCCCGGTGACCTCTTCCATGGCCTTGATCGAGGCTTCGCGCGGGCCGAGCTTCTCGGTCTTCATCACCCGCTCGACGTTCTCGATCACCACGATGGCGTCGTCCACCACGATGCCGATGGCCAGCACCAGGCCGAACAGGGTCAGCAGGTTGATCGAGAAACCCAGCGCGTACATGCCGGCGAAGGTGCCGATCAGCGACACCGGAATGGCCAGCACCGGGATCAGCGTGGCACGCCAGTTCTGCAGGAAGATGAACACCACCAGCACCACCAGCAGCAGCGCCTCGAAGAAGGTCTTGACCACTTCCTCGATGGAGATCTGCACGAACTTGGTGGTGTCGTAGGGGATCTTGTAGGTGATGCCTTCCGGGAAGCGCGCGGACAGGCGCTGCATCGTCGCCTGCACCGCTTCGGCGGTATCCAGGGCATTGGCGCCCGGCTGCAGGTAGACCCCGAAGGCCGCGTTCTGTTGGCCGTTGAGCGAGGTGATCAGCGAGTAGTCCTGGGCACCCAGCTCGATCCGCGCGACATCGCCAAGGGTCAGGCTGGCACCGGTTTCATCGGAGCGCAGGATCACGCTCTCGAACTCTTTGGGGTCCTTGAAGCGGCCCTGGGTGGTCACCGTGTAGGTGAAGTCCTGGGCGGTCTGCAGCGGTTGCTGGCCGAAGCTGCCGGCGGCGAACTGCGAGTTCTGCTCGCGGATGGCGTTGACCACGTCGGTCGGCGTCAGGTTGTACTGCGCCAGCTTGTCCGGGCGCAGCCAGATGCGCATGGAGTAGTCCTTGGAACCGAACTGGCTGACCGCGCCAACGCCGGGCAGGCGCTTGAGCTCGTCGATCACGTTGATCAGCGCGTAGTTGGAAATCAGCACCGGATCGCGGGAGTTGTCCGGCGAATACAGGGTGATCACCTGGAGAATGTCGGATGACTTCTTCTCCACCTTGACGCCCTGGCGACGCACTTCTTCCGGCAACTTGGCCAGCGCGGCCTGCACCCGGTTGTTGACGTCGATGGTGGCCTGGTCCGGATCGCGGCCCACCTGGAAGTACACCGACAAACTCATGCTGCCGCTGCTGGCCGAGTTGGACAGCTGGTAGATCATGCCCTCGACGCCGTTGATCTGCTGCTCCAGCGGCGCGGCCACGGTTTCGGCGATGACCTGGGCGCTGGCGCCCGGATAGCTGGCGGTCACCGAGACCTGCGGCGGCAGGATCTGTGGGTATTGGGCAATCGGCAGGGCGCGCATGGCGGCCAGGCCACCGAGCAGGATGACGATGGAGATGACCGCGGCGAATACCGGGCGGTCGATGAAGAATTTCGAGATCACAGGCCGGACTCCTTACTGCTGGGCTTTGGAGGCAGCGGCAGCGACCACCTTCACCGGCTCGTTGGGCCTGACCTTGGGCAGCCCCTCGACAATCACCTGGTCACCGGCGGCGATGCCGCTCTCCACCACCCAACGTCCGGCGGCGGTGTGGGCGGTGGTTACCGGGCGTATACGCGCCACATTTTGCGCGTCCACCACGTAGACGAAGGTGCCGTTGGGCCCCTGGGAAATGGCGCGCTCGGGCACGGTGACCGCATTCGGTTTGCTGATGCCTTTGACCTGCACCCGCACGAACTGGCCCGGGAGCAACGCCTGGTCCGGGTTGGGCACCACGGCGCGGGCGCTGACGGTGCCGGTGGCGCGGTCGATCAGGCTGTCGGTGAAGTCGACCTGGCCCTGCAGCGGATAGAGGGTGCCGTCGCCGAAGATGATCTGCACACTCAGCTTCTGCTCACCATCGCGCACCAGACTGCCGTCCTGCAAACCCTGGCGCACGCTGGCCACCTCGCGGTCGGGCGCGGCGAAGTTGACGTACATCGGGTCGAGCTGGGTGATCTGGGTCAGCAGGCTGGCATTCGGATCGCCGGCGACCATCAGGCTGCCTTCGGAAACGGTTTCCTTGCTGGTGATACCGGAGATCGGCGCTTCCACCGTGGTGTAGTCGAAGTCGATCTGCTTGGCCTGCACCTCGGCCTTGGCCGCTTCGATATTGGCCTTGCTCTGTTCGAAGTTGGAGATGGCGTTGTCCAGCTCGCTCTCGCTGGCGAAGCCCTTTTTCTGCAGCTCGCGGATGCGTTTGAGGTCCCGCTCGGTCTGCCGGTAGCGCGCCTGTTCCTGGGCCAACGCGCCCTTGGCACGGGCCAGCGCCGCCTGGTAGGAACGCGCATCGATGCGGAACAGCATCTGGCCCTGCTTCACCGCACTGCCTTCGGTGTACAGGCGCTCCTGGAGGATGCCGCTGACCTGGGCGCGCACCTGCACCTCGCGGAAACCGGCGGTACGCGCCGGGTATTCGAACTGCAGAGGCAGCGACTCGACCTTGGCTTCTTCCACCACCACATCCGGCGGCGGCATCGTGCCGGCGGCTTGATCCGCATGGGCAGAGGAATGGATCAGCAGGCCAAGGGCAGTTGCCTTGAGCGCGAATGGAAGGTGGCGAAAAAGCATGAAGTCGTCTCCGTGACGGCGCGGTCGCAGGTAAAGCCTGGAAAAGCTGCCATGCTAGTTACATACATTCACGTTTGTAAACACAACATCGACAGCAAAATCATTACACTCTGTTCCCCAAACAAGAGCCTAGACCGATTCAATCGTCACGCCATGCGCAGAACCAAAGAACAAGCCGAACAGACCCGCACCGCCATCCTGGCGGCCGCTGAACTGTTGTTTCTGGAAAAAGGCGTGGCCCACAGCACCCTGGAGCAGATAGCCACGGCGGCGGGGGTGACCCGCGGCGCGGTGTACTGGCACTTCGAAAACAAGGCACATCTGTTCCACGAGATGCTCAGCCAGGTTCGCTTGCCCCCCGAGCAACTGACTGAACGCCTGTCCGGCTGCGATGGCGTCGACCCGCTGCTGTCGCTGCGCGACCTGTGTATTGGCGCCATCGAGAATCTGGCCCGCGACGAGCAGAAGCGGCGCATCTTCACCATCCTCCTGCATCGCTGCGAATTTACTGCCGAACTGCGCGAGGCGGAGGAGCGTCACAACGCCTTCATCAACCAGTTCATCCGCCTGGTCGAAGAGCTGCTGGCGCGCCCCGCGTGCAAGCCACGCCTGCAACCGGGGGTGAGCCCAGGACTGGCAGCACGGGCGCTGCACGCCCTGCTCATCGGCCTGTTTACCGACTGGACGCGGGACCAGAGCCTGTTCGACCCGCTGCAGGACACCGCCGGCCTGATCGACGCCCTGCTGCGCGGTCTGGTCCGCGAGTGGAACCCGCCAGCAGCATCCAACGGGACCGATGCCCTGCAGCCAGCGTTGTAGCCCGGATGCAATCCGGGAGCGGAGCTGCCTGTTTCCCGGATTGCATCCGGGCTACGACAAACGGTGCTGGGGTAGATAAAGCACTCAGACCGTAGGAGCGAGCTCTGCTCGCAATGCTTTATGCGAGGCCCCGTTCGCGAGCAGAGCTCGCTCCTACAGTTGGCCCTGCGCAGAAAAAAGCGCCGCGGTTCCTGTGCGAAATCGCGGCGTTTTCTTGAGTGAACAGAACTACCGCACAGCCGGCCTTGCCCTCAGGCCAGCTCGGCGCCATAGCCTTCGTCACGCACCGCCTGCAGCAACTGCTGCGGACTCAGCCGACTGGCCACCCGGACTTCACCGGCCGCCAGATCGATCTGCACCTCGGCTGCGTCATCCAGGGCGCGCACAGCCTGAGTGATGGCGCGCACGCAGTGGCCACAGGACATGCCAGAAACTTTCAGGATGTGCATGGGATTACTCTCTTCGGTTGGCTGTGCAACCAGCATCCAGCTTGCCACCATGGCAAGGTCAAGCCTCGCGGCAGCACGCCGATACAGAACAGGTAACGAGGAGAAACCGATGCGCCCACTATTCACCCTGCTTGTCGCCCTGCTCTGCTGCAACCCGCTGAGCGCCGCTGAGCTGAGCAGCGAGCCGCCCTACTACGGGGTGCTGATCATCGCCCGCGACCGCCTCGAAGCGGCCACCACCTGCGATATCGGCATCTACCTGCAGGATCGCCTGGCCGCGCGTATCTATCAGGGCCAGTCGGCCTCCTTCAACCTGCCCCCGGGCGAAGTCGCCATCCGCCTGGGCTACATGGGCGGCCTGGGCTGCGAGCCGAGCTTCGAGCAGGTTCGCAGCACCCGCGTGCAGGTTCAGGCCGGCGCCGTGCAGCAATACCGCATCGCCCTGGATGTTGGCGGCCTGACGCTGCTGCAAGTGCAGCCCTAGGGCCATGCCCGGTAGCGATCCGGGCACTTGACCTTGCCATTAGGTTAAGGTTGATCCTTGGGGCACTCGCCTCAAGGAGACGCCCATGAACAGCAGCGCCCCGCTCACCCGTTTCGACCTGCCCCTGAGCGGCATGACCTGCGCCAGCTGTGCCGGCCGCATCGAGCGCGCGCTGGGAAAGGTGGCGGGCACGCAGACCATCAGCGTCAACCTGGCCACTGAGCGCGCCCAGCTCGACGCGCCGGCGGGCAGCCTGCCGAGCCTGATCGCCGCCGTGCAACAGGCCGGCTATGGCGTGCCCCTGCAATCGGTAGAGCTGCAGCTCGGCGGCATGACCTGCGCCAGCTGCGCCGGGCGTATCGAGCGCGCGCTGGGCAAAGTGCCCGGAGTCAAAGCCGTCAGCGTCAACCTGGCCAGCGAGCGCGCCCGTGTCGAATGGCTGACGGGTTCGTCCAGCAGCGCGCTGATCGCCGCCGTCGCAGCCGCCGGTTATTCGGCGCGCCTGCTCGACAGTGCGCCGCCGCGCGACCCGCAGCTCGCCCTGCGCCGTGAACGCCTGGCCGTTCTGCTGGCCATCGTACTGTCCGCCCCTCTCGTGGTGCCGATGCTGGCCGAGTGGTTCGGCCTGCACTGGATGCTGCCGGCCTGGGTGCAGTTCGCCCTGGCCACCCCGGTGCAGTTCATCCTCGGCGCGCGCTTCTATGTCGCCGCCTGGAAGGCCGTGCGCGCCGGCAGCGGCAACATGGACCTGCTGGTCGCCCTCGGCACCAGCGCCGGCTACGGCCTGAGCCTGTACCTGTGGGCCACGGCCGGGGCCCACGCGATGCCGCATCTGTACTTCGAAGCCTCGGCGGTGGTCATCGCCCTGGTGCTGCTCGGCAAGTACCTGGAAAGCCGTGCCAAACGCCAGACCAGCGCGGCCATCCGCGCGCTCGAAGCCCTGCGCCCGGAACGCGCCACCCGCCTGCGCGACGGCGTGGAGGAAGACGTCGCGCTGAGTTCGTTGCGCCTGGATGACCTGGTGGTGGTGCGCCCCGGCGAGCGCTTCCCTGTGGACGGCCTGGTCAGCGACGGCCAGAGCCAGGCCGACGAGGCGCTGATCAGTGGTGAAAGCCTGCCGGTGGCCAAGCAGGTGGGCGACCGCATTACCGGTGGCGCGATCAATGGCGACGGCCGGCTGATCGTGCGCACCACCGCCCTCGGCAGCGAAACCGTACTGGCGCAGATCATCCGCCTGGTGGAGGACGCTCAAGCCGGCAAGGCACCGATCCAGAAACTGGTGGACCGGGTCAGCGCGCTGTTCGTGCCGGCCGTGCTGCTGATTGCTGCACTGACCCTGGCCGGCTGGCTGCTGGCCGGCGCCGGGGTGGAGCAGGCGCTGATCAATGCCGTGGCGGTGCTGGTGATCGCCTGCCCCTGCGCCCTCGGCCTGGCCACACCTGCGGCGATCATGGCCGGCACCGGCGTGGCGGCGCGCCACGGCATCCTGATCAAGGACGCCGAAGCCCTGGAGCTGGCGCACAAGGTCAGCGTGGTGGCCTTCGACAAGACCGGCACCCTCACCTCGGGCCAGCCGAGCATCGTCCACCTGGCGCCCAGCAGCATCGATGAAGCCGAACTGCTGCGCCTGGCCGGCGGCCTGCAACAAGGCAGCGAACACCCGCTGGCGCACGCCGTGCTGCAAGCAGCGCGCGAACAAGGCATTGCCCTGCCCGCCCTGAGCGACAGCCAGGCCCTGAGCGGGCGCGGCATCCAGGGCCAGATCGAGGGCCGCCAGTTGCTGCTCGGCAACCAGCGCCTGCTCGACGAACTGGGCCTGCACAGCCCGCTGCAGGCCACCGCCGCCGACTGGGAAGGCGAAGGCCGCACCCTGTCCTGGCTGCTGGAACGTGCGCCGCAACCGCGCGTGCTGGGCCTGCTGGCCTTCGGCGACAGCCTCAAGCCCGGCGCCGCCGAGGCCATCGCCGCCCTGCGCGAGCAAGGCATCCACAGTCACCTGATCAGCGGCGACAACGCCGGCAGCGCCAATGCCGTCGGTCGCGCCCTGGGCATCGAACAGGTGCATGCCCAGGTGCTGCCCGCGGACAAGGCCGCACATATCGCCGCCCTGAAACGCGAGGGTGCGGTGGTGGCCATGGTCGGCGACGGCATCAACGACGCCCCGGCCCTGGCCGCCGCCGATGTCGGCATCGCCATGGGCGGCGGCACCGACGTGGCCATGCACGCGGCCGGCATCACCCTGATGCGCGGCGACCCGCGCCTGGTGCCGGCGGCGCTGGACATCAGCCGGCGCACCTGGCGCAAGATCCAGCAGAACCTGTTCTGGGCCTTCGTCTACAACCTGGTGGGTATTCCGCTGGCAGCCGCAGGCCTGCTTAACCCGATGGTCGCCGGCGCGGCCATGGCCCTGTCCAGCGTCAGCGTGGTGAGCAACGCCCTGCTGCTGAATACCTGGAAACCGTAGCCCGGATGCAATCCGGGGGAACTCCTGTCCCGGATTGCATCCGGGCTACGAACTCGATGAGGCATGCGTGATGAACATCGGCCAAGCAGCAAAACACAGCGGTCTTACCGCCAAGATGATCCGCTACTACGAGTCCATCGGCCTGCTGCGCCCGGCCGGGCGCAGTGACAGCGGCTACCGCCTGTACGGCGCACAGGACCTGCATGTGCTGGCATTCATCAAGCGCTCGCGCGACCTCGGTTTCTCCCTGGAGGAAGTCGGCAAGCTGCTGACCCTGTGGCAGGACCGCCAGCGCGCCAGCGCCGACGTGAAGGCCCTGGCGCTACGCCATATCGATGAACTGAACCGCAAGATTGTGGAGCTGAGCGCCCTACGCGACACCCTTGGCGAGCTGGTCGAGCATTGCCAGGGCGACCACCGACCGGACTGCCCGATCCTGCGGGATCTGGAGGCGGGCTGCTGCAGTGGGCACAACGGCTAAACGCCAATGATCATCCAAAGCATATGCAAATATATCTCTAGCGATATAAATTCTTATTTACGATAAGTTTACATCCCCTTACACTCGCGCCGCCGCATCCGCACCCCAATCAACCGATTGCCCTCATGGACGAGCAAGAGGAGCGGCGCACCCGCGCATACCGCGGGGCAGAACGAAACATCTGCCAGAACTCGTCTAGGGGACACACCACATGCATCGCCATCATCTGTCGCCGCTGGCCGCCGCCATCGCGGTCGGCCTGTGCTTCGCCCACACCGCCTACGCCGACGACACCCAGACCGCCGCGGAGCCGACTGATGGCACCGTGCAGCTGCAGGCCACTCAGGTCGACGCGCAAGGCCTCAAGGGCCAGGCCACCACCGAAGGCACCCAGTCCTACACCACCGGCGCCATGACCACCGGCACCAAGCTGCCGCTGTCGATCCGCGAGACCCCGCAGTCGGTGAGCGTGATTACCCGTCAGCGCATCGAAGACCAGGGCATGGAAGACCTCAATGACGTGGTCAAGTACACCCCCGGCCTGACCGTCAACCAGTACGGTCCGGCCCGCCAGAGCTACAAGGCGCGCGGCTTCGAAGTCGACAACATCATGTACGACGGCCTGCCAACCAGCATCTCCACCTACACCCAGGACGTGATCTCCGCTGCCGACCTGGCCATGTACGACCGCGTCGAGATCGTCCGCGGCGCCACCGGCCTGATGCAGGGTGCCGGCAACCCGGCCGCCGCCATCAACCTGGTGCGCAAGCGTCCGACCGCCACGCCGCAGGCCAGCATCAGCGGCAGCGCCGGTTCCTGGGACACCTACCGCACCGAAGTCGACGTTTCCGGCCCGCTGAACAGCGAAGGCACCATTCGCGGTCGCGCCGTGACCGCCTACCAAACCAACGGTAGCTTCCAGGACTACGTCAGCGGCGAGCGCGGCCTGCTCTATGCCATCACCGAAATGGACGTGACCGACGCCACCACCCTGACGGTCGGCGCCTCGTACCAGAACGACAACAAGAACGACAACTGGGTCGGCCTGCCGAGCAAGCCAGGCGGCGAGGATCTCGGTTTCGACCGCGACACCTACTACGGTGCCGACTGGTCCTACTGGGATACCAAGACCACCCAGCTGTTCAGCGACATCGAGCACCGCTTCGACAACGATTGGAAGCTGAAGCTGGCGATGAACAAGATGTGGGGGCGCATCCACATGCTGGGCATGTACAACAGCTGCTACTACACCGCCTGCGACACCATCGACCAGGGTGGCGGCCAGTACGTCTACACCGACGACCACAGCAGCTACGACGCGGTCGCCTCCGGCCCGTTCCAACTGCTCGGCCGCGAGCATGAGCTGGTCGTCGGCACCAGCTACCGCGAAGAAGCCTTCGACGGCCATGGCGGCTGGGGCGATGTCCTCTACTCGGACGGTAGCGGCGCGGCCGTTGGCTTCGACCCGGATGACTGGGACCCGAGCAACACCGACAAGCCGAGCTACAACATGCGCCTGTGGGGTCTGAAGACCGACGAAACCCAGACAGGCACTTACGTCACCAGCCGCTTCAACGTCGCCGATCCGCTGAAGGTAATCGTCGGTGCCCGTCTCGATTGGCACGAGTTCGCCACCGAGACCTCCAGCTACAAGGTCACCCGCAACCTGACCCGCTACGCCGGGGTGATCTACGACCTGAACGAGACCTACTCGGTCTACACCAGCTACACCGACATTTTCAAACCGCAGCAGGCCCTCGACGCCAGCGGCAGCGTGCTCAAGCCAATCGAAGGTGAGAACTACGAGATCGGCCTCAAGGGCGAGTACCTGGACGGCGCGGTGAATGCCACCGTAGCGCTGTTCCAGGTCGACCAGCTGAATCGCGCCGTCGAAGACACCAGCGGCCCGACCCCGTGCCCAAGCAACCCGACTTCGCCTTACTGCCAGCGTGCATCAGGCAAGGTGCGCAGCCAGGGTCTCGACTTCGAAGTCAGCGGTGCGCTGACCGAGAACTGGAACGCCAGCGCGTCGTACACCTATGTCGAAGCCAAGTACAAGCAGGATGCCAACGAGGACAACGAAGGCGAATACTTCGATCCGACCATCCCGCGTCATCTGTACAAGCTGGCCACCGTCTACAACCTGCCGGGCGAACTGCACCAGTGGCGCGTCGGTGGCGACGTGATCAGCCAGAGCTCAACCGAGAGCCCGGAAGGCTACGAGCAGGAGGACTACTCCCTGGTCGGCCTGATGGTGGGCTACAAGGTCAACGAGCACATCGACACCCGCGTCAACATCAACAACCTGTTCGACAAGCACTATTACAGTGGCATCGACTTCGGCAACTTGAACTACGGCGCGCCGCGCAACGCCATGCTCAGCGTGAAGTGGACGCTGTAACTAACCTGCCCACATAACAACTAGATGGATAGAGAAAAGGGAGCCCGGGCTCCCTTTTCTCATGCTTGACGCCAGGAAAACTCAACAGCAGACACCTACCCAAGCTGGGCTCGCAAAACGCCTCGCGCTGCCAATACTCCCCATCTACATCATGGCCGCCCCATCCGTCGGCAGAACAGCATTGGTGGGCCTCGACCCCGGTGTTATCCTGCCGCGAAGCTAAAAAATGACTGCAAGGGAGTTCGGCAATGCTGGTGTGGGAAGGCAACCGATTCAGTATCGGAGATCGCAAGTTCCAGATCATGGTCGAACTTACCGACCTATACACCCTAAAGAATCAGGATGGTTTCATTCTCGGCAAACCTCGCCGCTACCTCGACAAATACTGTGAGCATCTGGCCGGCAAGACATTCCAGAACATTTTTGAACTCGGCATATTCAGGGGAGGAAGCACCATTTTTCTCAATGAAATGTTCAAACCGGAAAAACTGGTAGCCATCGACTTCAATAGCCAACCTGTCGGGATTCTCAACAGATACGCTCAAGAGCCTGGAAACAGTGGTGCGGTACTGCCTTTCTATGGTGTCGACCAGAGTGATGTGAGCCGACTCTCCGATATCTACCATGAGACTTTCGGAAGTGCACCACTCGATCTGGTAGTGGATGACGCGTCGCATTTTCTTGATGAAACGCGCGCCTCTTTCAACTTCCTTTTTCCCAAACTACGCGCCGGCGGTACCTACATCATTGAAGACTGGGCTTGGGCGCATCAGGCTTGTGACTTCAAGGGACTGAATGAAGGTTTTGCAGAGAAGCCATCCATGGCCAACCTGATCATCGACATCGTCCTGGCATCAGTAGCGGCACCTGGGCTCTTCGATGAAGTGAGCATCAATGATGGCTTCGTGATGGTGACAAAAGGCGCAACCCCCATCGACGGAGAGTTCGACATCCGCGCCTATAACTTCCACCGAGGGCAGGTCATGGGTCAGCAGGACTACTTCGCATGAAACCTGCCGCCTAGCCAGCTTTCAGGCCTGCGATTGCAGGTAGTTCTGCAGGCCGACGCGGTCGATCAGGCCGAGCTGCTGTTCCAGCCAGTAGGCGTGGTCTTCCTCGGTGTCTTTCAGCTGCAGGCCGAGCATGTCGCGGCTGATGTAGTCCTTGTGTTTCTCGCACAGGGTCATGCCCTTGCTCAGGGCTTCGCGCACCTCGTATTCCAGCTTGAGGTCGGCACGCAGCATGTCCGGCACGGTGGCGCCCGGCTGGATCGCCTTGGGCGTCATGTCCGGGGTGGCTTCGAGAAACAGGATGCGTTGCAGCAGGGCATCGGCGTGTTCGGTCTCCTCCTCCATCTCGTGGTTGAGGCGTTCGTAGAGCTTGCTGAAGCCCCAGTCCTGATACATGCGCGAATGCAGGAAATACTGGTCGCGGGCGGCAAGCTCGCCGCGCAGCAGATCCTTGAGATATTCGACGACTTCAGCCTGGCCTTGCATGGGAATGTCCTTCACGAAACAGCGGATCAGGAGAGAAGCTTCGACCCTGTTCGAGCAATGGTCAAGCCTGTAAATGCCCCAGCTAACGGAGCGATTCGTATTTCGCCAAAGCCGCATGGCAGCTAGGCTGCAGGGCTTTTTGCGAAGCCCGGAAAAGACCGTGGCAGGACCGTAATGGCCAGGCCGCCGAACACCAGCAAACAGGCCAGCCAGCCCAGCACCGTGAGCGACTCACCGAGCAGCAACCAGCCGGCCAGCAGCCCCGATACCGGCACCGCCAGGGCAAAAGGTGCAACCAGGCTGGCCGGGTAACGGCGCAGCAGGAAACTCCAGATGGCGAAGCCGATGGTGGTGGCGAGGAAGGCGATATACAGCAACGCGCCGACACCGCTCCAGCTGGCCTGGGTCAACGCCGTAGTGATCGCCTGCGGCCCCTCGAACAGGTAGGACAGGCCCAGCAGCGGCAGCACCGGCACCAGGCTGACCCAGCAGATAAGGCGCAGCATGTCGCTGGCGCCGGAGCGTTTGGTGGCGATATTGGCGCAGGCCCAGGCCAGCGCGGCGGCGACCACCAAAGCGAAAGCCAGCAGGCTGTTACCCAGCGGCCGCTGCCAGCCGATCAACAGCAGGCCAGCCGCCGCCAACAGCAAGCCGAACAGCGCCCGCGCCGTGGGCCGCTCGCCCAGCAGCAGGGCGGCGATCAGCACGGTGAAGAACACCTGGCTCTGCAGCACCAGCGACGACAGCCCGGCCGGCATGCCCAGGTACATGCCGACGAACAACAGGCCGAACTTGAGCACCCCGAGCAACAGGCCGATCTGCACGATGCGCCACCACGGCGCCGGCAGCGGGCCACGCAGGAACAACAACGGCAACGCCGCCAGGGCGAAGCGCAGGGCGCAGAACAGCAGCGGCGGAAAGTCCTGCAGACCGACCTTGATCACCACGAAATTGACGCCCCAGATCAGGGTAACCAGCAGGGCCAGGAGGATATGCGGCACAGACATGGCGGAGCTCCGAACAAACTCCCCGCACACTAGCAGTTGCCGTAAGCCGTGCAGCGATACAGTTGCCGAGTAACAGCATGCTGGCGATCACGCAAAGCGCGGGGCGATTCATACTCCCCTCTCCCCTCTCCCCAGCCCTCTCCCGTAAACGGGAGAGGGAGCAAAGCGGGCGGCACATCGGTGAAGGGCTACCAGTTGTTGTAGCCCGGATGCAATCTGGGAAACAGGCAGCTCCGCTCCCGGATTGCATCCGGGCTACGGCTGGCTGAAAAGCCCGTGGCAACGGTAGGGGCAGGTAAAGCATCCAGACCGTAGGAGCGAGCTCTGCTCGCGAAGCTTTCGAGGGTGCCCAGTTCGCGAGCAGAGCTCGCTCCTACAGTTTGCCCTGCGCAGAAAAAACGCCGCAATTCCTGGGCGAAATTGCGGCGTTATCTTCAGCGAACAGCATCAGGCTATGGAGCGGGCGTTTTCCTGTGCAGCAATCAGCTGGCCCAGGGCGGTGGCGGGGGCTCGTCGCGCGGGGCGTCTTCGGCGTTGCGCAGGGCTTCCAGGCGCGCCTGTTCGGCCAGGGCGGCCTTGATCTCGCGCATCACTGCCTCGACGTCGGCCTCTTCTTCCGGCTCGTCGAACTCGCCGGTCAGCGGGCTTTCCGGGGTCAGCTCGCCGGCCTCGAACAACGCCCACATTTCCTTGGCGTACTTGGTGTAGAGCAGCTCGGGGGCGAACTGACCGAAGTACTCGGCCATGTTGCGCACATCGCGTTCGAGCATGCTGAAGGCATGGTTGTTCGCCGCCGCGTCCACCGCCTGCGGCAGGTCGATGATCACCGGGCCTTCCGGGCCGAGCAGCACGTTGAATTCGGAAAGATCGCCATGCACCAGACCGGCGCACAGCATCTTGACGATTTCGCCGATCATGAACGCGTGAAATTCGCGAGCATCGTCAGGCAACAGATCGACATCGTTCAGGCGCGGAGCGACATCGCCGCTGCCGTCGCCGACCAGCTCCATGAGCAGCACACCATCCATGTAGTCGTAGGGCGTGGGCACCCGCACACCGGCGGCAGCCAGACGGAACAGGGCGGCCACTTCGGCGTTCTGCCAGGCCTCTTCCTGCTCCTTGCGGCCATGCTTGCTGCCCTTGGCCATGGCGCGGGCGTCGCGGCTGTTGCGGGTCTTGCGGCCTTCCTGGTACTCGGCGGCCTGGCGGAAGCCGCGCTTGTTGGCTTCCTTGTAGACCTTGGCGCAGCGCAATTCGCTGCCGCAGCGCACGACATACACGGCGGCTTCCTTGCCGCTCATCAGCGGACGGATCACCTCGTCGATCAAACCATCTTCAAGCACGGGTTCCAGGCGTTTCGGGGTCTTCATTGCGCGGGCTAAGGGTCCTGTCGAAAAAGGCTGGAGGAAATGCTGCCGTTATACGGCAATCCGGCGGTCTCGCCCAGATTAGGGTCTGTTCTCGTTTCGTTCCCGGGCGCGAGGCAAGCCATTCTGGCACGCCGCCAGGCCGCGCGCGCCAGGGGCCGGGAAACCTGGCGATAGCAATGGGCCATCGTCTAAGCTTGAGCCTTTGCACCATTGCCAGCGCGCCTTATGCCCCTCAACCTCGACAGGATCATCCACCGCCAACACGGTCTGCAGCAGCGGCGTATCAGCCGCACCTTTGCCATCAGCGTCGCCCTGGCACTGCTGCTGAGCGTAGGCTTCAGCGGCTGGAGCATTCTGCGTGACTACCAGAGCAACCGAGACCAGCACCGCCACAGCATGACCGCGCTGTCGCGGGCCCTGGAGGGTTACACCAGCGCCCTGCTGCTGCAAAGCTACGAGAGCATTCGCGTGGCCGGCCAGAACCTGGCGCAGCAGGGCGTGCGCCGCACCGACGCCGAGTCCATTTATGCCGCGCTGCGCGATGCCATGCGCTATGACCCGGTCTCCAGCTACCTGTATGCGCGCGTCGAGGGCGCGCTGTTCATCATCGATATCAACGGCCAGCCCGCACACGGCCTGCCCCTGCACGAATCCCTGCAGCAGCTGCACAGCACCCCGCTCAACGGCCCGTTGCACAGTCCCCTGCACAACCCGCTGCGCATCAATGGACAGTCGGGTTTCCTGCTGCCGCTGACTCTCGAGGTGCAAGCCACAGGCGCCGCGCCGCTGCAGTTAGGGGCGCTGCTGGCGACGGACAGATTCGCCAACCTCATCGAACACCTGGGACTGCAACATGGCATGAATGGCGGCCTGCTTTCCGCCCAGGGGGTGATTCTCTACCGTACGCCCTATCCCGAGCGTTATATCGGCCAATCACTGCCGGTAGAGTCGCTGCTGCTCAAGCCCAACCCGCAACAGATCTCCAGCTTCGTCGAAACCCCCAGCATTGCGGGCGAGCCATCGCTGTATGTGATCACCCCTTCGCCACGCTTCCCCCTGGCTGCCGTCATTGGCGAGACCCGCAGCAGTTTCTACGGCCCCTGGCTGCGCCGCAGCGGCCTGACCCTGACTCTGCTGGCCGCCAGCCTGCTGCTGCTCGCCCTGGCCGCCACGCTGCTGCAACGCCTGATCCGCCAGCTCAGCCAGGACGAAGATTTCTACCGGCGCCTGTTCACCGATGTCACCGACGGCCTGCTGCTGACCGATAGCGATGGCAAGATCCTCACGGCCAACCCGGTCGTCGCACGGATGTTCGGCCTCAGCGCGGCCGAGACCCTGAGCGGGCGCCGGCCCTCGACGCTGTCACCCGAGCAGCAACCCGACGGCAGCCTGTCGACTCAACGTGCCGGCCGGCTGTTCGACAACATACTGGCCGGGCAGGAGCAGCAATTCGAGTGGCAATTCCAGCGCTTGGACAACGGCGAGCCGTTCGATTGCGAAGTGCGCATATCGCTGTTCCGCTGGCGCGACCGCGACCTGCTGCTGGGCGTGCTGCATGACATCACCGAACGCAAGCGCTACCTGGTCGAGCAGGAATTTCTCGCCAGCCACGACAGCCTCACCCGTCTGCCCAACCGCTACTGGCTCAACCGCCATATCGAGCAGCGCCTGAACGCCGCCGATGCCCAGCCCTTTGCCGTACTGTTGCTGGACATGAACCGCTTCAAGGAGGTCAACGACACCCTGGGCCATCAGCATGGCGACCAGGTGCTGACCGAACTGGGGCAACGCCTGCAGCACTGGCTGCACGAGCAGAACGCCGAAATCGCCCGCCTGGGTGGCGACGAGATGGCGGTGGTTTCCGCGCACCTGGCCGACCAGGCGGCACTCACCGGCCTGTGCAACGGTATCGCCCAGATCATCGCCCGCCCCCTGCAGGTGGATGGTATCCACCTGGAGCTCAGCGCCAGCATCGGCGTGGCGCTGTTCCCCGAGCACGCCCAGACCAGCCATGGCCTGCTGCGCTGCGCCGACATTGCCATGTACCAGGCCAAGCGCGAGCGCCGTGAATTCGTCGTCTACCACAGCGACAGCGACAACCACACCCCCGAGCGCCTGGCCCTGCACACCCAGCTCAGTCGGGCGATCCGCGAGAATAGCCTGACCCTGCACTATCAACCGAAGATCCGCCTGAGCGACCGCCAGGTGGTCGGTTTCGAGGCCCTGCTACGCTGGCCACACCCGGAAAAAGGCATGATCCCGCCAGGCGATTTCATTCCCCTGGCGGAAAATACCGAGCTGATTCACCCACTCACCCATTGGGTCCTGGATGAAGCCCTCGGCCAGCTGCGCCGCTGGCAGGAACAAGGCCTGGGCACCTGCCTGGCAGTCAACATCAGCCCGCACAACCTGCTCAACCCCGGCTTCACCGAAGAACTGCGCGAGCTGCTCGCCAGCCACCAGGTCGCTGCCGAATGGCTGGAACTGGAAGTCACCGAAGGCGCCCTGATGGCCGACCCGGAGCGGGCCCTGCACAGCCTGCTGGCCATCCGCGAGCTGGGCGTAACCCTGTCGATCGATGATTTCGGCACCGGCTACTCGTCGCTGGCCTACCTCAAGCGCCTGCCCACCCAGCTGCTGAAGATCGACCGCACCTTCGTTTCGGCCATGACCCACAACGCCTCCGACGCCATGATCGTGCAATCGACCTTGGCCCTGGCGCACAACTTCTCCATGCAGGTGGTGGCCGAAGGCGTGGAAGACGAGGCCACCGCCGCTGCCCTCAGCCGCCTGGGCTGTGATATTGCCCAGGGCTACTACTTCGGCCGGCCAATGCCCGCCGCCGAGGTGGAACGCTGGCGCACGGCCTATGACAAATCGCCCGACAAGAGCATGAGCCTGTAGGGTACGCCGGCGCGCACCCCAAACCCCATGCAGGCCTGCGGTGCACACGGCGCACCCTACTCAGCTTGCCGGCAACGTCAGTTCGATGGTCTCCCCCAGCGAGTCGTCCAGCCGCTGCAACTCGCAGTGAATGGACGCCGCATCGTCGGCCAGGCGCAAGGCAATCTCGGCGAAGGCATCGGCAGCCTCGATAAAGGCCAGCACCACCGAAGGGTCGAAGCGTGTACCGCTGGCCGCACTGATCTGCTGCACGGCATCGGCATGGCTGACCGAGCGCCGGTAGAGATGATGGCTGGTCAACTCCTCATAACCGCCGATCAGCGCCATCAGGCGTGCCGCCAGGGGAATCTGCTCGCCGCGCAGGCCCTGCGGGTAACCACTGCCGTCCCAGTGTTCGTGCTGGCTGTAGACAATATCGCGGGCATCGCGGAGGAAGTCGGTGACGCTGCCCAGCTTCGACTCGGCCGCTAACAAAGCATCGCGCCCGGCCTCGGCATGCCGGTGCAGCAGTTGCAGGTCGGCGCCCTGCAACGGCACCGGGCTGAGCAGGATGCGGTCCGGCAGCACCAGCTTGCCGATGCCGTGCAGCAACGCCGCCTTGCCCAACTGGGCAATCCGCTCGGCACTCAGCTCCTCGGCCAGCAGGGGTTGTTGATTAGCCAGGGCCGTAGCCAGAGTGGTCATGTAGGGTTCGACCCGCGCCAGGTGCTTGCCGCAGGGGTTATCGCGCATCGCCGCCAGGCTGGCCATGGCCTCGATGGTCACTTCCTGCAGACGCTGCATGTCGCGGGTACGCCGGCGCACTTCCAGCTCCAGGTATTCGCTCTTGTCACGCAGGAAATCCGCGCTGGCCTTGAGCTGCAGCTGCGCATGCACGCGGGCGAGGACGATCGGCGGGCTGATCGGCTTGGTGATGTAATCCACCGCGCCCAGGTCGAAGCCGTGCTGTTCGTCGGCCTGCTCGGTCTTGGCGGTGAGGAACACCACCGGGATCTGCGCCGTGGCCGGATCGGCCTTGAGCCGCTGGCAGACTTCGTAGCCGTCCATCTCCGGCATCATGATGTCGAGCAGGATCAAGTCCGGCTGCGGGTCGCCGGCGGCGATGCGCAGGGCCTTGGCGCCATTGCTGGCGACCTTGACCCGGTAGCTGCCGAGCAGCAGCTCGCTCATCAGTTCGAGGTTCTCCGGGGTGTCATCCACCACCAGCACCAGCGGCTGATCGGGCCGATCGAGCATGTCGTCCATTTACCTCTCCCAGTTCAAAGCTTCAGTTGCCGCCGTTCTGCCGCTTGCCGCAGCACGACCAGCGCCTGTTCGAAGTCGTAGCCACGCACCGCGGCTGCCAGCGCCACATACTCACTATTAAAGGCGCTGCGCAGCAGTTCGGCCTGTTCATCGAAGACTTTTCCGGCGCGCGGGTCGTCGTCGGCGAACAGTCGCTGCAATTGCCGGCAGAGTGGCAGCAGTTGCGTCTCGTCGACCAGCACAGCGGCTGCCGTGGAGGCCGGCGGACACAGGGTTTCGATGGCCGCCACCAGGGCCAGCAAACTCTGCTCCAGCTCGCCCAGCAGGGTTTCCAGTTCGGCATGCCGGGCATCCTTGACCGCGCTCTCCAGGGCCGCCGCCTGGGCAGCCAGATCCATGGCGCCGAGGTTGCCGGCCAGGCCCTTGAGGCTGTGCGCCAGGCGTTCGGCCGCCTCGCTCTCGCCAGCGGCCAGCGCAGCCCGCAGCTGGGCGGGGAAGTCCTGCTGGCTGGCGGCGAACTTGCCGAGCAGGCGCTGGTACAGCTCCGGCTTGCCCAATACCCGGCGCAGGCCGCTGGCCACATCCACTCCTGGCAACTGCCAGGCCGGCAGCGGCTCGCCCAGTGCTCCGCCGACAGCTGCCGACGGCGCCGCGCTCGCCGTGAGCCACCGACCGAGGGTGTGCCACAGTTCAGCGGGATCGATGGGTTTACCCAGGTGGTCATTCATTCCAGCAGCCAGGCAGCGCTCACGGTCGGCGGGCATGGCGTTGGCGGTCATGGCCAAGATCGGCAGCGCGGCGAAGCGCGGCTCACGGCGGATCGCCTCGGTACAGGCGATGCCATCCAGCACCGGCATCTGCATGTCCATCAGCACCAGGGCGTAGTGGCCGTCGGCACTGGCGCGCAGCAGGTCGAGGGCGATGCCGCCATGCTCGGCCTGGTCGATCTGCAGGCCGCTTTCCTGCAGCAGGCCACAGGCGACTTCGCGGTTCAGCTCGTTGTCTTCCACCAGCAGCACGCGCTGGCCGGCAAAGTTGGGCACCTGCTCGGCCACCAGCAGCCGCCCGTAGTCTGCGCTGGCGCCCTCGCCACCCAGGCTGCGGATCACCGCGTCGAACAGCTGCGAGGGGTTCAGCGGCTTGAGCAGCACATCCTCGACCCCGACCTTGTAGGCGCCCTGCAACACTTCCTCACGGCCATGGGCGGTGACCATCAACAAGTGTGGCGCCGGCTGCAGGCCCAGCTCGAGCAGCCGCCGCGCCGTCTCGATGCCGTCCATGCCGGGCATCTGCCAGTCCAGCAGCACCAGCTCGAACGGCTGCCCCTGCTGCGCCGCGAGTTGCACCCGCTGCAGCGCCGCCTTGCCGGAATCGACTGCCTCGACGCGAAAGCTCATGCCCTCCAGCAGGTCGTGCAGCACGTGGCGGGCGCTGTCGTTGTCGTCCACCACCAGCACCCGGCGCCCGCGCAGATCGGCCTGAGCCAGCAGGCGCTGACCTTGCTGCCCGGCGATGCCCAGCGGAATCCGGCACCAGAACAGACTGCCGCGTCCCAGCTCGCTCTCCACCCCGACCGTGCCGCCCATGGCTTCGGCCAGGCTCTTGCAGATAGCCAGGCCGAGCCCGGTGCCGCCGTACTTGCGCGTGGTCGAGGTGTCGGCCTGCTGGAACGACTCGAACAGCCGGCCCAGCTGCTCGCTGGTCAGGCCGATGCCGGTATCGCGCACGCCGAGGTACAGCTGCACCTGCTCGGCCGTGCGCTGCTCGGCGCGCAGGATCACCTCGACTTCGCCCTGCTCGGTGAATTTCACCGCGTTATTGCTGTAATTGATCAGGATCTGTCCCAGGCGCAACGGGTCGCCAACCAGGTGCTGGGGCAGCTCGGGGTCGAGGCTGAACACCAGCTCCAGGCCCTTGCTGGCGACTTTGTCGCCGATCAGGTTGGCGAGGTTCTCCAGCACCTGCTGCAGGTCGAAGTCGATGTGTTCGATGGTCAGCTTGCCGGCCTCGATCTTGGAGAAGTCGAGGATGTCGTTGATGATCCCCAGCAGGTGCTGGCCGGCCTGCTGGATCTTGCCCAGGTAATCGCGCTGGCGCGGGTTCAGCTCGGTCTTCAGAGCCAGGTGCGACATGCCGATGATGGCGTTCATCGGCGTGCGGATCTCATGGCTCATGTTGGCCAGGAAGTCCGATTTCAGCCGCGCCGCCTCCTCGGCCAGCTCCTTGGCCTTGGCCAGCTCGGCCTCGGTCTGCTTGCGCACGGTGATGTCACGGCTGACGCCGACCAGCCCCAGCAGCAGCCCGTGCTCATCGGTAAAAGGCGTGCGCAGGGTATCGAACACCACCCGCCGGCCATCCGGGTACAGCGCCCAGCCTTCGCTCTCGTAGGGGCCGGTCCAGTTCAGCGCGGTGAGGTCATGCTCGGTACGAATCGCCGCCCACTCGGGGTTCAGCAGCTCGCCGTCACGCAGGCCCTGCACCTCCTCACGGGTGCGCCCGAACAGCTCAGCGCAGGCCTGGTTGATGCCCAGGTAACGGCCCTCGGCATCCTTGAACCAGATCGGATCGGGGATCGCGTTGATCAGCGCCAGCAGGGTGCTGCGCTGGCGCTGCGCCTCGGCCTCGGCGCGCTGGCGCTCGATGATCTGCACCGACAGGCGGCGGTTCCACAGCAGCACGAAGATGATCAGCCCCAGCAGGCCGAGCAGGTAGGGCCAGCCGACCTGCAGCAGGCGCCGCCAGTTGAACGCGCTGAGCGGCGGCAGCCAGCGCTCCTTGATCGCTTCGCGTTCCTCATGACTGACCTGCTCCAGTGCCTGATTGAGCAGGCCGACCAGCTGCGGCCAGTCCTGGCGCACGGCGAAGCGGAATTCGCTGGTGGACAGCCCGGTTTCGCCGCGCAGTTCCAGGTTGGTCAGGTTGAGTTCGCGGATCAGGTAGCTGGCGACGATCATGTCGCCGACATAAGCATCGGCGCGCCCGGACGACACCGCGCGCAAGGCCGCCTCGCTGTCCGTTACCTCGAGCAGGCGCACATCCGCCACGCGCTCGCGCAGGGCCTGCTGCAGCACGTAGCCGCGCTCGATGGCCACCAGCCGCCCCGCCAGGTCGCCAATGCGCTGCACCTTCACCTCGCTGCGGGTGAAAATCAGGCTGCTGCTGGTCAGGTAGGGTTCGCTGAAGGCCATGAAGGCCGCGCGCTCCGGAGTCTTGGCCACCGACGGCAGGACATCGACTTGGCCGCTGCGCAGCGCCTTGAGCGCCGCCTCCCAGTCGTCCAGCAGCACCGGCTCGAAACGCACGCCCAGGCGCTGGCCGAGCAGTTGCAGATAATCACCACTGAGGCCGCTATGCCGGCCCTGTTTATCCAGCACATCGAAGGGCGCCCAGCCCGCCCGCTCGATGCCGACGCGGATACTCGGGTGCTCGCGCAGCCAGGCCTGCTGTTCTTCGCTCAAGGACAATGCCGCCGGCGCCGTCAGGGGCAGCAGACACAGCAACAGCAACCACAGACGCAGCATGGGCACCTTCCTTGCGCTGAACGGACTCGCCTTCAGCTTAGGGGCTGTTAGCGTTTTGTCGCGGCGCGCGCACGAGGTCAAAAACTTTGAAAGTCAGATGTGCATTGGCAGCCAGCGTCGACAGGCTGACAATCAGCCCATGCTTTTTGAGGACAGCGCCATGCTCGATGCCGACCTTTGCTGGCAAGCCGTTTGCGCCCGGGATGCCGGGCGCGATGGCCAGTTCGTCTTCGCCGTGCGCAGCACCGGCATCTACTGCCGACCCAGTTGCCCGGCGCGCCGACCGAAGCGCGCCAACGTCAGTTTCCATACCGCCGCCGAGGCTGCCGAGGCTGCCGGATTTCGCCCGTGCAAGCGCTGTTCGCCACAGGGTAAGAGCCCGGCCGAACAGCTCGACGAGCTAGTGATCGCGGCCTGCCAATTGCTTCAGCACAGCGAGCCGGCACCGACCCTGGAGCAACTGGCCGCACGCATCGGCCTCTCCGCCTCGCACCTGACCCGCGCCTTCAAGGCCCGTACCGGCCTCACTCCCAGGGCCTGGCTTGCCGCCTACCGACGCCAGCGGCTGGACGCCAACCTGGCCCAGGCCGATACGGTGCTGCAGGCCGCGCTCGACGCCGGCTATCCCGGCACCCGCGCTCTCTATACCCAGGCCGGCGCCCTCAGCCCGGCGCAGCGGCGGCACAAGGGCGCTGGAGAAACCCTGCGCTACGCCATTGCCGCCTGTCCGCTCGGCCTGCTGCTGCTCGCCGCCAGTGACAAAGGCGCCTGCGCCCTGCTGTTCGGCGACGACGAAGCCAGCCTGTGCGGCGAGCTGGGCGAACGCTTCGCCGCCGCCGAACTGCAGCGCGACCAGCAGGGTTTGCAAGGCTGGCTGCAACAGGTGATCGGCCAGATCATCGAACCGAAGCAGGCCGCCCAGCTGCCGCTGGACCTGCGCGGCACCGCCTTCCAGCAGCAGGTGTGGCAAGCCCTGTGCGACATTCCAGTAGGGCAGACGCGGCGCTACGGCGAACTGGCCGCCCAGCTCGGCAGCCACGCCCGCGCCGTGGCGCGCGCCTGCGCCAGCAACCCGCTGGGCCTGCTGGTGCCTTGCCACCGGGTCGTCGGCGCCAGCGGCAGCCTCACCGGCTATCGCTGGGGCGTGCCGCGCAAGGCAGCGCTGCTGCAGAAGGAAGGCAGCTGCCCGGCCGAATAGCCCCGTTTCCGTAGGAGCGAGCTCTGCTCGCGAAGCGTTTGACCTCGCCTGGTTCGCGAGCAGAGCTCGCTCCTACGCTGTTCCGGGCTTGCGGTACGCGCGCGTCAGGCCGAAGCTAGGCGGCCTGAACGGAGCCACCCCATGAACCTCGCCGAACTCACCCAACGCCTGCATGCGATCCGCGATCGCAATGCCTGGCGCCCCTTCCACAGCCCGAAGAACCTGGCCATGGCCGCCAGCGTGGAGATGGCCGAACTGGTGGAAATCTTCCAGTGGCTCAGCGAAGACCAGTCGCGCCAATTGCCGGCCGAACAGCTGCAGCATGCTGGCCAGGAAGTCGGCGATATCGTCCTCTACCTGTTGCTGCTGTGCAGCGAGCTGGGCATCGACATGGAACAGGTGGTGCGGGCCAAGCTGGCCGACAACGAAAGGCGCTTTGCCCAATGAGCGACCGTCACTTCGATGAACTGGCCACCCGCTTCGCCGAGAAAATATACGGCGGCGCCAAGGGCGCGATCCGCCTGGCCGTGCTCCAGGCCGACCTCAAGGAGGGCCTGCCGGAGCGCCCGCTGCGCGTGCTGGATATCGGCGCCGGGCTCGGCCACATGTCGCTGTGGCTGGCCCAGCGCGGCCATGCGGTGACCCTCGCCGAACCGGCCGCGCCGATGCTTGAAGGCGCCCGCCAGCGCTTTGCCGAAGCCGGGGTGAACGCGACCTTTATCCAGGCGCCCTGGCAGGAACTGCTCGGCCAGTTCAACCAGCCCTTTGACCTGGTGCTCTGCCATGCCGTGCTGGAATGGCTGGCCGAGCCGCACGCCATCCTGCCGGTGCTGCACCAGCTCACCGCACCCGGCGGCTGGCTGTCGTTGGCCTTCTACAACAAGGACGCGCTGATCTACCGCAACCTGCTCAAGGGCCATTTTCGCAAGCTGCGCAAGGCCCAGTTCGCCGGCGAGAAGCAGAGCCTGACACCGCAGCGCCCGCTCGACCCACGCGAGCTGGCGGCGCAACTCGCCGAGCACTGGACGGTCGAAAGCCAGAGCGGTGTGCGCGTGTTCCACGACTACATGCCCAGCGCCTTCCAGGCCAAGGCGGAACTGGCCGACCTGCTGGCCATGGAGCTGGAACATCGCCGCCACCCGGCATTCGCCGGCCTGGGGCGCTACCTGCACTGGATCTGCCGGCCGCTGTAGCCCGGATGCAATCCGGGATGCGGGCACAGAGCCCCGGATTGCATCCGGGCTACGCTGAAACGGGCTCCAGGAGACAAGCATGAAAGCCCCCATCTATTTCATTCCACTAGCCCTGCTGGCGGCCTGCCAGAGCCCCAACCCCTATGTGGCCGATTCACGTCCGCTGCCGACAGCACCTGCAGAAGCGGCCAGCCATTTCGACCGCAGCGCCTACCCGGCCGCCCCGCGTGACTACGGTCGCTATCGCAACTGGAGTTGGCTCGATGGCCAGTTGCCGAGCGGCAGTGCCTGGGCCGATGGCGCGCTGCTCGCCGAGGCGCTGAGCAATGGCCTCGACCAACGCGGCCTGCGCCCGAGCAGTGGCGCTGGCGATCTGCTGGTCAGCGCGTCCTTGCAGCTGGAGCGCCGTCAGTACCAGGTACGCGAAGACTACGGCAGCTATTACGGCCACGGCCCCTATGGTGATCACTACGGCATGTACGGCAGCGTGCCCATGGTGCGCAACTACGAGGTGGAAGTGACGGTGGTGCGCATCGACTTGTTCGATGGGCAGAGCGGCGAGCCGGTCTGGAGCGGCAATGCCGAAGCGCCCAGCCAGGGCAGCCAGAGCGATCGCGCCGATGCCCTGCGCCGCGCTATCAGCGATGCCCTGGGCAGCTATCCACCAAACTGAAACAGGGCTTGCCGAAGCGCTCGCCGTGCGCTTCGATAGAGGCTCTACCTCGGAGGTTTGCCCATGCTGCCGCGCCTGCTGCTGATACCCATCCTGCTGTTGCTGGCCGCCTGCCAGAATGTGCAGGTGGAGCGTGATTACGATGCCAGCCGCGATTTCGCCGGCTACCGCAGCTGGACCTGGCAGGAGCCGGCGCTGCAGTACCGTCCGGACGATCCACGGGTCAAGAGTGACCTCACCGAGCAGCGCATCCGCGAGGCCGTCAGCCAGCAACTCGATCAGCGCGGCCTGCGTCCGGCGCCAGAGGGCAGCCCGGCGGACCTCAAGGTGCAGGTCTGGCTGATCGTCGAACAGCACCAGGATCAGGTCAGCACCCACTACTCCATGGGGTACTGGGGTGGCGCTTGGGGCGGTTACTGGGGTGGGCCGATCCAGACCGAAACCCGCACGGTCGACTACAAGGTGGCGACCCTGCAGGTCGACCTGCTCGACGGCAAGGACGGCAAGCTGGTCTGGCGCGGCAGCGCGGAACAGGTCATGCGCCGCTCGCCGCCCACCCCCACAGAGCGCGAAGCGGCCATCCGCGAAACCGTCGGCCAGGTTCTCAGCCAGTACCCGCCGCAATGAATGACCGCCTGCTCGGCCATCGCCCGGCCCACGACGATGACCTCGCCGCAGTGCTCGGTTTCGTGCACAACGCCGAGGAACTGTTCTTCGCCTTTCCCCGCGCCAGCTGGCCGCTGACCCACGCTCAGCTGAGTGAGGCCTGCGCCACGCGCCAGAGCAGCACCCTGGCCCTGCTCGATGGGCGCCCGGCCGGCTTCGCCAACTTTTATCAGAGCCAGCGCGGCGAGTTCTGCGCCCTCGGCAACCTGATGATCGCCCCCTGGGCCCGTGGCCAGGGCGTGGCGCAATACCTTATCGGGGTGATGGAGCGCCTCGCCGCCCGCGATTTCCAGGCCCGCGCGCTGCATGCCTCGTGCTTCAACCAGAACGCCGCCGGGCTGCTGCTGTATGCACGCCTGGGCTATGCCCTCAGCGGCCTGGTCGAACGACAGAACAAGCACGGTGAGCGGGTGGCGCTGGTGCAGTTCTGCAAAAACCTGTGACCCTCAACTATGGCTATTCGTAGGGTGGACCGCGCTCCATCGATGCACCGAGCGGTTCCATGTTGGATGAAAAACGCGTCATCCACCCTAGGGGTTACGACCAGCCTGCGGACTGGCCCGCGTAGATGGCTAAACCCTGGCGCCCTGAATAGCCTGCGCCGGCCAACCGGCCAACAAGCTGACCAACTCGACAGCAAAGCGCATAATGCCCCACCCTGTGTTGCCCGGAGATCGCCATGCCCAACTGGTGGTTACTCGCCCTGCCCCTCATCGCCGGCGCCTGCCTGCCGCTGCAGGCCGGTATCAATGGCCAGTTGGCCAAACACCTGTCCAGCTTCATGGCTGCGGCCCTGTTGTCGTTCCTGGTCGGCAGCCTGGCCCTGCTGATCATCGTCCTGGCCCAACGCGACATCGCCGGCCTTGGCGCCTTCAAGGGGCTCAGCTGGTGGCACTGGAGCGGCGGCCTGCTCGGCGCCTTCTTCATCGCCACTGCCGCCTTTGCCGGGCCGCGCATCGGTGCCCTGCTGTTCATGGTGCTGGTCCTCGCCGGGCAGTTGAGCATGGCCCTGCTGCTCGATCACAATGGCTGGGCCGGTTTTCGCGAAGCGCCGATCACCCTGAGCAAGGCCGCCGGCCTGGCGCTGATCGTCGCCGGTATCTGGCTGATCCGCCGTAGCTGAGAGGTGACGGGTGACGGCACCCGGCAGAGGGTGCTCGCGACATCCCTGACTGCATGAGCCTGACCTCGGGAAAATCCTGAGTAGGCGAGCTCGGCTCATACTGGCAATCGGGTAGCAATCGCCAACGACCTATGGCTATGCTTGCGCAGGCCGTATTCGTGACCACCGCACATGACCGATTCTGAACTGCCCAGCCAACCGCACACCTTCGCCCTCTGGCGTGAAGTACAGGACACCCGCGTACGCACCCGGCTGGGGGGCATCTATTACCTGCTGGCCTGGTTGCTGACCTGGCTGTTCAGCAGTGCGCCGCTGGACATGCTCGGCAGCGGCCTGCTCGGCTCGGCCTTTTTCGCTTTGATGCTGGCCCTGCGCCTGGTGCATCAGCCGCCGGCACAAACCAGCAGCGCCTGTCTGCAGCTGTGGATCGATCGCCACTGGTACCTGATCTATATCACCTCGCTGAGCTGGGGCCTGGCCCATGCCTGGGCCTTGCAGGACGTCCAGTTCGAGCCTTCACGGCTGATCGCCACGCTCAGCACCATCGCCTTCAGCACCGCCATGGCCTTCAACTTCTCCATGCGCAAGGAGCGCTGCATGTCGGCCATCCTCCTGCTCTATCTGCCGGGGCTGGCCGTATTGATGATGCAACGGGAGGAACAGCAAGCGCTGCTGGTCACCCTGGCGTTCTACCTCAGCTACCTGCTGCTGGCCCTCAGCCGCAGCCACCGCGAGTACCGCAACACCCTGACCATGGAGCAGCAGCTGATTGAGCAGCGCGAGCGCTACGACCTGCTCAGCCGCACCGACAGCCTCACCCAGCTGGGCAATCGCCTGCAGTTCAACGGCCTGTTCACCGCGCTGGTGGCCAACGTGCAGCGCCACGGCGGGCAACTGTCACTGGTGCTGCTGGATATCGACTTCTTCAAACGCATCAACGACGAATATGGTCACAGCACCGGTGACCAGTGCCTGCATGCCTTCGCCGAGCGCATGCGCGTGGTGTTCCGCCGCGACAGCGATGCCCTGCTGCGCCTGGGGGGCGAAGAGTTCGGCGTGCTGATGATGGACACCCCGCTGGAGCAGGCCCGCGAGCTGGCGGAGGAGTTTCGCGGCAACCTGGCCAGCCAGGGCCTGGAAATCCAGGGGCAAGCCCTGCCGATGACCACCAGTATCGGCGTCGGCAGCTTTGACGCACGGCGCGACGGCAACGCCGAGGCCTTTTTCAAGCGCGTCGACGATGCGCTGTACCTGGCCAAGGCCGAAGGCCGCGATCGCCTGGTACTGGCCGGCCTGGACTGAAGCTCGCGCAAACCTTCTCTGCCACGGCTGGGCGATAGCGGCGTGCAGACCACGGCAAGGCCTACACACCCACTGCCCTGAACAGGTGAGCGCGCACACCCCGCATCTGCTCTGCAGAGCGCGATGGCGCCGCGCTAACTATCCTCACCAGGCCTTGGGTTGATCAGGCGCGGAAGCGCTCCACCTGCTGTTGCTGGCCGCTGGCCAACTGGGCCAGGTCGCGGCTGGCGATGGCGCTCTGCTGGGCGCCGCTGACCACTTCCTGGATGCTGTCGTTGAGCTGGGTGATGTTCTGGCTGATCTCGTTGGCCACGGCGGTCTGCTCCTCGGTGGCGGTGGAAATCTGCACGTTGCCATCGGCGATGCCGTCGATGGCATTGGCGATATGCGCCAGCACCTCGCCGGACTCGCGGGCATGGCTGACGCTGGCTTCGGCCTGCTCACGGGACTGCTGCATGGCCGCCACCGCCAGGCGCGCGCCGTCCTGCAACGCATCGATCATGCCGCGGATCGACTCGGTGGCCTTCTGCGTGTTGCTCGCCAGGCTGCGCACCTCGTCGGCCACCACGGCGAAACCACGGCCCGCCTCGCCGGCCCGCGCCGCCTCGATGGCGGCATTCAGCGCCAGCAGGTTGGTCTGCTCGGCGATGCTGCGGATCACCCCCAGCACGCTGCCAATCTCGTCGCTCTGGCTGTGCAGGCGATTGATCACCGCGGCGCCCTCCTGCACCGACTGCGACAGGCGCTCGATCGACTGCAGGTTGGCCTGCACCAGCGCCGTGCCCTGGTGCGCTTCGCGGCGCGCGTCACCGGCCATGTGTGACATGCCCAGGGCGTTCTGGGCCACCTCCTGAATCGCCGCGCTCATCTGGTGTACGGCAGTGGCGACCATGGTGGTCTGCTCGCCCTGGCCGGAGGCAGCATCGCTGACCTGGGCACTGATCGCGCTCATTTCCTCGGAGGCGGCGGCCAGCTGGATGGACGAGTCGCCGAGGTGGCGAATCAGCTGCTGGAAGTGTTCGAGCATGGCGTTGAACGCGGCGGCCGTGCGCGCCAGCTCGTCTTCGCCGGCGCTGTCGGCGCGCAAGGTCAGGTCGGAACTGCTCTGCACCTGGCCGATCAGGGCGCACAGGGCCTGCAGTGGGCGATTGATGGAGCGATTGACCAGCAGGCTGAAACCCAGCACCAAGGTCAGCGCCACCAGACCGATGGCGATGAAGCTGTTCTGCATGCCCTGATACTCGGCGGCGGCCGCCTCATGCAGCTTATCGCCTTCGCTGAGTTGCAGACGCACCAGGCCATCCAGCTCGGTGCTGAGCGGATCGAAGGTGGCATACAGGCGCTGGTTGAAGCTGGCCGTGTCCTCGTTGCGCAGGCCATCGCCGGCCTCGCCGAGCAGCTCCTGGGCCAGGCGGTCGGCCGCCGCCATCAGCGGTCGGGTACGGGCCACCCGACTGTCTTCCTCGGCGGTGAGGCGGGTCGCGGTGTAGGCGCCCCAGGCCTGGTCGATACGCTGGCGCGCGGCGCCGAAGGTCTGCCGCAGGGCGTTCTCGTCGAGCAGGCCGGCGCGGTGCTTGTGCAGGGCGTCGACCATGCTCACCGCGTAGGCGTCGGAGACTTCCTTGAGCTGGCTGATCGGCTGCATGCGGTCGATGAACAGCTCTTCGAAACTCTGGTTGATCCGCCCGGCGTTGCTCAGCGCCAGCAGCATCACCCCCAGCAGCACGGCCAGGGGCAGCAGGGCCAGCGCCAGCAGACGGCTGCGCACGCTCAGTTGATTCAGCATGATGGTTCTCCCGGATTGAAAAGCCGCCCCACGGACGGTGGCCCAGGCACTCTGCGGTGCCCTGGCAGCGGCTTCAGCGCGCCGCTGTGGTCAGGCTATCGGCCACGGCGCAGCGGCCTCTATCAGGGAAAACCTTAGATCCGCCGCGCAGCAGACTAGGCAAAAGGCAGTAGAGCCAGCCGATTCGTGCACGACTTGCTAGTCCCGCCCCAGCTCCAGGATGCGCTCGATCAGCCACTGCAAGGCTGCATCGCGCTGGCGCAGGCCGAGGCTGACGATATCCAGGTGGAAAGGTCCGAGGTCAAAGGGCAACTCGTGCAACTGCAACGGCAGCAGCTCGGCGAAGTAGCGCGCCAGGCGCACCGGCAGCACGGCCACCAGTTCGCTGCTGGCGACTATGTGCGCGGCCTGCAGATAGTTGGGCGTGGTGTAGACGATCTCGCGACTCAGCCCGCGCTCGCCCAGCCACTGTTCGACCATGCCGCGGGTCTGCCCGCCATGCACCCACAGATGACGCAAGCCGAGGAAGCCGTCCAGATCGAGGCCCGCCGCCAGCTGCGGGTGCTCGCGATGGGCCACCAGCTGCAGGGTTTCACTGACCCACTGCTGGCGCTGAAAGCGCACCGGCACCTGCTCGAAGCGGCCCAGCACCAGATCCAGCTCGCCCTTCTCCAGCGCCTCGCCCGGCAGGCTGGGCGACAGGTGCTGGATATCGATGCGCAGCCCCGGCGCGCGCTCGGCCAACAGCTTGAGCAGGCGCGGCATAAGGATCAGCTCGACATAGTCGGTCACCGCGATGCGAAAGCGCTGACGGCTGCTGGCCGGGTCGAAGGGCGCGCCCTCGCCGAGACTCTGTTCGATGCGCTGCAGGGCATCGCGGATCGGCGCTTCCAGGGCCAGGGCCCGTGGTGTCGGCTGCATGGCCCGGCCAACGCGCACCAGCAGCGGGTCGTCGAGCAGGTCGCGCAGGCGATTGAGCGCATTGCTCACCGCCGGCTGGCTGAGCGACAAGCGCTCGGCTGCGCGCGACACGTTGCGCTCGCGCAGCAGGGCATCGAGCACGCGCAGCAGGTTGAGGTCGAAGGTCAATATATTCACTTACTGAATTCAACTTATCACAAGACAAAATTTCCCAAATAGTAGCCCGGTACTTAAGGTGCGTCAGTTCCGTTTTGGGTGACTGACTTCTTCTGTGGGGGCGTTCGATGAGCAACAACTACACCATCCAGCAGGCTGCCGTGATCGGCGCCGGCACCATGGGCCGCGGTATCGTCATCAGCCTGGCCAACGCCGGCATCCCAGTGCTGTGGCTGGACAACAACCCGCAGATGGTCGAAGCCGGCCTGCAGATGGCCGAAGACACCTGGGCGCAGCACGTTGCCAAGGGCCGCATCAGCACCGGCGAGGCCAGCCTGCGCCGCGCGCGCATCCAGGCGGTCAATGACTATGCCGATCTGGCCGACGCCGATCTGGTGATCGAGGCGGTCTACGAGAACCTCGAACTGAAGCAGCAGATCTTCCGCACCCTCGACGCCACCGTGAAGCAAGGCGCGATCCTCTCCAGCAACACCTCGGCGCTGGACATCGACGCCATCGCCGCCGTCACCGCCCGCCCGCAGGACGTGCTCGGCCTGCACTTCTTCAGTCCGGCGCACATCATGAAGCTGCTGGAAATCATCCGTGGCGCCCACACTGCTCCAGCGGTACTGGACGCCGCCGTGGCCCTCGGCCAGCGCATCGGCAAGGTCAGCGTGGTGGCCGGCAACTGCGACGGCTTCATCGGCAACCGCATGCTGCACACCTACGTGTTCGAGGCGCGCAGCATGCTGCTCGAAGGCGCCTACCCGCATCAGGTGGACAGCGCCCTGCAGGGCTTCGGCTTCGCCATGGGCCCGTTCCGCATGTACGACGTGGTCGGCATCGACCTGGAATGGCGCGCCCGCGAACTGGCAGGCAAGGGCCAGGATGTGGCCCAGGTGCAGGTGGACAACCGCCTGTGCGAACTCGGCCGCTTCGGCCAGAAGGCCGGCAAGGGCTACTACCTCTACGCGCCAGGCAGCCGCCAGGCCGAGCACGACCCGGAAGTGGATGCCCTGGTGCAGCGCGAGGCCGAGCGCCTCGGCTACCAGCGCCGCAGCGTCGGCCAGGAGGAAATCCTGGTGCGCTGCCTGCTGGCCCTGGTCAATGAAGGCGCGAAGATCCTCGAAGAGAACATCGCCGCCAACAGCCACGACATCGACCTGGTGTATCTGAACGGCTACGGCTTCCCCGCCGATAAAAATGGCCCGATGGCCTGGGCCGACGCCCAGGGCCTGGCCGCCATCCGCGAGCGCCTGCTGCAACTGACCGAGCGCTTCGGCCCGCACTGGCAACCGGCCAAGTTGATCGACCGTCTGGTGGAAGGCGGCAAACGCTTCGCGGATGTGAAGGAGGGCCAGGTATGAGCTACCAGGCGCCCCTGCGCGACATGCGCTTCGTCCTCCATGAACTGTTCGATGTCGCCGGCCACTGCGCACGCCTGGGCAACAGCCTGGACCGCGAGCTGATCGATGGCGTACTGGAAGAAGCCGCCGCCTTCACCGGCAACGAGATCGCCCCGCTCAACCGCAACAGCGACGAGGAAGGCTGCCAGTTGGTCGAGGGCAACGTCACCACGCCCAAGGGTTTCCGCGCCGCCTACCAGCAATTTGTCGACAACGGCTGGGCCAGCATGACCGGGCCGACCGAGTTCGGCGGCCAGGGTTTCCCGCAGCTGGTGGCCTTCGCCTTCCACGAAATGCTGATGGCCTCCTCGCTGTCTTTTCGCGTCTACTCCGGCCTTACCGAAGGCGCCGTGCTGGCCCTGCACAAGCACGGCAGCGACGACCTCAAACGCGACTACCTGGCCAAGATGGTCAGCGGCCAGTGGACCGGCACCATGTGCCTGACCGAACCCCAGGCCGGCACCGACCTGGCCATGCTGCGCACCAAGGCCGAACCCCAAGCCGATGGCAGCTACAAGGTCAGCGGCAGCAAGATCTTTATCAGCGGCGGCGAGCAGGACTTCTCCGAGAACATCATCCATCTGGTGCTGGCACGCCTGCCGGATGCACCTGGAGGCGTGAAGGGCATCAGCCTGCTGCTGGTACCCAAGTTCGCTGTCAACGCCGACGGCTCGCTGGCGGCGAAGAACGCCCTGAGCTGCGGCGCCATCGAGCACAAGATGGGCATCAAGGGCGCCTCCACCTGCGTGATGAACTTCGACGGCGCCACCGGCTGGCTGATCGGCGAGGCCAACCAGGGCCTGGCCTGCATGTTCACCATGATGAACGACGCGCGTTTCCAAGTCGGCCTGCAGGGCCTGGGCATCGGCGAGGCGGCGTTCCAGGGCGCCCTGCGCTATGCCCGCGAGCGCCTGCAGTCGCGAGGCCTGAGCGGCGCCGTGGCACCGGAGAAAGCGGCCGACCCGATCATCGTGCACCCGGATGTGCGGCGCATGCTACTGACCCAGAAGAGCCTGGTCGAAGGTTGCCGCATGCTCGCCGCCTACACCGCGCGCCAGCTCGATCTGGAGCACGCTGCCGAAGATGCCGCCGCGTGCAAGGCCGCCGGCAAGCGCGCGGCACTGCTGATCCCGATCGTCAAAGCCTTCTTCACCGACATGGGCCAGGAAGTCGCCAGCCATGCGGTGCAGGTCTACGGCGGCCACGGTTTCATCCGCGAATGGGGCATGGAACAGCTGATGCGCGACAGCCGTATCACCCAGCTCTATGAAGGTACCAATGGCATCCAGGCGCTCGACTACATCCGCCGCAAACTGCTCGGCGATGGCGGTACCGAACTCAGCGCACTGATCGGCGAACTCAGCGCCCTGTGCGACGCCCAGACCCAGCGCCCGGCGCTGAGCGCGATGGCCCGCACGGTGCAGACGCGCCTGGGCGAATGGCGCGAGCTGACTGCTGAGGTGATCGCCCTCAGCCAGCGCGACGCCCAGGAAATCGGCGCGGTCTCGGTGGACTTCCTGCAGTACTCGGCCTATGTGTTGCTGGCCGGTTTCTGGCTGCAGGCCGCCGCCACCGCGCAGGATGCCCTGGACGCCGGCAGCGGCGAGGCCGCGTTCTACCAGGCCAAGCTGCACAGCGCCGAGTTCTACCTGCGTCGCATGCTGCCGCGCGCCAGCAGCCACCGCGAAGCCCTGCTGGGCGGCGCCGAGTGCCTGATGGCGATGCCGGAGGCGAGCTTCGCGTTCTGAGGCACAGTAGGGGGGATCACGCTGCACCGATCCACCGGGGGACGATCCACCGAGCGTGGCCAGTGGTGGATGAACAGAGCGTCATCCACCCTACTTCCCTGTAGGAGCCAGCTTGCTGGCGATCGGCGAGGCCTCAGAACCGCTGATCGCCAGCAAGCTGGCTCCTACAGGGCTTACTCCTGATCCGACCGAGAGCATCTGGTGAAAAAAACAAAAATAGCCCTCTGCATACTCCTGCTGATCGCCGTGCTTTTGGGCGGTCTGTACGCCTATTTCCTTTATGCGCCCAAGCCCGCCGAACCGGCCCTGAGCTCCACCCTGCAGCACCAGCGTATCGAGCTCGGCGGCCTGCAGCGCGACTACACCTTCTATATCCCGGCCAAGCTTCCGGCCAACGCACCGCTGCTGTTCGTCCTGCATGGCTCGCTGCAGACCATCGCCGACATACGCACCTTCACCGGCTACCAGTTCGAGCGCCTGGCCGACCAGCACGGCTTCATCGTCGTCTACCCGCAGGGCTACGAGCGCAACTGGAACGACTGCCGCCGCGCCGCCGACTACCCAGCGCGCGCCCGCAACATCGACGACCTGGGGCTGCTCGCCGCGCTGGTGCAACGCTTCGCCGCGCAGCACGGCGCCGACCCGCGCCGCGCCTTCCTGGTCGGCTACTCCAACGGCGGCCAGCTGGGCCTGCGCGCGGCCCTGGAGCGCCCGCAGCTGCTGGCCGGGGTCGCCGCCGTGGCGGCCAGCCTGCCGAGCGATGCCAACCTCGACTGCGCGCCATCCGGCCAGGCCGTGCCGGTGCTATTGATGAACGGCACCCGCGACCCGATCAACCCCTACAACGGCGGCCCGGTTAGCCTGTTCGGCTTCGGCGATCGCGGCAACGTGCGCTCGTCGTTCGAGTCGGCGCAGTATTTCGCCAGGCTGGCCGGCTACCCGCAGGATGCCGTGCGCAGCAGCTCCAGCTGGAGCCACCAGGACGACCGCGCCCAGCGGGTCAGGCTCGACCAGTGGCAGGCCGATGGCCGCGCCGAGGTCGCGCTGTACACGCTGATCGGCGGCGGCCACCTGCTGCCCCAGGCCGGCTTCCGCGCACCGCGCCTGCTCGGCCCGACCCTGTCCGGTTTCGACGGCCCGCGCGCCATCTGGGACTTCTTCGCCCGCCAGCAGCCCGTGCCGGCGCGGCCCCGACCTTCGGAGGACTAGTCATGCAAGCCTTCAGCTTCGCCACCACCGCGCAGATCCTCTGCGAATCCGGCGCCGCCACGCGCCTCGCCGAGCTGTGCCGCGAGCGCGGCGCGCAGCGCGTGATGATAGTCACCGACCCCGGCATCGCCCGCTTCGGCCTGCTCGACGGCGCCCTGCCCGGCTTCGCCGCGGCCGGCGTGGCGGTGGAGGTGTTCGACCAGGTGATCGCCGACCCGCCCGAGGCCATAGTGCTCAACGCCGTGGAACGCGCCCGCGCGCTGGGCGCCGAGCTGGTGGTGGGCTTCGGCGGCGGCAGCTCGATGGACGTGGCCAAGCTGGTCGCCCTGCTCGCCCACCCGAACTGCCAGCAATCGCTGAAAGACATCTATGGCGTGGGCAATGCGCGCGGCCAGCGCCTGCCGCTGATCCAGGTGCCGACCACCGCCGGCACCGGCTCGGAGGTCACGCAGATCGCCATCATCACCACCGGCGAAACCAGCAAGATGGGCGTGGTCTCGCCGCTGCTGCTGCCGGACCTGGCGCTGCTCGACGCCGACCTGACCCTCGGCCTGCCGCCAGCGGTGACCGCCGCCACCGGTATCGACGCCATGGTGCACGCCATCGAGGCCTACACCAGCAAGATCAAGAAGAACCCGCTGTCCGACCTGCTGGCCCGCGAGGCCCTGCGCCTGCTCGCCGCCAATCTGCATGAAGCGGTGCACAACGGCAGCAACCGCGAGGCGCGCCAGACCATGCTGCTCGGCGCCCTGCTGGCCGGCCAGGCCTTCGCCAACGCGCCCTGTGCGGCGGTGCATGCGCTGGCCTATCCGCTGGGCGGGCATTTCCATATTCCCCATGGCCTGAGTAATGCCCTGGTGCTACCGCATGTACTGCGCTTCAACGCACCGCAGGCCATGGCGCTGTACGCCGAGCTGGCCCCGCTGATTCTCGGTGAGCGTTTCAAGGGCGGCAGTGCCGAACAGCGCTGCGCCGAGTTCATCAACGAACTGGCCGCGCTCAACCAACGCTGCGGCCTGCCCAACCGCCTGCGCGATGCCGGCGTGCCGAAAGACATGCTGCCGCGCATGGCCAGCGACGCCATGCTGCAGCAGCGCCTGCTGGTGAATAACCCGCGCGAGGTCAGCGAGGCCGACGCGCTGGCCATCTACCAGGCGGCGTATTGAGGGGGTGGAGCGGCCCTCTCCCCCGGCCCCTCTCCCGTAAACGGGAGAGGGGAGGCAAACCGTGCACAGCTTGAGCACTGCGCAGAACTGCTCCCTCTCCCATTCATGGGAGAGGGTTGGGGAGAGGGTAAAACCCATGAGCACCGCCATGGCCCCAACAGTCGACAAGGGCAAGACATAGGCAGTAGCCCGGATGCAATCCGGGAAGCCCGCCACTCCGCCCCCGGATTGCATCCGGGCTACGCCAGCCATCGCCAATCGATAAGCCCCAATCCACCCGGCGAATCAAACTACCCCGCGCACCAACCAGGCCCTAGGCTGGTACGCAAGCAAGACGAGAACAGCCCATGAGCCAGCCCGAACACCTGCGCAGCGACTACGCCCACTTCCAGCCGATCACCACGCGCTGGCACGACAACGACCTCTATGGTCACGTCAACAACGTCGTCTACTACAGCTTCTTCGACAGCGCGGTGAACACCTACCTGATCGAAGTCGGCGGCCTGGATATCCACGACGGCGAGGTGGTCGGCTTCGTGGTCAGCTCGTCGTGCGACTACTTCGCCTCCATCGCCTTCCCCGAGCGCATCGAGGTCGGCCTACGGGTCGGCAAGCTGGGCAACAGCTCGGTGCAGTACGAACTGGCCATCTTCAAGGCCGGCGAAGACGAGGCCTGCGCCGCCGGGCGCTTCGTCCACGTCTTCGTCGACCGCACCAGCAACCGCCCGGTGCCGATTCCCGAAACCCTGCGCGCGGCTCTCGCGCGCCTGCTACGCGACTGAAACCACGCGACTGAAACCAGAGGAGCATTCCAGCATGCAAGACGCCGTCATCGTCTCCACCGCCCGCACGCCAATAGCCAAGGCCTTCCGCGGCGCCTTCAACGACCTCAAGTCGCCGAGCATGGCCGCCGTCGCCATCCGCGCCGCCGTCGAGCGCTCCGGTATCGAGCCGGGCGAGATCGAAGACCTGGTGATGGGCACGGCCATGCAGGGCGGCACCGCCTCGACCAACCTCGGCCGCCTGTCGCTGCTGGCCGCCGGCCTGCCGCTGTCGGTCAGCGGGCAGACCATCGACCGCCAGTGCGCGTCGGGCCTGATGGCCATCTCCATCGCTGCCAAGCAGATCATGGTCGACGGCATGGCCGTCACCGTCGGTGCCGGCCAGGAGCAGATCAGCCTGGTGCAAAACACCCACATGAAGTGGACCGCCACCGACTACGACCCGGCCGTGGTGAAGATGGCCGAGCACGCTTACATGCCGATGCTGCAGACTGCCGAGCTGGTGGCCAAGCGCTACGGCATCAGCCGCGAAGCCCAGGACGCCTACTCCCTGCAGTCGCAGCAGCGCACCGCCGCCGCCCAGGCCGCCGGCCTGTTCGCCAACGAAATCGTCCCGATCACTGCACGCAAGAAGCTGGTCGACAAGGAAACCGGCGCGGTCAGCTTCGAGGAAGTCACCCTCAGCCTCGACGAAGGCAACCGCCCGCAGACCGTGCTGGGCGACCTGACCAAGCTCAAGCCAGTGATCGAAGGCGGCTGCATCACCGCCGGCAACGCCAGCCAGCTGTCCGACGGTGCCAGCGCCAGCGTACTGATGAGCGGCGCCCTGGCCGCCCAGCGCGGCATCCAGCCACTGGGCCTGTACCGCGGCATCGCCGTGGCCGGCCTGGCCCCGGAAGAGATGGGCATCGGCCCGGTGTTCGCCGTACCGAAACTGCTCAAGCAGCACGGCCTGAGCGTCGACGACATCGGCCTGTGGGAGCTCAACGAAGCCTTCGCCTGCCAGGTGCTGTACAGCGCGCAGAAGCTCGGCATCGACCCAGCCAAGCTCAACGTCAACGGCGGCGCCATCTCCATCGGCCACCCCTACGGCATGAGCGGTGCACGCATGGTCGGCCACGCCCTGCTGGAAGGTAAGCGCCGTGGCGTGAAGTACGTGGTGATCACCATGTGCGTCGGCGGCGGTATGGGCGCGGCGGGGTTGTTCGAGGTGCTGTAAGAAGCTCCGCGCAGCAATAAAAATGGCGGCCTAGGCCGCCATTTTTCATTCGCTTCTCAGGGCTGTAACCAGAAACGGCTATCCGCCGCCGGCAAACCCTCCGGCAGATCGCTCTGCAGGATCAGCAAACGCCGCTGCGACAACTGGCTGCGGCGCAGCTGCTCGCCGAAATGACGCAGGAACAGTTCACGGAAACTGCCATCGGCCTGGATCAGGCTCAGGCCCTCCTCGAAGCGCTGGCGCAGTTCCGGCTCCGCGCGGTTGAAGGCGAAGTACACCGGAAGCGGATAGACCAGCGCCAGGCCGGGCTCGATCATCAGCTCGGGATGGCGCTCAGGGTGGTCGCCCACCTCCTCCCAGGCCTCGTGCAAGGCGCGGTGGTAATAGTCGAAACGCCGCTCGGTGAGCATCGCCAACAGGTTCTCCGGGTGTGACGAGCCCACCACCGGCAGGCGGTTGAGGGCGAACAGCGGGAAGTCGCTCCACTGGCTGCCAAAGCCGCCACGCAGAAGGCGCAAGTCATCCAGGCTCTGCACCCGGGCAAAGCTCGGCGCATCCTCGCGATGGATCAGCAGCAGGCGGTAGCCAAGCATGCCGGCATGCAGGTCGAAAGGGATCATGCGCAGGTCGCGCAGACGCTCGGCATTGGGCGGCACATAAGCCAGGTCGACCATGCCGGCGCGCAGCTGGGCCAAGCAGCGCTCCTGCGGCGGATCTACGCCATGCGCCGCGGCCACATGCAGTTCGCCATGGGTCGCGGTTGTGCGCTCAAGGATCAGTCGGATCAGTTCGAGGCGATAGGCATAGCGACTGGCATCGTGCTGACAGACCCGCAGCTCGGCCGCCTGCAGCCCACTGCACAGCAACAGGCCGGCCAGCAGCCAACGGGGCAGGGTCATGTCACAGCGCCATCGGCGCCCGCTCACAGAGCGTCTTCAACGCACTCACCCACTGCGGATGCTGGTTCAGGCACGGCACCAGCACCAGCTCCTCGCCACCGGCCGCCTGGAACTGCTCGCGGCCGCGGTCGCCGATCTCTTCCAGGGTTTCGATGCAGTCGGCGACGAAGGCCGGGCACATCACCAGCAACTTCTTCACCCCGGCTTTGCCCAGCTCGTCGAGGCGCGTTTCGGTGTAGGGTTCGATCCACTTGGCGCGGCCCAGGCGCGACTGAAACGACACCGACCACTGCCCCGGCTTGAGCCCGGCGCGCTCGGCGAACAGTTCGGCACTGCGCAGGCACTGGGCGCGGTAGCAGGTGGCAAGCACTTGCGGCGAAGCGTTCTTGCAGCAGTCGGCGCCTTTCAGGCAATGGCCGCTGGGGTCGAGCTTGTGCAGGTGGCGCTCGGGCAGGCCGTGGAAGCTCAGCAGCAGGTGGTCGAAGCCCTGCTGCAGATGCGGCTGGGCACTGGCAACCAGGGCATCGAGGTATTCCGGCTGGTCATAGAACGGCGGCAGGGTGGCGAATTGCAGCGGCAGTTTGTGCTCGCGCACCACGCGCTTGGCTTCCTCGATCACCGTGGTGGCGGTGCTGTCGGCGAATTGCGGATAGAGCGGCGCCAGGGTCACCCGCTTGACGCCCTGCTCGGCCAGGCGCAGCAGGGCCTTTTCGATCGACAGAGGGCCGTAGCGCATGGCCAGTTCCACCGGACCCTGCCACAGCGGGGTGATCGCCTGTTGCAGGCGCCGGCTGAGCACCACCAGCGGCGAGCCTTCCGGCCACCAGATCGAGGCATAGGCATGCGCCGACTGCGCCGGGCGCTTGAGCAGAATCAGCGACACGATCAGACGGCGCAATGGCCACGGCAGATCGATGACATAAGGGTCCATGAGGAACTGGTTGAGGTAGCGCCGCACATCGGCCACCGAAGTGGAGGCCGGCGAACCCAGGTTGACCAACAGCAGGGCATGATCTGTCATGCAGCGTCCTTAAACAGAGCGGCCAGGGCCGAATCGATAGCGGTAAAACGGAATTCATAGCCGGCGGCCAGCGCCCGCTGCGGCAGGGCCTTCTGCCCGCCGAGCAGCAGCCCGGACAGTTCGCCCAGGCCGACTTTCAATAACAACCCCGGCAGCGGCAACAGCGCCGGGCGATGCAGGGCGCGGCCGAGGGCCTGGGCGAAGGCCTTGTTCCGCACCGGCTGCGGCGCGCAGGCATTATAGGGACCGTGGGCGTCGGGGTGCTGCAAGAGAAAGTCGATCAGGCCGACTTGATCCTCCAGGTGAATCCACGGCATCCACTGCCGCCCATTGCCGATCGGCCCGCCCAGGCCCAACTTGAACGGCAGCAACAGGCGCTTGAGGAAACCACCATCGGCCGCCAGCACCAGACCGGTACGCAGCAGCACCACGCGAATGCCCAGTTCTTCGGCGCGCAGGGCAGTTTCTTCCCAAGCGCTGCACAATTGCGCGGCGAAATCCTCCACCACCGGCGGGCTGTCCTCGTCCAGTTCACGCTCGCCGCCATCGCCGTACCAGCCCACCGCAGAGCCGGAAAGCAGCACTTGCGGCCGTTGCGCGCGACCATCCAGCCAGGCCAGCAGCTGCTCGGTGAGCGCGACCCGGCTGGCCCACAGCAGCGCCTTGCGCTTGTGCGTCCAGGGGCGGTCGGCGATCGGCGCGCCGGCCAGGTTGATCACCGCATCCAGTGGGCCGTCGCCGTAGTCCTCGAGGCGGCCGATGCCGCGCACCGGCGCCCCGCACAAGCCGGCCACCTGGTCAGGCGTGCGGCTCCATACGGTCAGCTGATGGCCCTGGCCCAACCACAGGCGACAGAGCGCACGGCCGATCAAACCTGTACCGCCGGTCAGCAAGATGTGCATGGCATCGTCCTCGCATGGCGTTAACCACCAGTCTCACCCTAGTCTGAATTATGACGCTAACGCGTGCCTTGTCCGCCGCGTTGCAACGTCGCAGTTTCAACAGGTTTGCGATTGGAACCGATAAAAGCTGTACAGGCAATTATATTTGTACAGCATTAGTCTAGAGCGTAGCCTGTCACAAAGGACACGAGGTAGACCATGAACGCACCCATCGCCATCATCGGTACCGGCCTGGCGGGACTCTCCGCCGCCCAGGCGCTGCATGCCGCCGGACTGGAAGTTCAACTGTTCGACAAGAGCCGCGGCAGCGGCGGACGCATGGCCAGCAAGCGCAGCGATGCCGGCTCGCTCGATCTCGGCGCGCAATACTTCACCGCCCGCGATCGCCGCTTCGTCGAAGTGGTACAGCAATGGCAGGCCCGCGGCTGGGTCGCCGAGTGGGACCCCGAGCTCTATCACTACAACGCCAACGGCCTGCTGCCCTCCCCCGACGAACAGGTGCGCTGGGTCGGCACGCCACGCATGAGCGCCATCACCCGCGCCATGCTCGGTGCTCTGCCGGTGCACTTCGCCTGCCGTATCACCGAGGCGTTCCATGGTGAGCAGCACTGGACCCTGCTCGATGCCGAGGGCCAGAGCCATGGTCCGTTCAGCAGCGTGATCGTCGCCACGCCGGCGCCCCAGGCCACCGGCCTGCTCAGTGCCGCGCCGAAACTGGCGAGCGCCGCCGCCAGCGTGATCATGGAACCGACCTGGGCGGTCGCCCTGGCCTTCGCCACACCGCTGGAGACCCGCGTCGAAGGCTGCTTCGCCCAGGGCAGCGCGCTCGACTGGGTGGCACGCAACCGCAGCAAACCCGGCCGCGACGGCCAGCTCGACAGCTGGGTGCTGCATGCCAGCAGCAGCTGGAGCAAGCAGCACCTGGACCTGGACAAGGAAGCGGTGATCGAGCGGCTGCACGGCGCCTTCGCCGAGATGATCGGCTGCCCGCTGCCCGCACCGAGCTTCAGCCTGGCCCACCGCTGGCTCTACGCGCGACCGGCCAGCGGCCATGAGTGGGGCGCCCTGGCCGATGCCGACCTGGGCCTGTACGCCTGTGGTGACTGGTGCCTGTCAGGGCGGGTGGAAGGCGCCTGGCTGAGTGGCCAGGAGGCGGCCCGTCGCCTGCTCGAGCATCGCCAGTGAGCGGCAAGCGGCGCCTCAATCCGCGCAAGCTGCTGCTGTCGAAATGGACCGCACGCCAGCCGCAGAACCGCGAGAAGCACTTCCTGGTCAGTGAGCTGATCTGCGACGAGGAAGGCACGGTATTGCAGGTCGAACTGCAGGCCGTGCTCACCCAGCGCAGCGAGCGCCTGGACTGGCAAGCGCTGCAGGATGGCGAGCGCTGGCAGATGGGCTGGAAGTAGCCCCCGACCCAGGACACGCAGCTTCTTGTAGGAGCCAGCTTGCTGGCGATCAATGCGTCATGGTTCGGCAAGATCGCCAGCAAGCTGGCTCCTACACCGGCTGGCCATGCGACGGGGATTGAGCTCCGGCTGCGCGATCTTGTGGGACAATGCCGCTCCAGTTCGCCGAAACGCCCAGCATGCCGCCAAAATCCGATACACCCGCTCCCCCTGTCCCGCCCAGCAGCCCGGCGCTGCTGCACCCGCGCAACCGTCACCAGGGCCGCTACGACTTCCCCCGGTTGATCGAGGCCAGCCCGGAGTTGGCCGAGTTCGTCATCCTCAACCCCTACGGCAAGCAGAGCATCGACTTCGCCAATCCCGAGGCGGTGCGGGTCTTCAACCGCGCGCTGCTGCGCCAGCTGTACGGCCTGCAGCACTGGGACATTCCGCCGGGCTACCTGTGCCCGCCGATCCCCGGCCGCGCCGACTACGTGCACGGCCTGGCCGACCTGCTGGCCAGCGACAACAGTGGCGAAATTCCACGCGGCGCGGCGATCCGCGCGCTGGACATCGGCACCGGCGCCAGCTGCATCTACCCGCTGCTCGGCCATAGCGACTACGGCTGGCACTTCCTCGGTTCGGACATCGACGACACGGCCCTGGCCTCGGCCCGCGCCATCATCCAGGCCAATGGCCTGGACGGCGCCATCGCCCTGCGCCAGCAACTGCAGCGCGGGCAGATCTTCAAGAGCCTGCTGCAGGACGGCGAGCGCTTCGCCCTGACCCTGTGCAACCCGCCCTTCCACGCCAACGCCGAGGAAGCCGCCAGCGGCAGCCGGCGCAAGTGGAAGAACCTCGGCAAGCTCGACCCCAAACGCAAGCTGCCGGAACTCAACTTCGGCGGGCAGAGCGCCGAGCTGTGGTGCACCGGCGGCGAGGCCAGTTTCCTCAAGCGCATGATCGCCGAAAGCGCCCAGTTTTCCGGCCAGGTGCTGTGGTTCAGCAGCCTGGTGTCCAAGGCCAGCAACGTGCCCTACGCCGAGAACCTGCTGAAGAAGGCCGGGGCCGTGGAGGTGCGCTGTATCGACATGGCCCAGGGCAACAAGCAGAGCCGCTTCGTCGCCTGGACCTTCCACAGCCCCGAGCAACGCGCGGCCTGGCTGCGCTCGGCGGGCTAAGGCATGCCGTTCAGTCTGCAGGGCGTCTGCGAGTACCGCGAGGAAATCCGCAAGAGCCGCTTCCTCGCCCTGGCCGCGCCCATCGCCAGCGCCGAGGAGGCCTTGGCCTTTATCCAGCAGCACAGCGACCTGAATGCCTCGCACAATTGCTGGGCCTTCAAGTGCGGCCAGCAGTACCGCTTCAGCGACGACGGCGAACCCGGCGGCACGGCGGGCCGACCGATCCTCGCGGCCATCGAAGGGCAGGATTGCGACCAGGTGGTGGTGCTGGTGATTCGCTGGTATGGCGGCATCCAGCTCGGCACCGGCGGCCTGGCCCGCGCCTATGGCGGCAGCGCGGCGAAATGCCTGCAGGGTGGCGAACGCATTGCCCTGGTGGCGCGCATTCAGGCGCGCTGCCATATCCCCTTCGCCGAGCTGGAGCGGGTCAAGGCTCGCCTGGGTAAATGGCAAGTCAGTATCGAACGGGAAAGCTTCGATGCCGAAGGAGCCGACTGCCAACTGAGCCTGCCGGTGGCCAATCTGCAGCAGGTCAGCGAACAGCTGATCGAACTGGGCCGCGGGCGCATCCGCCTGGAAATACTTGACCCGGGTCATGGGCCGCGTACATAGAACGCTAACCCGCTCCCTGTTGCAGCTATTCTGGACAGGAAGCGGGGCAACCAGCCAGTAAGGGGCACCGATGAACTGCAAGCGACTGTTAGCCGTGCTGATGCTGCTGTGCAGCCCGCTGACCCAGGCGCAACCCCCAGAGGAACTGCGCATCAGCGTCGGCGACTGGCCGCCCTACCTGTCCGCCGAGCTCAAGCATGGCGGGGTCATCGCCCACCTGATCAGCGACCTGTTCGCCGACGAAGGCTACCGGGTCAACTTCCAGTTCCTGCCCTGGCCGCGGGCCTATGCCGCCGCCGCAGCCGGCCGCTTCGACGCCAGCGCCGTGTGGATGCACAAGAGCGAACGCGAGGCCGACTTCCTGTTCAGTGCCCCGCTGCTCAACGAACAGTTCGTATTCTTCCACCTGAAAAGCCAACCCTTCGACTGGCACAGCTTCAGCGACCTGGACGGCATGCGTCTGGGCGGCGGCCTGGAATACAGCTATGGCGAAGCGTTCGACAGCTTCCTGAGCAAGGGCACGGTGAAGATGGAGCGGGTCTCCAGCGACCGGCAGAATTTCGAGAAACTGCTCAAGGAGCGCGTGGCCCTCTACCCGCAGGAACTCAACGTCGGTTACGCCTCGCTGCGCAAACACTTCAGCGCAGCCGATGCCGCCCGCATCACCCACCACCCCAAACCACTGCTGAACAACCTCAGCTACCTGATGCTGCCCAAGCAACTGGCAGGCAGCCAGGCCCTGCTGGAACGCTTCAACCGCCGCCTGCAGAGCTATCGCGACAGCGGTCGCTACGACAGCTACTTCCGTGACCTGCAGGCGGGCAAGTATGAAATCCCGCAAGCCGCGCCCGACGCCAAGCTGCCGCTGTTCGAATAAGCCGCACGGTGCTGTGTCCGGCAGACATCCCTACATCGCCCACTCCTGCACCACCATGTGCGTTTTCACCCGCTGCATGCAGGGGAACGCCTCGAGGGCCGCGCGCACTTCGCTCAGGCGCGCCATGGACGCGGCCTCGACATACACCAGCATGTCGGTTTCGCCGCTGATGCCACAGCAGCGGCGGATCTCCGGGTAGGCGCGCATGCGCTCGACATAATCCTGGCAGCGGCCATTCTGGTAGAACAGTTCGAGGAAGGCCTTGACCGCCGCACTGTCCGGGCTGGCCACCTGGGCGTGGTAACCCTGGATCACCCCGCTCTGCTCCAGTTGGCGAATGCGCTCGCCCACCGCCGAACGCGACAGGTTGACCTCGCGGGCGATCTGGCTGACGGAGGTGCGGGCGTCTTCGCGCAGCAGGGCGAGGATCTGTTGGTCGAACTTGTCCAAGGCAATTCTCAAGCAGGCAGTTTGACGGTGCATTCCGCCACTTTGCCGGTGATCGACGGCAACCTGCACGGCGCCGCCTGCTTACCATGGCGGGATCGGAAAACAGCCGCGAGCATACAACATGAGCCGCTTGAACAAGGAACTGGGCCTGCTGCAGGGCATCGGGCTGCTCAGCACTTCGCTGCTCGGCACCGGCATCTTCGTGGTGCCGGCGCTGGCCGCCACCGCCGCCGGACAGGCCTCGCTGTGGGCCTGGCTGATCCTGATCGTCCTGGTGCTGCCGGTGGCCTTCACCTTCGCCCAGTTGGGCAAGCGCTTCCCCCATGCCGGCGGTGCGCCACACCTGATCGGTCGGGCTTTCGGCGCGCGCATGGAGCGGCTGATCGCCTTCCTGTTTCTTGCCGTACTGCCGGTGGGGTTGCCGGCGGCGCTGAATATCGCCACCGGCTTCTGGCAGGCGCTGCTGCCGATCGGCCGGGGCGAAGCGCTGCTGATCCAGCTCGCCACCCTCGGCGCCATGCTCCTGCTCGGCCAGCGCCCGGCCAGGGCCTCGGGCTTTATTCAGGGGCTGATCGCCCTGGCCATCATCGGCACCGTGGCGCTGGTCTGGTGGGTCGGCGAGTTGCCGCTGGCCAGCCAGCCGCTGCTGCCGGATATCGACGATTCCTGGCAGCTTATCCCGGCTGCGCTGGGGGTGATGTTCTGGTGCTTCGTCGGCATCGAGGCCTTCACCCACCTGGGCGAGGAATTCAAAAACCCGCAGCGCGATTTCCCCCTCGCGCTGCTGCTCGGCGTGCTGCTGGCCGGTCTGGTGTACTGGGCGTTCTCGGTGGCGGTGCTGAGCTTCGGCGTGTATGGCGATGTACACAGCGACGCCGCCTCGCTGCCGCGCCTGATGGATCAGCTGCTGGGCGACAAGGCCCGCGTACTGGTGGCGCTGGTCGGCTACCTGGCCTGCTTCGCTTCGATGAACGTCTATGTGCAGGGCTTCGCCCGGCTGATCTGGAGCCTGGCCGACGAAGGCAAGTTGCCGCAGCCGCTGGCCCGCCTCAACCGGCATGGTGTGCCCGGCCCGGCCTTGCTGCTGGTGGTGCTGATCTGCGCCCTGTGCGCTGCCCTGGCCGGCGTGCTGCAACTGTCGGTGGACGACCTGATCCGCTACGCCAACGGCAACTTCATCCTGGTCTATCTGCTCAGCATGGCCGCCGGCTGGGTGTTGCTGCGCGGCGTGTGGCGCTGGCTGGCGGGGTTCAGCAGCCTGCTCTGCGCCCTGGTGCTGCTGGCATTGGGAGTTGAGGCGCTGTACGCGCTCGGCCTGCTGGGTGGGCTGGCGCTATTCGGTTACTGGCGCGAGAAGCGCGCAGCCTTGCCGCTGCGCAGTTGAACATCTGAACAGTTGAACAGCGGCCCAGAAGCACAGGCCAAGGGGTGAGCACGGCGCGCATCCCGGCTATCCTCAGCCGAGGTAATGACAAGGACAGACCATGCGCCGCATTCTCCGCGACCTGAAAATCATGCTGTTGGCCAACCTGTGGATCGTGCCGGTGCTGGCCGGTCTGGTCGGTGCCTTGTTCTACTTCGTCGCGCCGCCGCCGCCCATGCATGCGCGGATGGCCACCGGCGCGGTGGGCGGTGGTTACCACGCCTTCGCCGAGCGCCTGCAGGCCGAGCTGGAGCAGCAAGGCTTCACCCTGGAACTGGTGGAAAGCCAGGGTTCCGAGGACAACCTGGCCAAGCTCGGCCAGGGTGAAGTCGAGTTGGCCCTGGTGCAGAGCGGCCAGGAACTGAGCCTGCCCGACGAGGCGCGTGGCAAGCTGAGCGGCCTCGGCGTGATGTACCGCGAACCGCTGTGGCTGTTCACCGGGCGCAAGGTGCAGTTCCAGCGCCTGGCCGATCTGACCCGGCTGCGCCTGGCCATCGGTTCCGCCGACAGCGGCACCCAGGCGGTGACCGCCGCCCTGTTCGCCGCCAACCGCATCGCACCGGCCGACTATCCCAAGCGCTGGCAGCAACTGGGCGGCAGCCGCGCCGCCGATTCCCTGATCGCCGGCGAGCTGGACGCCGCCTTCTTCGTCGGCCCCGCCGAGAACCCGCTGATCCAGCGCCTGGCCGCCGAGCCCAAACTGCGTCTGGTCAGCCTGCGGCGTACCGAGGCCTACCTGGCGCGCCTGCCCTACCTGAGCCAGCTCGAAGTCGGCGAAGGCATGCTCGATATGGCGCAGAACACCCCGGACCGCGACATCGTCACCCTCGGCCCCGTCGCCACCCTGGTGGCCGGCGAGGAATTCCATCCCTCGCTGACCCCGCTGATTCTCGAAGCAGCCAAGACCGTGCTGAAAAACGGCAGCCTGCTCGACCCGGCCGGCAGCTACCCGGCCAAACCGCCGCTGTCGCTGAACACCCTGGCCGAGGCCGATTACTACTACGACAAGGGCCTGCCGATCCTGCAGCGCTACCTGCCGTTCCGCATCGCCTCGCTGGCCGACCGCTACATCATTCTCGCCATCCCGTTGCTGGTGCTGCTGTTCCCGCTGTTCAAGGCCATCGGGCCGATCTACCAGTGGCGCATCCGCGCGCGCATCTACCGCTGGTACAAGCACCTGCGCGAGATCGACCAGCTGCTGTACAAGGGCGACCTGCCCAGCGACATCGCCGAGGAAATCGCGCGACTGGAGAAACTGGAAGACGAGCTGGCGCGGGTCGAGGTGCCGCTGTCCTATTCCAGCGAGCTGTACGAGCTGCACATGCACCTGCGCTACATGATCGAGCGCCTGCAGGCCGTGCAGCGCCGCAGCCTCCCCGCCGAATAAAAAAGAAACCCCGCCCGGGCATGCCCGGGCGGGGTTGCTTAAACGAGGCGGATCACTTGATCCAGTGCTTGCCCCAATGGGTAATGTCATACGCCTGAGCGCTACGTTTCAGCCCCTGGCCCGCCGCCGCGGCCGCGATCTCTTCATCGATAACCTTGGTGGTGAGCGCCAGCCAACCGGTGACAAAGGCCATGGCATCACCATTGACCTCCAGGGCACGCAGGTCGATGTTGTTCGTATCATCGCAGCCGGCGTGGTAGCAGGGGTCCAGGGCGACTCCGGCGGTGCCGCCGTAACGCGCGGCCTGCTCCTCGGTCTTCAGCTCCTCGGCCCCGGTGAACAGCCCGCCAAAGGCGATACCATCGGTGAAGAACTGGGCGTAGTCGGAGCGGAAAGTGATCTCGTCACCCTCGAACGGCAGACCGCGCAACCTGTAGTAATCCTCGAACAAACGCTCCACTGCCGCCGAACCGGGCGGACCTTGCAGGCCGAAGGCCGAGCCGTCGCCGTCATAGATGAAGTAGCCGAAGTTGGGCGAAGCGATCATGTCGAAGTTCAGGTAAGCCTTGATCTTCGCCTTCTGTTCGGCCGGCAACTCGGTGACGTAGTAGGTCGAGCCCACCAGCCCCGACTCCTCGGCGCCCCACCAGGCGAAACGCAGCTTGTTCAGCGGCTTGGCCTTGCGCATCTGCACCGCCAACTCCAGCAGAGCGGCACTGCCCGAGCCGTTGTCGTTGATCCCCGCGCCCTCGAACACCGAATCCAGGTGGGCACCGGCCATCACCACGTTGTCCGGATTGCCACGGCGACTTTCGGCGATCAGGTTGTAGGTCTGGGTGCGCTCGCGCACCACATCGGTGAGCATGTGCACTTGCACGTCAGCGGTCTGCGCCAGGCTCACCCCCAGGTCATAGGTAGTGAACAGCACGGGAATCCCACCGGCATAGGCGTCACCCAGGGTCGCATTGATCAGGCCCTTGCGCTCCTCGGTGTCACCCTGGTTGAAGATGATCACCCCGCTGGCTCCAGCCGCTGCGGCGTTCTCCGCCTTGATCTGGAAATTGCAGCTACCGCGCTGCAGCAAGGCGATGGCGCCCGCCGGGAAACCGGCGAAATCCTCGGCCTCGCAGCCGCTGCTGGAGAGGTTACCGGCGCCCAGGGCGATGTCCACCGCCGCCGCTGCCGCCGTCACATCACCGGCATCGGTCTGCGACAGGTAGGTGAAGTCCACCTCCCACTCGAACTGCCCTGGCGTAGGCGCCACAGTTTCTAGCAGACCTGGCCCCTGGGGGTAGAAAGCGCTGAACGGAAACATCTGTCGAGTGACCGTGTAGCCGGCGCTTTCCAACGTCGACTGGATGTAATCCAGCGAGCGCTGATAGCCCGGCAACCCAGCCGCGCGATTGCCACCGTTGGCCAAGGCGATGTCGTTGAGCACCTGTAGATGAATGCTGGTTCTGTCAGCCTGCATACAACGAGGCAACAGCAGCGGCGACGCGTGCAAAACGCCGCCACGACACTCATGGGGGCCGATGCGCGTCGGGCTCCATAACGCCTCGAAAAACTGCGGGGAATGTTTGTCTTGAGCGGCAAGGCCAGGCAGGGCCAGGGTGGCCAACAGCGAGCCGAACATCAGACGGCGATTCATGATCGTGTTCTGCATGTGTATTTCTCCAATCCGTATTTGGAGCTTTATGGGTGCGGCAGTGCTTGTGGAACCGCCACGGAACGTCCCTTTACTGCGTCGTGTGGACGCTACAGACGCTAGACCCTGATTGCCGAGCATGCGCGTCTTGTGACGGATTTTTTCTTGAAGATTGTGATAAATCACCGAAGATGCCCGATAAATGCCAGCAAATAGCCACCATCCAGCAGAGCTAATGCACGCGTCCGCAGCGCTGAAGATGGAGCTGACGGCGTTGTCAGGTAGACTTTGCCCCTCTCACAGCGCCCCCAGCGTGGCGCTGCACCACCGCCCCCAGCGAACCACCTGAAGACTGAAGCCATGCCGATCCGCCACTGCATCGTCCACCTGATCGACAAGAAGCCCGACGGCACCCCCGCCGTGCTGCACGCCCGCGACAGCGAGCTGAGCAGCTCGCAGGCCATGGAAAACCTCCTGGCCGATCTCAACGAGAGCTACAACGCCAAGCAGGGCAAGGCCTGGGGGCTGTTCCACGAGGAATCCGGCGCCTACCCGTTCAGCGGCTGGCTCAAGCAGTACCTGGATGGCGAGAAGGACTTCACCGCCTTCAGCCGCCAGGCGGTGGAACAGCTGCAGAAGCTGATGGAAGAGTCCAACCTGGCCACCGGCGGCCATGTGCTGCTGGCCCACTACCAGCAAGGCATGACCGACTACCTGGCGATCGCCCTGCTGCATCACAGCGAAGGCGTGACCGTGACCGAGGCGCTGGACGTGGCCCCGGCCAAGCACCTCGACCTCGGCCAGCTGCACCTGGCGGCGCGCATCAACATCAGCGAGTGGCAGAACAACAAGCAGTCCAAGCAGTACATCTCGTTCATTCGCGGCAAGAACGGCAAGAAGGTCTCGGACTACTTCCGCGATTTCATCGGCTGCCAGGAAGGCGTCGATGCGCCGAGCGAGACCCGCACCCTGCTCAAGGCCTTCAGCGACTTCGTCGAGAGCGAAGACCTGCCGGAAGAACAGGCCCGCGCCAAGACCGACACTCTGGTCGACTACGCCAGCAGCCAGGCCAAGATCGGCGAGCCGATGACCCTGGAAGACCTCTCCGGGCTGATCGACGAAGACCGCCCGCGCGCCTTCTACGAGCACATCCGCAACAAGGATTACGGCCTGGCCCCGGAATTTCCGGCGGACAAGCGCACCCTCAACCAGTTCCGCCGCTTCACCGGGCGCGCCGAGGGCCTGTCGATCAGCTTCGAGTCGCACCTGCTGGGCTCGGCCATCGAATACGACGAGGCGCGCGACATGCTGATCATCCGCCAGCTGCCGACCCAGCTGAAGGATCAGCTCAAGCGCCGCAAGGACTGAACCCGTCATGCGCCTGGCGGATGCCATCCTCGACGCCTGTCTGTGCAATGTGCAGGCACCGCTGGGGCAGGACCCGGCGCGCGACTTCGGCCTGAGCAAAGACGCCGCCCAACAGGCCATGGCCGCCCTCAAGCCCTGGCTCAACGAACAGCAACGCATGCTCTGGGCCAACCGCCGCGAGGCCCTGCTGCTGGTGCTGCAAGGCCCCGACTGCGCAGGCAAGGACGGGGTAATCCGCAAGGTCATCAGCGCCTTCGACCCGCAAGGCATCAGCCTGCATGGCTTTCACCAGCCGGATGAGCAGGAGCGGCGCCAGCACTTCCTGCAGCGCTACCGCCAGCGCCTGCCGCAAGCGGGACTGCTCGGCGTATTCAACCGCAGCCACTATGAAGCGCTGATCTGTGATCCGCTGGATGGCCTGTGTGGCGAGGCTGAAGTGCCGCAACGCCTGCAGGAGTTGCTGGCATTCGAGCGCGAATGGCCAGCACTGCGACTGCACCCGCTGAAGTGCTACCTGCAGATATCCCGCGAGGAACAGAAACGTCGCCTGCTCAGCCGCCTGGAGCGTCCGGAAAAGCGCTGGAAACTGCACAGCAGCGATCTGCAGGCCTACCGCGAATACGCCCTGCGCCAGCAGCGCTGGAGTGATCTGCTGGCGGCCAGCCATACGCCGGAGGCGCCCTGGTATGTGCTGCCCGCCGACCACCGCTGGTTGCGCGACTGGCTGGTAGCCAGCCTGCTGGCACGCGAGCTGGAACGCCGGCACCTGACCTGGCCAGACAGCCCGCCACCATTCAGCGCCGCCGATCTCATGTAGCCCGGATGCAATCCGGGATTCTGGCGTGCGATCTTTCCCGGATTTCATCCGGGCTACGCCAGCGGTGGAGGGCGGATGAAACCCGCGGGTTTCACCCGCCCTACACAGTCAGATGGCTTCTATACGAAAACCCAGACGCGGGAAGTGGACATGCACCACCCCGGCACGTTCGTCTTCGCGGCGCAGGATCAGTTCCTCGACACCGGCGAACAGCAGCTCACCCTCGACCGGGTCGACCCCGTAATCGGTGGCGGCGATCTTCACCCGCTGCCCGGCCTGCAGGCCATTGGGCTCGATGAAGGGTTCGTCCGGCAAAGCCGCCGGTGTCGCCGCACGGGCGATCTCGATGGCTTCTTCTGCGCTCAAGGCGCTGGACGCGCCGTGGCCAAAACCCAGCACGCGGCCGAGCCAGGCGCTGACATTCGGGTAAGCCTCAACCAGTGGCGCGGTTACCGGAGTGGCCTTGAGGAACCACAGGCAGTGGGCCAGGGAGAAGTCGGCAATCGACGGCTCGCCGAACAGGAAGTCGCCCTCCTCGCGCCCCAGTTGCTGCTCGACGCGGGCCATGATGCCCGGCCAGTTGTGCTTGGCGACTTCCGCCGGCAGACGGGTCGCACTACCGCCGCTGAACAGCCCGGCGCGGTCGGCGATAAAGGCCTTGATCGCTTCCGGCGGCAGCTTGGCGAAACGCACGGCTACCGACTCCGGTTGAAACACCAGGCTCACCGCATGCTGGAACACCACCGAATCGACCCACTGGGCGAAGCTGGCGGCAACGAACTCCTGGCCTTCCGGAAACAATGCCGGGGTGGCCTTCTCGGCTTCCAGGCGACGGGCGATCAACGCGGTGTCGCAGTAGATGTCGGCGCCGACCTGCAGCACCGGGGTCTTGCGGTAACCGCCAGTCAGGGCCAGCAAATCGGGCTTGGGCATCACCGCGGGAATCATTACCGAGCGCCAGGACAGTTGCTTGAAGCCCAGCAACAGGCGGCTCTTTTCGGCGAATGGCGAGGTGGGGTAATGGTGCAGGATCAACTCGTGCATGACGGGCTCCGCGTCGGTGGCAGTGAAGGGCCAGCTTAACCCCCTCGCGGCCGGCGGCCTACCCGCCGGGACTGATAGTCAGCTATCAGTTTTTTCCATAGTAGCCGTCAGCACCAGGCGCTCCTTGGCGACCTTGGCCAGGCTCTTGATCGCCCTTTCGCGGCGCAGGGCCGCCCCCTTGTCCGCACAGGCTTCCACATAGACCAGCGCCTGCGCCGGACTGGAGTGGAAGAAGCGCGCGCCCTTGCCACTGCAGTGCTGGGTGAAGCGCCGTGGCGGGTCGTCGCTGATGCCGCAGTACAGCGCACCGTTTTCCGCGCGCACCAGATAAACCGACCAGGTCTTGCCTGGCTCGGTCGGGATATCACTCATAGCTGCCCTCTCGTTAGCGCGGGCAGCTTACGCCACTCAGAACCTGTTCACGATCTTTTGGACTAGAGCCAGACAAGGCAAAAACAGGCGAGGAAGCGGAGTTTACGAGCTGTAAATGAGCATTCCGAGCCTGTTTTTAACGCGGTATGGCCGACGGACAAGAGATCGTGAACAGGTTCTCAGCGGGACGCCTGCCAGGCGCGAAGCCCGGCCATGGCCTGCTTGCGGATCGCGCCTTGCACCAGCGGCGTCCAGCCCAGCAGCAAGCCCTTGGTGCCGAGCGCCTGGCGGGCCCAGCGCCACAGGTCGAAGCTGTCGCGGTGTTCGACGATCTTGCCGTCTGCGAAGCGGAAGTTGGCTTGGATATGGTTGACCACGGTATTGCCGGTCTTGCTGAACAGGTAGGTCGCCACCCAGCGCGCACTGCCCTGCTGGTCATCGGCCTGCACGCTGTCGAAGGTCAGAGAGAAGTTCTGCGCCCGCGCCGTCAGCATGCGCCACATGTCGCCGGCATCGCGACCGCGCAGGTCGCTGAAGGCCGGGTCGCTGAACTGCACGTCCTCGGCATAGCAGGCAGCCATGGTCTCGGCGTCCAGCTGCTGGAAGGCCTGGTAGAAACGGCTGATCAGTTCGGCATTGGGGTGGGCCATGGGTGCTGCTCCGTGATGTGGACTGCACAGAGTATTGCCGCTGATCCGGCAAACGGCGATTGGCGACAACGCCAACTTTGTGTCAATAATCGCCAAACCTTCCTAGATCGACCTGCCCCCCCATGATCCGCATCGCTCTTTATGTCTGCCCGCAAACCGTGCTGTCCAGCCTGAGCATGGCCGACGACGCCTTTCGCCTGGCCAACCAGTTGGCCGGGGAGCGCCTGTTCGAGGTGAGTCGGCTCAGCGCGGACGGCCTGCCGGTCGATATCGGCTTCGCCCAACTGCGAGTGGAAGGCGACTTGCGCCTGGCCGACGGTGCCGACCTGCTGCTGATCCCCGCCACCGGCAGCGCCATCGAGCGCACCTTGAAGGGCAACCCCGAGCTGCTCGCCTGGCTGGCCACGCGCCCGGCTAGCCAGCAGCTGGCCAGTCTGTGCAGCAGCGCCTGCCTGCTGGCTGCATCCGGGGTGCTCGACGGCCGCCGCGCCACCACCCACTGGTCACTGGCCGGCGGCTTTCGCCAGCGCTTCCCGCGGGTCAACCTGCAGGTCGACGAACTGTTCACCGAGGATAGCAACCGCTTCTGTTCCGGCGGCGCGCAGGCCGGGCTGGACCTGTGCCTGCACCTGATCGCCTGGCATGGCGGCGACTGGCTGGCCGAGCGGGTGGCCGGCGCGCTGGTGTTCGAGCGTGGCCGCGGGCGGCAGTCGCGCTTTGCCCCGCTGCTGCCGGAGCCGCTACTCGAGGACGGGCTGATCGCCCCGCTGCTGCGTTGGCTGCAGCAGCACCACGCACAAGCCATCGACCTGCAGCGCCTGGCGCAACAGGCCAACTGTTCGACCCGCACCCTGCTGCGCCGCTTCAAGGCCGCCACCGGGCTGACGCCCAACGACTACCTGCAGCGCCTGCGCATCAGCGCCGCACAGAGCGCCCTGCGCAAACCGGGACGCTCGCTGGAACAGGTCGCCGCCCAGGTCGGCTATGCCGATCGCGCCACCTTCGCCAAGCTGTTCAAGCAGCTCTGTGGCGAGACGCCGGGGGCCTTTCGCAAGCGCCTGCAGCAGACCGCAACACCTGCGTAGGAGCGAGCTCTGCTCGCGAAGCTTTTGTGTTGCCGGGTTCGCGAGCAGAGCTCGCTCCTACAACAAGCGCACCGCCCACAAAAAAGGGAGCCCGTAGGCTCCCTTTTCGTCTTGCCGTGAAACTCAGTGCAGGATCTGGCTGAGGAACAGTTTGGTCCGCTCGTTCTGCGGGTTGCTGAAGAAGCTGTTCGGCTCGCCCTGCTCGACGATTTCGCCCTTGTCCATGAAGATCACCCGGTTCGCCACGGTGCGGGCGAAGCCCATCTCGTGGGTCACGCAGAGCATGGTCATGCCGTCTTCGGCCAGGCTGACCATGGTATCCAGCACTTCCTTGACCATTTCCGGATCGAGGGCCGAAGTCGGCTCGTCGAACAGCATGATCTTCGGTTTCATGCACAGGGCGCGGGCAATCGCCACGCGCTGCTGCTGACCGCCGGAGAGCTGGCCGGGGAACTTGTTGGCCTGCTCGGGGATGCGCACGCGCTCGAGAAAGTGCATGGCAATTTCCTCGGCCTGACGCTTGGGCATCTTGCGTACCCACATCGGCGCCAGGGTGCAGTTCTGCAGCACGGTCAGGTGCGGGAACAGGTTGAAGTGCTGGAACACCATGCCCACCTCGCGACGCACTGCCTCGATCTGCTTGAGATCGTGGGTCAGCTCGGTGCCATCGACCACGATACGCCCCTGCTGGTGCTCCTCCAGGCGATTGATGCAGCGGATGGTGGTCGACTTGCCGGAGCCGGACGGGCCGCAGAGGACGATACGCTCGCCCGGCTGCACGCTGAGGTTGATATCCTTGAGCACGTGGAACTGGCCGTACCACTTGTTGACGCCCTGCAGCAGGATCATCGGCTCGGCGCTGGGCTGTTTGTTGGCTTCACTCATGATTCACTCCTAACGCTTGTGGCCGGTGTCCAACTTTCGCTCCAAATGCATGGAGTAGCGGGACATGCCGAAACAGAAAATCCAGAACACCAGGGCGGCGAAGACATAGCCTTCGGTGGCCATACCCAGCCAGACCGGGTCGGTGGTGGCTTGCTTGATGCTGTTGAGCAGGTCGAACAGGCCGATGATGATCACCAGGCTAGTGTCCTTGAACAGCGCAATGAAGGTGTTGACGATGCCGGGAATCACCAGCTTCAGGGCTTGCGGCAGGATCACCAGGCCCATCATCCGCCAGTAGCCCAGGCCCATGGCCGCCGCCGCTTCGTACTGGCCCTTGGGAATGGCCTGCAGGCCACCACGCACCACCTCGGCGATATAGGCCGACTGGAACAGGATCACGCCGATCAGCGCGCGCATCAGCTTGTCGAAATGCATGCCTTCGGGGAGGAACAGCGGCAGCATGACCGAGGACATGAACAGCACGGTGATTAGCGGCACACCACGCCAGAACTCGATGAAAGTCACGCAGATCACGCGGATCGCCGGCATCTCCGAACGCCGCCCGAGGGCCAGCAGGATGCCCAACGGCAGCGCACCGGTAATCCCGACGGCAGCGATCACCAGGGTCAGCAGCAGGCCGCCCCACTGGCTGGTTTCCACTTCGCTGAGACCGAAGAAGCCGCCGTGCAGCAGCCAGAAGGCCAGCAGCGGGTAGACCAGCAGGAAGGCCAGGCCGTAGATGGCCTTGCGCGGCATCATCGGCACGAACAGCGGTGCCGCGCCAATCACCGCCAGCCACAGGGTCAGGTCAACGCGCCAGCGCAGTTCTTCCGGGTAGAAACCGTACATGAACTGGCTGAAACGCTCCTTGATGAACACCCAGCAGGCGCCCTCGCCGGTACAGTCGAAACGCGTGGAGCCATTCCAGTCAGCCTCGATGAAGGCCCACTGCACGAGCGGCGGAACGATCAGCCAGACCAGGTAGGCGGCCAGTAGGGTCAGCAGGGTGTTGAACCAGTTGGAGAACAGGTTGCTGCGCAACCAGCCGAGCACGCCCACGCTCATCGGGGGCGGCGGTAGATCGGGTTTGAACGTATGGGTCTGCATGGCTGCTCCTTACCGCTCGACCAGCGCGATGCGCTTGTTGTACCAGTTCATCAGCATGGAAATGCTGATGCTGATGGCCAGATAGACACTCATGGTGATGGCGACCACCTCGATGGCCTGCCCCGTCTGGTTGAGCACCGTGCCGGCGAACAGCGAGACCATGTCCGGATAACCGATACCGGCCGCCAGCGAAGAGTTCTTCGCCAGGTTGAGGTACTGACTGGTCAGCGGCGGAATGATCACCCGCAACGCCTGGGGAACGATCACCTTGCGCAGGGTCACGGTCGGCTGCAGGCCCAGCGAGCGTGCGGCCTCGGTCTGCCCATGGCTGACCGCCTGAATCCCGGAGCGTACGTTCTCGGCGATGAAGGCGGCGGTGTAGATGGTCAGCGCCAGGGTCAGCGCCATCAGCTCGGGAATCACCACCCAGCCGCCACGGAAATTGAAGCCGGTGAGCTGCGGCACCGTCCAGTGGAAGGGATCACCGAACACCAGAGCACTCAGCCCCGGCACCAGCAGCAGAATGGCCAGCGACACGTACACCGTGTGGAACGGCTGGCCGGTGGCCTCGAAACGCTGACGCGCCCAGCGCGCCAGCACAATCACCGCAACCACCGCCAGCACCAGGGCGATGATGAACGGCCAGTAGCCTTCCGCCATCGACGGCGACGGCATGTTCAGCCCGCGGTTGCTGAGGAAGAAGGTGTCACCGATGCTCAGGCTCTGCTTTGGTCCCGGCAGCGGCAGCAGCACGGCGAAGTACCAGAAGAAGATCTGCAACAGCGGCGGGATGTTGCGGAAGGTCTCGATGTAGATAGTGGCCAGCTTGCTGATCAACCAGTTCGGCGACAGCCGTGCCACACCCAGGATGAAACCGAGCAGGGTGGCGAAGAAGATGCCGATCACCGAGACCAGCAAGGTGTTGAGCAGGCCGATGACGAATACGCGCCCGTAGGTATCGCTTTCGCTGTAGTCGATCAGATGCTGGGAGATGCCGAAACCGGCGCTTTGTTCGAGAAAGCCGAAGCCGGAGATGATTCCGCGCTGGGCCAGGTTGCTCTGGGTGTTGTGGAACAGGTACCAGCCGAGCGCCACGACGGCGATCACGGCAATAATCTGGAAAGCCCAAGCGCGCACCTGGGGATCGGTCCAGACCGAACCGCGCGGGCGCGAATTGTTGGCGATATTTTGCATAACGGCCCTCATTGAAACTCCGCACCCATAGACCGCGGCGCGGAGTTCATGAAATCAGGAACACCATCGCCCCGTAGCGGGGCGATGGCCAAGGGGGGTCAGCGCACCGGCGGTGCGTACTGCATGCCACCTTTGTTCCACAGGGCATTAAGACCACGTTCGATCTTCAGCTCGCTGCCGGCACCGACGTTGCGATCGAAGATTTCACCGTAGTTGCCGACCTGCTTGACGATCTGCACGGCCCAGTCCTTCGGCAGTTTCAGATCCTTGCCGAAATCACCCTCGGCGCCCAGCAGACGGGCGATGTCGGGGTTCTTGGTGGTCTTGGCCATTTCTTCGACGTTGGCCGAAGTCACGCCCAGTTCCTCGGCGTTCAGCTGTGCGTAGAGGCTCCAGCGCACGATGTCGAACCACTCCTCGTCACCCTGACGCACGGATGGGCCGAGCGGCTCCTTGGAGATCACTTCCGGCAGTACCACGTAGTCATCCGGCGCGGCCAGCTTGATGCGCTGGGCATACAGCTGGGACTGGTCGGAGGTCAGTACGTCGCAACGACCGGACTCCAGCGACTTGGCGCTTTCGTCGGAGGTGTCGTAGGTGATCGGGGTGTACTTCAGGCCATTGGCGCGGAAGTAGTCGGCGAGGTTCAGCTCGGTGGTGGTACCGGCCTGGATGCACACGGTGGCGCCGTCCAGTTCCTTGGCGCTGGAAACGCCGACCTTCTTGTTCACCAGGAAGCCCTGGCCGTCGTAGTAGGTCACGCCGGTAAAGTTCAGGCCCATGGCCGCATCACGCGAGCTGGTCCAGGTGGTGTTGCGCGACAGCATGTCGACTTCGCCGGATTGCAGCGCGGTGAAGCGCTCCTTGGCGGTCAGCGGGCTGAATTTCACTTTGGAGGCATCGCCGAATACAGCAGCCGCTACGGCCCGGCAGATGTCCACGTCGATACCCAGGTAATTACCCTTGGCATCGGCATAGGAGAAACCTGGCAAACCATCGCTGATACCGCATTGCACGAAGCCTTTCTTCTGCACCGCATCCAGGGTGGCACCGGCTTGCGCGAAACCGCTCACGCCAAGTACTGCAGCCGTGGTCAATACCGCCAGGGTGGATTTCACCATCTTCATTCAAACCTCCAAATGTTCTTATTGGTCGGAGTCTCGGTCCTGCCGCCGTACCCTTGTGAGGCACGTTCGATCCCGCCACCATGGCAGGATCAACCGGGGTGCGAACCTGGAGTGAGTCTAGATGCCGATAACGATACCGGCGAATTCCTCACCCAGTGCCGTAGGTAATACGGACTTGAGACACTGCAAATACCCGACTCGACGACAGGTTGCCGCCTTGCCAGACCAGCTACACAGAGCAAGGTGCATACCAACCTGGCAAATGAGACGCGATAAAAACGGGTCAAGAGCAAAACTTTTCACCGTGCGACATCTTCTTAATTAATCCGCCTTTCACGCAAAATCGCCTCGCACCACAATGGGGCGATTGCACAGCACTGGAGCCCGTCATGAGCGAACCACTGATCCTGGAACCCACACACAAGGCCGACGCGTGCGTCATCTGGTTACACGGCCTGGGCGCCGACCGTTACGACTTCCTGCCGGTGGCCGAGATGCTCCAGCAAAGTTTGCACAGCACGCGCTTCGTCATGCCGCAGGCGCCGACCCGCGCGGTCACCATCAATGGCGGTTACCTGATGCCCAGCTGGTACGACATCCTGGCCATGAGCCCGGCCCGCGCAATCAACAAGGAGCAGCTGGAAGCCTCGGCGCAGAGCCTGATCGATCTGATCGAGCAGCAGCGCGACAGCGGCATCGACCCGCAGCGGATCTTCCTCGCCGGCTTCTCCCAGGGCGGCGCCGTGGTTTTCCACACCGCCTACCTGCGCTGGCAGGGGCCGCTGGGCGGCGTACTGGCGCTCTCCACCTACGCCCCCACCTTTAGCGAAGACCTGCAGCTGGCAGATACAAAACTGCAACTGCCGGCGCTGTGTTTGCATGGCAGCGTTGACGACGTGGTGATCCCGTCCATGGGCCGCACCGCCTTCGAGCAACTGGACGCGTTGGGCGTGCCGGTGGAGTGGAAGGCCTACCCGATGGGCCACGAAGTCATACATGAGGAAATCCGCGATATCGGCGCCTGGCTGATCGCGCACCTGAACCGCTGAAGAGGCACAACAATGACCGCAGCCCCCATCATCCGCTCGCTGGCCGATATCGAACTGATCGAGCAGACCCCGCTGGCCGCCCGCGACCTGCCGGCCAGCACCTACGAGCTGATCCAGCGCAGTGCTGCGCGCCATCCGCAGGCCCCGGCCCTGAGCTTCATCCTCCAGGGCACGGCTGACGAGCAGGCCTATCGACTGAGCTACAGCGAGCTGCTGGGCAAGATCACCCAGACCGCCAACGCCTTCCACCGCCTCGGTCTGCGTCCGGGCAAGGCGGTGTCGTTCCTGCTGCCCAACCTGCCGCAGACCCATTTCACCATCTGGGGCGGCGAGGCGGCTGGCATCGTCAACGCGATCAACCCGCTGCTCGACGCCGAACATATCGCCGAGCTGATCCACGCCTCCGACTCCGAACTGCTGGTGACCCTGGCGCCCTTCCCCGGCACCGACCTGTGGGCCAAGGTCGAGGCCCTGCGCGGCCAGCTGCCCAACCTCAAGGAGGTGATCTGCGTGGACATGGCCAACCTGCTGCCCGAGCCGCAGCGCAGTGCCGTCAAAGCGCAACGCGGCGGCCTGCCGCAAGGCGTGCTGGACTTCGATGAGCTGATCGCCACCTGCCCGGCCGACCACCTGGAAAGCGGCCGGCAGTTCCAGGCCGACGACATCGCCAGCTACTTCCACACCGGTGGCACCACCGGCACGCCCAAACTGGCCCCGCACAGCCACCGCAACGAAGTGGCGATGGCCTGCAGCATGTCCTTCGTCACCCGCTTCGGCCCCGGTGACGTAGCCCTCTGCGGCCTGCCGCTGTTCCACGTCAACGGCGTGATCGTTACCGGCCTGACCGCCTTCTACAGCGGCGCCGAAGTGCTGCTGGCCACGCCCCAGGGCTATCGCAACACGGCGCTGATGGCCGACTTCTGGAGCATCATCGAGCGCTACAAGGTCAGCTTCTTCAGCGGCGTGCCGACCATCTATGCCGGCCTGCTGCAAGTGCCCAGCGAGGGCCGTGACCTGTCCAGCCTGCGTTACGCCCTGTGCGGTGCGGCACCGATGCCGATGGAGCTGATCCGCCAGTTCGAAGCCAAGACCGGCCTGACCCTGCTCGAAGGCTATGGCCTCACCGAAGGCACCTGCGGCAGCTGCGCCAACCCCATCGGCGGCGAGCGCCGGCCTGGCTCCATCGGCCTGCGCATGCCCTACTGCGAGGTGGCGATCAAGGTCCTCGACGAGCAGGGCAACTACCTGCGCGACGCCGCGCAGAACGAGATCGGCAACCTGTGCATCCGCGGCGCCACGGTGTTCAAGGGCTATCTGCAGACGAGCAAGAATGAAGGCATCTGGGTCGACGGCGACTGGTTCAACACCGGCGACCTCGGCCGCCTGGACGCCGACGGCTACGTCTGGCTGACCGGGCGCAGCAAGGACCTGATCATTCGTGGCGGCCACAACATCGACCCGCAGATGATCGAGGAAGCGCTGCACAAACACCCAGCGGTGGCCCTGGCGGCGGCGGTCGGTAAGCCGGACCTGAAAGCCGGCGAGCTACCGGTGGTGTATGTGCAGCTCAAGCCCGGGCAGAGCGTCAGCGAAGCGGACCTGCTCAGCCACGCCGCCGCGCATATCCCGGAACGTGCGGCAGTACCCAAGGACGTGTGGATCATCGAGGCCATCCCGGTCACCCCGGTCGGCAAGACCTTCAAACCGGCCCTGCGCTTCGATGCCATTCGTCGGGTCTACGAGAGCGTACTGGCCGATCTGGACGACAAGATTCGCGTCGAAGTACTAAGTGACGACCAACTCGGCCAGGTCGCCCACATCCATAGTCCGCAGCTCGATGAAGCATTGCAGCAGACCATTGCAGAGCGATTGGCGGGTTTCGCCGTGCGTCATCGCCTGCACCACGACGCCTGACCCAGGCGCCCGCTGCACAAGTATGGGTGGCCGTTCTATCGTTCACTTCGCCACGCAACCGCTGGTCGCCAATGCTGACCAGCGGGATTGTTTCTAGAACTGACCAGTCATAAGGTCGGCGCTGGTGTTCGTGTTAACGATAGGAAGCGTTTGCGATGCACAGCCGCCTGACAGCAGCGCTGGGACACTGACAGCAGGCCATGAAAAACGCCCGCTGGCAGCCCGACGCGCTGCAACTGCAACATGTGCGACTGTTCCAGAATGTCGCCTCCAGCAGCCTCGACCAGCTGCTCAGGGAGTTTCGCGCCTGCGAATTGGAAGCAGGCGAAGTGCTGCTCTCGCCGTTCAACCGCAACCAGTACCTCTATCTGTTGCTCGAAGGCGAACTCAAGGTCTTCCTCGGCTCGCTCGACAATCAACCGGTGAGCACCCTGCAGCCCGGCGAGTGCGCCGGCGAAATCAGCTTCATCGACAACGACCATCCTTCCGCTTATGTCGTCGCCACCAGCGCGTCCCTGGTGCTGCGCCTGCATCACGAATCCCTGGTCAACCTGTTCAAGCAGTCGCCGCAACTGATGCAGAACTTGCTGGAATTGCTCTGCGACAGGGTGCGCCAGGGCAACCGGATCATTCTCGACAGCGAACAGAACGCCAACCTCGACACCCTCACCGGCTGCTTCAACCGGCGCTGGCTGGAGCATGTGTACACCCGCGAAAGCACCCGTTGCGCCTTCAATGGCCAGGCGCTGTGCATGCTCATGCTGGATGTCGACCACTTCAAGGCCTACAACGACCAGCATGGCCACCTCGCCGGCGATTACGCCCTGTGCCTGGTGGCCCACACCCTGCGCAACCAGTTGCGGCCGAAGGACAGCCTGGCGCGTTACGGCGGCGAAGAGTTCGTCATCCTGCTGCCGGAAATCGACGTGGAGGAAGCCCGCAGCATCGGCGAGCGCCTGCGCCAGAGCCTTGAGCAGGTGTCCTCGTTCTATTCGCCGGTCGGCATTCTGCCAGGCGTCACCGTATCCATCGGCATGGCGCCGATGAAGCCGCAGGACAGCCTGGAAAGCCTGATCTCACGTGCCGACAGCGCGCTGTATCAGGCCAAGCAGCAGGGCCGCAACTGCCTCTGCGGCTAAAAAGCGCGCTGGCAACGGCTGCGCCAGGCCGATGCGGCGGCGCGTGGTGCTCGCCGTCCTCATGAACAAATGTTCACTGCGGCGTCTGCGCTCCAGGCTTCTTGCCTCGACCCGGCTCGCTCGCTGCCATTCGCGCTTTTAACCCACGCCAAGCTTTTGTAGGAGCCAGCTTGCTGGCGATCAGCGGGACGCTGTCTGCGTATCGCCAGCAAGCTCTGATAGAGTTCAGCGCAGAACAATAACGCCCGGATGGCTCTCTACTATGCGCAAGCTCCCCTTCGCCCTGCTCGCTGTTGCCATGATTGGTGCTGGCGTGTTCTTCGGCCTGCCCAGCCTGCTCGATCGCAAAATGAACAGTGTCGCCACACCAGCGCCCTACCCGGCCAGCGAGTCGGCCAGCAAACTGCACCAGACCCTGTTCGTCGCCGACCTGCACGATGACGCCCTGCTCTGGCAGCGCGATCTGCTCGAACGCCACACTTATGGTCACTCCGACCTGCCGCGTCTGCTCGAAGGACGTGTCGGCCTGCAGGTGTTCTCCACCGTGACCAAGACCCCACGCGGCCTCAACTACCAAAGCAACGGCAGCGACAGCGACAACATCACCCTGCTGGCCATGGCCCAGCGCTGGCCGCGGGCAACCTGGAACAGCCTGCTGGAACGGGCGCTGTACCAGGGACAGAAACTGCAACAGGCGGCCACCGACAGCCAGGGGCGCCTGGTATTGATCCGCAGCCGTGGCGACCTGCAGGCCTTCCTCAAGACCTGGCAGCAGGACCCGCAGCACCTGGCCGCGATCCTCGCCACCGAGGGACTGCAGCCCATCGAAGGCAAGCTGGAAAATATCGATCGCCTGTACGACGCCGGCTTTCGCATCGCAGGCCTGACTCACTTCTTCGACAACGAAGTCGGCGGCTCGGCCCACGGCCTGGAGAAAGGCGGCCTGACCCCGCTTGGCCGGCAGGTCATCGCCCGCCTGGAGGAAAAACGCATGCTGGTCGATCTGGCCCACGCGTCCAAGGCGCTGATCGACGACGTGCTGAAGATCGCCACCCGCCCCGTGCTGGTGTCCCACACCGGGGTCGCGGGCACCTGCCCCGGCCCACGCAACCTGAGCGACCAACACCTGCAGCGCATCGCCGCCACCGGCGGGCTGATCGGTATCGGCTACTGGGATGCCGCCGTCTGTGAAACCTCGGTCGGCGCCATCGTCCGCGCCATTCGCTACAGCGCCGATAAGGTCGGCGTCGAGCATGTGGCCCTGGGCTCCGACTTCAACGGCACGGTGCACACGCCGTTCGATACCACCGGCCTGGCGCAGATCACCGAAGGCCTGCAACGCGCCGGTTTCAGCCAGACCGACATCGCCAAGGTCATGGGCGGCAACGTGCAGCGTCTGCTGCTCAGCACCCTGCCGGATTAACCCTGCACTTCTCCACGAGAAGCTGTTTACGATCTTCTGAATTAGAGCCAGGCAAGGCGCTACGTTAGTAACAGCCTCCGGCTGGTCAAAACGCCGAGGAAGCGCAGTTTACGAGCTGTAAATGAGCATTCCGAGGCCGTTTTTAACGCCGTATGGCCGCGAGTCAGGAGATCGTAAGCAGGTTCTGAGAAGTCCCGCGGCACTTCGCCACGGGGACTTCTTGCTTTACACTGGCAACCGTTCATTCCTTAACCAATACGAGATGGCCGTGCTCAAAGCACTCAAGAAAATTTTCAGCAAGGGCGAAGCCGAGCAGCCCGTGCGCAGCACCTCTCCCAGCTCATCTGCTTCATCCGTCGCCGCCCCTGGCGAAAATCGCCCGCACCAGCCTAAACACCACGCCGCCAGTACCGAGCAGGCCACCAGCGCCGCCGAAGCAGCGCCTAAGAAAGCGCGCGCCGACAAGCCGCGCCGCGAGCGCCCGGCCAAACCGGTGGACACCTGGAAGCTGGAAGACTTCGTGGTCGAGCCGCAGGAAGGCAAGACACGCTTCCACGACTTCAGGCTCTCTCCCGAGCTGATGCACGCAATCCACGACCTCGGCTTCCCCTACTGCACCCCGATCCAGGCCCAGGTCCTCGGTCACACCCTCAAGGGCAGGGATGCTATCGGCCGTGCGCAGACCGGTACTGGCAAGACCGCCGCTTTCCTGGTCTCGACCATTACCCAGTTGCTGCAGACGCCACCGCCGAAAGACCGCTACATGGGTGAGCCGCGTGCGCTGATCATCGCGCCGACCCGCGAGCTGGTGGTACAGATCGCCAAGGACGCCGCCGACCTGACCAAGTACACCGGCCTCAACGTCATGCAGTTCGTCGGTGGCATGGACTTCGACAAACAGCTCAAGCAGCTGGAGTCGCGCTTCTGCGACATCCTCGTAGCCACCCCCGGCCGCCTGCTGGACTTCAACCAGCGCGGCGAAGTGCACCTGGACATGGTTGAGGTGATGGTTCTCGACGAAGCCGACCGCATGCTCGACATGGGCTTCATCCCTCAGGTACGCCAGATCATCCGCCAGACCCCGATGAAGGGCGAACGCCAGACCCTGCTGTTCTCCGCCACCTTCACCGAAGACGTGATGAACCTGGCGCGCCAGTGGACGGTCGACCCGGCCATTGTCGAGATCGAGCCGGAGCAGGTCGCCAGCGACACCGTCGAGCAACACGTCTACGCGGTAGCCGGCAGCGACAAGTACAAGCTGCTGTACAACCTGATCGCGCAGAACGACTGGACCCGCGTGATGGTCTTCGCCAACCGCAAGGACGAAGTGCGTCGCATCGAGGAAAAACTCACCCGCGACGGCATCAGTGCCGCACAGATGTCCGGCGACGTGCCGCAGGTCAAGCGGATCAAGGTGCTCGAAGGCTTCCGCGAGGGCAAGATCCGCGTGCTGGTCGCCACCGACGTGGCCGGTCGCGGCATCCACGTCGAAGGCATCAGCCACGTGATCAACTTCACCCTGCCGGAAACCCCCGACGACTACGTGCACCGCATCGGCCGTACGGGCCGTGCCGGCACCAGCGGCAAGTCGATCAGCTTCGCCGGCGAGGACGATGCCTACGCCCTGCCACCGATCGAGGCGCTGATCGGGCGCAAGATCAACTGCGAGATGCCGCCGGACGAGCTGCTCAAGCCGGTGCCCCGCAAGCACTGATCGCGCAGCACGCAAAAGGCCGGCAAATTGCCGGCCTTTTGCTGTGTGGGGTTTTAGTTCTGTGACGCGAGGCAGGCGATCAGTCTAGAGCGAACCTTTGCCCACCAGATTCAGCACCGGAGCCACCACGCCCTGCGGCTTCTGCGCCAGGTAGCGGGTGCAACTGACGCGCAGGAACGAGGCGAAATTGACCACCTCACCGCGGTAGTCCATGACCTCGTCGTACAGCTTGCTGATCAACTGATTGGTGGTCATGCCATCGACCTCGGCGATTTCGCGCAGCAGCTCCCAGAACTGGTTTTCCAGACGCAGGGTGGTCACCACCCCGCGAATACGCAGGGAGCGCGAGCGCGACTCGTAGAGGATCGGGTCGGCTTTCACGTAGAGTTCGCACATCTTGCATCTCTCCCGAATCTGCTGCGCGTCGGCCAGACTGCGTTGAAGTGGGGCTCGGGCTGCTCATTTACAATCGTAAACTCCGCACCCTCGCCCCACTTCGCCTTGCCTGACTCTAGCTCGCTAGACTCTCACAACGAGGTTTAACCCAGCACCTTCAGAAGCGCCGCCAGCCAGGCCGGATGGGCGGGCCAGGCGGGCGCGGTGACCAGATTGCCATCGACGTGCACGCCGTCCATTGGCACTTCCACATACTCGCCGCCCGCCAGACGCACTTCCGGCGCGCAGGCCGGGTAAGCGCTGCAACCCCGCCCCTTGAGCACATCGGCGGCAGCCAGCAGCTGGGCGCCATGACATACGGCGGCAATCGGCTTGTTGGCGGCGTTGAAAGCCTGCACCAACGCGATCACCTGCGGATTCAGGCGCAGGTACTCGGGCGCGCGGCCACCGGGAATCACCAGGGCATGGTAATCCTCGGCGCGCACCTGGTCGAAGCTGAAATTGAGGGCAAAGTTATGCCCCGGTTTCTCGCTGTAGGTCTGGTCGCCCTCGAAGTCATGGATGGCGGTACGCACGCTGTCGCCGGCCTGCTTGCCAGGGCACACCGCATGCACGCTATGGCCGACCATCTGCAGGGCCTGGAACGGCACCATGGTTTCGTAGTCTTCGACGTAATCGCCGACCAGCATCAGGATGTTCTTGGCTGTCATGGCAGGGCCTCCGCTCCGGTTGAGTTGACCCTTGCAGTCTGTTCCCGAGCCAGCGATCGCGGGTAACAACCGGCTACTACAGACAGAAAAAACCCCGCACGCGGCGGGGTTCTCCTTGCAGCATTTGCCTTACAGCGGCTTGCCGCGGTTGCCGTGGGCAGCAACGAACTGCTGCACGGTCTTCAGGTCGTTGGCCAGCACAGTGCAACGCTCGTCGCGTTGGAACAGGTCAGCCAGATGTGGCGGCAGGGCCGGAGCCTGGCCGACTCCGGCCTTCTCCACCGCTTCCGGAAACTTGACCGGGTGTGCGGTGCCCAGGGTGACCATGGGAATGGCCATGCTGCGGCGGCATTCGCGCGCGGCACGTACGCCGATGGCGGTGTGCGGGTCGAGCAGCTCGCCACATTCGGCATACACCTGAGCGATGGTCTCGCAGGTCTCTTCGTCATTCACCGCCAGCGAGTCGAACAGCTTGCGCGCTTCGGTCCAGCGGTCTTCTTCGACACTGAAACCGCCGCCCTGCTTGAAGCTGTCCATCAGCCCGGCGATGGCAGCGCCGTTGCGCCCGTGCAGGTCGAACAGCAGGCGCTCGAAGTTGGACGAGACCATGATGTCCATCGACGGCGACAGGGTCGGGTGCAGATCGCCCTTCACATACTGATTGCCGCTCATGAAGCGGTGCAGGATGTCGTTGCGGTTGGTCGCGACGATCAGCTGGCTGATCGGCAGGCCCATGTTGCGCGCCAGGTAGCCGGCGAAGATGTCGCCGAAGTTGCCGGTCGGCACCGAGAACGCGATGGAGCGCGCCGGGCCGCCGAGCTGCAGGGCCGCGTGGAAGTAGTAGACGATCTGGGCCATGATCCGCGCCCAGTTGATCGAGTTGACTGCCACCAGACGGGTGCCCTTGAGGAAACCCTGGTCGGCGAAGCTGGCCTTGACCATCTCCTGGCAGTCGTCGAAGTTGCCTTCGATGGCGATGTTGTGGATGTTGTCGCCGAAGATGGTGGTCATCTGCCGGCGCTGCACCTCGGACACGCGGTTGTGCGGGTGCATGATGAAGATGTCGACGTTGTCGCAGGCCTTGCAGCCTTCGATCGCCGCCGAGCCGGTGTCGCCGGAAGTGGCGCCCATGATCACTACGCGCTCGTTGCGCTTGGCCAGCACGTAGTCAAGCAGACGGCCAAGCAACTGCAGGGCGAAGTCCTTGAACGCCAGGGTCGGCCCGTGGAACAGCTCCAGCACCCACTCGTTGCCGTTCAGCTGGCGCAGCGGCGCCACGGCGTTGTGGGCGAACACGCCGTAGGTGTCCTCGAGGATCTTCTTGAAGTCGGCATCCGGAATGCTGCCGGTGACGAACGGGCGCATCACGCGGAAGGCCAGCTCGTGGTACGGCAGGCCAGCCCAGGAGGCGATTTCTTCCTGGGTGAAGCGCGGCAGGCTTTCCGGCACGTAGAGGCCACCGTCACTGGCCAGGCCAGCCAGCAGCACGTCTTCGAAGTTGAGAACCGGGGCCTGGCCGCGGGTACTGATATAACGCATGTTCTTTCCCTCAGCCCAGTTGTTCGACGCGGATACGCACCACGCGACCGACCACGTCGCTCAGCGCTTCCAGCGCGGCGATGGCGTCGTTGACGCGGGACTCGACCACCCGGTGGGTGACCAGAATCATCGGTACCAGGCCGTCGTGCTCTTCGGCTTCTTTCTGCATGATCGATTCGATGTTGATGCCGCGCTCGGACAGGATGCTCGCCACCTGGGCCAGCACGCCCGGATGATCCTTGGCCTGGATGCGCAGGTAGTAGGCGCTCTCGCACTGCTCGATCGGCAGGATCGGGTGGTCGGACAGCGAGTCCGGCTGGAAGGCCAGGTGCGGCACGCGGTTGGTCGGGTCGGTGGTCAGCGCACGCACCACGTCGACCAGGTCAGCGACCACCGACGAAGCGGTCGGCTCCATGCCGGCACCGGCGCCGTAGAACAGGGTGCTGCCGGCGGCATCGCCATTGACCATCACCGCGTTCATCACGCCGTTGACGTTGGCGATCAGGCGGTCGGCCGGGATCAGCGTCGGGTGCACGCGCAGCTCGATGCCGGCCTCGGTACGACGCGCCACGCCGAGGTGCTTGATGCGGTAGCCGAGGGCTTCGGCATAGTTCACGTCAGCACTGGTCAGCTGGCTGATGCCCTCGGTGTAGGCCTTGTCGAACTGCAGCGGGATGCCGAAGGCGATGGAAGCGAGGATGGTCAGCTTGTGTGCGGCATCGATGCCTTCGACGTCGAAGGTCGGGTCGGCCTCGGCGTAACCCAAAGCCTGAGCTTCCTTGAGCACGTCGGCGAAGGCACGACCTTTCTCGCGCATCTCGGTGAGGATGAAGTTGCCGGTGCCGTTGATGATGCCGGCCAGCCAGTTGATGCGGTTGGCAGCCAGGCCTTCGCGGATCGCCTTGATCACCGGGATACCGCCGGCCACGGCCGCTTCGAAGGCGACGATGACGCCCTTCTCGCGGGCCTTGGCGAAGATCTCGTTGCCGTGCACGGCGATCAGCGCCTTGTTCGCGGTGACCACGTGCTTGCCGTTCTCGATGGCCTTGAGCACCAGCTCATGGGCCAGGGTGTAGCCACCGATCAGCTCGATGACCACATCGATCTCGGGGTTGTTGGCCACGTCGAAAATATCGGCAGTGATGGGGGTGTTGCCGGTTGCGCATTTCGGGTTGGGGCGACGTGCAGCAATCTGCGCGACTTCGATTCCGCGCCCGGCACGGCGGGCAATCTCCTCGGCGTTGCGTTTAAGCACATTGAAGGTGCCGCCACCGACGGTACCCAGCCCACAGATGCCTACTTTGACCGGTTTCACTCTGATTTCCCCATCTGCACTGCGTAAAACGGCCGGAGCAAGCCCCGGCCGCATAAAAGAGCCGCACATTACGAAGCGGCTCCCTATTAGTCAATCTACCAGCGACCCCGGATTACTTGGCCTCCAGGGCAATTTTCGCCAGCTGCGGCGCCGGTTGATAGCCCGGAATCAGCTGGCCGTTGGCCAGAACGATGGCCGGCGTGCCATTCACGCCAATGGACTGGCCCAGCGCGTACTGTTTCATGACTGGATTCTCACAGGTGCCCGGCGGCAGCTCCTGGCGAGCCTTGGCCTTGTTCATCGCATCCTGGCGATCCTTGGCGCACCAGACGCTGGCCAGGCCGTTGTAGCCATGAGAGCCCTGACCCTGGCGCGGGAACGCGAGGTAGCGCACCTCGACCCCCAGGCGATTGAGCTCCGGCACTTCGCTGTGCAGCTTCTGGCAGTAGCCGCAATCGGTATCGGTAAACACGGTGATATGGGTCTTCGGCTGCTTCGGTGCGAACACCACCATTTCGCTCAACGGAACTTCGTTGATCAGCTTGGCGATGCCTTTGCTTTCCGCTTTCTCGGTCAGGTTGACCGCATTGCCGTCCTTGAACTGATAGAGATTGCCCTGCAGGAGGAACTGGCCATCGCCGCTGGCATAGAGCAGGCGGCCACCCTTGAGCTGCACCTGAAACAGGCCGGTCATCGGGCTCTCGGCAATGGCCTCGATCGGCAGATCCGGTTGCAGCTTGCTGAGCGTGGCGCGGATGGCTTGGTCAGGATCGGCCGCTTGGGCAATGGCAGCAACAAGGCCGAGCGCGGTGCCGGCAATAAGGCGGAAAACGGGCATGGGTTACTCCTGTCAACAGAGCGGCCAGCCTACCACAGAAGCCCTGCAGCGCCGATCACAGACGCTGGGCGGACGCTGTGAGGCGATAAAGAGTCAGCCGCGCGGATGGTGCCGAGCGTGCAGTTCCTGCAGACGCGCCTTGGCGATATGGGTGTAGATCTGCGTGGTCGACAGGTCGCTGTGTCCCAGCAGCATCTGCACCACGCGCAGGTCGGCGCCGTGGTTGAGCAGATGGGTGGCGAAGGCATGGCGCAGGGTATGTGGCGACAGCGACTTGGCGATCCCGGCCACCCGAGCCTGGTGCTTGATGCGGTGCCAGAAGGTCTGCCGGGTCATCTGCTCGCCACGCAGGCTGGGAAACAGCACATCGCTCGGCTTGCCACCCAACAGGAAGGGCCGCGCCTCACGCACATAGCGCTCGATCCAGGCGATCGCCTCTTCGCCCATGGGCACCAAGCGCTCCTTGCTGCCCTTGCCGAAGACGCGCAGTACACCCTGACGCAGATTGACCTGCTCCAGGGTCAGCGAGATCAGTTCAGTCACCCGCAGACCGCAGGCATACAGGACTTCGAGCATGGCGCGATCACGCAGACCGAGCGGATCGTCCAGCTCCGGCGCCGCCAGGAGCGCCTCGACATCCGCTTCGGACAGGGATTTTGGCAGCGGCCGCCCAAGCTGTGGCAGATCGATCTGCAAGGTCGGATCCTCGCTGATCAAGCCCTCGCGCAGCAGGTAGCGGTAGAAGCCGCGCACACCGGAAAGAAAACGCGCGGTGGAGCGCGCCTTGTAGCCCTCGGCCAGGCGCCAGGCGAGATGATCGAGGATGATGTCGCGCCCCGCTCCCGGCAACTCCAGGCCACGCTCCTGCAGCCAGGCATGGAACAGGCCGAGGTCACTGCGGTAGGCATCGCGGGTATGCACCGACAGGCCTTTCTCCAGCCACAAGGCATCGAGAAAGCGATCCAGCAGAGGGTGATCGAGAACGGGCATGGGCAGGGTTACACCAGAAACAGAGTCGCTAGTCTTCCACAGCTAGCGCCGTGACGGCCAGCAACCAGAACGGCTGAACCCAGCCTCGGCCTCAGCCGTTTAAGGTTTGCGCCGCAGCATCGGCGACAAACCCCGGCAGCACCGGAATCGGCTTGTTGTCCTCGCCCACGGCGACAAAGCTGAACACACCACTGACCGCCTTCTCGCGCCCGTCGTGGTACATGCTCTCGACATAGATGTTCACCTCGACCTTGAGGCTGGTAGTGCCGACTTTGATCACCCGGCCAACCAGCTCGACGATGGAGCCGGCCGGTATCGCATGCTTGAAGTCGATGCGATCACTCGACACCGTCACCAGGGGCAGGCGGCAGAAGCGCGTCGCGGCGATGAAGGAGACCTCGTCCATCCAGGCCAGGGCGGTACCACCGAACAAGGTGTTGTGGTGGTTGGTGGTCGGCGGGAACACCGCCTTGGTCACGCGGCTTTCCGACAACTCGGTGCGCCGCAGAATCTCTTGCTCTCTCGGGGTCATGCCACTACTGCTCTCTGAAAGATGTGGCTGCCGCTGTGCTGCGCGGTGTTGTGCTGCTTATCACGCTGCCCGCTGGACAGATAGCGACTGCAGAACCTGCCGGTCGGCAGGCCCCAGAAACGAAAAAAGCAGCCCTAGGGCTGCTTTTTTCCTGCAAGGAAAACGTCCGATCAGGACAGTTTTTCCTTGATGCGTGCTGCCTTGCCGGACAGGTCGCGGAGGTAGTACAGCTTGGCTTTGCGCACGTCACCGCGACGCTTGACGGCCAGGCTGTCAACCAGCGGGCTGTAGGTCTGGAAGGTACGCTCAACGCCTACGCCGTTGGAGATCTTGCGAACAGTGAAAGCACTGTTCAGACCACGGTTGCGCTTGGCGATAACCACGCCTTCGAAAGCCTGCAGACGGGAACGGTCGCCTTCCTTCACTTTTACCTGAACGACAACGGTGTCGCCCGGGGCAAAGGTCGGGATCTCTTTGGTCATCTGCTCAGCTTCGATCTGCTGAATGATTTTGTTGGTCATGCTGTGCTCCTAAGACAAACCACGGTTTGTCATCGATACGTTAACTATCGTTCCGCTGGCGGATGTATTCCTCCAGCAGCTTTTTTTCTTCTCCAGAAAGCGAGCGGCTATCCAGAAGATCAGCGCGGCGTTCCCAAGTCCGACCAAGGGACTGCTGTAAACGCCAGCGCCGGATGTGTTCGTGGTTGCCACTAAGCAACACATCGGGAACACATTTACCCGCATACATCTCCGGGCGGGTGTAGTGCGGGCAGTCGAGCAGGCCGTCGCTAAACGAATCCTCCTCGGCCGAATCTGCATGGCCCAATGCACCGGGCAACAAGCGTGTCACTGCATCGATCAGGACCATCGCCGGCAGTTCACCGCCGGAGAGAACGTAGTCACCGATCGACCACTCTTCATCGACATGTTCTTCGATGAAGCGCTCGTCGATACCTTCGTAGCGACCGGCGATGAGGATCAACGCCTCCTCGCCAGCCAGCTCACGCACTGCCGGCTGATTAAGCTGGCGGCCTTGCGGCGACAGGTAGATCACCTTCGCCTGCGCTCCGGCAGATGCCTTGGCCGCAGCCAGGGCGCCTTCCAGAGGCTTGATCTTCATCACCATGCCGGGGCCGCCACCGAAGGGGCGATCATCCACGGTCTGGTGCCGGTCATCGGTGAAATCGCGCAGGTAGTGGCAGTTCAACTGCAACAGCCCCTGCTTCACCGCACGACTGGTAATGCCGTACTGACTGATGGCGGCAAACATCTCCGGGAAGATGCTGATGACTTCAACGCGCATGGCACTCGCTCGCACAAGAGCCTGTCAGCTCAGAAATCAGCATCCCAGTCGACCTGCATTTCGCCAGCGGCCAGATCGACCTTGAGCACACACTGCGCGGTATACGGCAGCAGGCGTTCGCGGTCATCCAGGCTGTCAGCGCAGGGCTTGACCACCATCACATCGTTGGCACCGGTCTCCAGCAGGTGGTCGATCTTGCCGAGCAGTTGCCCGAGCTGATCGATAACCTTGAGACCTTCGAGCTGGTACCAGTAGAACTCGTCTTCAGCCAGATCCGGCAGCAACGCACGGGGCACACAAATGTCGAAACCCGCGAAGGTACGTGCCACTTCGCGGTCATCGAGGCCCTTGAGCTTTGCCACCAGGATCTTGCCTTGCAAGCGTCCACTGAGCATCTCGACCTGCTTGACCTCTGCATCGCGCTTGAGCGTCCAATGCGGGTAATCGAGCAGGTTGTCGATCGGATCGGTGAAGGAATAAATCTTCACCTCGCCACGCACGCCGTGCACCGAAGTGATCTTGCCGAGGACGATCAGGTCCTCAGCGGTCGGCGTCGTGGTCATAGTACTCAGGCAGCGGCCTTGGCAGCGTCCTTGAGCAGCTGAGCAACACGCTCAGACGGCTGGGCGCCTTGGCTCAGCCAGTAAGTGACGCGCTCCTGATTAACAGAAAGCTTCACTTCACCACCGTTGGCGATCGGGTTGAAGAAACCCACGCGCTCAACGAAACGACCATCGCGCGCATTGCGGCTGTTGGTCACGGTCAGGTGGTAGAAGGGGCGCTTCTTGGAGCCGCCACGGGCAAGACGGATGGTTACCATGTGAACATCGTTCCTGTAGTCGGTGCTTGCAAAACAAAAGGCACACTTTGAGGGCCTAGGCCCGAAAGGCCGCATATTCTAAGGATTATGCGGCCGTTTGCAAATCTCTTTTTGGCTCCACCGGTCGGCGTCGCCCTGCAAGCCAGCCAGGGCGGCCATGTACGGCATTTGCGGGCATGCCACTCAGAGCTTGGGCATGCCGCCGCCGGGCATCATACCGCCCAGGCCGCGCATCATCTTGGCCATGCCGCCCTTGGCAGTGAACTTCTTCATCATCTTCTGCATCTGCTTGTGCTGCTTGATCAGCCGCCCAACATCCTGCACCTGAGTGCCGGAGCCGAGGGCGATGCGGCGCTTGCGCGAGCCACTGATGATGTCCGGATCGCGGCGCTCGGCCGGGGTCATGGAGCAGATGATCGCGTCCATCTGCTTGAACTGCTTCTCGGCCGCACCCTGGGCACCGCTCATTTGCGACAGATTGACGCCACCGATGGACGGCAGCTTGTCCATCAGGCCACCGAGACCGCCCATGTTCTTCATCTGCTGCAGCTGGTCGCGGAAGTCTTCGAGATCGAAGCCCTTGCCCTTCTTCAGCTTTTTGGTGAGTTTGTCGGCCTTCTCACGGTCGAGGGTCTGCTCGGCCTGCTCGATCAGGCTGAGCATGTCACCCATGCCGAGGATGCGCGAAGCGATGCGATCCGGATGGAACGGCTCGAGCGCGTCGCTCTTCTCGCCCATACCGATGAATTTGATCGGCTTGCCGGTGATGTGGCGCACGGAGAGTGCGGCACCGCCACGGGCATCACCATCGACCTTGGTCAGCACCACGCCGGTCAGCGGCAGCGCATCGCCGAAGGCCTTGGCGGTGTTGGCGGCATCCTGACCGGTCATGGCGTCGACCACGAACAGGGTCTCGGCCGGCTTGGTCGCCGCATGCACGGCCTGGATCTCGGCCATCATCTCGGCGTCGATGGCCAGACGGCCAGCGGTGTCGACGATGACCACGTCGATGAACTTGAGCTTGGCCTCGGCAATCGCCGCCTGGGCAATGGCCACCGGCTGCTGACCGCTATCGGACGGGAAGAAGGTCACGCCGATGTCGCTGGCCAGGGTTTCCAGCTGCTTGATCGCCGCCGGACGATAGACGTCGACCGATACCAGCATCACCGTCTTCTTCTTGCGCTCCTTGAGGAAGCGCGCCAGCTTGCCGGCGGTGGTGGTCTTACCGGCGCCCTGCAGGCCAGCCATCAGCACCACGGCGGGCGGGGTGACGGCGAGGCTGAGATCCTCGTTGGCCGCGCCCATCAGCTCTTCCAGCTCGGCACGGACGATCTTCACGAACGCCTGACCCGGCGTCAGGCTCTTCGACACCTCGGTGCCGACCGCGCGATCCTTGACCTTGTTGACGAAGTCCTTGACCACCGGCAGCGCAACATCGGCCTCGAGCAGGGCCATGCGCACTTCACGCAGGGTGTCCTTGATGTTGTCTTCGCTCAGCTTGGCCTTGCCGGTGACATGGCGCAGCGTCTGTGACAGGCGGTCAGTAAGGTTTTCGAACATGCGCTTTCCTTTCAGCGGGTCTTGCGGCAGGTCGCGGAGTATAACCAAGTGCCCGAGTCACCGACACCGCCAGCGGTCTTTCGTGAAATGCTTCTTATATGCCAAACTCACGACCTTTCGGGCCCTGCGTTACAAGGACTTATGCACCCTCTGCTGCCCAGCCTCGCTGCTGCCGCGCTGTATGCCGGCGCCACTGTTTATCAAGGCCTGCGCCTGGCCAGGCGCGAAACGCCGAACCGGCCCCTGCTCGCACTGCTGGTACTGGCCGCCCTGCTCTGCCATGGCAGCAGCCTGTTTTTGCAGCTGCACGCCACCGCTGGGCTGACCCTGGACTTCTTCAGCGCTGCCAGCCTGATCGCCTATGCGGTGATCCTCCTGACCCTGCTGGCCTGCCTGCGCATCCCCGTGGAAAACCTGCTGCTGGTACTCCTGCCCGTGGGCTGCCTGACCGTGCTGCTGGCGCAGTTCCTGCCCACCGGCACGCTGACCCCGATCAATGAAGGCCCCGGCATTCTCACCCACATCCTGCTGTCGATCCTGGCTTATGGCCTGCTGACCATGGCGGTGTTCCAGGCCCTGCTCCTGCTGCTGCAGGATCACCAGCTCAAGCACAAGCATCCGTCCGGGCTGATCAAGAACTTCCCGCCACTGCAGACCATGGAGAGCCTGCTGTTCGGCTTCCTCTGGGCCGGCTGGGGCCTGCTCTCGCTGTCACTGCTGTCCGGCTGGCTGTTCGTCGACAACCTGTTCGCCCAGCACCTGGCGCACAAGACCATCCTTTCCTGCTTCGCCTGGGTGGTCTTCGCCGTCCTGCTGTGGGGCCGTCACCAGCTGGGCTGGCGCGGCCACAAGGCCATCCGCTGGACCCTGGCCGGCTTCTGCCTGCTGATGCTGGCGTACTTCGGCAGCAAGCTGGTCCGCGAATTCATTCTGCATATCTGAGGCATTGGCTGTGGCCGAGCTGCACCCCGGTTTTCTGCTTGGCCTGCTGGCCTTCCTGATCATGTGTTCGGCGTTTTTCTCCAGCTCGGAGACGGGCATCATCAGCCTCAACCGCTATCGCCTGCGCCACAAAGCCCGTGAAGGGCATCGCGGCGCCAAGCGGGCCAGCGAGCTGCTGAGCCGCCCGGACCGACTGCTCGGCACCATTCTGATCGGCAACAACTTCGTCAATATTCTCGCCTCGGCCATCGCCACCGTGCTGGCCATGCAACTCTGGGGCGAGGCCGGCATCGCCATCGCCACGATTGCCCTGACCATCGTCCTGCTGATTTTCGGCGAAATCACCCCCAAGACCCTGGCTGCCCTGCGCCCAGAGGCTATTGCCTACCCGGCAAGCCTGCCCCTGATGATCCTGCTCAAACTGTTCTATCCGCTGGTGGTCGCCCTCAATGCCATCAGCAACGTGCTGCTCCGCCTGTTCGGCATCGACCCCAGCGCCCGCAGCAGCGACAGCCTGACCACCGAGGAACTGCGCAGCGTGGTCCGCGAATCCGGCCATGCCCTGCCCGAAAGCCGGCAGAACATGCTGCTCGGCGTACTCGACCTGGAAACGGTATCGGTCAACGACGTGATGATCCCGCGCAACGAGATCATCGGCATCGACCTGGAGCATGACCTCAGCGAAGTCGTCGATCTGCTGCAGAACACCCGCCACACGCGCCTGCCGGTGTACCGCCAGGACATCAACCAGGTCGAAGGCATGGTCCACATGCGCCACCTGGCGCGCCTGCTGACCCATGACCAGCTGACCTTCGAAACCATTCAGCAGGCTTGCCAGCCGGCCTACTTCGTGCCGGAAAACACCCCGCTGTCGACCCAGTTGCTGAACTTCCAGAAGGAAAAACGCCGCATGGGCCTGGTGGTCGATGAATATGGCGACGTGCTTGGCCTGATTACCCTGGAAGACGTGCTGGAAGAAATCGTCGGCGACCTCAGCGGCCGCGATCAGCAACAGCATGCCGACATCAGCCCCCAGGCCGACGGCAGCCAGATCATCGATGGCAGCGCCAACATCCGCGAACTGAACAAGCTGCTGGGCTGGCACCTGCCCAGCGAGGGGCCGAAAACCCTCAACGGCCTGATCACCGAAGCCCTGGAAAGCATCCCGGATTGCCCGGTGTGCCTGCGCATCGGTCCTTATCGCCTGGAAATCCTCGAATCCAGCGAAAACCGGGTCAAACGCGTGCGCCTGTGGCAGACCCAGCCGGGCCGGGCTCAGCGCTAAGCGCCAGCGCCAGCCCCTCACCCCAGACCCGGTAACCCAGCGCCGAAGGGTGATAGCCATCGCGCGCCAGGTAATCGGCGGCGAACTCCAGCGCCAGGCGCTGATACTCCACGCCCTCTTCCAGACAGACGCGGCGCAAATGCCGATCCATCAAGGACGCGCGCCAGCCCAGCAGCTTACGCAGCAGCCAGGGCAAGGCACTGAAATGCTCGATCGGCGGCACGCCGGTAAACACCACACGACAGCCACCCGCCGCCAGGCTGCGACTGAGCTGGCGCAGGGAATCGTCCCAGGCCTGCAGCGAACTCAGGTGGGTGGTGTCATTCACCCCGAACACCAGCACGGCCAGGTCCGCCGGCTCGGCCAAGGCCTGGGGCAACAGACGCTGACAGGCCTGCGTGGCGGTGATGCCATTCTCGCCACAGGCGCGCCAGGCCACCGGGCGCTGCAGGCGCACACTCAGCGCCTGAGCCAACTGGCCGGCCAGGGCCGCCTCCTGCAACTCGACACCGACGCCGGCCACCGTGGACTCGCCAAGCAGCAGCAAGCGCAGCGGGGGCGCGCCAGCAGCACCCACCAGGCCGCTCTGCGCGCCTGCAGCGGGCGGCAGGCGCAATGCCGTGCGCCGCGCCCACAGCGCTTGCGGCAGTACCACCGGCAACAGGGCCAGGGTCAGCCCCCACCAGCCCAGCGCACGCAGGCGCATCACAGCTCGACGCGCACCGCCTGGGCCGCGCGAGTCGCCTTGGCGCGGGCCGCGTCGATGCTTTCATCACGCGCCAGGGCTACCCCCATGCGCCGCTGGCCGCTGACTTCCGGCTTGCCGAACAGGCGCAGGGCGGTATCCGCCTCGGCCAGGGCCGCACCGAGGTTGGCGAAGCTGACCTGCTGCGACTCGCCCTCGACCAGGATCACCGCCGACGCCGACGGTCCCATCTGGCGAATGGCCGGAATCGGCAGGCCGAGAATGGCCCGCGCATGCAGGGCGAATTCGGACAGGTCCTGGGAAATCAGGGTGACCAGCCCGGTGTCGTGCGGGCGCGGGGAAATCTCGCAGAACCACACCTGATCGCCTTTGACGAACAGCTCCACGCCGAACAGGCCACGCCCGCCCAGCGATTCGGTGACCGCCAAAGCAATGCGTTCGGCTTCCGCCCGCGCCTTGGCACTCATAGGCTGCGGCTGCCAGGACTCCTGATAATCGCCCTTGACCTGACGATGCCCCACCGGCGCGCAGAAGGTGGTGCCGCCACTGTGGCGCACGGTGAGCAAGGCGATTTCGTAGTCGAAATCGATGAAGCCTTCGACTATCACCCGGCCCTTGCCGGCGCGCCCGCCAGCCTGGGCGTAATCCCAGGCCGCCTGCAGGTCGGCGGCGCTCTTCAGCACCGACTGGCCTTTGCCGGAAGAACTCATGATCGGCTTGATCAGGCAGGGGAAGCCCAGCTTCTCGGCTGCGACCCGGCACTCTTCCAGCGAGTCGGCAAAGAAATACGGCGAAGTCGGCAGCCCCAGTTCTTCGGCGGCCAGGCGGCGGATGCCTTCGCGGTTCATGGTCAGCTTGGCCGCGCGCGCACTGGGAATCACGGTAAAGCCTTCGGCCTCCAGCTCGACCAGGGTGTCGGTGGCGATGGCCTCGATCTCCGGCACGATGTAGTGCGGCTGTTCCAGCTCGATCACCGCGCGCAGGGCCGCACCGTCGAGCATGCTGATGACGTGGCTGCGATGCGCCACCTGCATGGCCGGGGCATTGGCATAACGGTCGACGGCAATCACTTCACAGCCCAGGCGCTGCAGCTCGATCACCACTTCCTTGCCCAGCTCGCCGGAGCCACACAGCAGAACACGGGTCGCGGTCGGCGACAGGGGGGTACCGATACGGGGCATGCAGGAGTCCTCGTCAGACAGGCAAAAGGGAATTCAGTGGGTGGCGGGCTGCTGGATAAACTGCCCGGCGGCTCGGGTGCGCTCGACGCAACGGGCCAGCACTAGGCGGCGCTCGGCATTGTCCATGCGCCCCCAGCGGGTGATCTCGTCTGCCGTACGCTGGCAGCCGGTACAGATGTCCTGCTCGTCCAGCGCGCAGATGCTCACGCAGGGCGACTTGACCGGACGCTCGAGTTCCATCAGTCCTGATCCTCGACCAGGTCGCGGGCATAGCGCTGGGCGTTGTGCACGTAATGGGCGGCGCTGCCTTCGAGCATCTTCTTCTGCTGTTCGGTCAGTTCGCGCACCACCTTGCCCGGGCTGCCCATGACCAGACTGCCGTCGGGAATTTCCTTGCCCTCGGCGATCAGGCTGTTGGCGCCGATGATGCAGTGCTTGCCGATCTTGGCGCCGTTGAGGATCACCGAATTGATGCCGATCAGGCTGTAATCGCCGACCGTGCAGCCGTGCATCATCACGTTGTGGCCAACGGTGACGCCCTTGCCCAGGGTCAGTGGAAAGCCCATGTCGGTGTGCATCACCGTGCCGTCCTGCACGTTGCTGTTCTCGCCGATATGGATCAATTCGTTGTCGCCACGCAGCACCGCGCCGAACCAGACACTGGCGCCCTGCTCCAGGCGCACCTTGCCGATCACTGCCGCCGTGGGGGCGATCCAGCTGTCGGGGTGAGCGTCGACACGGGCATCACCCAGGCGGTACTTCATCGGATTTTCCTCACAGGCGAATGATCTTGACCGAGGGTTTTGGGGGCTGCTCCAGGTCGATGCCGGCATCGAACACCAGGTTGACCAGCTCGACGATCATCACCGCCGTCAAGCCCCAGATCTTGTAGTTGTCGTAGTGGTAGCAGGGCACATACCAGCTGCGCCCCTCGTAATCGATGCGATGGGTGACCTCGCGCGGGTCGTCGCAGAAGAAACGCAGCGGCACGGCGAAGACCGCGGCGATCTCGTCATCATTCGCGCGGTACTCGACGAAGTCCGGCACCACCCCGACATAGGGCGTGACCTTGATGCCGAAGCGCGATACCAGCGGGCTGAGCGGGCCGATCATCTCCACCAGGCCCGGCGGCAGGCCGACTTCTTCCTCGGCTTCGCGCAGGGCGGTATGGATCAGGTCGCGGTCTTCCGGGTCGCGTCGACCACCGGGGAAGGCGACTTCGCCGCCGTGGGTGGAGAGACCACTGGCACGCAGGGTCAGCACCAGTTCCGGCTCGTCGCTACGGGTCAGCGGCAACAGCACGGCGGCTTCGGGCAGGCGCTTGTCGGTCTCCAGAATACGTGGCGTATGACTGCGCACGCGCAGGAGCAGCTCGTCGAGCATGGCTCATTCTCGGTCTTTTTTTCTAACCGTCATGATGGCATGAAAGCCAGGGGCCGCCCAAGCCCTGCCCCGACGGGACAGCTTGCCGGTAGCACGCCTGTAGCGCGAAGATGGGGCATTGAAGAAAGGAGCCGGCATGAATTTTTGCAGTCACTGTGGCAACCCGGTGGAACAACGCATTCCGCTCGGCGACAACCGCCTGCGCTTCGTCTGCCCGCAATGCCAGACCATCCACTACCAGAACCCGCGCATCATCGCCGGCTGCCTGCCGGTCTGGGGCGAGCAGGTGCTGCTGTGCCGCCGGGCCATCGAACCGCGCTGCGGTTTCTGGACCCTGCCGGCCGGCTTCATGGAGAACGGCGAAACCCTGGAACAGGCCGCCGCCCGCGAGACCCAAGAGGAAGCCTGCGCGCGGGTGCGCGAGCTGAGCCTGTACACCCTGTTCGACCTGCCGCACATCAGCCAGCTGTACGTTTTCTTCCGTGCCGAGCTGGTTGACCTGGACTTCGCCGCCGGCGAGGAAAGCCTGGAAGTGCAGCTGTTCCATGAGCATGAAATCCCCTGGCAGGAACTGGCCTTCCCGACGGTCGGTCGCACCCTGAAATGCTACTTCGCCGATCGCCGCGAGCAGGTCTATCCGATCCGCAACGAGGGCATCGCCGCGCTGCGTCCACGCGAGTGAAATCTGCACCAGCGTGGGCGTGAAAGCTATAGTCCTCTCTGCTTACCCAGCAGCGGCGCACTGCCTGACAGGAGGAACCATGGACACCAGCGATCACAGCCTGAGCACCCTGTTCAAACAGCTCGGCCTGCCGGCCGGCAAGGCCGGTATCGAAGCCTTTATCCGCGACCATCATCTGCCCGAAGGCCTGGGCCTGGCCCAGGCGCCGTTCTGGAACGAGTCCCAGGCGGCGTTTATCAGTGAAGCCCTGGACGACGATTCGGACTGGGCAGAAATGGTCGACGAGTTGGCCCTGCTGCTGTCCAAGTAGGCCGACTCAGCTTGGTAAATCCAGCTCCAGCGCCAACAGGCTGGCGGCGATCTGCGGATCATCGGCATCGGTAACCAGGCTGAGCAGCAACTTCTCACCGCGCTGCTGCACGGCGAGCCCCTCCACTTTCCACTGCCCATCCAGGCTGGCCAGCCGGCGCAGCTGGCCATCGGCTTCGACCAGGCCGATGATGGCCCCCAGGCAGGCGCCATCCTGGTAGCTGTCCGCCGTATTTTCCGCCACCGCACTGAACAGCCAGCGGCCGTCGGCCAGCGCCGCACCATCGGTAAAACCCAGGGCCACGCCCTGCAGTTCCCCCAACGCCAGAAGCTCCACGCTGTCCGCTACCGGCGCCTCGCCCTGCTCGCCCAGCAGCCAGGCCTGCAGCGCCGGCCAGGCAAAACGTACGGCTGCATTCGCCGCCTGTCCCTGGTTGCCGCGCTGCAAGAGGATGAAGTGCTGACCCAGGAGGAAAGCGCCCTCGATATTCAGGTCGGCGAACTGCGCGTGCAGTGGCTGGTACAGCGCGCGCAGATCGATCAGGCGTGGCGCGCCTTGCACCGCGCCCTGCGCATCCAGCATCAGCAACACGGCCTGCTGGCGATTGGGCTTGGAGCCCGAACCCAGGGCCAGCAATGCACCCTGCGCATAGCCCGGCATGGCCGGCAGCAGCGCCAGGCTTTCCAGATCCGGCTTCTGCGCCTTGCGCTCGGCCTTGTCCTCGGCCAGCTCCCCCGCGAACAGGCGCAGCAGCTGCCCCGGCGCCGCATCACCCTCGGCGAAGACACCGAGATGCAGCTCATCGTCAGCCACCACATACAGCTGGCCGCCGCAACGCACCAGCGCACTGGCTGCGCTCAAGTGCAGGAGACCCGCCGGATGCTGGCCTGGCGCCAGGCTCAGGTGCCGAAGAAACTGAAGATCAGCCATGAACCCATCCCTCTGTAGTCATGAGCCGCAATCAGAACAGGCGCGCGGCGTGCCTGTCGACCTCATTCACCCGGCAACACACAGAACCGCTGGCTGCTGGCCCAATTGCACGACCGGCAATCCCCGGAAGATTGAACATCGGCGCCGGCATAGGCAGACTCTCGCCCTATAACAACCTGTTCGCTCAGGCCTCGGAAATACTCTGGAATATCGCAATGCGCTGGTTGCTCGCCACCCTCTGTTTCACCCTCATCGGCTTGGCCAACGCCTCCACGGCCCCGACCCTGCAAGGCAAGTCGATCGACAAGGTGCTGGTGGTCAAATCCGAGCGCAAACTGCACCTGATGGGTCGTGGTGAAGTGCTCAAGTCCTATCGCGTATCGCTGGGCAAGGAGCCCAAGGGCGCCAAGCTGCGCGAGGGTGACAGCCGCACGCCGGAAGGCTTCTACTGGATCGACTGGCGCAAGACCAGCGAGAAGTACAACCTGTCCATGCACATCTCCTACCCCAACGCCCGCGACAGCGCCAACGCCCGCAAGAAAGGCGTACCGGCAGGCGGCATGATCATGATCCATGGCACGCCGCTGGATGACGAATACCCCGAGTGGTATTTCCACACCCTCGACTGGACCGAAGGCTGCATCGCCATGCGCAATGTCGACATGCGTGAGGTATGGCGCCTGGTGCAGGACGGCACGCTGATCGAAATTCGCCCCTGAGCGGCCAGCACAGCAAAGGCGCCCCGGGCGCCTTTTTCATGCCTGCGAATCGGTCATGATCAATATTTGCACAACTTTAATTTGCGCGATAACTTGTTGCGCAAGCATTCATCATTTGCGGATCAACCGATGACAACGCCCCAGTCCTGCCCAGCCCTGCAACTGGACAACCAGTTGTGCTTCGCCCTGTACTCGACCTCGCTGCTGATGACCAAGGCCTACAAGCCCATGCTGCAAAGCATTGGCCTGACCTACCCGCAATACCTGGCCATGCTCGTGCTCTGGGAACGCGACGGCATCACCGTTGGCGAGATCAGCACCCGCCTGCTGACCGACCCCGGCTCGCTGACCCCGTTGCTCAAGCGCCTGGAGGGTGAAGGCCTGCTCAAGCGCATCCGCAGCAGTGTCGATGAGCGCGTGGTCGAGTTGTACCTGACCGAGCAGGGCCGGGCCCTGCAACAACAAGCCGAGCACTTCCCCACCTGCATCGTCGAAGCCAGCGGCCATAACACCAGCGAGCTAATGGCGCTGAAGGAAGAGGTCATCGCCCTGCGCAGCAAACTGCAACAGGCACTGCACTCTGCATAACCACCCACGGGCGTTACAACACGCCCATGCCCCTCCCCGTTCGACTCCCCCCAGCGACCTGCCTTATTCCGTAAAACGTATAGGTGCATAGCGAATCGTTCCAAATAAATATCTTGCGCGCAAAATTAAATCGCACTACATTTCATCTCACGCACTTACTTAGCGCGCAAACTTTTAGACAGCAAATCAATCTGGAGATTTCGCCATGCAAGCCATCAAAGCCCTCTATACCGCCACCGCTACCGCCACCGGGGGCCGCGACGGCCGCGCAGTTTCTTCCGACGGCTTTCTCGATGTGAAACTGACCACTCCCCGCGAACTGGGCGGCCAGGGCGGTGAAGCGACCAACCCCGAGCAACTGTTTGCCGCCGGCTACTCGGCCTGCTTCATCGGCGCCCTGAAGTTCGTCGCCAGCCAGAGCAAGCGCCAGCTGCCGGCTGACACCTCGATCACCGGCAAGGTCGGTATCGGCCAGATTCCCGGTGGCTTCGGCCTGGAAGTGGAGCTCAACGTCAGCCTGCCGGGCCTCGAACAAGCCGTGGCCGAGGAACTGGTCGCCGCCGCCCACCAGGTCTGCCCGTACTCCAACGCCACCCGCGGCAACATCGATGTGCGCCTGAGTGTCGCCGTATAAGTCTCACGAGACTGCATGCCCGCAGGCCAAAAGCACAAAGCCCCGACTTGCCTATGCAAGCCGGGGCTTTGTTTATAGCGCTGCGCCTTAGAACCTGTTTCGGAGCTTTTGAGCTAGAGCAAGGCAAGGCGCAATTGGGCAAGGACGCGGAGTTTACGAGGTGTAAATGAGCAGTACTCGCTCCACTCGCCCTCCGGGTCGCGCTAAAGCGCGTTAGCGGCAAGCCGCTTTCCGAGCGCGATTGCAACGCAGCATGGCCGACGATCAAGAGATCCGAAACGGGTTCTTAAAACTGCAGGTCGGAAAGCCGCCAGACATCGAAAGCCGGAGTTTCGTAGGGATGGTTTTTTTTCATCGCCTTGACCGCGTCATGCAGCAGCTCATCGGTCACCACCAGTTCGACTTTCCATTCGGCCACCTGCTGCACCTGGCCATGCACACCGAGGAAGGGCTCGCTGCCCTCCAGCGGGCGGTACTGCCCCTGCCCCAGGGTCTGCCAGCAGCAGCTGTCGTACTTGCCGATACGACCGCCGCCCGCGGCGAAAATCGCCTGCTTGACCTGCTCCAGATGGCTTTCCGGCACATAGAAACACAGTTTGTACATCGGCTTCTCCAAGGCACATCGACGAATACGGGAGCCTCACAGCACTGAAACTCACCCTGCCGCAGCGATAATGGCATTTTGCCTTATCTCACCAGCGCGGCACAGTTCGCAACTCTGCATTGGAGCAATGGGAAAGGGGATAGTCCATTTCCTGACTAGAGCAATTGGCCATAACCAGCTAAGGCTTAATCACCCGGAGCTAAAACGGCGCCAGCGCGCCCGCAAGCCGTTAACCGGTGGATTATGGCTACCGTCGCAATAAGGCAGGCGCTGCGATTGACCGCAGCGGCACAGCAACAGGTGCTGCTCGCGCACGGGCTCCAGGCGCAGGGCCTCGGGGCAAAGAGAAGAGCAGTCGGGAAGCGCGGACGAACGCCCGCAGCGACACAGCAGATGGGTCTCGCCGGGTTTGACCTGGCGGACTTCGGGGAGGATGAGGTTGGGTTGTTCGGGGTCTGACACAGCAACCCTCTCCCGCCCTTCGGGCACCCTCTCCCGCGAGCGGGAGAGGGTCAGCAGATTGGCCTTCGGCCGCTTTTAATCCACCCAGACGCGGGCGTTGCGAAACATGCGCAGCCAGCCACCGTCTTCCTGCCACTCGTCCGGGCGCCAGGAGTTCTGCACCGCGCGGAACACCCGCTCCGGGTGCGGCATCATGATGGTCACGCGGCCGTCACGGCTGCACAGCCCGGTGATCCCGCGCGGCGAGCCGTTGGGGTTGGCCGGGTAGGCTTCACTGACCTTGCCGTAGTTGTCGACGAAGCGCATCGCCACGGTGCCGGACAGATCCGCTTCGAGCAGAGCTTCCTCGCTCTCGAACTCGGCATGCCCTTCACCGTGGGCGATGGCGATCGGCATACGCGAACCGGCCATGCCGCGCAGGAAGATCGATGCCGATTCCTGCACCTGGACCATGGCCACGCGCGCCTCGAACTGCTCCGAACGGTTGCGCACGAAGTGCGGCCAGAACTCGGTGCCCGGAATCAGCTCGTGCAGGTTGCTCATCATCTGGCAACCGTTGCACACACCGAGAGCGAAGCTGTCCTTGCGCTCGAAGAAGCCCTGGAAGGCATCGCGAGCTCGTCTGTTGAACAGCACCGACTTGGCCCAGCCTTCGCCGGCACCCAGTACGTCACCGTAGGAGAAGCCACCACAGGCCACCAGGCCCTTGAACTGTTCCAGGCTGACGCGACCGCTGAGGATGTCACTCATGTGCACGTCGATCGCGGCGAAGCCGGCGCGGTCGAACGCCGCCGCCATTTCCACCTGGCCGTTGACGCCCTGCTCACGCAGCACCGCCACTTGCGGACGCACGCCCTTCTTGATGTAGGGCGCGGCGATGTCCTGGTTGACGTCGAAGCTGAGCTTGGTCGACAGGCCGGGGTTGTCCTCATCGAGGAGGCTGTCGAATTCCTGCTCGGCGCACTGCACGTTGTCGCGCATGCGCTGGATCTGGTAGCTGGTCTCGGCCCACTGGCGCTGCAGCAGGCGGCGCTGGCCGCCGAACACCGGCTCGCCATTGAAACTGATGGCCACGTCGCTGCCGTTGATTGGCTGGCCGATCACCGCCACGCAATCGCCCAGGCCGGCGGCGCTGAACTGCGCCAACACTTCCGGCGTGGCGTCCTGGTGCACCTGAATTACCGCGCCGAGTTCTTCGTTGAACAGCACGGCGGCCAGCTCGGAGCTGTCGTCGGCCAGGGCATCGAGGAACAGGCTGAGGCCGCAATGGCCGGCAAAGGCCATTTCCAGCGCGGTGGTCAGCAGACCGCCGTCGGAGCGGTCGTGGTAGGCCAGCAGGTGACCGTCGGCATTCAGGCCCTGGATCACCGCGAAGAAGGCCTTGAGGTCTTCGGCATCATCCACGTCCGGCACGCTCTGGCCGAGCTTGCCGTAGGTCTGCGCGAGGATCGAGCCACCCATGCGGTTCTGCCCGCGACCGAGGTCGATCAGAATCAGATCGGTCTCGCCCTTGTCCAGGCGCAGCTGCGGGGTCAGGGTCTGGCGAATGTCGGCGACCGGGGCGAAGCCGGTGACCACCAGCGACAGCGGCGAGGTCACGGATTTCTCCTGACCTTCGTCCTGCCAGCGGGTCTTCATCGACATCGAGTCCTTGCCCACCGGGATGGTGATACCCAGCGCCGGGCACAGCTGCATACCGACTGCATGAACTGTGTCGTACAGGCGCGCGTCTTCACCCGGGTGGCCGGCAGCGGCCATCCAGTTGGCGGACAGTTTGATGTCGGACAGCTTCTCGATGCGCGAAGCGGCCAGGTTGGTGATGGTCTCGCCAACCGCCATGCGGCCCGACGCCGGAGCATCGAGCAGGGCCAGCGGGGTGCGCTCGCCCATGGCCATGGCTTCACCGGTATAGACGTCGAAGCTGGTGGCGGTCACGGCGCAATCGGCCACCGGCACCTGCCACGGGCCGACCATCTGGTCGCGGGCGACCAGGCCAGTGATGGTGCGGTCGCCGATGGTGATCAGGAAGCTCTTGCTGGCCACGGCCGGGTGATGCAGCACGCGGGTGACCGCGTCATCGATCGCCACGTTGGACGCGGCGAAGTCATCGCCCTGCTCGGCTTCGCGGGTGACGCTACGGTGCATGCGCGGCGGCTTGCCGAGCAGCACTTCCAGCGGCATGTCCACCGCCTTGTTGCCGAAGTGGCTGTCGTTGACGGTCAGCTGCGGCTCGGCGGTGGCCTCGCCGACCACGGCAAACGGGCAGCGCTCACGCTCGCAGATGGCCTTGAAGCGCTCGAAGTCGGCGGCGTCCACGCTCATCACGTAGCGTTCCTGCGACTCGTTGCACCAGATTTCGTGCGGGGCCATGCCCGGCTCGTCGTTCGGTACGGCGCGCAGCTCGAAGCGACCGCCACGGCCGCCGTCGTTGATCAGCTCCGGCAGGGCGTTGGAGATACCGCCGGCACCGACGTCGTGGATGAACTTGATCGGGTTGTGCTCGCCCAGCTGCCAGCAGCGGTCGATGACTTCCTGGCAACGACGCTCCATTTCCGGGTTGTCGCGCTGCACCGAGGCGAAGTCCAGATCGGCAGAGCTGGTGCCAGTGGCCATCGACGAGGCCGCGCCGCCGCCCAGACCGATCAGCATGGCCGGGCCACCGAGCACGATCAGCTTGGCGCCGACCGAGATCTCACCCTTCTGCACATGGTCTTCACGGATGTTGCCCATGCCGCCGGCGAGCATGATCGGCTTGTGGTAGCCGCGCACTTCATCGCCACGCGGGCTGGCCACGGCCTGTTCGAAGGTACGGAAGTAGCCGGTCAGCGCCGGACGGCCGAACTCGTTGTTGAACGCAGCGCCACCCAGCGGGCCTTCGATCATGATGTCCAGCGCGGTGACGATGCGCTCGGGTTTGCCGTACGGCACTTCCCAGGGCTGCTCGAAACCGGGGATCTGCAGGTTGGACACGGTGAAACCGGTCAGGCCGGCCTTCGGCTTGGCGCCACGACCGGTCGCGCCTTCGTCGCGGATCTCGCCGCCAGAGCCGGTGGAGGCGCCAGGGAACGGGGCGATGGCGGTTGGGTGGTTGTGCGTCTCCACCTTCATCAGGATATGTACCGGCTCCTGGGTCGCGGCGTACTCGCGGGTCTCAGGATTGGGGAAGAAGCGCCCGGCCGGGTGGCCGACGATGACCGAGGCGTTGTCCTTATAAGCCGACAACACGCCTTCGCGGTGCAGCTCATAGGTGTTCTTGATCATGCCGAACAGCGATTTTTCCTGGCTCTGGCCGTCGATGTCCCAGCTGGCATTGAAAATCTTGTGGCGGCAGTGCTCGGAGTTGGCCTGGGCGAACATCATCAGTTCGATGTCGTGCGGGTTGCGCCCCAGCTCGGTGAAGCTCTTCACCAGGTAGTCGATTTCGTCTTCGGCCAGGGCCAGGCCGAGCTGGACGTTGGCTTGCTCCAGGGCGGCGCGACCGCCACCGAGCACGTCCACCGCGGTCAGAGGCTTGGGCTGGGCATGGCTGAACAGACCGGCGGCCTCTTCCATGGCGCCCAGCACCAGCTGGGTCATACGGTCATGCAGCACGCTGGCCGCAGCCTGAATATCGGCGGCCGACAGTTCACCGGCGACGTAATAGGCGATACCGCGCTCCAGGCGCTGGATCTTCGCCAGACCGCAGTTGCGGGCGATGTCGCTGGCCTTGCTCGACCAGGGCGAAATGGTGCCGAAACGCGGGATGGTGAGGAACAGGCGGCCGCTCGGCTCTTGCACCGGCACACTCGGGCCGTATTGCAGCAGACGGGCCAGGACTTGCTCTTCGTCGGCGGTGAGCACACCGGTAACGTCGGCAAAATGCGCGAACTCGGCGTACAGACCGGTCACAGCGGGGACCTGGGCGGTCAGTTGCTCGAGCAATTTGCCGTGACGGAAAGCGGAAAGAGCGGGCGCGCCGCGCAGGATCAACATCGTGAACAGCCTCTGGGAAGGGGTGTGCTTTGAGGCCGTGCATTCTAGCCTAAAGCGCCGGCCGACGGCACCCGTACGCATACAGCCAGGCGGCAGCCTGCCGCCGGACGGCAAAATCACCGGCAAATCGGCGCAGCCCGCGCAGCGCCTAGCAGAGACGCCCCCGGCTGTCGATATATGGCGCCCCCCAGGCTTTGCGTATACTGCGCCGATGCTTGTCCAAATTGCGTTGCGCATCCGTACGGCCGCCTGGCTGCTGGCGATTGCAATCCCCCTGCTGCTCGCAGGCTGTGATGGCGATGGCGAAGTCGTCCAACAGCCCAGCACCCTCGAGCGTGTACAGGAGGAGGGAGCGCTACGGGTGGTCACCCGCAACAGCCCGGCCACCTACTTTCAGGATCGCAACGGCGAGACCGGTTTCGAGTACGAACTGGTCAAGCGCTTCGCCGAGAACCTCGGCGTCCAGCTGCAGATCGAAACCGCCGACAACCTCGATGACCTGTTCAGCCTCCTCAACCAGACGGATGGCCCGGTGCTGGCCGCCGCCGGCCTGGTCGACAGCGAGGGGCGCAAGAGCCAGGCGCAGTTTTCCCAGGCTTACCTGCAAGTCACCCCACAAGTCATCTACCGCAACGGCCAGCCACGCCCCTCGCGCCCCCAGGACCTGGTCGGCAAGCGCATTCTGGTGTTGCAAGGCAGCAGCCATGCCGAACAACTGGCCCAGCTGCAAGCCACGCTGCCCGAACTGAAATACGAAGAATCCGCTGCCGTCGAAGTGGTCGACCTGCTGCGCATGGTCGACGAGGGACAAATCGACCTGACCCTGGTCGACTCCAACGAACTGGCGATGAACCAGGTGTACTTCCCCAACGTGCGCGTGGCCTTCGACCTGGGTGACGCGCGCAACGTGGGCTGGGCGGTGGCCAGCGGCACGGACGACAGCCTGCTGGTGGAGGTCAACCACTTCCTCGCCCTGGTCGAGGAAAACGGCAGCCTGCAGCGCCTCAAGCAGCGCTACTACGGGCATGTCGATGTACTCGGCTACGTCGGCGCCTACACCTTCGCCAAGCACCTGCAGCAGCGCCTGCCGCGCTACGAACAGCACTTCAAGCAGGCCGCGGAAAAGCACAAGGTCGACTGGCGCCTGCTGGCGGCCGTCGGTTACCAGGAATCGCTGTGGCAGCCCGAGGCCACCTCCAAAACCGGCGTGCGCGGCCTGATGATGCTGACCCAGGGCACCGCCCAGGCCATGGGCGTGGCCAACCGCCTGGACCCTCGGCAAAGCATCATGGGCGGCGGCAAGTACCTGGCGCTGATCCACAGCGGCCTGGCCGCAGACCTGGAGGAGCCGGACCGCACCTGGTTCGCCCTGGCCGCCTACAACATCGGCATTGCCCACCTGGGTGATGCGCGCAAGCTGGCCAAGGCCGAAGGGCTGAACCCGAACAAGTGGCTGGATGTGCAGAAAATGCTGCCGCGCCTGGCACAGAAGCAGTGGTACAGCAAGACCCGCTATGGCTATGCGCGCGGCGGCGAAACCGTGCACTTCGTGCGCAACATCCGCCGCTACTACGACATCCTCAACTGGGTGACCCAGCCGCAGCTGGAAGGCACCCAGATGGCCGAAAGCAGCTTCCATGTGCCGGGCGTGAACAAGACCATACCGCCGGAAGACTCCACGCGGCTCTGAGAGCCTGTCTAGGTTCTCTTGATCGTCGGCCATGCTGCGTTGCAACGCAGTAACAGCCGCAGGCTGGTCAATCGGGCTCGGGCTGCTCATTTACGGCGTGTAAACTCCGCGCCCTCGCCCAATTGATTCGCTGGCGCTTACCCTTCGGGCCAGCCTGCGGCTGTTACTCCTGGTGGTCGTTGCGCCTTGCCTGGCTCTAGCTCAAAAGATCCTAAACAGGTTCTGATGCCGCGCGTAGCCCGGATGCAATCCGGGAAATCACCTCACAGGGCAACCCCGGATTGCATCCGGGCTACGAGCGCCGCGCCTTGAAGAAGGCGCTGAGCACCGCCCCGCATTCCTCCGCCAGCAAACCGCCCTCGACCAGCACCCGGTGGTTGAGGAAGTCCTGACTGAAGAACTGCCCACGACTGACCGCCACCCCGGCCTTGGGCTCGGTAGCGCCATAGACGACGCGGGCAATCCGCGAATGGACGATCAGCCCGGCGCACATGCTGCACGGCTCCAGGGTGACGTACAGGGTGCTGCCCGGCAGGCGGTAGTTGCGCAGGTCGAGGGCGGCGGCGCGGATCGCCACCATCTCGGCATGGGCGCTGGGATCATGTGTGGAGATCGGGCAGTTGAAGCCGCGGCCGATGACCTCGCCATCCTGCACCAGCACCGCGCCCACCGGCACTTCGCCGAGCGCGGCGCCTTCGCTGGCCAAGGCCAGGGCCGCGCGCATGAAGCGCTCGTCCTGGCTGCGGTCGATGATCTTGATCTCGCGCATCAAAGCTTCCTTAAACCACAGAAATCGCGGCCATCAGGCCGGTTTCCATATGGTCGATGACATGGCAGTGGAACATCCACACACCCGGATTATCGGCGACGAAGGCGATGCGCGCCGTTTCGTTCTTGCCCAGCAGGTAGGTGTCGGTGAAATACGGGATGATCTCGCGACGATCGGAGTCGAGCACTTTGAAGGTCATGCCATGCAGATGAATCGGGTGCTGGTACTGGGCCATGTTGCGCAGCACGAAGATGTAATGGCCATCTTTTTTCAAGGTGGCGATGGGCCGGTCGGCACAGGCCTTGTCATCGATATCCCAGGCCTGGCCGTTGATCTGCCAGTAGCGCGCCGGGCCTGCCTGATTCGGACTGGCCAGCAGGGCCGCCCACTCGAAGTTGAAACGCAGGGTTTCGGCCTGGCTCAAGTCCGGCTCGGCGACCGGATTGGCCGGCAGCGCCGGCGGCCAGTCGCCGGCCGCCTGGGCACTGGCCAGGCTTTTCAGGGTCGCCAGACGCAACGGGCCATTGCGCAATGACAGCTCGGTACCGGCGGCCGGCACCTTGAGCGCCAGATCCAGGCGCATACCCGGGCCCAGCCAGTAGTCCTTGCCCAGCGGGCGCGGCGCCACCGGATTGCCATCCAGGGCATAAATGCGCGCCTCGGCGCCTGGCAGATTGAGGCGATAGGTGATGGTGTTGTCGACATTGATCAGGCGCAGACGCACCACCTGCCCGGCCGGCAATTCCAGGGTCGGCAGCGACACGCCATTGATGCTCGACAGGCGCCCACGAGTGCCTTCGCGCGCGGCTTCGCGGGGCACGCTGAAATCGGTAAAGGCGCCCTGCTCGTCGATATGCCAGCTCTTCAGGCACAGCGTGCGCTCATGGGCGAAGCCGCTCGACTCACGCTCCTCGACGATCAGCGGGCCGACAAGACCGCGGCCGAGCTGTTCGCTGCTGGCCGTGTGCGGGTGGTACCAGTAGCTACCGGCATCCGGGGTGATGAAGTCGTAGTCGAAATACTCGCCCGGCAACACCGGCAGCTGCGAGACATAGGGCACGCCATCCATTTCCAGCGGCAGGCGAATGCCATGCCAGTGGATGGTGGTCGGCACCTCAAGCTTATTGATGAAGCGCACGCGCAGACGCTCGCCCTGACGGCAGCGCAACTCCAGGCCCGGCGCCTGACCCGCGTAGGCCCAGGCAGGAGTCTTGTGCCCCGGCACCAGCTCCAGATCGAGCGGCGCGGCGATCAGCTCGTAGTCATGGCTTGCCACATTTTCCGGGCGCCCCAGCCAGTAGCGCACGCCACCGGCGCCGAGGCCGGCCACACCGAGGCCAACCAGGCCGGCGAGCACCTGTCTGCGAGTCAACTTCATCGATCACCTAGAAAGAACGACACGCCGCGTCGGCCGGGCAAGGCAGCCGCGCGCGGAGCAAATGGGAAGCAGCCTCATTTTATTCGCCCGCCCACGACAAAGTCGAACGCCGCGATGTCGCAGCCCCTAGAACCTGTTTACGATCTTCTGAATTAGAGCCAGACAAGGCGCTACGTAGTAACAGCCTTCGGCTGGTCAAAACGCCGAGGAAGCGGAGTTTACGAGCTGTATTCACTCGCCCTTCGGGCCGCGCTGGCGCGCGTTAGCCGCAAGCAGCTTGCCGAGGCCGTTTTTAACGCGGTATGGCCGCGAGTCAGGAGATCGTAAACAGGTTTTTAGGCGGACCAGAACAGCAGCAGCCCGCTGCTGATCAGAAGTGCCCCGCTGCAGCGCCGCCAGCCGATGCCCAGCGGCAGCAGCTTCTCCGCCAGCACCAGCAGGCTGAGCAGCACCATGCCCCACAGACTCATGGCACCCACCACCAGCAAGATCAACATCAGCGCCCAGCAACAACCCAGGCAGTACAGACCGTGATGCAGGCCGGTGAACCAGGCACCAGACAGGCCTGGACGGGCATGGTGCTGCAGAAAACCCAGCGGGCTCTGGCAGTGGCTCAGGCAGGCGGCCTTGGCCTGGCTCAGTTGGTACAGCCCGGCCAGCAGCAGGGCCGCGGCACCCAGCGCTGGCGGCAGGCGCAGGCTCATCGGGTCGAGCACGCCGAGGTATTCGCCGAGCGCCTGCAGCCCACTCATGAGCAGGGCAAAGCCCGCCCATATCAGCACGTAGGCTGCGCAAAACAGCCACAGCTTCGCCACGTACTGACGATCCCGCAGCAGGCAACGGCGATAGAGCAGGATCATCGGCAGGACCGCCGGCAGCATCATGGCCTGCATCATCACCAGCCACATACCGAAGGCAAAAAGCCCCTGCAGGGATAGCCAATCGGCTGGCGGCATGCGCATCTCACCCATGGCCGCCATGCGCGCCGCTTCGCGCGCCGTCCAGTACCAGGCCAGCGCAGCGAACGACAGCACACCGCCGGCCGCGACCCAGGCGCCCCAGTCGACCCGGCTAGGCGCGAATGATGCCACTGGGGCCCATGTGCAGGTCGTAGAGCATGGCGTTGGTACCGACATAGTCCAGAGCTATGGCGCCCGCCGTGTTGAAGCTGGCGCTGGCGCAGTCGGCCTCAGCGAACTCGAAACCTTCCGGCAACACCACCTTGGCCCGGTGCGGCGAGCCATCCATGGGGTTGCGGATCGGCTCGACCCGCCCATCAATGGCGCCCGGTACACGGATGCTGGCGGTCAGCGCGGCACGGTCGGTGCGCACCTCGACCGGCACAAACTGCGGTTCGTGCAGGGTCGTCACCGTGCTGGCAAAGATGGCGAAGAACGCCGTGGGCTCCTGTTCCTGGCCGCACAGGATGGTCAGCAGCGCCTGGCGCTGCATCTCGCTGGCCCGCTCGTCGATGAAGGCCTGGCATTGCCCCTGCCCTTCGTGGATCGGCCCCGGCCAGGCAAAGGTGCAGGCCACATGCAAGTCAGCCAGCGAGGTGTCGCCGAAATGCCCCTCAACTATGTGGAAGCCGACTGCCGCCTCGCACTTGCCATGCGTGGGCTGCGCATTGAACTGGCAGGGACAGCCAAAGGCGCAGTTGCACAAATCCACGCCGGGACCGCGCAGACGCCAATCGATATAGGTGGCCATGATCAGTACCTCGCCGTCGAAAGTGCCCATCTTTCAGCTTATGGCGCGCGGTACCCCACGTTAGACGGAATCGGCATCTAGCTCCCTAGCCGGAGCCTCACGACGAATAATCACCGGCAGCAAAAAGGGCAGCTCACGCTGCCCTTTCTGGTCCTACTCGATCATTCCCACTCGATGGTCGCTGGCGGCTTGCTCGACACGTCGTAGGTGACGCGGGAGATGCCCTCGATCTCGTTGATGATGCGGTTGGACACCTTCTCCAGCAGCTCGTAGGGCAGGTGTGCCCAGCGCGCGGTCATGAAATCGATGGTTTCCACGGCGCGCAGGGCGACGACCCAGGCGTAGCGACGGCCGTCACCGACCACTCCGACCGATTTCACCGGCTGGAACACCACGAAAGCCTGGCTGGTCTTGTGGTACCAGTCGAAGTTGTGCAGCTCTTCGAGGAAGATGTGGTCGGCGCGACGCAGGATGTCGGCGTATTCCTTCTTCACTTCGCCGAGGATGCGCACGCCCAGGCCCGGGCCCGGGAACGGGTGGCGGTAGACCATGTCGTAGGGCAGACCCAGCTCCAGGCCGATCTTGCGCACTTCGTCCTTGAACAGTTCGCGCAGCGGTTCGACCAGTTTGAACTGCATGTCTTCCGGCAGGCCGCCAACGTTGTGGTGGCTCTTGATCACGTGGGCCTTGCCAGTCTTTGCGCCGGCCGACTCGATCACGTCCGGGTAGATTGTGCCCTGGGCGAGGAACTTCACGTCCTGCAGCTTGGTGGCTTCCTGATCGAACACTTCGATGAAGCTGGCACCAATGATCTTGCGCTTCTGCTCCGGGTCGCTAACGCCGGCCAGACGACCGAGGAACAGCTCTTCGGCGTTGGCGCGGATGACCTTGACGCCCATGTTCTCGGCGAACATGGCCATTACCTGATCACCTTCGTGCAGGCGCAGCAGGCCGTTGTCGACGAACACGCAGGTCAGCTGGTCGCCGATGGCCTTGTGCAGCAGCGCCGCAACCACCGAGGAGTCGACGCCGCCGGACAGGCCCAGCAGCACCTTGGACGAGCCAACCTGGGCACGCACGGTGGCGATGGCGTCTTCGACGATATTGGCCGGAGTCCACAGCGCGGCACAGCCGCAGATGTCGAGGATGAAGCGCGAGAGGATGCGCCCACCCTGCTTGGTGTGAGTGACTTCCGGGTGGAACTGCACGCCGTAGTAACCGCGCACGTCATCGGCCATGGCGGCGATCGGGCAGCTCGGGGTGCTGGCGAGGATGTGGAAGCCGGCCGGGATTTCGGTGACCTTGTCGCCGTGGCTCATCCACACGTCGAGACCGAACACGCCGTCGGTGTCGACATGGTCTTCGATGCCGTCGAGCAGGCGGCTCTTGCCGACCACGTCGACACGGGCGTAGCCGAACTCACGCAGGTCGGAACCCTGCACGCGACCGCCGAGCTGCTCGGACATGGTCTGCATGCCGTAGCAGATGCCGAAGATCGGCACATTCAGGTCGAACACCGCTTGCGGCGCCCGCGGGCTGCCGGCTTCGTGCACCGACTCCGGGCCACCGGCGAGGATCACACCACGCGGAGCGAAGGCGCGGATCGCCTCGTTCTCCATGTCGAACGGGTGGATTTCGCAATACACACCGATCTCGCGCACGCGGCGGGCGATCAGTTGGGTGTACTGGGAGCCGAAATCCAGAATCAGGATGCGGTGGGCGTGAATGTCAGGGTGAGCCATGGCCGTCTCTCGTAGCGGAATTCACAAATGACAAAGGGCTGATAGCAGCCCCGTGTCCTATCAAACTTCAAAAATCGATTTGCCACGTCGCGAGCGCAGAGCCGGCAAGGCGGAGAGAAACGAGAAAGCGGAGTTGGCTGTAGCCAATGAGCATTTACTCGCTCCGCTCGCCCTCTCGGGCCGTCCTTTCGGACGTTCACTGGCAAGCCAGTGTCGAGTTTTTCTCCAACGCCGCCGGATCAAGCGCAGCAGCGGCACATCGATTTTTCAGCCCACGCGATAGTTGGGGGCTTCCTTGGTGATCTGTACGTCGTGCACGTGCGACTCGGCCATGCCGGCGCCGGTAATGCGCACGAACTCCGGCTTGGTGCGCATTTCCTCGACGGTCGCGCAGCCGGTGTAGCCCATGGAGGCACGCAGGCCGCCCATCAGCTGGTGGACGATGGCGCTCATCGCGCCCTTGTACGGCACGCGGCCTTCGATGCCTTCCGGCACCAGCTTCTCGGCACCGGCCGACGAGTCCTGGAAGTAGCGGTCGGACGAGCCTTGCGCCTGCGCCATGGCGCCCAGCGAACCCATGCCGCGATAGGCCTTGTAGGAGCGGCCCTGGAACAGTTCGACTTCGCCCGGAGCTTCTTCGGTACCGGCCAGCATCGAGCCGATCATCACCGCGGAGGCGCCAGCGACGATGGCCTTGGACAGGTCACCGGAGAAACGGATGCCACCGTCGGCGATCAGCGGCACACCGGTGCCAGCCAGAGCGGCGGCGACGTTGGCCACGGCGGAGATTTGCGGCACGCCGACACCGGCGACGATGCGCGTGGTGCAGATCGAGCCCGGGCCGATACCGACCTTGACCCCGTCGGCACCAGCTTCGACCAGCGCCTTGGCAGCGTCACCGGTGGCGATGTTGCCGCCGATCACCTGGACTTCCGGGAAATTCTGTTTGACCCAGCGCACGCGGTCGATCACGCCCTTGGAGTGGCCGTGGGCGGTGTCGACGATGATCACGTCGACGCCGGCGGCCACCAGCGCGGCTACACGGTCGGCGGTATCGGCACCGGTGCCGACGGCAGCGCCGACGCGCAGGCGGGCCTGGTCATCCTTGCTGGCCAGCGGGTAGGCCTTGGCTTTTTCGATGTCCTTGACGGTCATCATGCCCTTCAGGGTGAAGGCGTCATCGACGATCAGGACTTTCTCGATACGGTGCTTGTGCAGCAGGTCGCGCACGACTTCCTTGGTGGCGCCTTCCTTGACCGTGACCAGACGCTCTTTCGGCGTCATCACTTCACGCACGTGGACGTCCAGGCGGTTCTCGAAGCGCACGTCGCGGGAGGTGACGATACCGACCAGGTCGCCGTTGCTCAGCACCGGCACGCCGGAGATGTTGTGCTGGCGGGTCAGCTCGAACAGATCACGCACAGTGGCGTCGGCCTCGATGGTGATCGGGTCCTTGACCACGCCGGCCTCGAATTTCTTGACCTTGCGCACTTCGGCAGCCTGCTGCTCGACGGTCATGTTCTTGTGGATGATGCCAATGCCGCCTTCCTGAGCCATGGCGATGGCCAGGCGCGCTTCGGTGACGGTGTCCATGGCTGCTGACAACAGCGGGATATTCAGCTCGATGCCACGGGTCAGGCGGGTCTTGAGACTCACATCCTTGGGCAGAACTTCGGAATAACCTGGAATAAGAAGAACGTCGTCGAAGGTCAGGGCTTCTTGACTGATACGCAGCATGGCGGGGGCTCCCGGGAGGGAAAATTGGAAGCGCGCCATTATACCCAGCAGGCCCCGCTCACTCAATGCAAAGAATGACTTAGCCGTCAGCAGATCAAGCAAACAGACCGAATCTCCGCACCGGCCACGCCCTCGCAGGGTGCGCCGCGCGCACCAACGACCGCGCAGCGCACCCTACGAGACAACCACCTGCACCAGCGCCACTGGATACCCCAGACGCTCGGCAAACTCGTCGAGAAAGCCCTGCTTGAAGGTTGCGGCGCTCCAATTGTTGAAGATAAAGCCCAGATTGGAGAAGGCGCAGGGCTGCAGGAACAGGAAGCCGTTGATGTCGTCCTCATGGCCGCATTGCGGGCAACAGAAGTTGTCGGTCTGCCCGGGCATCCACTCTTCCAGGCTGTCGAACAGCGCCGGACCTATTTCCTGGCGACACTCGGGGCAGCCCGCTTCCTCGGCGAAATCCTCGGTCGGGGTATAGATGCAGCGCTTGCTCACCACCTCCAGGCCGTTGATCGGCTGGCCGAAAGGCAACAGCTGCGGCAGCTCGACCACCCGTCGCGCGCCAGGGGCGATGGCATAGGCCATGCGATTGAAGCTGCGCCCGCAGGTGCTCGGCTGCTCCTCGATGACATTCAGCTGCGCCAGCCAGCGCAGGACCACCCGCGCCCGCCCCTCATGGCCGGGAAAGCTGGAAATACGCGGCACGATAATCGCCTGGTTCTCGCTCATGGCAGGCTCCGCCTCTCACTCAAAGGCGCGCAGCTTAGCGACTGCTGCGCGGCGGTCAACGCCGTCGACCTATGGCCGGCCCGGCAAAGCCTTTATCATGCCGGCCATGATCAACGACCCGTTCCAACGCCTCGGCCTCGACCGCGATGTGCTCAGCGTCAGCCAGCTCAACAACCGCGCGCGGCTGTTGCTGGAAGACGTGTTCGCGCAGGTCTGGGTCGAAGGCGAAATCTCCAACCTGGCCAAGCCGGCTTCCGGGCACCTCTATTTCACCCTCAAGGATAGCCAGGCGCAGGTGCGCTGCGCGCTATTCCGGCAGAACGCCAGCCGCGTGCGCCAGGCCCTGCGCGACGGCCTGGCGGTCAAGGTACGCGGCAAGGTCTCGCTGTTCGAGGGCCGCGGCGACTACCAACTGATCGTCGACAGCGTCGAACCGGCCGGCGACGGCGCCCTGCGCCTGGCCTTCGAAGCGCTGAAGGAAAAGCTCTCCGGCGAAGGCCTGTTCAGCGCCGAGAACAAAATCGCCCTGCCCGCCCACCCGCAACGCATCGGCATCATCAGTTCGCCGACCGGCGCGGTGATCCGCGACATCATCAGCGTGTTCCGCCGCCGCGCACCGCAGGTGGCGCTGACCCTGATTCCCACCGCCGTGCAGGGTCGCGAAGCCACCGCGCAGATCGTCCGCGCCCTGCAACTGGCCGATGCCCAGGGTTTCGACGCGCTGATCCTGGCCCGTGGCGGCGGCTCGCTGGAAGACCTCTGGTGCTTCAACGAAGAAGCCGTGGCCCGCGCCGTGGCCGCCTGCAAAACGCCTATCGTCAGCGCCGTCGGCCATGAGACCGATGTATCGATCAGCGACTTCGTCGCCGACGTACGCGCGCCAACACCCTCCGCCGCCGCCGAATTGCTGGCACCGGACAGCAGCGACCTGCGCCACCGCCTGGACAACCTCAAGCGCCGCCTGCTGCTGCGCATGCAGGGGCGCCTGGCCCACGAGCGCCTGCGCCTGGACGGCATGGCCCGGCGCCTGCGCCACCCTGGCGAACGCCTGCGCCAACAGGCGCAGCGCCTGGACGACCTCGACATGCGTCTGCGCCGCGCCTTTACCCAGCAACTGCACAACCGCAGCGAACGCCTGGCGCGCCTGGACACCCGTCTGGCCGCCCAGCATCCGGGGCGTAGCCTGGCCCTGCTGCGCCAGCGCCTGGACAGCCTGGCCGCACGCCTGCCGCGCGCCGCACTCGGCCAACTGCGGGAGCGCCGGCAGAAGCTCGCAAGCCTGATGCAGAACCTGCATATCGTCAGCCCACTGGCGACCCTCGGCCGCGGCTACAGCATCCTCCTCGACGAACGCGGCCAGGCCATTCGCAGCGCTGCGCAGACCCAGCCCGGCCAGCGCCTCAAGGCCAGGCTCGGTGAAGGCGAACTGGTGGTGCGAGTGGAAGACAACCACCTGACGCCGGTGACCCTGTCGCTGCTCGATTAACTCTCAAGGTGGATGGGCGCGCGCCATCCACCCCACTCAACTGGATTGACCCGATGCCCACCCCCGCCCGTAGGAGCGAGCTCTGCTCGCGAACATCTCAAGCGAAAAAGCTTCGCGAGCAGAGCTCGCTCCTACAGGTTCTGCTCCTACCCCTGGCACTCTGCTTCGCCCTGCCCGCCCATGCCGAAGGCTTCATCAGCCGCCTGCTGCACAAGCCGGTGCCGGGCGGCGTCGCCGTACTCCAACTGGGCAGCGGCGTCAGCGCGCCGCAGGTGCGCTTCCAGGGCAAACCGGTGCTGACGGTCAAGGAAGACGGCCGGCAATGGATCGCCATCATCGGCCTGCCACTGACCAGCCAGCCCGGCCCGGCGCAGGTGCTGGTCGACGGCCAGGCGGTCACCTTGCAGATCGGCAGCAAGCACTACCGCGAGCAGCGCATCACCCTGAAGAACCCAGAGCAGGTCAATCCGAGCCCGGCCAACCTCAAGCGCATCGAGCGCGAGCTTGCCGAGCAGACCCGCGCCTACCAGCAGTTCAGCGCACGCCAGCCGAGCAATCTGCTACTCGACAAACCAGTCGACGGCCCACTCTCCAGCCCCTTCGGCCTGCGCCGCTTCTTCAATGGCGAGGAGCGCAACCCGCACTCCGGCCTGGACTTCGCCGCCAAGGCCGGTACGCCGATCAAGGCGCCAGCGGCCGGCAAGGTGATCCTGATCGGCGACTACTTCTTCAACGGCAAGACCGTGTTCATCGACCACGGCCAGGGCCTGATCAGCATGTTCTGCCATCTGTCAGCGGTAGACGTGCAACTTGGCCAGGAGCTGCCGCGCGGCGGCCTGCTCGGCAAGGTCGGCAGCACCGGCCGCGCCACCGGCCCGCACCTGCACTGGAATGTCAGCCTCAACGACGCGCGGGTCGACCCGGCCATTTTCATCGGCGCGTTCAAACCCTGAGAACCTGCTTACGATCTCCTGACTCGCGGTCATACCGCGTTAAAAGCGGCCTCGGAAAGCCGCTTGCGGCTAACGCGCTTTAGCGCGACCCGAAGGGCGAGTGAAACGAGTCATGCTCATTTACAGCTCGTAAACTCCGCTTCCTCGGCCGCTTTTGCCTTGTCTGGCTCTAATTCAGAAAATCGTAAACATGTTCTGAGAAAGCTGAAAATCGCCACGCAACCCAAACAAAGCAATACGCATAATTGAGCAATATTATTTCCATATTCGTATTTAACCGCATTTAATCAGCGTTTTTACGGCAAGCCTTGCCAGCTTTAACCTCTGCCAGTAGGGTTTACCCATGAACAGCTCTCACACCCTCATTCTGTTGCGCCAACACGCCTGCCTGCGCCTGGTCAGTCCACGACTGCGCGGCTAACTCCCTGCGTTAGCCAACACCTCGTTTCCCCGGCCTGCCGCCGACCAAGGATTAGCCCCATGACCATGCTCAAAGACCCGTCGAAGAAGTATCGCCCCTTCACTCCGATCCAGATTCCGGACCGCACCTGGCCGGATCAGATCATCGACAAGGCACCGATCTGGTTGTCCACCGACCTGCGTGACGGCAACCAGTCGCTGATCGAGCCGATGGATGCCGAGAAGAAGATGCGCTTCTTCAAGACCCTGCTGAAGGTCGGTATCAAGGAAATCGAAGTGGGCTTCCCGTCCGCCTCGCAGACCGACTTCGACTTCGTCCGCGAGCTGATCGAAGGCGGCCACATTCCCGACGACGTGACCATCCAGGTGCTGACCCAGGCCCGTGAAGACCTGATCACCCGTACCTTCGAGTCGCTCAAGGGCGCCAAGAAGGCCATCGTCCATTACTACAACGCCACCGCGCCGAGCTTCCGCCGCATCGTCTTCAACCAGGACAAGGCCGGCGTGGTCGAGATCGCCGTGGAAGCGGCGAAGATCGTCAAGCGCCTGGCCGCCGCCCAGCCGGAAACCCAGTGGGGCTTCGAGTACTCGCCGGAAGTGTTCAGCTCCACCGAGATCGATTTCGCCGTCGAGGTGTGCAACGCGGTGATCGGCGTGTTCCAGCCGACCCCGGCGAACAAGCTGATCCTCAACCTGCCGGCGACCATCGAAGGCGCCACGCCGAACAACTACGCCGACCAGATCGAGTGGTTCGGCCGTCATGTCGACCGTCGCGACAGCGTGCTGCTCAGCCTGCACACCCACAACGACCGCGGCACCGGCGTGGCCGCCACCGAGCTGGGCCTGATGGCCGGCGCCGACCGCGTGGAAGGCTGCCTGTTCGGCAATGGCGAGCGTACCGGCAACGTCTGCCTGGTCACCGTGGCGCTGAACCTCTACACCCAGGGCGTCGACCCGCAGCTGGACTTCTCCGACATTGATGCCGTGCGCAAGGTGGTCGAGGAGTGCAACCAGTTGCCGGTGCACCCGCGTCACCCCTATGTCGGCGATCTGGTGCACACCGCCTTCTCCGGCTCGCACCAGGATGCGATCCGCAAGGGCTTCGCCCAGCAGGACCCGCAAGGCATCTGGGAAGTGCCGTACCTGCCGATCGACCCGGCTGATATCGGCCGCGACTACGAGGCGGTGATTCGCGTCAACAGCCAGTCCGGCAAGGGCGGCATCACCTTCCTCCTCGAGCAGGAATACGGCATCAGCCTGCCGCGCCGCATGCAGATCGAGTTCAGCCAGGTGGTGCAGAAAGAAACCGATCGCCTCGGCCTGGAAATGACTGCTGCGCAGATCTACGGCCTGCTGGAAAACGAGTACCTCAAGGCCAACAGTCCCTATGTGCTGAAGAGTCATCGCCTGCAGGAAGAGAACGGCATCTGCAATGTCGACATCGACGTGACCGTAGGCGGCGAGCTGCGCCGCAAGCACGGCACCGGCAAAGGTCCGCTGGAGGCCCTGGTTGCCGCCCTGCCGCTGAGCGTGGAGATCATGGATTACCACGAGCACGCCATCAGCTCCGGCACCAATGCCCAGGCCGCTGCGTATATCGAGGTCCGCGTCAACGGCGGGCGCCCGCTGCACGGCATCGGCATCGACGAGAACCTGACCACGGCGACCTTCCGCGCCCTGTTCAGCGCGCTCAACCGCGCCATGAGCCAGGCAGAAGTGCAAGCCGCCTGATTCATACAGTTGTTAGTAAAAAGGGGAGCTCAGGCTCCCCTTTTTACTGCACCCATCCATCGAGCTAACTAGACTGCAGTCAGTTGCTTGCTGGTGGAGAACACTGATGCGCAAATCTGGATTGCTACTGCGCAGTCTTCTGTTTGGCCTGCTGCTGGCCGCACCCAACCTGAGCAACGCCGCCGATGTAGTGATGGCCTTCGGCGAGAAGATTCCGCCGTTCTGCTTCCCCGAAAGCGACAGCGGCATCGAGCTGGAAATCATCGGCGAAGCCCTGGCCTTCAAGGGCCACCAGCTCAAGCCCCGCTACTACCCACTGGCCCGCGTACCACTGACCTTTCGCCAGGGTGAAGTGGATGCGGCGATGACCGACCTGGGCCAGGATCTCAGCGAAATCGGCGCCCACTACGGCAACCCGGCAGTGATCTACCAGAACGTATTCGTCACCCTCAAGGGCCGCAACCTCAGCATCAAGAAACCGGAAGACCTCAAGGGGCTGAGCGTGGTGGCCTTCCAGGGTGCAGCCAAACGCTACCCTGAGTGGCTGGCGGCCAGCGAACAGGCTGGCCTGTACTTCGAGCAAAACAATCAGGAGTTACAGGTGCTCGGCCTGAACAAGGCCCGCTACGATGTGGTGCTCAGCGACCGCAGCATCTTCCGTTATTTCGAGCTGCTGCTGGAGCGCACCACTCTGTTCAAGGCCAAGTCGGTGCAGATGCACGAGTTCACCGAAATCGATCCCGATGATTACCGCCCGGTGTTCAGCGACCCGCAGATTCGTGACGACTTCAATGCCGGCCTGGAACACCTCAAGGCCACGGGCCGCTACCAGGAAATCTACGACCACTATCTGCAGCAGTAACGCTCGGTGAGTGGCACCCTTTCAGAACCCATCGGGCTCGCCCAGACTGAAGCCATCGGCATCCAGATGCGCGGGAAAACGTTCGCGATAGGTCGCCAGGTTGGCCGCACTGAGGCGCACACGGAACACACCAGCCGCCTCGCCCGGCGTTAGCAGCGCCTCGCCCTGGAAGTCCAGCACCTGGCTGTCGCCACTGTAGGGATGGCCATTGCCATCGCTGCCGATGCGATTGACCGCCGCCACGTAGCACAGGTTCTCGATCGCCCGCGCCGGCAGCAAGCGGTTCCAGTGCTGGCGCCGTGCCGCCGGCCAGTTGGCGGTGTACAGCAGCAGGTCGGTACCGCCGGCATCGCGACTCCACACCGGGAAGCGCAGGTCGTAGCAGATCAGCGGACGCACCCGCCAGCCCTTCAGCTCCAGCAGCACCTGCTGCTCACCGGCGGCATAGTGCTTGTGCTCGCCCGCCATGCGGAACAGGTGACGCTTGTCGTAATGCGCCAGCGTGCCGTCCGGACGCGCCCACAACAGGCGATTGCGGTAGCTGCCATCGGCGATCTGGATGATCAGGCTGCCGCAGATCACCGAACCGATGCGTTCGGCCTGCTCCAGCAGCCAGGCAGTGGTCGGCCCGTCCTCCGGCTCGGCCAGGGCCGAGGAGTGCATGGAAAAACCGGTGCTGAACATTTCCGGCAGGATCACCAGATCGGCGGCACGCGCCTCGGCCAGCAGATCGGCAAAGTGCGCGCGGTTGGCCGCCGGGTCCTGCCAGGTCAGTTCGCTCTGAATCAATGCCAGTTCGAGATCGGGTTTATGGCTCATCGCAACGCCTCCAGATGATTTTTTGTAGGAACCAGGGGGACGCCTAGTCCTTGCTGGCGATCCACTTCACCTCAACAGCATCGCCAGCAAGCTGGCTCCTACATGCGCGCTTAATCGGCAACAGACCCGCCGCTACACCGCGCAGAGCTTCTCGGCAGCCTGACGCAGGGTGTCTTCGCGCTTGGCGAAGCAGAAGCGTACCAGGCGCAGTTCGGCCGGCGGCTGCCGGTAGAACACCGACACCGGAATGGCCGCCACGCCGTGCTCGCGGGTCAACCATTCGGCCATGGCCACGTCGTCCAGGTCGGGGCGGATCGCCGAATAATCGACCAGCTGAAAATAGGTACCGCTGGTGCGGCGGAAGCGGAAACGCGAGTTCGCCAGCAGGTCGCAGAACAGGTCACGCTTGCTCTGGTAGAACGCCGGCAGCTCCTCGACATGCTCGGGATGCTCACTCATGAATTCGGCCAGCGCCCACTGCAGCGGGGTCACCCCACAGAAACTGACGTACTGGTGGACCTTGCGCAGCTCCGCGGTCAGCGCCGGCGGTGCCACCACGTAGCCAGTCTTCCAGCCGGTGACGTGATAGGTCTTGCCGAACGAGCTGACCACGAAGGCCCGCTGGTACAGCTCCTCGTGGGCCAGCACGCTGGCGTGCGCCACACCGTCGAAGACCAGGTGCTCGTAGACCTCGTCGCTGATCAGGTAGATGTCGCGCTCGCGGATCAATGCCGCCAGGCGATCCAGCTCGGCGCGGGCAATCAGCGCGCCGCTGGGGTTATGCGGGCTGTTGAGGATGATCAGCCGCGTGCACGGGCTCAGGGCATCCTGCAGGCGCTGCCAGTCGATGGCGAAGTCCGGCAGGGCCAGCGGCACATGCACGCAGCGCCCGCCGGCCAGTTCCACCGAGGGTTCGTAGCTGTCGTAGCTGGGGTCGAAGACGATCACCTCGTCGCCGGGATGGATCAGCGCCTGGATCGCACAGAAGATCGCCTGGGTGGCGCCGGGGGTGATGGTCACCTCCGTATCGGCGCTGACGCTACGCCCGTAGCAACGGGCGATCTTCGCCGCCACCTGTTCGCGCAGGGCTGGCAGGCCGGTCATCGCCGCGTATTGGTTGTGGCCGGCGGCAATATGCCGGCCGACGGCATCACGCAGGGCCTGCGGCCCGTCGAAGTCGGGAAAGCCCTGGGACAGGTTGAGCGCGCCGGTTTCCGCGGCGAGCTGGGACATGCGAGTGAAGATGGTGGTGCCGACATGCGGCAACTTGCTGGTGAGCATCTGGCCTATTCCTGCAGACGGGCGCGAGCCGCGAGGATAGCCGATGGGCGCCGGCGGATGCAGCAGCCACGCATATGAAAAAGGCGCAGAAGCTTATGCTTCTGCGCCTTTCAAACCACGCTAACCAGCGGCTGATGCGATGCTTACTTCTTGTCGCGACGCTTCTTCTCGGCCTTCTTGTGGTGGCTCATCAGGCGGCGCTTCTTGTTCACCTGACGGTCGGTGAGGGTGTTCTTCTTGCCCTCGTAGGGGTTCTCACCGCCCTTGTACTCGATGCGGATCGGCGTACCGACCAGTTTGAGCACCCGGCGGAAAGTGTTCTCCAGGTAGCGCGAGTAGGACTTCGGTACCGCATCGACCTGGTTGCCGTGGATCACGATCAGCGGCGGGTTGGCGCCACCGAGGTGGGCATAGCGCAGCTTGATGCGACGACCGCTGACCATCGGCGGCTGGTGCTCGCGCACCGCGTCCTCGAGGATCTGGGTCAGGCGGTTGGTCGGCCAGCGGGTGATCGCCGACATGAACGAAGCCTGCACCGACTTGTACAGGTTGCCCACGCCCGTGCCATGCAAGGCGGAGATGAAGTGGATGTCGGCATAGTCGACGAAGAACAGCCGGCGCTCCAGCTCGGTCTTCACGTAGTCGCGCTCGCCCGGCTCCATGCCGTCCCACTTGTTCAGCGCGATGACCAGCGCACGACCGGATTCGATGGCAAAGCCGAGCAGGTTGAGGTCGTGGTCGACCACCCCTTCGCGGGCATCCATGACGAAGATCACCACGTTGGCGTCTTTGATCGCCTGCAGGGTCTTCACCACCGAGAACTTTTCCACTTCCTCGTGGATCTTGCCGCGCTTGCGCACGCCGGCGGTGTCGATCAGCGTGTACTTCTCGTCATTGCGCTCGAACGGGATGTAGATGCTGTCGCGGGTGGTGCCTGGCTGGTCATAGACCACCACGCGCTCTTCACCGAGCATGCGGTTGACCAGGGTCGACTTGCCGACGTTGGGCCGGCCGATGATGGCGATCTTGATGCCATCCTTCTCGCTCGGGCCGGGAATGCGCTTGGCTTCCTCGCCTTCGGCGACCTCTTCGTCGAGGGCGTCCTCTTCCTCGTCTTGCGGGAACTCACCGAGTGCCGCTTCGAGCATCTGGGTGATGCCACGGCCATGGGCGCCGGCAATCGGCAGGGCTTCGCCCAGTCCCATCGGGCTGAATTCGGCGCGGGCGATGTCCGGATCGATGTTGTCGATCTTGTTCACCACCAGGTAGCTGCGCTTGTTGCGCTTGCGCAGGTGCTCGCCAATCATCTGGTCCCCGGCGGTCATGCCGGCACGGGCGTCGACCAGGAACAGCACGACATCGGCTTCCTCGATGGCCAGCAGGGACTGCTCGGCCATCTTCTCGTCGATGCCCTCCTCGTCGCCGGAGATGCCGCCGGTGTCGACCAGGATGTAGCTACGACCTTCCCATTTGGCCTCGCCATACTGGCGGTCACGGGTCAGGCCCGACAGGTCACCGACGATGGCATCGCGGCTGCGGGTCAGGCGGTTGAACAGGGTCGACTTGCCCACATTGGGACGGCCCACCAGGGCGATTACCGGAACCATTGGGCTCCTCCACAACTAAATCCAGAAAACACAAAGGCCGCTGCCGTAGAACGGCAGCGGCCGGACATTGCAAAACAGCTTAGCGGATGGTCAGCGCGACCAGCTTACCGCTGTTGCCGTAGGCGTAGATCCAGTCACCCACCACCAGCGGGCGGGCACGCAGGCCGTCGCCGTCGATCTTCTCGCGACCGACGAAGTGGCCATCCACCTGGCTCAGCAGGTGCAGGTAGCCTTCCAGGTCGCCGACTGCGACGTAGCTGGAAAACACTTCGGGCGCCGACAGCTGACGACGGGCCAGGGCGTCGTTGTTCCACAGTGCCGAAGTGGAGCGCTCGTCGATGCTCTCGACACTGCCACCGGCCTGGCTGACGTAGACGTTGCCGAAGCCCTGGGCCAGGCCCACGTAGCTGGAGGCTTCACGCTGCCACAGCTGGCGGCCGTTTTCGATGTCGATGGCGGCTACTTTGCCCTGGTAGGTCACCACGTACAGGGTGCCACCGGACAGCAGCAGGCTGCCGTCGATGTCGACCACGCGCTCCAGCTCGGAACGGCCTTGCGGCACGGCCACGCGCTGTTCCCACACCGGGATGCCACGCTGGATATCCAGGGCAATCACCTTGCCGGTGGACAGGCCGGCAATGGCCAGACGGTTAGTCACCACCGGGCTGCTGGTACCGCGCAGGGTCAGTACGGCCGGGCTGTTCTCGAAGATCCAGCGCTGCTCGCCGGTGCTGGCATCCAGACCGATCAGGCGATCGTCCTGGGTCTGCACCACCACCACGTCACCGTTGGTGGCCGGGGCGGACAGCACTTCGCTGGTCACCCGAGCACGCCAGCGCTCTTCACCGGAGCTGGAGTCGAGGGCGACTACTTCACCCTTGAGGGTGCCGACCAGCACCAGGCCGTAACCGGCGCCCACACCGCCGGATACCGGCAGCTCCAGGTCGACTTTCCAGAACACGTCGCCACTCAGGCGATCGAGGGCCATCACCACACCTTCGGCATCGGCGGCGAACAGGCGCTCGCCATCCACGGCCGGAGTCAGCAGGTTATACAGCTCGCCCTGGCCGTCACCGACGGAGCGGCTCCATTGCTTCTCCAGCTGCACTTCTTCCTGAATGTCAGGCAACTCGGCAGGCGGCAGTTCCTTCTTGCTGTTGCTGCTGCAACCCACGGCCAGAACGGCCAGGGCCAGCACGGCGGCATTCTTCCAGCGCATCACGTCACGCATCCCCTTTTGCCAGGTCGTCGAGCTTCATTTGCAGGCCACCTACGGCAGCATCGTCAGCCAGTGCTTGCTTGGCTTTCTGATAGGCCGCATGGGCATCGTCAGTTCGGCCGAGCTGCACCAGCAGATCGCCCTTGAGTTCTTCACGGCTGGCCAGCCAGGCTTTGCCCGCTTCGCCATCCAGCAGCTTGAGGCCATCTTCGACCTTGCCCTGGGCGGCCAGCACGCGAGCCAGGCGCTGGCGAGCCAGCTCGGCCACAGTCGCATCGACCGGCTTGTCGATCAGCGCCTTCAGTTCGGCCGCCGCATCGTCCAGCTTGCCACTTTCCACCGCCACCTTGGCCACGAACAGGGCCGCGTACTGGGCATAGTGGCTACCGGCATGCTCGCTCTTGAGCTTGCCCGCCAGCTCGGCAACCTTGGCGATATCCGGCTTGCCCTCGGCAGTCAGGCTGGTTTCCAGCAGTTGCTGATAGGTCAGCGAAGCCGTTTGCGCCTGGGTGCTCTGGTATTCCTGCCAGCCTTTCCAGCCGAATACCAAGGCCAGCGCCAGCACGCCACCGGTCAGCAGGGGTTTGCCATTGCGCTGCCACCAGTCCTTGATCTGCGCAATCTGTTCGTCTTCGGTCATGCTCACCCCGGTAACTCCTTAATTCTCGATGTGCTTCAAGCCTGCGCCAGGCAGGTGGCAAGGTGCTGCGCAAGCGCATCCCAGGCAATGGTTTGTTGTTCGCTGTCGTCGCGCAAAGGTTTGCAACCTACCACGCGGGTGGCCAGTTCGTCCTCACCCAGAATCAGGGCGAAGCGTGCGCCGCTCTTGTCGGCCTTCTTGAACTGGCTCTTGAAACTGCCGGCACCGGCGTTGACCACCAGGCGCAGGCCCGGCATGGCATCACGCAGACGCTCGGCCAGGGTCAGGGCAGCCAGCTCGGCCGGCTCGCCAAACGCGCACAGGTAAAGGTCGGCCGGGCTGTGCAGTGCTGCGGGCACCAACTCCAGGGTTTCCAGCAGCAGCACCAGGCGCTCGACGCCCATGGCGAAGCCGACGCCGGGCGTTGGCTTGCCGCCGAACTGGCTGATCAGCCCGTCGTAACGGCCACCGGCACACACGGTGCCTTGCGAGCCGAGCTTGTCGGTGACCCACTCGAACACGGTGCGGCCGTAGTAATCCAGGCCACGCACCAGCTTCGGATTGATTTCGTAGCCAATGCCGAGCGCATCCAGACGAGCCTTGAGCCCCTCGAAGTGCACGCGCGATTCCTCGTCGAGGTAGTCGTGCAGGGTCGGCGCGCCAACCAGCAAGGCTTGGGTCTGGGCATTCTTGCTGTCGAGAATGCGCAGCGGGTTGGTGGTCAGACGACGCTGACTATCCTCATCGAGCTGTTCGAAGCGCTCCTGCAGATAGGCCACCAGGGCATCGCGATACACCGCACGGGCTTCGCTGGAACCCAAGCTGTTGAGCTGCAGGGTCACCGAGCCAGCCAGCCCGAGCTTCTGCCACAGGCGTGCGGTGAGCACGATCAGCTCGGCATCAATATCCGGCCCTGGCAGGTTGAAGACTTCCACGCCGACCTGATGGAACTGGCGGTAGCGGCCTTTCTGCGGCTTTTCGTAGCGGTACATCGGGCCGGCGTACCAGAGTTTCTGCACCTGGCCGCCACCGGTCAGGCCGTGCTCCAGCACCGCCCGCACGCAGCCTGCAGTGCCTTCCGGACGCAGGGTCAGCGACTCTGCATTGCGGTCGAGGAAGGTATACATCTCCTTGTCGACCACATCGGTGCCTTCGCCGATGCCGCGGGCGAACAGCTCGGTGAATTCGAGCACCGGCAGGCGGATTTCCTTGTAACCGTAGCCATCCAACAGGGTGGCCAGGGTGTTCTCCAGATAGCGCCAGGTCGGCGTCTGCTCCGGCAGGATATCGTTCATGCCGCGAATGGCTTGTAGGGTCTTGCTCACAAATAATCCTTAGTGCGGTCAGCCGCGGGCGATAACGGCCGCTTCGGCCTCGACCTTCTCAGCCGCTTTCTGGCGGATCAGCTTTTCCAGCTGGTCCACCAGGTTTTCATTGGTCAGTTTGTGCGCCGGCTTGCCGTCGATGTAGATCAGGTTGTTCGGCGAGCCGCCGGTCAGGCCGATATGCGCTTCCTTGGCCTCACCGGGACCATTGACCACGCAGCCGATCACCGCCACATCGAGCGGCACCAGCAGGTCTTCGACGCGGGTCTCCAGCTCGTTCATGGTCTTCACCACATCGAAATTCTGCCGCGAGCAGCTCGGGCAGGCGATGAAGTTGATACCGCGCGAGCGCAGGCGCAGGGACTTGAGGATGTCGTAGCCGACCTTGATCTCTTCCACCGGATCGGCGGCCAGGGAGATGCGAATGGTGTCGCCAATGCCGTCCATCAGCAGCATGCCCAGGCCCACGGCGGACTTCACCGTGCCGGAGCGCAAGCCGCCGGCTTCGGTGATGCCCAGGTGCAGCGGCTGCTCGATCTGCTTGGCCAGCAGGCGATAGGCCTCGACGGCCATGAACACGTCGGAAGCCTTCACGCTGACCTTGAAGTCAGGGAAGTTCAGGCGATCCAGGTGCTCGACATGGCGCAGCGCCGACTCGACCAGTGCAGCCGGGGTCGGTTCGCCATATTTCTTCTGCAGGTCCTTTTCCAGCGAACCGGCATTGACCCCGATACGAATCGGGATGCCCTTGTCGCGCGCCGCTTCAACCACCGCACGCACGCGGTCTTCGCGACCGATATTGCCGGGGTTGATGCGCAGGCAGTCGACGCCCAGCTCGGCCACCCGCAGGGCGATCTGGTAATCGAAGTGGATATCGGCAACCAGCGGCACATTCACCTGCAGCTTGATCTTGCCGAAGGCTTCGGCGGCCTGCATGTCCGGCACGGACACACGGACGATATCGGCGCCGGCCTCTTCCAGGCGACGGATCTGCCCGACGGTGGCAGCCACGTCGCAGGTATCGGTGTTGGTCATGCTCTGCACGGCAATCGGCGCATCGCCGCCCACCGGAACCGAGCCGACCCAGATTTTACGGGACAGGCGACGCTTGATCGGGGACTCGCAATGCATGCTTATTGCCCCAGCTTCAGACGGGCGGTTTCACCATGGGTGAAGGCGGCCACGTCGACCGGCTGGCCATCCAGGCGTACCTGGGCGCCGCGGGCAAAACCAAGACGCAGCTCCAGCGGGGCCTTGCCGACCAGCTCGATACTTTCACCCCGACGCTTCAGCGCGCTGAGCAGAACCTTACCAGTGGCATCGGTCAGCTGCGTCCAGCAGTCAGCCGTGAACTGCAAATGCACCTTGGACTCACCGGCAGCCGGCACAAGCGCCACGACCGGCTCGCTGACCACCGGCGCAGCAGGCTCAGGCGCCGGCGGAGTGGCAGGAGCAGGCTGTACGGGCGAAGCAGCAGGGGCAGGAGCAGCAGGTACGACCGGCGGTTGAGCGTCCGGCTGCGGCACAAGCGGAGCCTGGCTGCCAGCGTCGGCCGGCGCTGCTACTGCTGGCAGCATGACCGCCTCGCTGGCGACCGGCACTTCAGGCTGTGCCGCAAGCTCTGCGGGCAACACCGGAGCCACGGGCTCGACAGCGCCCTGAGCGTCGGCAACGGCCTGGTCTTCCGGCTCGTCCAGGGGATGAATTTCCGTGGTGCCGTCCGCGCCCTCGACCTCAACATGCTCCAGACCGAGATCGGCCGGCAAGGTCGGTATATTGCCCGCACCGGCCTGCCACCAGAAAAACGCACCCGCACCCAGTGCCAGCAACAGACACAGGCTGACCATCTTCAGGATGCTTTGCGAAAGCCGCACGGGCTCTTCGATGCGCCCCAGGCTGTGCACACGGCTACCGCTGGCATCGCTACCAGTGAACTGGTCGAACTCACTGACCAGGCGATTCTGGTCCATGCCCAGCAACTTGGCATAGGCGCGCACATAGCCACGGGCAAAGGTGTGCCCAGGCAGTTTTTCGAACGCACCAGACTCCAGCTGTTGCAGAGCCTGAGGGGTCAAATTCAGTTGTGCAGCCACCTCGGTCAAGACCCAGTTCTTGCTTTCGCGAGCCTTGCGCAGGGTTTCGCCCGGATTCACACGACTCGCCGCGACTGCTTCGGGATGCGACGTTTTCATCACTGCTCCGACAGGTATTGCTGGTATTCCGGGGTACCCGGATAGAGTCTCTTCAGCTGCAGGCCGAGGCTCGCAACCTGGTCGCGATCCTCGAACACCTGGGCCAGGCGGATGCCCAGCAACAGGCTGGCCGGCGTCTGCTCGGCCTGCTGACTGAAGCGTTCATAAAAACCACGGGCCGGCACATATTGCTTGTCTTCGAGAGACAGCTGCGCCATCTGCAGCAGCGCCAGGGTACGCCGGCTGTTGAGGCGCAGGGCGCGCTCGAAAAAGGCCTTCGCCTCATCGCGGCGACCCAGCTGCAGCGCGGTCATGCCCAGGTTTTCGAAGACCCGCGAGCGCTCGGCATACAGGGTGTCTTCGGAGGCCTTGAGATAGACGTCGAACGCTTCCTGATAGCGCTTCTGCTCGAAGAGGAAGCCGCCATAATTGTTGAGGACGCGGGTCTCGTTGGAACTCAGGGAGAGCGCCTTGCGGTAATGCTGTTCGGCCAGCTTGTTTTCCATCTCGCGCTGGAACACCACCGCCAGGGTTGCATGCGCCTCGGCGCTGGACGGATCGAGTTCCAGCGCCGACTTCAGAGGAGCCTTGGCCTTTTCCGTGGCGCCCTGCACCAGGTAACCCAGCCCCAGCTGGATGTAGGCATCACGCGCCTGATCCCGCCCCTCGTCCGTACTCAGCGGATCCGGGGCCCCGCCATCGGTGATACAACCGGCTAACAGGCCGGCAAGAGACAGGAAAAGCGCAGCGCGCAATGTCATGAACATCCCCTTCAGGTTCTTTTGTCGCTATTGCGAGGTTCTTCGGCCTCGTTACCCAGCTGGCGCACGGCAATGTAACGCTCGCTACGCCGCGTGCGGTCCTGTACCTGGCCAACCAGCTGGCCACAGGCGGCATCGATGTCATCGCCACGCGTGGTGCGCACGGTGACATTGTGCCCGGCCTTGTATAACAGGTCCTGGAAGCGACGAATGGCGTTATTGCTCGGCCGCTCGTAACCGGAGAAGGGGAAGGGATTAAACGGAATCAGATTGATCTTGCAAGGAAAATCCTTGAGAAGTGCGATCATCTGCTCAGCATGCTCAGGCTGGTCGTTGACGTCCTTGAGCAGGGTGTACTCGATGGTCAGGAAGCGCTTCTCGCCCAGTCCCTCGATATAACGCCGGCAGGCCGGCAGCAGCACATCCAGCGGGTATTTCTTGTTGATCGGCACCAGTTCGCTACGCAGCGCGTCATTCGGCGCATGCAGCGACAGGGCCAGCGACACGTCGATGACCTCGCCCAGCTTGTCGATCATCGGCACCACGCCGGAGGTGGACAGGGTCACCTTGCGCTTGGAAATGCCATAGCCAAGGTCGTCCATCATGATGCGCATGGCGGCAACGACATTGTCGAAGTTCAACAGGGGCTCGCCCATGCCCATCATCACCACGTTGGTGACGGCACGGTCGATCTTGGCCGGTACGGTGCCGAAGGATTTGTTGGCAATCCACACCTGGCCGATGATTTCCGCGGCAGTCAGGTCGCTGTTGAAGCCCTGCTTGCCGGTGGAACAGAAACTGCAATCCAGCGCACAGCCGGCCTGGGACGACACACAAAGGGTGCCACGGCCGCCTTGCGGGATGTACACGGTCTCGACGCAACTGCCGGACGCCACGCGCACCACCCACTTACGGGTGCCATCGGTGGAGATGTCCTGGCTGACAACCTCGGGACCTCGAATTTCGGCACAGGCCTTGAGCTTTTCGCGCAAGGCCTTGCCCAGATTACTCATGGCGTCGAAATCATCGACGCCAAAGTGGTGAATCCATTTCATCACCTGGCCGGCACGGAAGCGCTTGTCTCCGATTGACTCGAAGAAGCTCTCCATTTCAGTCTGGGTCAGACCCAGCAGATTGATTTTACCGGCAGTTGCAGTCATGGAATCACCCTCGCCTGTTCGCGATTAGCGAATGCGAGCGCACACCTCGGTGGCGGCGAAGAAGTACGCGATCTCGCGAGCGGCGGAAGCCTCGGAATCGGAACCGTGTACGGCGTTTTCGTCGATGGAAACGGCGAAGTCAGCACGGATGGTGCCGGCAGCAGCTTCTTTCGGGTTGGTAGCGCCCATCAGTTCGCGGTTTTTGGCGATAGCGTCTTCACCTTCCAGAACCTGGACGATGACCGGACCGGAAACCATAAAGGCAACCAGGTCTTTGAAGAAGCCACGCTCGCTGTGCTCGGCGTAGAAACCGCCAGCTTCGCGCTCGGACAGCTGAACCATTTTCGAAGCAACGACGCGCAGGCCGGCTTTTTCGAAACGGCTGGTGATTTCGCCTACTACGTTTTTGGCGACGGCATCGGGCTTGATGATGGAGAAAGTGCGTTGAACAGCCATGTGAAACTCCGGAAACAAGGATTAAAGCGAACAAGTAAACCCGCGAATTATACGCGGGTTAGGGAAAAATGCGTAGACCGGCACCGAGCGGCGCCCTCAGTTACTGGGTTTTCAGTTACTCGGCTTCTTCGATCCAGGCGGCCTGGATCGCTTCCAGCACTTTCTCACCGCCGCGCTGCGGATCGTCGCTGAAATCCGGCAGGGCCAGCACCCAGCGATGCAGGTCGACGAAGTTGACATAGCGCGGATCGACATCCGGCTTGCTTTCAGCCAGCTCGATGGCGATATCCAGCACATCAGCCCATTTCAGACTCATGACAGCTCCTTGGATCAGTGCGGCGCTTCAGCGGCATGGTTGAGCGAGTATTTCGGGATTTCCACTGTCAGGTCTTCAGTCCCGACGATCGCCTGGCAGGCCAGGCGCGATTGCGGCTCCAGGCCCCAGGCCCGATCAAGGAAGTCTTCTTCCAGCTCGTCAGCCTCTTCCAGGGAAGCAAAACCCTCGCGGACGATGCAGTGGCAGGTCGTGCAGGCGCAGACGCCGCCACAGGCGTTTTCCATCTCGATGTGGTGCGCATGGGCCACTTCGAGAATGGACGTACCCGGCTCAGCCTCGACCACCATGCCGTCCGGGCAGAACTTCTCGTGGGGCAGAAAAATGACCTGCGGCATCAGTTATCCTCGATTTCATTCAGATTGCGCCCGGCCAGCGCGGCTTTCACCGTCAAATCCATGCGCCGGGCCGCAAAGGCGTCGGTCACCTGCGACAGACGCTTGGTCTGCTGCTCGATGGCGTAACCGTCGCTGCCCTTCATCAATTCGGCCAGCTCCTGCACCTGCAGCTCGATAGCCAGGCGCTCATCGGCATCCAGCAAGCGCTCGCCATCAGCCGCCAAAGCGGCCTGCACCGCCTCGATCAGGCGCTGGGCATCGACCTGCTGCTCGCGCAGCACCCGGGCGACTTTGTCATCCCCGGCATTCTGGAAGGAGTCCTGGAGCATGCGCGCGATCTCGCCATCGGTCAGGCCATAGGACGGCTTGACCTGGATGCTCGCCTCGACACCAGAACCCAGCTCGCGGGCTGCCACGCTGAGCAGGCCATCGGCGTCGACCTGGAAGGTCACGCGAATCTTTGCCGAGCCGGCCACCAGCGGCGGAATACCACGCAGCTCGAAGCGCGCCAGGGAGCGGCAATCGCTGATCAGCTCGCGCTCACCCTGCAGCACATGGATCATCATGGCCGTCTGGCCATCTTTATAGGTAGTGAAGTCCTGCGCGCGCGCCACCGGAATCGTGGTGTTGCGCGGAATGACCTTCTCCATCAGGCCGCCCATGGTTTCCAGCCCCAGGGACAACGGAATCACGTCGAGCAGCAGCAGCTCTTCACCATTGCCACGCTGGTTGCCGGCCAGGGTATCGGCCTGGATCGCGGCACCGATGGCCACCACCTGATCCGGGTCGATATCGGTCAGCGGCTGACGACCGAACAGCTCGCCGACCGCCGCACGCACACGCGGCACGCGGGTGGAGCCGCCGACCATGACCACCGCCTCGACTTCATCGATCTCGATACCAGCATCACGCACCGCACGGCGACAGGCCTTGAGGCTGCGCGCCAACATGGGCTCGATCAGCGCATCGAACTGCGCACGGCTCAGCTCGCCGCGCCAATCGCCATGCACCAACTCGGCCACATCGGCCGTGGTCAGCGCTTCCTTGGCCGCGCAGGCCGCCTGCAGCAGGCTGCGCTGGGTGCCCGGATCGATATCCATGGACAAGCCGGCCTGCTGCATCATCCAGCCGGCGATGGCATGGTCGAAGTCATCGCCGCCCAGGGCGCTGTCGCCACCGGTAGCCATCACCTCGAACACGCCACGACTCAGGCGCAGGATGGAAATATCGAAAGTGCCGCCACCCAGGTCATAGATGGCGACCACGCCCTCGGCCTGCTGGTCGAGACCATAGGCCACCGCCGCCGCAGTCGGCTCGTTGAGCAGGCGCAGTACGTTGAGACCGGCCAGACGCGCAGCATCCTTGGTGGCCTGGCGCTGAGCATCGTCGAAGTAGGCCGGCACGGTGATCACCGCCCCCACCAGTTCGCCACCCAGCGCCTCTTCGGCGCGCAGACGCAGCACCTTGAGAATCTCGGCCGACACTTCGACCGGGCTCTTGGCGCCCTGCACCGTTTCGACGAATGGCATGTGCGACTCGCCGACGACGAAGCGGTAGGGCAACTGCTCACCCAGCTGTTTGACGTCTTCCAGGCCGCGCCCCATCAGGCGCTTGACCGACAGCACGGTATTCAGCGGATCGAGCGGCGCGGCCAGCTTGGCGGCCTGACCCACCTCGACGCGATCGGCGTGATAGCGCACGGCGGACGGCAGGATGACCTGCCCAGCGGCATCCGCCAGCGGTGCGGAGAGGCCGCTGCGCACGGCAGCGACCAGGGAATTGGTGGTGCCCAGATCGATACCCACGGCCAGGCGACGCTGGTGGGGCTGGGGACTTTGGCCGGGTTCGGCGATCTGCAGTAGGGCCATGATGCTCAGGAAGTCAGGCGGGCAGCCGCAGCTGCACGGCGGTTAATCGTCGAGGCGCTCTTCCAGCTGGCGCACTTCGTGGGACAACTTGTCGAGAAACTGCATGCGTCGCACCAGGCGCTCGGCCTCCTCGCGACGCCGCGCGTCATCCCAGCAAGCAGCAAAACCTGCATCAAGCTCATCCTGAGCCTGTTTCAGGCGGCGCTTGAACGCCGCCACGCCAGCCACATCAGCACTGTCCTGCAGATCTTCCAGCTCTTCGCGCAAGCGCATCTGCTGGAGCAGGAACTCGGGGTCCTGCACGGTCACTTCCATCGGCAGCTCACGCCCGCGCAGCGCCAGCAGATAGAGAGCGCGGCGCGGCGCATTCTTCAGAGTCTGGTAAGCCTCATTGAGGCTCGCCGAATGCTCCAGCGCCAGGCGCTGATCGCGCTCGGGAGCATCGGCAAAGCGATCCGGATGCATGGTCTTGGCCAGCTCGCGATAACGCGCGGAGAGCTGCGCCAGGTCCAGACGGAAGGCGGGCTGCAGATCGAACAGAGCAAAGTGACAGGGTCTACCCACGCTAGCCTCAGACGTTGAAGCTCTCGCCGCAGCCGCATTCGCCGCGCACGTTGGGGTTGTTGAACTTGAAGCCCTCGTTGAGCCCCTCGCGGACGAAGTCCAGCTCGGTGCCATCGATATAGGTCAGGCTCTTCGGATCGATGATCACTTTCACCCCGAAGCTTTCGAACACCTGATCCTCGGCGGCCAGCTCGTCGACGAACTCCAGCACATAGGCCAGGCCCGAGCAGCCGGTGGTACGAACCCCCAGACGAATGCCCGCACCCTTGCCACGCCCCTCAAGGGAGCGCTGCACGTGACGTGCGGCGGCTTCGGTCATGCTGATAGCCATAGCAACTCCTTACGCGACAACGAACTCAGACCAGGCCTTTCTTCTGCTTGTAGTCGCGCACGGCCGCCTTGATGGCGTCCTCGGCGAGTACCGAGCAGTGAATCTTCACCGGCGGCAGCGCCAGTTCTTCGGCCAGCTGGGTGTTCTTGATGGTTTCCGCTTCATCCAGGGTCTTGCCCTTCATCCACTCGGTAGCGAGGGAGCTGGAAGCGATCGCCGAACCGCAGCCGTAGGTCTTGAACTTGGCATCTTCGATGACGCCCTGTTCGTTGACCTTGATCTGCAGGCGCATGACGTCACCGCATGCCGGGGCGCCGACCATGCCGGTGCCGACATTCGGATCCTCGGCATCCATCTTGCCGACGTTGCGCGGGTTCTCGTAATGGTCGATGACCTTTTCACTGTAAGCCATGGTGCAATTCCTCTTTCATCAGGTGCCGCTCTTGGAGGCGACTAAACAATCAATGTGCCTGCCATTCGACCTTGGACAGATCGACACCTTCTTTGAACATGTCCCACAGCGGCGACAGATCGCGCAGCTTGTTGACGGCATCGCGAATCTTCGACGCGGCGTAATCGACTTCTTCCTCGGTGGTGAAGCGACCGAAGGTGAAGCGGATCGAACTGTGCGCCAGCTCGTCGTTACGGCCTAGCGCGCGCAGCACGTAGGACGGCTCCAGCGAAGCAGAGGTACAGGCGGAACCGGAGGAAACCGCCAGATCCTTGAGCGCCATGACCAGCGACTCACCTTCGACATAGTTGAAGCTGAGGTTGAGGTTGTGCGCGACGCGCTGGGTCATGCTGCCGTTGATGTACAGCTCTTCCATGCCCTCGACCTGCTTGTAGAAGCGGTCACGCAGGGCACGAATACGCTCGTTTTCCTGGGCCATCTCGACCTTGGCGATGCGGAAGGCTTCGCCCATGCCGACGATCTGGTGCGTCGCCAGGGTGCCGGAACGCATGCCGCGCTCATGACCGCCACCGTGCATCTGCGCTTCCAGACGTACGCGCGGCTTGCGACGCACGTAGAGCGCACCGATGCCTTTCGGGCCGTAGGTCTTGTGGGCGGAGAAGGACATCAGGTCGACCTTGAGCTTTTCCAGGTCGATTTCCACCTTGCCGGTGGACTGCGCCGCGTCGACATGGAACAGCACGCCGCGGGAGCGAGTCAGCTCACCGATGGCAGCGATGTCGTTGATGGTGCCGATCTCGTTGTTGACGTGCATGATCGAGACCAGAATGGTGTCGTCACGCAGCGCGGCCTCGACCAGCGCCGGGGTGATCAGACCGTCTTCACCGGGCTCGAGGTAGGTAACTTCAAACCCTTCGCGCTCCAGCTGGCGCGTCGAATCGAGCACGGCTTTGTGCTCGATCTTCGAGGTGATGATGTGCTTGCCCTTGGTGCTGTAGAAGTGCGCAACACCCTTGATCGCCAGGTTGTTGGACTCGGTGGCACCGGAGGTCCAGACGATCTCGCGCGGGTCGGCATTGACCAGCTCGGCCACCTGGCGGCGACCATTCTCGACCGCCTCTTCGGCCTTCCAGCCGAACACGTGGGAGCGCGAGGCCGGGTTGCCAAAGTTGCCATCCACCAGCAGGCACTCGCTCATCTTCTGCGCAACGCGCGGATCGACCGGAGTGGTGGCGGAATAATCGAGGTAAATCGGCAATCTCATCAGATTTCTCCTAATACAGGCTGGCGCCCTGCTCAATCAACGGCGGACGCTTCAATCTTATCCAGGCGCGGCGTCCTGCCATTGCAACGGCGCTGATCCTGACGCAGAGCGACTTCCTGCACTTCGCTACGGGTCACCAGGTCAGCCAGGCTGATCCCACTGAGGAATTCGTGAATCTGCTGACTGAGGTCACACCACAGGTGGTGGGTCAGACAGGTATCGCCAGAGTGACAATCACCCTGGCCTTGGCAGCGCGTGGCATCGACCGACTCATTGACCGCGTCGATCACCTGCGCCACTTGAATGACCCGCATGTCGCGCGACAACTGATAACCGCCACCCGGACCACGCACACTGCTGACCAAGTTGCCACGGCGCAGCTTGGCGAACAGCTGTTCGAGATAGGACAGGGAAATACCCTGACGCTCGGAAATATCAGCCAGGGACACCGGCCCATGCTGGGCATGCAGCGCCAGATCGAGCATCGCGGTGACGGCGTAACGGCCTTTGGTAGTCAAGCGCATGGTGTTTACCACGGTTTCGCTGAAGTGCCGTAAGTATCCCCTTTTCCTACTAATTAGGTCAACTATAAGACCTATTAAAATAGTAGGAATTAGGCTCGGCGAAGGGCGCGAATCATAGCAAAAACCTTCAACCTAGACATCAGGCCGCAGGTTTATCGCCCTGCTGCTCCTTGCATACGCCCTCGAAGTCCTCATCACGCAGAGCCGGCAGCTCTTTGGCGCAGTAATCGCTACCCAGAGCCTTGAGCGCCCCGCACATGCCCTCGAGGCGCGAATCGACCGCCTGCAGGTGATCCAGCAGCTGACCAATGGCACGCGCCACCGGGTCCGGCATGTCCTGGCTGACGCCGTAGGCATCGAAGCCGAGCTTCTCAGCCATGGCCTGGCGCTTGGCTTCCTGCTCGTCATCTGCCTTGGCGATGATCCGTCCGGGAATACCGACCGCCGTGGCACCAGCCGGCACTGCCTTGGTCACCACCGCATTGGAACCGATCTTCGCCCCGGCACCGACGGTGAACGGGCCGAGCACCTTGGCCCCCGCCCCTACCACCACGCCATCTTCCAGGGTCGGGTGACGCTTACCCTTGTTCCAGCTGGTGCCGCCCAGGGTTACCCCCTGGTAGAGCGTGACGTCATTGCCGATCTCGGCGGTCTCGCCGATGACGATGCCCATGCCGTGATCGATGAAGAAGCGTCGACCGATCTTCGCCCCCGGATGAATCTCGATTCCGGTCATCCAGCGCCCAAAGTTCGACACCAGACGCGCCAGCCATTTCCAGCCACTCACCCACAAGCCATGCGCCAGACGATGCAGCCAGACTGCATGCAAGCCCGGATAGCAAGTGACCACCTCAAACGCATTGCGCGCTGCCGGGTCGCGATGAAATACGCTCTGGATATCTTCGCGCACACGCTCAAACATCGTCTTTTCTCCGCTTGTGAGGCTCGCCACGCACTGCTTTCTGGGTTTCCGTGAGGATGCCACGGAGAATATTCATTTCCAGCTTGCTGATGCCACTGCGCCCATACAGGCGGCGCAAACGCGGCATCAGGTGACGCGGATTGTTCGGATCGAGGAAGCCGATCTCCACCAGCACGTTCTCCAGGTGGACATAGAACGACTCCAGCTCATCAGTAGTGACCGATTGCGTATTGAGCATCGCCGTGGTTTCCAGCTTGCTCATCTTGGTCGGCTGCCCCTGGGCCGCCAGCCAGGCCATGCGCACCTCGTAGACCAGCACCTGCACTGCAGTGGCCAGGTTCAGCGAACTGAACTCCGGATCGGAGGGAATATGCACATGGAACTGGCAGCGCTGTAGCTCTTCGTTGGTCAGCCCGGCGTACTCGCGACCGAACACCAGCGCCACTTCACCACCCTGTTCCGCATGCTGCAGGCAGGTCGTTGCGCACTCGCGCGGATCGAGCAACGGCCAGGGAATACGTCGATCGCGGGCACTGGTGCCGAGCACCACACTGCAGCCGACCAGCGCTTCTTCCAGCGTAGCGACCACTTGCACCGCATCGAGGATATCGCTCGCCCCGGAAGCCCGCGCCACTGCCTCGCTGCTGGGAAACTCCACCGGATCGACCAGCACCAGGCGCGACAGGCCCATGTTTTTCATGGCCCGCGCGGCACCACCGATATTGCCGGGATGACTGGTATTGACCAGAACCACACGAATATTCTGCAGCAAGACCAGCTCCAGGCAGAGCACGAAAGGGGCATCGATCTTACAGGACTCAAGCGGACTTACGCCACGCACGACAAAGGCTAGGCTACATCCAACGAGCTTTTCTGCTAGTATGGCCGGCTTTCTTTAACGACCCAGGTGAATCTCCCCATGCAGCCCATGCTGAATATCGCGCTGCGCGCAGCCCGCAGCGCCGGTGAACTGATCTTCCGCTCCATCGAGCGCCTGGACGTCATCTCGGTCAGCGAGAAAGATGCCCACGACTACGTGTCCGAAGTTGACCGCGCCGCCGAGCAGACCATTATCCAGACCCTGCAGAAGGCTTACCCGACGCACGGCTTCATGGGCGAGGAAAGCGGCATCATTCAGGGTACTGGCGACGGCGCCGACTACCAGTGGATCATCGACCCACTGGATGGCACCACCAACTTCCTGCGCGGCGTGCCGCACTTCGCCGTCAGCATCGCCTGCAAATACCGCGGCCGCCTCGAGCACGCCGTGGTTCTCGATCCGGTCCGCCAGGAAGAATTCACCGCCAGCCGCGGCCGTGGTGCCGCCATCAATGGCCGCCGCCTGCGCGTCAGCACTCGCAAGAGCCTGGACGGCGCCCTGCTCGGCACCGGCTTCCCGTTCCGCGACAGCCAGCTGGAAAACCTCGACAACTACTTCGGCATGTTCCGCAGCCTGGTTGGCCAGACCGCCGGCATCCGCCGCGCCGGCGCCGCCAGCCTGGACCTGGCCTATGTTGCAGCCGGCCGCTACGACGCCTTCTGGGAGTTCGGCCTGTCCGAGTGGGACATGGCCGCAGGCGCCCTGCTGATCCAGGAAGCAGGCGGCCTGATCAGCGACTTCAGCGGCGGCCACGACTTCCTCGAGAAAGGCCAGATCGTTGCCGGCAACACCAAATGTTTCAAGGCCGTGCTGACCGCCATCCAGCCACACCTGGCGCCCTCGATGAAGCGCTGACAGCGCTCTATTCAAGGCAATAAAAAAACCGCCCCGAAGGGCGGTTTTTTTATGCCTCACAGCATTACTGGATCACTTGCGCCGGCTCTGCCAGAGCCAGTTGCCCCTGCTCATTGAGCGGGATACGGCTACCCGGATCACGGTCCATGCGCACCTGGCCGACCTTGCCATCGATCTGGTACTTCACGTCATAACCGACCAGCTTCTGACTGGTATCGGTCACCGTATTGCAGCGGGTCTCGGTGGTGGTATAAGTGGCGCCTTCCTGCATGTTTTCCTGCACCTTGTTGCCGGCATAGCCCCCCCCGACAGCGCCCGCAACAGTCGCAAGCTTCTTGCCGTTACCACCGCCCACCTGGTTACCCAGCAACCCGCCTACCACAGCACCGATGGCCGTACCGGCGATCTGATGCTGATCCTTGACCGGCTTCTGCCGGGTCACGGTGACGTCCTTGCACACCTCGCGCGGGGTCTTGATGGTTTCATTCACCGGTTGCACAGCCAGCACCTCGGCATATTGAGGGCCACTGACCAGACTGTAGGTCGCCACGGCACCACCGGCAGTGACACCCACCGCACCCAACACTGCGCCCACGATCATCGACTTGTTCATTTGGCCCTCCCAGGACTCATCCAGTTCGACGCGCATTGCGCCATTACTCCTAGCCTTGGAGGCGGCATCGCCCGCCAAGTTCCTCCCTGCGATCGGCATAACCGACAACTGGGAGCCTCGTCACACCCCCACAAACACAAAGCCCGGCTTGAGCCGGGCTTTGTGGGTACAGACAAACTCAGGGACGCTCGTCCACTTCCTCCGCCTCAACCGGCGGGATCAGATCGTCGCGCGTCAGCTTCAGCCAGATCAGCAGAATGCTGGCGATATACACCGACGAGTAGGTGCCGGCAGTAACACCAATAAACAGCGCCAGAGAGAAGCCCCACAGGTTCTCACCACCGAACACCATCAGCGCAATGATCGCCAGCAAGGTGGAGATCGACGTCGCCATGGTGCGCAGCAGGGTCTGCGTGGTCGAGATGTTGATGTTCTCGATCAGCTCGGCCTTGCGCAGCACGCGGAAGTTTTCGCGGATACGGTCGAAGACCACGATGGTGTCGTTGAGCGAGTAGCCGATCAGCGCCAGTACAGCCGCCAACACGGTGAGATCGAAAGGAATCTCGAAGAACGAGAACACACCCAGGGTCACGATCACGTCATGGATCAGCGAAACGATGGCGCCAAAACCGAACTTCCACTGGAAGCGGAAAGCCACGTACACCAGGATCCCGGCCAGCGCCAGAAGCATGCCCAGGCCACCCTGATCGCGCAGCTCCTCACCCACAGCCGGACCGACGAACTCGACACGCTTGATGGTAAAGGCATTGTCGCCCCCCACCTTGCGCAGCGCATCAGCCACCTGGTTGCCCAGTTGCGGATCATCGCCACGCATGCGCACCAACACATCGGTGGTGGCGCCGAAGCTCTGCACCATGGCATCGGTATAGCCCGCCTGCCCCAGCTGCTCACGCACGAGGGTCAGATCAGCCGGCTTCTCGTAACCCAGCTCGATCAGCGTACCGCCGGTAAAGTCCAGACCGAAGTTCAGCCCCTTGACCGCCAGACTGCCCAGCGAGACCAGGGTCAGCAACACGGTCACGGCAAACGCCACATGGCGAATGCCCATGAAATTGATTACACGTTTCATCGTGCCGAACCCCTTAGATCCACAGCTTCTTGAAATCACGGCCACCGAAAATCAGGTTGACCATGGCACGGGTGACGAAGATGGCGGTGAACATCGAGGTGATGATGCCGAGCGACATGGTCACGGCAAAGCCCTTGACCGGACCGGTACCCATGGCGAACAGAATGCCGCCGACCAGCAGCGTGGTCAGGTTGCCGTCGATGATCGCCGAGAAGGCACGATCGAAACCCTCGTGAATGGCACGCTGATTGGACATGCCATTGGCAATTTCCTCGCGGATACGCGAGAAGATCAGCACGTTGGCGTCCACCGCCATACCCATGGTCAAGACGATACCGGCAATCCCCGGCAGGGTCAGCGTCGCCCCCAGCAGGGACATCAGCGCCAGCAGAAGCACCATGTTGAAGCCCAGCGCTACCGTCGCCAGTACCCCGAAGAAGCGGTAGATGACGATGATGAACAACGATACGAAGAGCATGCCCCACAGGGACGCATCAATACCCTTGGCAATGTTGTCGGCACCCAGGCTCGGGCCGATGGTGCGCTCTTCGGCGAAGTACATCGGCGCCGCCAGGCCACCGGCACGCAGCAGCAGGGCCAGTTCCGAGGACTCGCCCTGACCATCCAGACCGGTAATGCGGAACTGGCTACCCAGCGGCGACTGGATGGTCGCCAGACTGATGATCTTGCGCTCTTCCTTGAAGGTCTGGATCGCCTGCTCTTTCTCGACGCCATCGACCATCTGCTTGGCGTAGCGAGTCATCGGCTTCTGCTCGATGAAGATCACCGCCATGCTGCGCCCGACATTGTTGCGGGTGGCGCGGTTCATCAGCTCGCCGCCATGGTTGTCCAGGCGGATATTGACCTGCGGGCTGCCATTTTCATCGAAGCTGGCCTGGGCGTCGGTCACCTGGTCGCCGGTAATGATCAGGCCACGCTCCAGCGCTACGGCCGGGCGACCCTCCTCGCGGAACTCGAAGAATTCACTGGAAGCGCGCGGCGCATCCAGCTCGGACTGCAAGCGGAACTCCAGGTTAGCGGTTTTGCCGAGGATGCGCTTGGCTTCGGCAGTGTCCTGCACGCCCGGCAGTTCGACCACGATGCGGTTGGCGCCCTGACGCTGCACCAGCGGCTCCGCCACACCGAGTTCGTTGACCCGGTTACGTACGGTGGTCAGGTTCTGCTTGATCGAATATTCACGAATTTCTGCCAGCTTGGCCTGGCTCAGCGCCAGACTCAGCACCTGCAAGCCATTGCGCTCACTGGTGACCTGCTCGAAATCGATGAAGTCCTTGCGAATCAGATCCTGCGCCTTTTCCAGCTGCTCGGCATCGGAGAAGCCCAGCAGGATCGCGCCGTCCTGCTGCGGCAGGCTGCGATAACGCAGACGCTCCTTGCGCAGCAGGCTCTTCACTTCACCTTCATAAACCTTGAGGCGCGCACCAACGGCCTTGTCCATGTCCACTTCCAGCAGGAAGTGCACACCACCGGACAAGTCCAGACCCAGCTTCATCGGGCCGGCACCAATGCTGCGCAACCACTGCGGCGTGGTCGGCGCCAGGTTCAGCGCTACCACGTAGTCATCACCGAGCAGACGATGCACCAGCTCCTTGCCCGGCAGCTGATCGGCCTGCTTGGCCAGACGCACCAGCCCCGCATTACCCTTGTCGTTCAGGGTGGCAGCCTTGACCGCGATACCCGCCTCGCCCAGCGCCTTGCTGATGCGATCCAGGTCGGCCTGACCGACCTGCAAGGCCGTACTGGCGCCACTGATCTGGATGGCCGGATCGTCCGGATACAGATTAGGCGCGGAATAGATAAAGCCGACCGCCAGCACAGCCAGGATCAGCAGGTACTTCCACAGGGGGAACTTATTGAGCATGACGCCGCCCGTTATGACACGGGGCGCATGATGCGCCCCGTCGTTGGTGAAGAATGGATCGTTTAGATGGCTTTCAGAGTGCCCTTCGGCAGGGTCGCCGCAATGGCCTGCTTCTGGAACTTCAGTTCGACATTGTCGGAAACTTCAACCACCACGAAATCATCGGAAACCTTGGTTACCTTGCCGGCCAGACCACCGGAGGTGACCACTTCGTCACCCTTCTGCAAGCCGCCGAGCAGGTTCTTGTGCTCTTTGGCGCGCTTGGCCTGCGGGCGCCAGATCATCAGATAGAAGATGACCAGGAAGCCGACCAGAAACACCCACTCGAAACCGCTACCAGCGGGACCAGCGGCGGCGGCCGGCGCAGCGGCATCAGCGTAAGCGGCGGGGATCAGAAAGCTCATGGAAAACTCCTATTACGAGGTCTTGAAACTGTTGTTTTGCGGCCGCACAGGCAAGCCAGATTTGGGCCAGGCGCCGCGAGCGAAAAAACGCAGGCTGTCACCTTAATGGGGGTACTTAGCTCGATTTCAATATCTGAGGGGCGCTTTCATGCCAAGCAAAGCGGCGCTCAAGCCTCCAGCGGCGGCGTGGGCAGACCGCGCCGAGCGTAGAAGGCATCGACAAAGGCGGCCAATGTACCCTGTTGAATTGCCTCGCGCAAACCAGCCATCAGGCGCTGATAATGCCGCAAGTTATGGATGGTATTGAGCATACTGCCCAGCATTTCGCCGCACTTATCCAGGTGATACAGGTAGGCGCGGGAGAAGTTCTGGCAGGTGTAGCAATCGCAGGTTGGGTCCAGGGGCGACTCGTCATGGCGATGCACCGCATTGCGGATCTTCACCACGCCGGTATCGGTAAACAGATGCCCGTTGCGCGCGTTGCGGGTCGGCATCACGCAGTCGAACATGTCCACACCGCGGCGCACACCCTCGACCAGATCTTCCGGCTTGCCAACCCCCATCAGGTAACGGGGTTTGTCCGTTGGCAACTGTGCCGGCAAGAAGTCCAGCACGCGGATCATTTCTTCCTTCGGCTCACCGACCGACAGGCCGCCGATGGCCAGGCCGTCGAAACCGATCTCCTCCAGCCCTTCCAGCGAGCGCATGCGCAGCTCTTCGTGCATGCCGCCCTGGACGATGCCAAACAGCGCCGACGGGTTGCCCTCGTGGGCATTCTTCGAGCGCTTGGCCCAACGCAGCGACAGCTCCATGGAGCGCTTGGCCACGTCGAAATCGGCCGGGTAAGGCGTGCACTCGTCGAAGATCATCACGATGTCCGAGCCCAGATCACGCTGCACCTGCATCGACTCTTCCGGGCCCATGAACACCTTGCGACCGTCCACCGGCGAGGCGAAGGTCACGCCCTCCTCCTTGATCTTGCGCATGGCGCCCAGGCTAAACACCTGGAAGCCGCCGGAGTCGGTGAGGATCGGCCCCTGCCACTGCATGAAGTTGTGCAGGTCGCCGTGTTGCTTGATCACCTCGGTACCCGGACGCAGCCACAGATGGAAGGTGTTGCCGAGAATGATCTGCGCGCCGATCGCCTCGATATCGCGCGGCAGCATGCCCTTGACCGTGCCGTAGGTACCCACCGGCATGAAGGCCGGGGTTTCCACCACGCCACGCGGAAAGGTCAGGCGACCACGACGGGCGCGCCCGTCAGTGGCCAGCAGCTCGAAGGACATGTGGCTCATAGGGTTTCCTCGGGGCCGCGCGGAGCGGGATTGCGGGTGATGAACATGGCATCGCCGTAACTGAAGAAGCGGTATTGCTGCTCCACCGCCATGGCATAGGCGGCCATGGTCTCGGGATAACCGGCAAAGGCCGACACCAGCATCAGCAGGGTCGACTCGGGCAGGTGGAAATTGGTGACCAGGGCATCGACCACATGGAAGGGCCGGCCCGGGTAGATAAAGATATTGGTGTCGCCACTGAAGGCCTTCAGCTCGCCATCACGCGCCGCCGTTTCCAGCGAGCGCACGCTGGTGGTGCCGACCGCGACCACCCGACCGCCACGCGCCCTGCAGGCAGCCACGGCATCCACCACGTCCTGACTGACCTCCAGCCACTCGTGGTGCATATGGTGATCTTCGATACGCTCCACCCGTACCGGCTGGAACGTCCCGGCACCGACATGCAGGGTGACGAACGCGGTCTCCACGCCCTTGGCACGAATCGCCACCAGCAGCTCTTCGTCGAAATGCAGACCGGCCGTAGGCGCCGCTACCGCGCCGGCCTTCTGCGCGTAAACGGTCTGGTAGCGCTCACGATCGGCCGCATCGTCGGCGCGCTCTATATAAGGCGGCAACGGCATATGGCCGACCCGTTCCAGCAGCGGCAGCACCGGCTCGGCAAAACGCAGCTCGAACAGCGCATCGTGGCGCGCGACCATCTCGGCCTCACCACCACCGTCTATATGGATCCGCGAGCCCGGCTTGGGCGACTTGCTCGAACGCACATGGGCCAATACCCGATGACTGTCCAGCACGCGCTCGACCAGCACCTCCAGCTTGCCGCCGGAAGCCTTCTGGCCGAACAGCCGCGCCGGAATCACCCGGGTGTTGTTGAACACCATCAGATCACCGGGACGCAGGTACTCGAGCAGGTCGACGAATTGGCGATGGCTCAGTGCACCCGTCTCGCCATCCAGCACCAGCAGACGACTGGCCCGGCGTTCAGCCAGAGGGTGGGAGGCGATCAGAGCATCGGGAAGATCGAAGTGGAAGTCAGAAACACGCATGGTGAAAGATCGTCTTGCAGGGCCACAAAGCTTACCGGAAACCACCCACACTGGCCACGCAAGCCGATTGACCGACTTCCACGGCCTCCCTATACTGCGCGCCCATCGTGCCCCGGTGGCGGAATGGTAGACGCGGCGGATTCAAAATCCGTTTTCGCAAGAAGTGGGAGTTCGAGTCTCCCCCGGGGCACCAGCCACCCAGTTTCAGCACTCGTTCGAGACGCCTGAAACCCTCCTGAAACACCCGCCGCAGAGCCCCGAAAAAGTGCACGAAAGTGACCGTTTCGCAGGGCTTGGCAAACCCAACCGAGTTAGCTAGAGTGTGCCCACTGTGTTTGCATGGGTCGCTATGAATCGTGACCTGGTGCAGTAGATCCTAGATCCGCTAAACCCGCTCGACTTCTCTTACTCTCTGCAACCAGTCCCAGCCCTCTTCGCCAAAGCAAGAGGCTGTCATCAACTCTAGTTTCAAGGAAATAAGACATGTCGAATCGTCAAACCGGCACCGTTAAGTGGTTCAACGACGAGAAGGGCTTTGGCTTCATCACCCCAGAGAGCGGTCCGGATCTGTTCGTACACTTCCGCGCTATCGAAGGTAATGGCTTCAAGAGCCTGAAAGAAGGCCAGAAGGTTACTTTCGAAGCCGTTCAAGGCCAGAAAGGCATGCAGGCTGACAAGGTCCAGGTTCTGGGCTAAGTTTCGCTGCTCCGAAGAGCCCCTGATGGCAACATCAGGGGCTTTTTTGTGCCTGCGATTTGTTGCCCGTACAATCCGCGCAGTCTTTCCCTCACGAGCCGTCCATGCCCAAGCACATGCTGCGCCCCCAAGGCGACTTCCCCACCGCCAGACTGCCCCGCCGCCTGGCCGCGATGTTTTATGATTTCCTGCTGTCCATCGCGCTGATGATGGTGGTGACGCTGATCTACCAGCAGGGCCTGCTGCGCCTGATCTATGGCGACGAGCAACTGCTGGCCCTGTCGCAGGCTGGTGGCCTGGATCGCGACCCGATGCTCGCCACTGTCGTGCTGTTCAGCCTGTTCGCCTTCTTCGCCAAGTTCTGGACGCACAATGGCCAGACCCTCGGCATGCAGGTGTGGGGCCTGCGCATCCAGAATGCCGATGGTTCGGCAATCACCCTGTGGCAAGCCTTGCTGCGCTTCCTGATCGCCATCATCTCCTGGCTGCTCGGCGGTCTGGGCTTCCTGTGGATGCTGTGGGACAAGGAGCGACGCAGCTGGCACGACATCTATTCGGAAAGCCGGGTCATCCAGCTGCCGAAGAACATTCACCAGCAGGGCAAGAACTAGCTCGCCAGCCCCGGCAGCAGCACATTACTGACCAACCAGGTGGTCGCCAGGGCGCCAACCAGGCACAGCGCAGCGCCACCGGCCGCCTGCCAGTAGAAACCACGCGCCAACACATCCTCACCATGACTGGAAAGGATGAAAGGCTGCGACTCGAGCGGACGGCGTAGCTGGTTGTAAGTTGGCACATCGCCCTGCTGGAGCTGCCGGCGCTGCGCCTCGACCCGCGCCGACTCGCGCATGCGCGTCCACTCGCCGTCATCCAGCCGACCATCGTCGTTGCTGTCGAAACGCTGCAGCAGACCTGCGAAGTCGCCCTTCCACTCGCGCACCACCGCGCCCTGCGCCAGCGTCAGGTCGAATGCCTGGGCGCCACCGGCAGTGCGGAAATCACCGATGGCATACAGCGGTTCACCGGCATGCAGGCGCTCTTCGGTGTAGCGGTACTCGCTGCCGCCGGACAGCAACCAGCCCAGTATCCCGCTAGTCCCCTGCTGCGTCCGCGGATGGCGCTGACTGCCACGCCAGACCTGCTTGGTGGCCGGCCGCACCTCGGCACCTTGCGGATTGATCAGGCACTCGCCCGTACCGTCGTCGAAGCGCAGCCAGCCTTCACTGCTGCCACTCTCGACCACGCGCCAGGAGCGATTCTTGCCGTTCTGGCTGTACTCCTCGATCTTGAAGCGCCACCACAGGCAAGGCGTGCCGGTCAGCGGCGCGACGATCTGCACCTCCGGCTGATCCTGCAGCACGCCATACAGCTCGACATAACCCTGCGCCGCCGAACGCACCTTCGAGGTCGGCGTATCCAGCAGGAAGCGCGCCTCAGCCAGACGTTTCAGGCACCACCAACCACCGCCGGCACAGGCGCCGACACTGAAGGCCAGGCTGATGGCCAGTCCACCGACATCCATGCTCAGTTGAACAGCGACTTGAGGTCGACGTCAGCTTTTTCTGCCTCGCTGAACTCCAGCAACTCGGCCGCCTGAAAGGCGAACATCCGCGCGATGATCACATCGGGAAACTGCTCGATGCGCACGTTGTTCAGGTTGACCGCCTCGTTGTACAGCTCGCGGCGATCGGCGATGGCGTTCTCCAAACCGCTGATGCGCTGCTGCAGGTGTTGGAAGCTGTCATTGGCCTTGAGGTCCGGATAGTTCTCGGCCAGCGCGAACAACTGACCGAGGCCGGCCCGCAGGCCACTTTCTGCCTGCCCGAGGGCGCCGACATCGTGCTTCTCGCGGGCACTGGCCACGGCATTGCGCGCGGCGATCACCCGCTCCAGGGTGGTGCGTTCGTGCTGCATGTACTGCTTGCAGGTCTCTACCAGCTTGGGCAGTTCGTCGTGGCGCTGCTTGAGCAGTACATCGATGTTCGACCAGGCCTTGCTCACCCCGTGTTTGAGGCGCACCAGGCCGTTATACAGACCAACCGCCCAGGCGGCGGCGAGGAACAGGACAACCAGAACGGCGACTAGGGTCAGACTCATGGCAACACTCCTTGTGGACTGCCGGCATTCTAGCGGCAGCGCCCCGCCTGCACAGTCCCCGGAATGCTGGCCCGCACGGAATAAATAGTCCTTTACATAAAATGCAAATCTTTCGCATTATTGCGCGGTTTTCTAGTGCAACTGCATTGCACTCCCATCTCCACATGCAAAGGATTCCGCCATGACTCGTATGCCCCTGGCTACCGCCAGCCTGCTGGCTCTCGCCATTGCCCTCGCCGGCTGCGGTGAAGACAAAGCCGCCGCACCGCAAGCCGCTGCCCCAGCAGCCGCCAGCAGCGCTGCCGCGACCCTGAAAGTCGCCGATGCCGACGCCAAGGCCGTAGTCAGCCATTACGCGGACCTGGCCCTGGCCGTGTTCAGCGATGCCGCCAGCACCGGCAAATCCCTGCAAACCGCCATCGACGCCCTGCTCGCCAACCCGAGCGACGCCACCCTGCAAGCCGCTCGCGAAGCCTGGCTGGCCGCCCGCGCACCCTACATGCAGACCGAAGTGTTCCGCTTCGGCAACGCCGTGGTCGACGACTGGGAAGGCCAGCTGAACGCCTGGCCGCTGGACGAAGGCCTGATCGACTACGTCGCCAAGGACTACCAGCACGCCCTGGGCAACCCGGGCGCCAGCGCCAACATCATCGCCAACACCACCATCCAGGTCGGTGAAGACAAGGTCGACGCCACCACCATCACCCCCGAACTGCTGGCCAGCCTGAACGAACTGGGCGGTTCCGAAGCCAACGTCGCCACCGGCTACCACGCCATCGAGTTCCTCCTCTGGGGCCAGGACCTCAACGGCAGCAACCCGGGTGCCGGCGCCCGTCCGGCCAGCGACTTCATCGTCGGTGCCGGCGCTACCGGTGAGCACAACGAGCGTCGTCGCGCCTACCTGAAAGCCGCTACCGACCTGCTGGTTAGCGACCTCGACGCGATGGTCGTGCAGTGGCAAGCCGGCAATGCCGACAACTACCGCGCCAAGCTGGAAGCCGAATCGGCCGAGAACGGCCTGCGCAAGATGCTGTTCGGCATGGGCAGCCTGTCCCTCGGCGAGCTGGCTGGCGAGCGCATGAAAGTCGCCCTGGAAGCCAACTCCACCGAAGACGAGCACGACTGCTTCAGCGACAACACCCACAACTCGCATTTCTACAACGGTAAAGGTATCCGCAACGTCTACCTGGGCGAGTACAAAAAGGTCGACGGCAGCACCCTGAGCGGCCCGAGCCTGTCGTCCCTGGTGGCCAAGCTCGACGCCGCCGCCGACAGCACCCTCAAGGCCGACCTGCAAGCCAGCGAAGCCAAGCTGCAGGCGCTGGTCGACAGCGCCAACCAGGGCCAGCACTTCGACCAGCTGATCGCCGCCGACAACACGGCTGGCCAGCAGATCGTGCGTGACGCCATCGCCGCACTGGTCAAGCAGACCGGCGCCATCGAACAGGCCGCCGGCAAGCTGGGCATCAGCGACCTGAACCCGGACACCGCCGACCACCAGTTCTGATATCCGCAGCACTGGCAACCGATGCGCCCACAAGGCGCATCGGTTTTTTATTGCCTGCCATATTTCCCCCTGCGGCAGCACGCCTCAGTTCGCGAACGCAAATCCCTCTTATTTGAATTCCATTAGCCTGCTAAGATTGTCCGCCTGATTTTCTGCCCGGGTTCGTGCTCGATGCCTTTCCAGCTCCGCCTCTGTGTCCTGGCGCTGACGCTCAGTCTGGCCGCCTGTGAACAGCCGCTGCCGCCGGTCGAACCCGGCGAGGCGCTATCGGCTGGCAGCACCACGGTGCGCCAGGCCGACCAGAATGCCTTCTCCCTGCCCTCCGCCAACCTCGCCCCCTCGCGGCGCCTGGACTTCAGCGTGGGCAACAGTTTCTTCCGCAATCCCTGGGTCAGCGCCCCGGCGACGACCACCGCACGTGACGGCCTGGGTCCGCTGTTCAACACCAACGCCTGCCAGAACTGCCATATCAAGGACGGCCGCGGCCATCCGCCTGAGCCCAACGCCAGCACGGCAGCCTCCATGCTGGTGCGCCTGTCGATTCCCAGTGATGGCTCGACCGCCCATGCCGAGTGGCTGTTGCACCAGGGCGTGATCCCTGAGCCCGTTTATGGCGGCCAGTTGCAGGACATGAGCAACCCCGGCCATGCCCCGGAAGCCAAGGTGCGGGTGAGCTACAGCAGCGTGCCGGTAAGCTTTGCCGACGGCACTCAGGTCGAGTTGCGCCAGCCCAAGCTGGAGATCAGCCGCCTCGCCTATGGCGAGCTGCACCCACAGACCCAGCTCTCCGCCCGCATCGCCCCGCCGATGATCGGCCTCGGCCTGCTCGAAGCCATCCCCGAGGCCGCCATCCTGGCCCATGCCGACCCCGATGACCGCAACGGCGACGGCATCCGCGGCGTACCCAACCAGGTCTGGGATCGCGCCCAGCAGCGCACGGTGCTCGGGCGCTTCGGCTGGAAGGCCGGACAACCCAGCCTCAACCAGCAGAACGCCGACGCCTTCGCCAACGACATGGGCCTGACCAGCGCGGCGAACCGCCAGGACAACTGCAGCAGCGCACAGACCGACTGCCGCACTGCGATCAATGGCGGCGAGCTGGAAGTCAGCGACACCATCATGGCCAGCGTGCTGTTCTACACCCGCAACCTGGCGGTACCGGCACGCCGCGCCGTGGACGATCTGCAGGTGCGCCGTGGCAAGCAGCTGTTCCAGCAAGCCGGCTGCGCCCAGTGCCACACGCCGAGCTTCACCACCGCTGCCACGGCCGCCGAACCGGAGCTGGCCAACCAGCTGATCCGCCCTTACAGCGACCTGCTGCTGCACGACATGGGCGAAGGGCTGGCTGACGGACGCGACGAATTCCAGGCCAACGGCCGCCAGTGGCGCACCGCGCCGTTGTGGGGCATCGGTCTGACCCAGGCGGTCAACGGCCACAGCCAGTTCCTCCACGACGGCCGCGCCCGCAACCTGCTGGAGGCCATCCTCTGGCATGGCGGCGAAGCGCAACAAGCCAAAGATCAGATTCTCGAATTCGATGCCCAGCAGCGTCAGGCGCTGCTGGCCTTCCTCAACTCGCTCTAAAGGAGACCGGCATGATCCGTACCCCTCTGGCTGTCGCCCTGCTCGGCTTTGCCCTCGCCGCCTGCAGCCCGCAAGACCCGCAGCAGGCAACCAGCAGCGCCCTAGCCGAGAGCGTGTTGCTGCCGGCCTACAGCAGTTGGAACCAGGCCAACCAGCAACTGGCCAGCAGTGCCCAGGCACTCTGCAACGGCAGCCAGGACCTGAGCGGCGCCCGCCAGACCCTGCTCACCACTATCGGTAGCTGGGCGACCCTGCAACCGCTGCTGGTTGGCCCGCTGGCCGAAGGCAATCGCGCCTGGCAGGTACAGTTCTGGCCGGACAAGAAGAACCTGGTGCAGCGCCAGGTCGAGACGCTGCTGAAGAACAAGCCGCAGCTGGGCCAAGCCGACCTGGACAAGGCCAGCGTGGTGGTCCAGGGCCTCACTGCCTATGAGTACGTGCTGTTCGATGCCGCCATCGACCTCAATCAGGCTCCCCAGAAGAACCGCTACTGCCCCCTGCTGATCGCCATTGGCGAGCACCAGAGCAAGCTCAGCGGCGAGATCCTCGCTCAGTGGCAGGCCGAGGACGGTATGGCTGCGCAGCTCAAGCAATTCCCCAACAACCGCTACGCCGAGGCGCCGGAAGCGGTGGGCGAACTGCTGCGCGCCCAGGTCAGCGCCATCGATGGCCTGAAGAAGAAGCTCGGCACCGCCCTCGGCCGCCAGAGCAAAGGCCAGCCGCAGCCCTACCAGGCCGAGTTCTGGCGCAGCAATGCCAGCCTCGTCAGCCTCGCCGCCAGCCTGGCCAGCGCCGAACGGGTCTGGCTCGGCAGCAACAACGACGGCATCAAGGCCCTGCTCGGCAGCGACCAGGCCGAGCTGAGCCAGCGCCTGGATGCCCAGTACAGCGCCACTCGCCAGCAACTGGCGGCGATCCAGCGGCCGCTCGGCGAACTGCTCGGCGAAGAAGCTGGCCGCCAGCAACTCAATGCCTTCTACGACAGCCTCGACCAACTGCACCGCCTGCAGGAAAGTGAGCTGGCCAAGACGCTCGGCATCCAGCTGGGCTTCAATGCCCACGACGGGGACTGATGCATGCAGCGCAGAGCATTTCTCGGCCTTGCGGGCGCCGCCCTCGCGGCTAGCGCCCTGGGCGGCTGGCAGCTGGTCAGCCATGGCCAGCAACCCCTGCTGCTGTCGGCCCGCGATGACAGCAACGGCCAGCACTATGCCGTCGGCTACCGCCTGGATGGCAGCAAGGCCTTCGCCACGCCAGTCAAAGAACGCTGCCACGATGTGGTGCCGCACCCGAGCCTGCCGCTGGCGGTGTTCGTCGGTCGCCGGCCGAGCCGCGAAAGCTACCTGATCGATACCCGCGACGGCCGCCTGCTGCAAACCCTGAGCGCCGCGGACGACCGCCATTTCTACGGTCACGGCCTGTTCCACCAGGCTGGCGAGCTGTTCTACAGCACCGAGAACGACACCGCGCAACCAGGCCGTGGCGTGCTCGGCGTCTATCGCCTGCAGGCCAACCAGTTGCAGCGCATCGGCGAGCACTCCACCCATGGCATCGGTCCGCACCAGCTGCTCTGGCTACCCGGTGGCGAAAACCTGGTGGTGGCCAACGGCGGCATCCGCACCGAGGCCGATAGCCGGGTGATGATGAACCTGCAGGCCATGGAGCCCAGCCTGGTGCTGATGCAGCGCGACGGCACACTGCTCAGCAAGGAACGGCTGCCACAGCGGATGAACAGCGTGCGCCACCTGGCCGTGGCCAGCGACGGCACCATCGTCTCCGGCCAGCAGTACGAAGGCGACCCACAGGATGCCGTACCGCTGCTCGCGATCAAGCGCCCGGGGCAACCCTTCCAGCCCTTCCCCCTGGGCGAGGCGCAGCGCGCGGCGATGCACCAGTACACCGCCAGCCTGGCCATCCACAACGACTTGCGCCTGCTGGCCCTGACCGCACCGCGCGGCAACCGCTTCTTTATCTGGAACCTGGACAGCAGCCAGCTACTGCTCGACGCGCCCTTGCCGGATTGCGCAGGCGTCGGCGCGGTGGCCGAGGGTTTTGTCGTCACCTCCGGGCAGGGCCGCTGCCGCCTGTATGACTGCCGCGGCGCACAGATCAGCGCGCAGCCGCTGCAACTGCCAGCCGGGCTATGGGACAACCACCTGCGCCTGGCCTAATAAATCTCCGGTAATGGCTTAAGGCCGCCTGCTTTCTGCCGACCTATACTGAAACGGACAATGCACCCTGGCCGCCCCTTGGCCCGGCCGCATGTAACCGAAACATCATGTTCCGGGGATAGGGATATCCGCAGATCCGACGCCCATACGGGTGTCGGGGGTAGAAAACCCCGAAGAGGCGTCCCCCATGTTCCTGCAAAAATCCCTGCGCGCGCAGATCCTCGCTCTGCTCGGCGGCAGCCTGGTGCTGATCCTGATCACCGCCCTGGCCTGCTTCAGCTTCCTCTCCAGTGGCATGCAGGCTTATCGCGGCCTGCTCGACGGCCCGGTGGAAGCCACCCGCCTGATCGACGCGGCCAACGTCGAGTTCAAGATCCAGGTCCAGGAATGGAAGAACGTGCTGCTGCGCGGCCAGGACAGCGAGAATATGAGCAAATACTGGGGCCAGTTCGAGTCCCAGGAGCGCAAGGTGCAGGACACCCTGGGCCAGTTGGTGCAAGTCGCTTCTGCCGACCCGGCGCTGAAAACCCAGATCGAGCGCCTGCGTAGCGAGCACCAGACCCTCGGGGTCAACTACCGCAAGGGCCGCGACGCCTTCGTTGCCGCCAATGGCGATGCCAAGGCCGGCGATGCCGCGGTCAAGGGCATCGACCGCGCCGCCAGCGAACAGATGAGCGGCCTGGTCACCCAGCTGCGCGAGCAGAGCCTGGCACAGGCCAAGCAGATCAACGCCACCGCCGACCGCACCATTCTCGTCGGCACCGTGTTACTGCTGGCGGCCAGCGTGGTCATCGCCCTGTTCAGCCTGTGGCTGGTCAACCGCAACCTGATCATCCCGATCCGCCACCTGATCAGCCATGTCGATGAGCTCAGCCACGGCCACTTCGGCCAGCACGTGGCGACCACGCGCGCCGATGAACTGGGCATGCTGGCCATCGCCTCCAATACCCTGCGCGACTTTCTCGCCAACACCACCCAGAGCCTGAAGCAGAGCAGCAACAACCTGGACAATGCCAGCGGCGAACTGAACAACATCGCCTCGCGCATGACCCAGGGCATCAACGACCAGTTCGAGCGCACCGATCAGGTCGCCACGGCCATGCACGAGATGTCCGCCACAGCCCAGGAAGTCGCCCGCCACGCCGCCGAAGCCGCACATGCTGCGGACGATGCCGACGACTCGGCACGCCAGGGTGGCAAGGTGATGACCGCGACCATCCAGACCATCACCGGCATGCGCAGTGAAATTGCCAACACCGCCGAAGTGATCCGCCGCCTGGAAGCCGACAGCGGGCGCATCGGCAAGGTACTGGAAGTCATCCGCGGCATCGCCGAGCAGACCAACCTGCTGGCCCTCAACGCCGCCATCGAAGCCGCCCGTGCCGGCGAGCAGGGCCGCGGCTTCGCCGTGGTGGCCGACGAGGTACGCACCCTGGCGCAACGTACCGCGCAGTCCACCGCCGAGATCAACCAGATCATCGACACGGTGCAGACCGGCGCGCTGAATGCCGTGCGCGCCATCGAAAGCGGGCAGAACCGCAGCGAGGAAGGCGTGACCCAGGTCACCGAGGCTGGCGAAATGCTGCAGCGCATCACCGGCGCGGTGGAAGCCATCCGCGACATGAACCGGCAGATCGCCACCGCCGCCGAGGAGCAGACCTCGGTGGCCGAGGACATCTCGCGCAACCTCACGGAGATCACCTCCATCGCCAGCTCCAACCAGGAAAACGTCGAGCGCACCCAGGCCGCCAGCCAGAACCTGCAAAACCTCTCCGGCGAGCTGGGCGAAGTGACCCGCCGCCTCGGCGCCTGAAACGGCATCACGGCACAGGGAGGTGCCGGCAAAATGCCAGTGCGGGGCAATAACCGCGACACGCTGTTGCAACAATCTTTGCTGGCAACTTCTTGCAAATGGGCGTCTTTTGACTTGATGGTCAAGTCGGACTAAGGTGCCCGCTTCGCCTATTCCCAGGCCCCTTTTTGCCCCGCCAAGGAACCGGAATATGTTGCTCCGCCGCATGTTTGTCATGCTGGGCGCTGTCATCCTCGTGGTGCTCGCCCTCGCCGCCTACAAAGGCTATTCGATCTACCAGCAGGTGCAGATGTTCTCCGCGCCGCAGCCGGCCATCAGCGTGTCCGCCGCTGCCGCCAAGGCGCAGCCCTGGCAGAGCCGCCTGCCGGCCATCGGCACGCTCAAGGCGTTCCAGGGCGTCGACCTGACTGCCGAAGTCCAAGGCACCGTGCAACAGGTGCTGTTCCAGTCCGGCGAGAAGGTCAGCCTCGGCCAGCCCTTGCTGCAACTGGACGGCCAGGTGGAACAGGCGATCCTCGCCACTGCCCTGGCCGTGCGCAATTTGGCCCAGGTGGAGTTCCAGCGCGGCAAGAACCTGGCCGTCAAACAGGCCATTTCCAAGAGCGAGTTCGACCGCCTGAATGCCGAACTGCTCAAGGCCGAGGCCAGCGTCGCCCAGCTGCAGGCCAGCCTGGACAAGAAGCGCATCCTCGCCCCCTTCGCCGGCACCATCGGCATCCGCCAGGTCGACACCGGTGACTACCTGAGCCCCGGCAACACCGTGGCCACCCTGCAGGACCTGTCCAAGCTGTATGTCGACTTCTTCCTGCCCGAGCAGACCGTGCCGCTGCTGGCCATCGGTCAGCGCGTACGCCTGAACGTCGCCGCCTACCCGGGCGAGGTATTCGAAGGCGAAATCGCCGCGATCAACCCCAAGGTCGAGGAAACCACGCGCAACCTGCAGGTGCGCGCCATGCTGCCGAACCCCGACAGCAAGCTGCTGCCGGGCATGTTCGCCAACCTGGACGTCCTTCTGCCAGGCGAAAAGCCGGTGATCGTGGTGCCGGAAACCGCCATCACCTACACCCTGTACGGCAACTCGGTGTACGTGATCGGCGAGAAGAAGGACGACAAAGGTGCCGTCGTAAAAGACGACAAGGGCCAGGCCCAGCTACTGGTCGAGCGTCGCTTCGTCGAAACCGGCGAGCGCCGCGATGGCCAGGTGCTGGTGCTCAAGGGCCTCAAGGCCGGCGAGCAGGTGGTCACCGCCGGCCAGCTCAAACTGGATAACGGCGCCCACGTGAGCATCGTCGACGACCAGGCCCAGCAAGCCACCACGCCCTAATCCGTAGGAGCGGGCTCTGCCCGCGAAGCTTTGGCATAAATGCATTCGCGAGCAGAGCTCGCTCCTACAAGTAAACCCAGGAGCCACCGATGGCTTTTACAGATCCCTTTATCCGTCGTCCGGTACTGGCCACCGTGGTCAGCCTGCTGATCATCCTGCTGGGCTTCCAGGCCTTCAGCAAACTGGTGATCCGCCAGTACCCGCAGATGGAAAACGCCCTGATCACGGTGGCCACCGCCTACCCCGGGGCGAATGCCGAGACCATTCAGGGCTACATCACCCAGCCGCTGCAGCAGAGCCTGGCCAGTGCCGAAGGCATCGACTACATGACCTCGTCGAGCCAGCAGAACCTCTCGGTGATTTCCATCTACGCGCGCATCGGCGCCGACAGCGACCGCCTGTTCACCGAGCTGCTGGCCAAGGCCGGCGAGGTGAAGAACCAGCTGCCGCAGGATGCCGAAGACCCGGTGTTGTCCAAGGAAGCAGCCGACTCGACTGCGCTGATGTACGTCAGCTTCTACAGCGAGCAACTGTCCAACCCGCAGATCACCGACTACCTGTCGCGGGTCATCCAGCCCAAGCTGGCGACCCTGCCGGGCATGGCTGAAGCGGAAATCCTCGGCAACCAGGTGTTCGCCATGCGCCTGTGGCTGGACCCGGTGAAGATGGCCGCCTATGGCGTCACCGCCGGCGAGTTCAGCGAGGCCGTGCGCCAGTACAACTTCCTCGCCGCCGCCGGCGAAGTGAAGGGCCAGTACGTGGTCACCAGCATCAATGCCAGCACCGACCTGAAGACCCCGGAAGCCTTCGGCGCCATCCCGCTGAAGACCGTCGGCGACACCCGCGTGCTGGTACGTGACGTGGCCCGGGTGGAAATGGGCGCGGCCAACTACGACTCGATCAGCTCGTTCGACGGCACACCCTCGGTGTACATCGCCATCAAGGGTACGCCCAGCGCCAACCCGCTGGACGTGATCAAGCACGTGCGCGCCCTCCTCCCGGAGCTGGAAGCGCAACTGCCGCCGAACCTGAAAGTCTCCATCGCCTACGACGCCACCCGCTTCATCCAGGCGTCCATCGACGAGGTGGTGATAACCCTGATCGAGGCGGTGCTGATCGTCATCGTCGTGGTCTTCCTGTTCCTCGGCGCGTTCCGCTCGGTGCTGATCCCGGTGATCACCATTCCGCTGTCGATGATCGGCGTGCTGTTCTTCATGCAGCTGATGGGCTACTCGATCAACCTGCTGACCCTGCTGGCCATGGTCCTGGCCATCGGCCTGGTGGTGGACGATGCAATCGTCGTGGTGGAAAATATCCACCGCCATATCGAGGAAGGTAAAACGCCCTTCGACGCGGCCATCGAAGGGGCTCGGGAGATCGCCGTGCCGGTGGTCTCGATGACCATCACCCTGGCGGCGGTGTATGCCCCGATCGGCTTCCTCGAAGGCCTCACCGGGGCGCTGTTCAAGGAGTTCGCCCTGACCCTGGCCGGCGCGGTGATCATCTCCGGCATCGTCGCCCTGACCCTGTCGCCGATGATGTGCGCCAAGCTGCTGCGCCACGAGGAGAACCCCTCGGGCCTGGCGCACAAGCTCGATCAGATCTTCGACAAGCTCAAGCGTCGCTATCAGGACGCCCTGCACGGCACCCTCAACACCCGCCCGGTGGTGCTGGTGTTCGCGCTGATCGTCATGGGCCTGATCCCGGTGCTGCTCAAGTTCAGCCACAGCGAGCTGGCGCCAGAAGAAGACCAGGGCATCGTGTTCCTCTTCGCCAACGCGCCGCAGCCGACCAACCTGAACTACCTGAATGCCTATACCGACGAGTTCGTGGAGATCTTCAAGAGCTTCCCCGAGTACTACTCGTCGTTCCAGATCAACGGCTTCGATGGCGTGCAAGCGGGTATCGGCGGCTTCCTGCTGACCCCCTGGGACGAGCGCGAGCGCACGCAGATGGAGCTGCTACCGGAAGTCCAGGCCAGGCTCAATGCCATCCCCGGCCTGCAGATCTTCGGTTTCAACCTGCCATCGCTGCCGGGCACCGGCCAGGGCCTGCCGTTCCAGTTCGTGATCAACACGCCGAACGACTACGAGTCGCTCTTGCAGGTGGCCGACCGGGTCAAGGCGCGGGCCATGGAGTCGGGCAAGTTCGCCTTCCTCAACGTCGACCTGGCCTTCGACAAGCCGGAAGTGGTGGTCGCTATCGACCGCGAGAAGGCCGCACAGATGGGCGTGTCGATGCAGGACCTGGGGCTGACCCTGGCCACCCTGCTTGGTGAAGGCGAGATCAACCGCTTCACCATCGACGGCCGCAGCTACAAGGTGATCGCCCAGGTCGAGCGCGCCTACCGTGACAATCCGGGCTGGCTGAGCAGCTACTACGTGAAGAGCGAAAGCGGGCAGATGGTGCCGCTGGGTACGCTGATCACGGTCAGCGACCGCGCGCGGCCGACCAAGCTCAAGCAGTTCCAGCAGCTCAATTCGGCGATCATCGAGGGCGTGCCGATCGTCAGCACCGGTGAAGCGGTGGACACCATCGCGCAGATCGCCCGCGAGGAAGCGCCGCGCGGTTACGCCTTCGACTATGCCGGCGCCTCGCGCCAGTATGTGCAGGAAGGCAGCGCACTGTTCGTCACCTTCGCCCTGGCCCTGGCGATCATCTTCCTGGTGCTGGCCGCGCAGTTCGAGAGTTTCCGCGACCCGCTGGTGATCCTGGTGACCGTACCGCTATCGATCTGCGGCGCCCTGCTGCCGATCTTCCTCGGTTTCTCCAGCATGAACATCTACACCCAGGTGGGCCTGGTGACGCTGATCGGCCTGATCAGCAAGCACGGCATCCTGATCGTCGAGTTCGCCAACCAGCTGCGCCGCGACAAGGGCCTCGGTGTGCGCGAAGCGATCGAGGAAGCCGCCTCGATTCGCCTGCGCCCGGTGCTGATGACCACCGCGGCGATGGTCTTCGGCATGGTGCCGCTGATCCTCGCCACCGGCGCCGGGGCGGCCAGCCGCTTCGACATCGGCCTGGTGATCGCCACCGGCATGTCGATCGGCACCCTGTTCACCCTGTTCGTCCTGCCCTGCGTCTACACCCTGCTGGCCAAGCCAGACACCAGGCCGGCCGCAGCAGCAGTGCCGTCACACTGAGTGGCACGCCCAAGAAAAAGCCCCGCATTGCGGGGCTTTTTTCATTCGGCGGCGGCTCAGTTGCTGGCGTTCAGGTTCTGCGACAGGCCGAACATCACCAGCAACAGGTCACTGTCGGGCCGGACTTGCGGCGTCAGCGCCTTGCTGCGGGCAACCGCCGGCTGCGGGCAATAACTCAGGGAACTGTTCTGGGCATCCAGCACCACGGGTTCGGGCTCCTGCCACGCGGCGGCGGCCAGGGCGGTTACGCCGAGGGCACCAACGAGGAAAAGACCTCGAGCAATTTCTAATTTCATCGCTGCAACCCCTTGAAAGTGCTGCCTAACACTTAGTGGAAACCTTAGAGCATCAAACCGTTTCCGTGGTCTTGGCAGACAAGCGGTCAACCCACTACCGCAAAGGTCCTTGGTAGCGGGGAGGCAGACTAGAGGGACAACTGTGAAAAAATCGTTATACCTGCCAGTGGCTACTGCACGCTCCATCGCGTGGCACAACCCGAACACGCGCTAACTCAACCGCTAAATACCCTTGATAGAGCTACCAAAAACTTGCTGGTAGCCATGCAGCACCTGCTTCCATTCGACATCACTCCACGGCGAATGGCGCCTGAGTTGCCGCATATCATGCCGAGCAGCGCTTTTGCACGTCAGCCGCCGGCGGCTTTTCTCCAGGTCCAGCAGGGCCACGTCCAGCGCATCACCCTGCACCCGCACGAATACATGCTTGGCGTACAGGCAGCCATGCTGCCAACGGCCAAGGTGCATACGCGCCAGCGTGGCACCTATCTGTTGCAACAGCTGCTCATGCTGCTCGGTGCTCAAGCATTCCGGCCCGCCCTGGGCATACCAGCTGTCGATATCGGCGAAGCCCTCCAAGGCCTCGCTGATGAGGATGCCGCGCCAGCCTTCGCCCACCTGATAGTGCGCACCGCAGTAGATCAGGTGCGGCACTCGCACGCCCAGCTTGCTCAAGCCCAGCAGGGCATTGCGCTCACGCAACACGGTCGGCCGGCCGAAGGGGTGCAGAAGGCTACGATAGAGGTGATCGACCTGACGTTTGGCATACAACAGTTCGTCGCTCACGTGACGTAGCCGCTGTACCCCACTTTCACCACCCCGGCGCCGATTGGGGGCCTCGACCCACTCCCCCTGTTGCTGCCACCACTGATCGAACAGACTCGCATCCTTGTCCAACCCGAACACAGCACTCAACATCGTCACCCTCCCCCGAAATCAGATCATAACCTCGTCGCCAAACCGGCCAAGACTGGAGCACCTCGACACACATGGGTTACCGCAGTCACTGCGGGTAACAGACAAGTGCTCAATAACAGCCTGACATGCTTGTCGACAGTCGATCTGAATTTGAGTGCAAGGCGCATACCCGCCTGACCACTACGACAGCTTATTCCCCTACGCCGGAGCACTGAAGCCACGGCCACCAGCGACAGGAGGGGCGCTCAGCAAGCAGCGCCGGTGAGGCTGACCTCGAAGCGACAACCCTGGGGCTCCACACCACTCAGACTGACACTCCAGCCCTGGCTTTCGCAGATCCGCTGGACCAGCGACAGGCCGAGACCGAGACCCTCACCACGCGCCTGACCACCGCGCACGAAAGGCTGGAACATTGCCTCGCGCTCGCTTTCCGGAATGCCCACGCCGCTGTCGACGACGACAAAGCCCTGCTCACCCAGTTGCAACTCGATAGCCCCACGCTCGGTGTAATGCAGCGCATTGCGCAGCAGATTGCCCATGACCGAACGCAGCAAGGGCGCGTTGTAATGCATCAGGGTGCCGCTGCCGCGCTGATAGTGAAATGTCAGGCCCTTGGCCTCGATCGCCGGGCGCCATTGCTCAACCAGGCCATCGGCCACCTCGGTCAGGCTGGCCAGGGGCGTCATACCGGGTTCATCGTTGCGCGAGCGCGCCAGCAGCAGAAAGGTCTGCACCAGATCACGCATTTCCTCGCTGGCGCGGGCAATTCGCTGCACCTGGCCACGGGCTCGCGCGTCCAGGGAAGGGCTTTCCAGCAGCAGCTCGCAGGAGCTGGCCAGCACCATCAGCGGGGTGCGCAGCTCATGGCTGACGTCACTGGTGAACAGCCGCTCACGGGTCAGCGCACGGCGCAGCAGGCCCAGGGTGGTGTCGAAGGAGGCTGCCAGCTGCCCCACCTCGTCGCTGGCATAGTCCGGCGCCAGCGACGGCGCGCGGTCGAGCAGCTGGTCCGGGTGGCGCACCTGGGTCGACAGGCGCACCACCGGTTCGATCACCTTGCGCGCCAGCAGCCAGCCGAGCAGCCCGGACAGCGCCAGGCTGATCAGGAAACCGCCGAATACCACAGCGAACAGCAACTGCTCGCGGTCCTCGAAGCCGCTCTGATCCTGCAGCAACACATAGCGGCGACCATCCACCAGCTGCACGAAGCCATGGTAGGAACGTTCCTCGCGGTACACCTCGTGAAAGCCCGGCGCCAGGCTCTGTAGTTCCTCCGGCAGGGCGAAGTCGCCGTGCCCATCACTGAAGTAGAACAGCTGGCCGGGCTCGGGGTGGTGGCGCCAGTCGTCAATGCTCTCCATCTTCAGGAAACGCTCGAGGTCGCCGCCCAGCTCGTTAGAGATCAGCCGCTCCTCGACTTGGTGCACGGTCTCGACGATGCCGATGGCAAAGGTGCCACCCACCAGCAAGGTCATCAGCATGAAGGCGATGACGATACGCCGTGACAGGCTGTGCCTAAACTCCATCGGCCAACTCCGCCAAGCGATAGCCGACCCCGTGCACGGTGTGCAGCAGCGCCTGGTCGAACGGTTTGTCGATGACCTGACGCAACTGGTGCACATGGCTGCGCAGACTGTCGCTGTCCGGGCAATCGTCGCCCCACAGCGCCTCTTCCAGCGCCTCGCGGCGCACCACGTGCGGACTTTTCTGCATCAGCAGGGCGAGCAGCTTGAGGCCCACCGGGTTGAGCTTGAGCGGACGGCCGCTGCGACTGACTTCCAGGGTGTCGAGGTCATAACTCAACTCTCCGACCTGCAGGCTGCGCTTGCCGCCACCCAGGCTGCGGCGCAGCACGGCCTCGATGCGCGCGGCCAGCTCGGAGAGGGCAAAGGGCTTGACCAGGTAGTCGTCGGCCCCGGCCTTGAAGCCCTTGAGACGGTCGTCCAGCTGGTCACGGGCGGTCAGCATGATCACCGGGGTATCGCGCCGTGCCTCCTCGCGCAGGCGCTGGCACAGGGTGTAGCCGTCGATGCCGGGCAGCATGATGTCCAGCACGATCAGGTCGTAATGTTCGCTGGCGGCCAGGTGCAGACCGGACAGGCCATCCTGGGCGCAGTCCACCGTGTAACCCTTGATCCCCAGGTAGTCGGCCATGTTGGCCAGGATGTCGCGGTTGTCCTCGACCAGGAGGATGCGCATATCGAATTCCCTCACCGGCGCGATGGCGCCGCAGTGGCGCAAAGATACCGCGAACATCCAGGCAACACGGTCGCTTTGACGGTTTTTTCACGACGCCCGGCTAAGAACCTGTTTACGATCTTTTGGACTAGAGCCAGACAAGGCAAAAACAGCCGAGGAAGCGGAGTTTACAGCTGTAAATGAGCATTCCGAGGCTGTTTTTAACGCCGTATGGCCGACGGCCAGGAGGTCGTAAACAGGTTCTTATCGCGCCCATAAAAAAGCCCCGCACTAGGCGGGGCTCTTTATGCAGCGAGGGCCGGTCGGCTTACATCATGCCGCCCATGCCACCCATGCCACCCATGTCCGGCATGGCCGGAGCAGCCTTGTCGTCGACGATGTCGGCGATCATGGCTTCGGTGGTGATCATCAGGCTGCCGATGGAAGCGGCGGCCTGCAGGGCGGAACGGGTGACTTTGGCCGGATCGAGAATACCCATCTCGATCATGTCGCCGTAGGTGTCGGACGCGGCGTTGAAGCCGTAGTTACCCGAACCCTGCTTGACCTTGTCGACCACTACGCTCGGCTCGCCGCCGGCGTTGGCCACGATCTGACGCAGCGGCGCTTCAACAGCGCGACGCAGCAGGGCGATACCGACGTTCTGGTCGTCGTTGTCGCCTTTCAGCTCGTCGATGGCCTGCAGGGCGCGCACCAGGGCAACACCACCGCCAGGTACCACGCCTTCTTCGACGGCTGCGCGGGTGGCGTGCAGGGCGTCTTCAACGCGGGCTTTCTTCTCTTTCATTTCCACTTCGGTACCGGCACCGACCTTGATCACGGCAACACCGCCAGCCAGTTTGGCCAGACGCTCTTGCAGCTTCTCTTTGTCGTAGTCGGAAGTGGTGTCTTCGACCTGCTTGCGGATCTGCGCAACGCGGGCTTCGATGTCCACCTGCTGACCAGCACCGTCGATGATGGTGGTGTTTTCCTTGCTCAGCTGAACGCGCTTGGCGTTACCCAGGTGCTCCAGGGTGGCGCTTTCCAGGCTCAGGCCGACTTCTTCGGAAATCACGGTACCGCCGGTGAGGATGGCGATGTCCTGCAGCATGGCCTTGCGACGGTCGCCGAAGCCCGGCGCCTTGACGGCTGCGACTTTGACGATGCCACGCATGTTGTTCACGACCAGGGTCGCCAGGGCTTCGCCTTCAACGTCTTCGGCCACGATCAGCAGCGGACGGCCGGACTTGGCCACGGCTTCGAGCACCGGCAGCAGTTCGCGGATGTTGGAGATCTTCTTGTCGACCAGCAGGATCAGCGGGCCGTCGAGCTCGGCGATCATGGTGTCCGGCTTGTTGATGAAGTACGGCGACAGGTAGCCACGGTCGAACTGCATGCCTTCGACGACGGACAGTTCGTTTTCCAGGCCCGAGCCTTCTTCAACGGTGATCACGCCTTCTTTACCGACTTTTTCCATGGCTTCGGCAATGATGTCGCCGATGGAGTTGTCGGAGTTGGCGGAGATGGTGCCGACCTGGGCAATTGCCTTGGTGTCAGTGCACGGCTTGGACAGCTTCTTCAGCTCGGCGACGATGGCGATGGTGGCCTTGTCGATGCCGCGCTTGAGGTCCATCGGGTTCATGCCGGCAGCGACGGCTTTCAGGCCTTCGTTGACGATGGCCTGAGCCAGTACGGTGGCGGTGGTGGTGCCGTCACCGGCAGCGTCGTTGGCCTTGGACGCAACGTCCTTGACCAGCTGGGCGCCCATGTTCTCGAAGCGGTCTTTCAGCTCGATTTCTTTGGCAACGGACACGCCGTCCTTGGTGATCAGCGGCGCGCCGTAGCTGCGCTCGAGCACCACGTTGCGGCCTTTCGGGCCGAGGGTCGCTTTTACCGCGTCGGCCAGGACGTTAACGCCGACCAGCATTTTCTTGCGAGCGGAATCGCCGAATTTGACTTCTTTAGCAGCCATGGTGGTAGTTCCTTAAATTCTTGAGTTGTACGGGTATTCGCGGGAATCAGGCTTCGAGGACGGCGAGGATTTCGTTCTCGCTCATCACCAGCAGGTCTTCGCCGTCGACTTTGACGGTGTTGCTGCCGGAGTAAGGGCCGAATACCACTTTGTCACCGACTTTGACGGCCAGGGCACGTACTTCACCGTTGTCCAGGGCTTTGCCGGTACCGACGGCGACGATCACGCCCTGGTTCGGCTTTTCAGCAGCGGAGCCCGGCAGCACGATGCCACCAGCGGTTTTCGATTCTTCTTCGCTGCGGCGGATAACGACGCGGTCATGCAGAGGACGAAGCTTCATGGGTCGATCTCTCCCGATAAGTTGTTGTAAGCAGGCCGGTGACTGCACCGGCGGGTTAGCAAAGTCCGGCGGAGCCGGGCGCGGCACGCCTGGGCGGGCCACGGAAGTCTGTTCTGCCGAAAACGGCAGACACCTTGCGGTGCTAGCTAGATAGGGGCGATCAAGGGTATTTCAAGGGCTGGGGGTGATTTTTTTATGGCCTGCCATCTCTAGGGTCTGTTCCCGTTTCGTTCGCGAACCGCGTTGCTGCGCAAAATCGCGCCAGGCTAGGCGCGGGACGCAGGCAATGGTCATTCCCTTGGCAAGTCCCGCAACGACGCATGGCGCGATTTTGCGCGCAACCCGCAGGGACGGGCCCGTTTTTGCGCGGGACGTCGTTACTCGACGGCTCATTTGGACGACCAAACCTCGCGTCTCGCGCCTAACCCCGCGCAAAAACAGGCTCCGGCGCGGCCGTGAACGAAACGGGAACAGACCCTAGCGGCCACCCTGCGGGCCGTCGCTGCGCGACGTTAAAAATTGCTCCTGGCAATTTTTTGCACACAGCCTCAGTCGCGGCGCTGGTACTCGCCTTCGATGACGTTGGGGCGGGTTTGCCCGGAGCGGGCGGCCAGGTCGTCGGCGAAGGCACGCTGACGCAGGGCCTGCTCCGCGGCACGGCGGCGCAGGTTGCCGATCAGCAGATTGCGGGTGAAGGGAATCAGGCAGAGCAGGCCGAACACGTCGCTGATAAAGCCCGGCAGCAGCAACAGGCCGCCACCGACGGCGATCAGCAGGCCGGCGAACATCTCCTCCTCCGGCATTTCGCCACGGGCCAGCTTCTCGCGGGCACGCCAGGCGGTAGCCAGGCCGGCCACACGCAGCAGCACGCTGCCGAGGATGGCCGTGCCGATCACCAGCAGCAGAGTCGGGATGACGCCAATGGCACTACCGACCTGAATCAGCACAGCCAGTTCGATCAGCGGGAACAGCAGAAACAGAAAGAGAAAAACGCGCATCAGGGGTTCCTTGACGGAAGAACGGCTTCCGATACCGATGAAGTATGGGGTGTGGCGCTTAATTCAAGCTGACGCCTGCTCGGCGGTCGGCCAGACCTCAGCCCGAGCCAGCTGCACCAAGGCCTGGCGCACTGCGCCGGGACTGTTACAGGATGTTGGAAAGGCCAGCCAGTACAGGCTCTTGCCGATGCGCAGGTGGAAGCCTTCGCTGTCGATGCCGACCAGTTGCGCCGACTCACGGGCGGGCAATCCGGCCAGCTCGACATAATGGGCGATGGCCGCCACGTGGTCGGCATTCATGTGTTCGAGCATGCCCAGCTCCACTTCGCCGGCGAAGGGATTGGCCAGGCTGACCTGTTCCAGCCAGTGAATCGCACCGAAACCGCCGATATAGCGCCAGCGCACCGGCTGCAGGCGCCAGAAGTCGAAGTCGTGTACCTGGTGGTAATCGCGCGATTCGGGGAAATAGCGGTAGTAACGCGCGGCAGCGGCGTCTACCTGCACTGATTCTGCCAGTTTCTCGGCCTCGGCCAGCAGGGTCAGGCGCCCGACCGCCTGCACATCCTCGGCACCGCGCTCACCGACCAGCAGCGAGCATTTGCCGTCCTGCTGCAGATTATGGGTGTGCTGGGCAATGCGACTGATCAGAATTAGCGGGCAACCCAGCTCGTCCAGACAGTAAGGCACCACTGATCCGAAAGGGAAGCCCGGCATGGCCTTGGAGTGGGTCGAGAGCACGCCGCGGTATTCCTTGAGGAGCAATTCTCGGGCATGCTTACCGGCTGTCACGCTCAATTTATGACTCCTCGCTTAGAATCCGTCGAAAACAAAACGGACAGGCACCCGGCAGAACTCTTTGCAGTGCCAGCGAGGCCACCTGTAGACCTTTAGAGGGGTAGTGTTATGGAACTCAAAGACAAAGTCATCATCATCACTGGCGGCTGCCAGGGCCTCGGCCGCGCCATGGGCGAATACCTGGCCGCCAAAGGCGCCAAGCTGGCCCTGATCGACCTCAACCAGGAAAAGCTCGACGAAGCCGTGGCCGCCTGCAAGGCCGCCGGTGGTGACGCCCGCGCCTACCTGTGCAACGTGGCCAATGAAGAGCAGGTCACCCACACCGTGGCGCAGATCGCCGAAGACTTCGGCGCCATCAACGGCCTGGTCAACAACGCCGGCATCCTGCGCGACGGCCTGACCATCAAGGTCAAGGACGGCGAGCTGAGCAAGATGAGCCTGGCCCAGTGGCAGTCGGTGATCGACGTCAACCTGACCGGTGTGTTCCTCTGCACCCGCGAAGTCGCGGCGAAGATGATCGAACTGAAGAACCAGGGTGCGATCATCAACATCTCTTCCATCTCTCGTGCCGGTAACGTTGGCCAGGCCAACTACTCCGCGGCCAAGGCCGGCGTCGCCGCCGACACCGTGGTCTGGGCCAAGGAACTGGCGCGCTACGGCATCCGTGTCGCTGGCGTCGCTCCGGGCTTCATCGAAACCGAGATGACCGGCAGCATGAAGCCGGAAGCCCTGGAAAAGATGTGCTCCGGCATCCCACTCAAGCGCATGGGCAAGCCCACCGAGATTGCTCACTCGGTGGCCTATATCCTGGAAAACGACTACTACACCGGTCGGATCCTGGAACTCGACGGCGGCCTGCGCCTCTGACCTGTTTCGACTTGCTGCGCGTCGGCCAGCCGTCGTTGGAAGCACTCGCGGGCTTGCTCATTTACAGCTCGTAAACTCCGCGCCCGCGAGCGCTCCCGCCTAGGCTGGCTCTAGCTCGCAGAGTCGAGACTTGGCCTCATAAAAAGCCCCGCATTTGCGGGGCTTTTTTGTGGGTGGGTGAATTACCAGCCGACGCCCAGACCGAGCATGTAGCGGCGCTCGTCGGTATCGCCGTTCTCACTGACGACCTTGTCCCACTCGGCCTTGAGGCTCAGCGCTGCCCAGCTGTTGAGCTTGTAGCGCACGCCAGCCTCGGTATCGATGATGTAGTCGACTTCGTCGATGAAGGGCGCGCCCAGCTCACCTTGACTGTACAGCTCGATATTGTTGCCGATCAGCTTGCGCGTGTAGTCCCACTCCATGGCTGCCGAGTTGAAGTGCTCGCTCTCGCCATTGGCAAAGACGAAGTCGTTGCGGTTGAGCAGACCGGCCATGGAGAAGGCACCAAGGGCATCGTCCCAGAACTGGTAGCCGGGACCGGTACCGACGGTGCGTTGGGTTTGTAGATCATCCATACGGTCGTGGGTGTACTTGAGCTGGCCCTGCCAGAAGAACTGCTTGGTGAGGAAGCGATCGAGGTCGTAGTCGAGTTCGACCCGGTCGGTCTTCTTCTCGTCGTCCTTGATCTCATGATCGTATTCGGCGCCGAAGCTGTGCCGCCAGGCACCATGACGGGCCTGGGTGGCAAGGTCGATGTCGTAGTCCTTCACATCATTTTCCGCGCTCTTGTAGTCGGCGGAAAAATCCACACGCCCGGTCCAGAGCAGATCCTGCACCAGCGGCTTGGGCGGCAGGATCTGGGCAATCGAGGCCAGTGCCACCACTTTCGGCGCCTCGCCATTGACCAGCTCGACCTGCCCCTCACCCGCCGGTTTCAGCGACTTGGCCCGCTCACCGGTGAAGTCATCCTGCTTGACCAGCAGCTCGCGCTCGCTCTCCAGGGTGGCGACCTTGTGCAGATCGAGGGTGATCGAGCCGGCATAGTCGGTTTTCAGCAGCAGCTTGCCGCCATCGACCAGTTCGATAGTGCCGGTGAGCTTGTCACCGTTCTTCAGCCACACGGTATCGGCAATCAGCGGAGTGGAGATGGCGCTCAGCGCCAGGCACAACAGGGAACGGGAAACAGTCATTGGCGGGCAATCGGCTCAGTTGGGCAAAAAGGCCGGCATTATCCGCACGCCAGCCGGCAGAGCAAGCACTGACCGACGATTGCTCCGTGAGTTCCAGAAAGCGCGTAGAACCTGTTTAGGATCTTTTGAGCTAGAGCCAGGCAAGGCGAAATTGGGCGAGGACGCGGAGTTTACGGAGTGTAAATGAGCAGTCCGAGCCCAATTTCAACGCAGCATGGCCGACGATCAAAGGGTCCTAACACAGGTTCTTACCAGCCGACCCCTAAGCCAATCAGATAACGCTGCTCCGAATAGGTGTTGCCCAGCCCCCGCAACTGGTCCAGCTCATAGAGCAGCGACAGCCGGGCCCAGTCATTCAGGCGATACCGCAGGCCGGCCTCGCTGTCGAACACATAGTCGATCTCGTCGATCTGCGGCACCTGCAGTTCGGCCGTGCTGTAAAACTCCAGCCGCGTGCCCCACAACTGGCGTTTGTAGTCCCACTCCAGCGACCAGGTGTCGAAAGCCAATTCTCCCTGCGGTGAGTCCAGGCGTACCCGATTGACCTGTCCGATCAGGTCCAGCCGCCCCAGTTCGTCATCCCAGAAACGATAGCCGGGGCCAGTGCCGAGAATGCGCTGGCGGTTGATGTTCTCGAACTGGTCTTCCTCCTGCTCATAGCCGGTACGCCAGAACCAGTGATCGGTGAAAAAACGGTCGAGGTCGTACTCCAGTTCCCAGTTGTCTTCCTTCTCCTCGTCGTTCTTGGTCTCGTGCTCCAGTTGGCCATTCAGCACATGGCGCCAGCGACCGTGCTCGACCCGCGTATTGCCCTTGATCTTGAACTCGTCGGTGCTGTCCTCGTTGCGTTCCAGATCCAGCTTGGCATCGAGGTTGCCTTCCCACAGGCGATCCTTGAGCAGTGGCCGCGGCGGCACCAGGCGGCTGATGCTGGCCAGCGGCACCGTCTCGTTGCCGCTGCCAACCACGGTCACCAGGCCCGGCCCGGCCGCCTGCAAACCCTCACTGCTTTCGCTGTCGAGCCCGACCCGGCGCAACATCAGGGGTTTGTCCGAGCGCAGGGTGTCGATATCCTTCCAGTCGATCAGCACGCGCCCGGCATACTTGGTTTTCAGGGCCAGCTTGCCGCCGTCGAGCAGGAGGATCTCGCCGCTCAGGCGGTCACCATTGTTCAGCCAGACGGTGTCCGCCCATGCCGGCCAGGCGAGCCAGAGAACAGTCGAAAGCAGGAAGCGCAGCAGCATGAGCAAGACACCAGTAACCGAACGGGGAATCGTCGCAGAGCATGCCCCCGCCCTCGACCCGACGGCAAGCGCCGAGGGCCGGCGGGCTGCACTCTACCTGCTGTTGTCACAAATTCCGGCGGGCAAGGTCACCAGCTACGGCGAACTGGCGGCCTTCGCCGGACTCGGCCGCGCCGCGCGCTGGGTGGGTCGCACGCTCAGCCAGTTGCCGCCCGACACTCGCCTGCCCTGGCACCGCGTGCTCGGCGCGGGCGGACGACTGAGCCTGCCGGCAGGCAGCCCGAGCGGCGACGAACAGCGCGCGCGCCTGCGTGAAGAAGGCCTGACCATCAGCAACAACCGCGTCGATATGCGCCGTCACGGCTGGCGTCCGATGGAGCTCAACGATTAGCAGGCTGTTGTCCTTTCGCCGCGACGCAGCTTGCGCCCAAACGGCAACAGCCCCTAGAGTGCGCCCTTTGTTCCGTTTACCCCCAGACCTTGCCCATGCCCCGTAAATCCTGGCGCGCCGCCCTCGCCACCTATGCCCATCCGGCCTCGCTGGCCCTGCTGTTGCTGGGCTTTGCCGCCGGTTTGCCGTACATGCTGGTGTTCTCCACCCTGTCGGTATGGCTGCGTGAAGCCGGCGTCGCCCACCAGACCATCGGCTACGCCAGCCTCATCGGCCTGGCCTATGCCTTCAAATGGGTCTGGGCACCGATGCTCGACCAGTGGCGCCTGCCGCTGCTGGGCAAGCTGGGCCGCCGCCGCTCCTGGCTGGTGCTGTCGCAGGTGCTGGTGGCGCTGGGACTGATCGGCATGGCGCTGTGCGACCCGCAGCAGCATCTGTCCTGGCTGATCGGCGTGGCCGTGGTGGTGGCCTTCGCCTCGGCCACCCAGGACATCGCGGTGGATGCCTACCGCCTGGAAATCGTCGACGACAACCGCCAGGCCGCCCTGGCCGCCAGCTACATGGCCGGCTACCGGGTCGCCGCCCTGCTTGCCACCGCCGGCGCGCTGTATTTCGCCGGCTGGTTCGGCGCGGTGGATGGCAACTACCAGCACGGCGCCTGGGCCAGCACCTACCTGCTGTTCGCCATGCTCATGCTGCCGGGGCTGTTCACCACGCTGTGGATGCGCGAGCCGCCGGTGCCACTGAAGACGCAGATCTCCGCCGCGCGCTACGGCCTCTACCACCAGCTGGCCTCGGTGCTGGTGCTGATCCTGCTGCTGATTTCGGTGCCGGCGATGTTCACCCAGCTGTTCAAGAGCGACATCCTGCTGAGCCTGCAAGGCGCCATCAGCCCCCTGGAACTGCTGCGCGATGACCGCGCCTTCCTGCGCTTCCTGCTCTATACCATTATCACCAGCCTGTGCCTGTCGGCCATGGGCCGGCGCAGCCTGGCACCGGTACTCACGCCGATCAACGACTTCATCCTGCGCTACCGCTGGCAGGCCCTGCTGCTGCTGGGCCTGATCGCCACCTATCGCATGTCCGATACGGTGATGGGGGTGATGGCCAACGTCTTCTACATCGACATGGGCTTCGCCAAGAGCCAGATCGCCAGCGTCAGCAAGCTGTTCGGCCTGTTCATGACCCTGTTCGGCGCGGCGATGGGCGGCCTGCTGATCGTGCGCTTCGGCATCCTGCCGATCCTGCTGATCGGTGGTGCCGCGTCGGCCGGCACCAACCTGCTGTTCGCCCTGCTCGCCGGCCTCGGGGTGATCAGCGACAGCAGCTTCGCCGGGCAGAACGTCCTCGACCTGCTGCAGGCGCTGAACCCGCACATGCTGATGCTGGTGGTGACCATCACCCTCGACAACTTCAGCTCCGGGCTGGCCACGGCGGCGTTCGTCGCCTACCTGTCGAGCCTGACCAACCTGAAGTTCTCCGCCACCCAGTACGCCCTGCTCAGCTCGATCATGCTGCTGCTGCCGCGCCTGGTCGGCGGCTCGTCCGGCCTGATGGTGGAGAAGCTCGGCTATGCCCAGTTCTTCCTCGCCACCGCCCTGCTCGGCATTCCCACCCTGCTGCTGATTCTCATGCAGTGGGGCCGTGAACGCAGCCAGCCGAACGGCAACGGTGAAACGCCACTGCCGAGCAGTTCCGAGCAGCCATGAAAAAGGCCGGCGATTGCCGGCCTTTTTCATGCTCACGCGCGATCAATCGCGGAAGTTGTTGTACTGCAGCGGCATGCCGAATTCCTTGGCACGCAGGACCGCAATCGCTTCCTGCAGGTCATCGCGCTTCTTGCCGGTGATGCGTACCTGCTCGCCCTGGATGGCAGCCTGTACCTTGAGCTTGGCATCCTTGACGTGGGCGACGATCTTCTTCGCCAGCTCCTTGTCGATGCCCTCGCGGAAGGTCACTTCCTGCTTGATGACCTTGCCGGAGGCGAAGGGATCCTTGAGCTCCATGCACTGGCTGTCGATCTTGCGCTTGACCAGATTGAGCCGCAGGATCTCCAACATCTGCTCCAGCATGAAATCGGCTTCGGCGGTCAAGGTAACGGTCTTGTCCTTGCTCTCGAAGCTGCATTTGCCGCGCAGGTCGAAGCGCCGCTCCAATTCCTTCACCGCGTTGTCCACGGCGTTGGTCAGTTCGTGTTTATCCAGTTCGGACACCACGTCGAACGAAGGCATGAAATTCCTCCAGATAGACGGCGCGATCAGTATCACGGACAGAGCGCGCCTGGCTTGACGATAAAATTTGCGCGCTCATTATACCCACACCAGCATGCGCCGCTCGGCCAAGTACCGAAAGCGCCCCAGTTTCCTGCCAGCGAGCCCCTAAATGCCCAACCCCCATCTCAGCATTCTGGTGGTGGACGACGCCAAGTTCTCCAGCGCCATGATCGGTCGCGCCCTCAGCCAGGCCGGTTACCAGGATGTGCGTTTCGCCACCAGTGCCGCCGAAGCCCTGCAGCTGCTCGAGCAGCGCCCGGCCAGCGTGCTGCTGGCCGACTGGCTGATGCCGGAGATGGACGGCCTCGAGCTGACCGGCCGGGTGCGCCAGCTGGATGAGACCGCCGACCACTACACCTACGTCATCCTGCTCACCGGCAAGGAAGGCGACAACGTGCTGGTGGAGGCCTTCGACCGTGGCGTCGACGACTTCGTCAGCAAGGCGACGATGAACGAACAGCTGGTGCCACGCGTCTACGCCGCCGACCGCCTGTGCAACACCCTGCACCGTCTGCTCAACGAAAACCGCATGCTCACCCTGAACATCGCCAGCCTCGAGCAGCGCAACCTGGTCGACCCGCTGACCGGCCTGGGCAACCCACGCTACCTGCAGCAGCGCCTGCAGGAGAGCCTGCGCCAGGTGGAGTCGCGCGGCGGTGCCGTGTGCTACCTGCTGATCGGCCTGCAGGAAGCCGGCAGCCTGCGCCAGCAGTATGGCAACGGCTTCTATAACGAACTGCTGCACGGCGTGGCTCGCCGCCTGCAGCAGCTGGTCCGCCCACTGGATGTGCTGGCGCGTATCGACGACAACCACTTCGCCCTGATCACCCTGATCGACGACCTGCAGGAGTGCTCGCCGAGCAGCTTCAAGCGCCTGCACGAAGGCCTCAACCTCAAGGCGTTCAAGACCAGCGAAGGTTTCATCAGCCTCAAGGCCGGCATCGCCCTGGTCGGCCTGGATGCCAAGTCACTGCCGATCGAGGCGCAAACCCTGGTCGAGCACGCCAACCGGCTGTTGCCAAGCTCCTACTCCAGCGGTCGGGTCAGCGCCCTGCGCCTGCCGTTACCGCAGTGATCCGCCGGCAATGACCTGGCACGTTCTCGGTGCCGGCAGCCTGGGCAGCCTGTGGGCTGCGCGCCTGGCGCGTGCCGGCCTGCCGGTACGCCTGATACTGCGTGACCCGACGCGCCTGGCGGCCTACCGCGCCGCCGGCGGGCTGCGCCTGAGCGAAGCAGGGCATACACACCTCTACCCCATCCCCGCGGAAACCGCTGACAGCCCAGGCCCGGTGCAGCGCCTGCTGCTGGCCTGCAAGGCCTACGATGCCGAGGAAGCGGCCGCCAGCCTGGCCCCACGCCTGAGTGCCAATGCCGAAATCATCCTGCTGCAGAACGGCCTGGGCAGCCAGGACGCCGTCGCCACGCGCCTGCCGCGGGCCCGCTGCATCCTCGCCAGCAGTACCGAAGGAGCCTTTCGCGACGCTGACTTCAGCGTGGTGTTCGCCGGCCAGGGGCATACCTGGCTCGGCCGCGCAGGACAAGACCAAGCACCGGCCTGGCTCAGCGACCTGCAGCAAGCCGGCATCCCGCACACCTGGAGCGCCGAGATCCTCGGCAAGCTGTGGCGCAAGCTGGCGCTGAACTGCGCGATCAACCCGCTGACGGTGCTGCATGACTGCCGCAATGGCGGTCTTGCAGACTATCCAGGGGAAGTCGCCAGCCTCTGCATGGAGCTGAGCACGCTGCTCCAGCAGTGCCAGCAGGCCAGCGCCGCAGAGGGCCTGCACGAAGAGGTGCAGCGGGTGATCGCCGCCACGGCGGCCAACTATTCCTCCATGCACCAGGACGTGGCCCAGGGCCGGCGCACGGAAATCGCCTACCTGCTCGGCTATGCCTGCCACGCGGCCGCCCAACGCCAGCTGGCCGTGCCCCTGTTGCAGACCCTGCACCAGCGACTGAGCGCACATCTGGCCGCACGCGGATTGCCCACCACCTGAGCCCGCGCTACCCTGCCCTCTACTTTTCCTGCGGAAACCAGCGCCCTTGACCCGTCTGCGCCAGCGCCTCGACAACCTGCCGGTCGGCCGCAAAGTGCTCGCTGCGCTGCTGGTGCTGCTGGCCACCGTGCTGCTGGTGGCCAACCTGGCCTTCATCAGCGCCGCCTACTGGATTTCCCAGGAAAGCGTGGCGCCCGAAGCCCTGCACACCCTCGGCCGCCTGATCGCCAGCCCGGAAGTCAGTCAGAAGGCCCTGGCCTCGCCGGCCGCAGCCCAGGCCCTGCTGCAGAACCTCGACAGCTACAGCCCGCTGCGCGCCGCCGCTCTGTATGACCGCAGAGGCATGCGCATCGCCCAGGTGCAGCTGGGCGATGCCCTGCAACTCCCCGTACACACCGAGCTGCTGGAAAGCTGGCGCCAGGGCGAGTTCCGCGCCACCCAGGTGATCGAGCTGCCACAACCGGGCAAACAATCCGGCTATTTGCTGCTGGTCGCCTCCAGCGAACTGCCTGGGGTGTTCTACACCGGCACCCTGACCGCCAGCGGCGTGATCCTGGTCGTCAGCATTCTGCTCTGGACCCTGATCGCCCGGCAGATCCGGCGTCTGATTACCCGGCCGATCCGTCATCTGGAAGAGCTCACCCGCCAGGTCACCCGCGAGGAGAACTACGCCCTGCGCGTCGCGCGTGGCAACCAGGACGAGATCGGCAGCCTGGCCGATGCCTTCAACACCATGCTCAGCCGCATGGAAGCCCGCGAACAGCAACTCAAGCGCGCCCGCGATGACGCCCAGGATGCCTTCGACCAAGCCCAGACCCTGGCCGAGGAGACCCGTCACTCCAACCGCAAGCTGGAGCTGGAAGTGCAGGTACGCGGCAAGATCGAGAAAAAACTCACCGGCTTCCAGAAGTACCTCAACAGCATCATCGACTCCATGCCCTCGGCGCTGATCGCCCTCGACGAACAGCTCTACGTCACCCAGTGGAACCAGGAGGCCAGCGCGCTTTCCGGCACCCGCCTGGACGAAGCGCTGAACCAGCCGGTGTTTCTTGCCTTCCCTTCGCTGAAACCCTTTCTGCCGCAGCTCAAGCGCACCGCCGAGCAGCACAAGGTGGAAAAGATCGAGCGGGTGACCTGGAACAAGGGCGAAGAGCCGCACCACTATGCCCTGACCTTCTACCCACTGGTGGGCGGCAGCGGCCGGGGCGTGGTGATCCGCATCGACGACATCACCCAGCGCCTGTCCCTGGAAGACATGATGGTGCAATCGGAGAAGATGCTCTCGGTCGGCGGCCTGGCGGCCGGCATGGCCCACGAGATCAACAACCCGCTCGGCGCCATCCTGCATAACGTGCAGAACATCCGCCGCCGGCTCTCGCCGGAGCTGGCGAAGAACCAGGAGCAGGCGGTGGAGGTCGGTATCGCCCTCGACGATGTCACCGCCTACCTGGAAGCCCGCGAGATCCCCCAGTTGCTCGACGGCATTCAGCAGGCCGGCTCGCGGGCAGCGAAGATCGTCAGCCACATGCTCAGCTTCAGCCGGCGCAGCAACCGGCAGATGGCGCCCTGCCTGCTGCCGGCCCTGGTCGACCAGGCCCTGGAAATCGCCGGCAACGACTTCGACCTGGCCGACAGCTTCGACTTCAAGACCCTGCTCATCCAGCGCGAATTCGACGAAAACCTGGGGGCGGTGCCGGCCACCGCCAACGAGCTTGAGCAAGTCTTGCTCAACCTGCTGAAGAACGCCGCCCAGGCGATTCACCAGCGCGACGATGAGGACGAGCCGGGACGCATCATTCTGCGCACCCGACTCAATCCGCCGTGGGCGGAAATCCAGGTGGAAGACAACGGCATCGGCATGCCCGAGCATGTGCGCAAGCGCATCTTCGAGCCCTTCTTCACCACCAAGGAAGTCGGCCAGGGCACCGGCCTGGGCCTGTCCGTGTCCTATTTCATCGTCACCAACAACCACAAGGGGCAGATGGAAGTGCATTCCACACCGGGCCAGGGCACCTGTTTCACCCTGCGCCTGCCCCTGACTCCCAGCAGCGAAAGCACGAGCATCTGACCATGGGTTATCGACTGAGCAAGATCTACACGAAGACCGGCGACAAGGGCGAAACCGGCCTGGCCGACGGCCGCCGTGTAGGCAAGGACCACCCGCGCGTGGAGGCCATGGGCGAGCTGGATCTGCTCAACAGCCACCTTGGCCTGCTGCTGGCCGAACTGGCCGAGCACGCAGCCAGGTGGCCGGGACTGAGCGAGCTCATCGACGTCCTGGCGCCCTGCCAGCACCGCCTGTTCGACCTCGGTGGTGAGCTGGCGATGCCGGCCTACCAGGCCCTCGATGAGGCGGAAGTACAGCGCCTGGAAGCGGCCATCGACCTGTGGAACGAGGAAGTCGGGGCCCTGGAAAACTTCATCCTCCCCGGCGGCTCCCGCCTGATCGCCCAGGCCCATGTCTGCCGCAGCCTGGCGCGCAACGCCGAACGCCGCTGCCAGCACCTGAATGCGGTGGAGCCACTGCGCGAAGTGGGCATGGCCTACGTCAATCGCCTGTCCGACCTGCTGTTCGTCGCCGCCCGCCTGATCGCCCGCCGCCAGCAGATCAATGAAGTGCTGTGGCAGGCGGCGGCCAAGCCCTAACCCCACACCACAATGTAGGAGCGAGCTCTGCTCGCGAAGCTCTTGCGCTGCCAGGTTCGCGAGCAGAGCTCGCTCCTACAGATCAGGCCTGCGGCCAGAATGCGCGGATCCCGGCCACACCCTGGGCGCCGGCCTGCCAGGCTCGCGGCAGATCGTCTGAGCCGACCCCACCGAGCAGGTAGGCGGGCTTGTTGAAGCACCGCAGCAGCTCGCGGGCGGCCTCCCAGCCCAGCGGCTGGGCCTCGGGGTGGCTCTGGGTCGCCTGCACCGGCGACAGGGTGATGAAGTCCACGCCCATGCGCGTGGCCAATGCCAGCTCCTCGGCACCGTGACACGACGCCGCCAGCCAGCGCTGGCCGGGAAATGGGCGGCCCTGATCGGCGTACTTGCGCAACTGCTCGGCGGTCAGGTGCCAGCCCGCAGCGGGAAAGTCGCCCAGCCACTCCAGCGGCCCCTTGAGCATCAGCTGCGCCTTGCCGGCACAGAGGCCCTGGATATCCACCGCCAGGTCGCGGTACTGGGCATCGAACATGGTCGGCGCACGCAACTGGATCAGGCGGATACCGGCGGCCAGCGCCGCACGCACGCCGCGCAGCAGCTCGCCAGGCTCGAGACTCTCAGGGGTGACCAGGTAGCGATCCGGCAGGCGAGCGGCCGCGACAATCGGCTGATTGGCCGCCGGAAACTCGTAGTCGAGCAGTTCGCGGGCGCTGGCCCAGGCCAGTGGCTGACCTTCGGCACCGTGGGGCTCGCCGCTGAACGCAGTAACTTCCCAGACATCCAGCAGCACCTGCTTGTCCGGGTAATCGTGCTGCACCTGGATCAGCGGGCGGGCGGCATCGACCCGGATACCCAGCTCCTCCTGCAGCTCGCGGGACAGTGCGGCCTCGACCGCCTCGCCCTCCTCCACCTTGCCGCCGGGAAACTCCCACAGGCCACCCTGGTGCTGGTCCGCTGCGCGCTTGGCGATCAGCACCCGGGCGTCGGCGCCGCGAATGACCGCAGCCGCCACGTGCACACGTTTCATGCATTGCTCTCCGTTTCCTGCAGGCCGGCGCGGTACCACCGCTGGAAGGCCGGCCACTGATAGATGGTATTCACATAGGTCTCAGCCTCGGCCGGCAGCGCCACCTGATAGCTGCGAAGGCGCGCCGCCACCGGGGCGAAGAAGGCATCGGCGATGCTGGCGTGGCCGAACAGGTACGGGCCATCCTGACCGAAGCGCTGGCGGCACTCCTGCCACAGGGCACAGACCCGCGCGATATCCGCTGCCGCCTCGGCCGGCAGTTCGGCCAGGGGCTGGTTACGCCGCAGGTTCATCGGCAGGTGGCTGCGCAGCGGCACGAAACCGCTGTGCATCTCCGCGCAGACCGAGCGGGCGAAGGCCCTGGCGGCCGAGCCGCGCGGCCACAGATGGGCTTCCGGAAAACGTTCGGCGAGGTATTCGGCGATGGCCAGGGAATCCCAGATCACCCCGTCCTCGCACTTGAGCACTGGCACCTTGCCGGTCGGCGAATGCTGAAGCAGCTGACGTCGGCTGTCGGCGCCGTAGAGCTGGACCAGTTGCTCGTCGTAGTCGACGCCCGCCAGCTCAAGGGCCAGCCAGGCGCGCAACGACCAGGACGAGTAGTTCTTGTTGCCGATTACCAGGGTCAGGGACATGGAGGCTCTCCAGACGAGATGAGCTGTTATGCGATAGCCCGACCTTAAGAGCGGCGCCTGCGGATAGCAAATTCCCGATATTCATGGGGCCATGAATACCGGGAATCCGGGTGCAGCCATCAGTCCATCGCGATCAGGAGCGGTATTCCGCGTTGATCCTCACGTACTCGTGGGACAGGTCGGTAGTCCAGATGGTTTCGCTGCAGGTGCCGCGGCCCAGCTCGATGCGGATGGTGATTTCCGCACGGGCCATCACCGCCGCGCCCTGCTCCTCGGTGTAGGTCGCCGCGCGGCCACCCTGGCTGGCGATGCACACTTCGCCCTGCAGCGGGTCGCCGAGGAACACATCGATCAGGCCCACATCCAGCTGCGGCACGCCGGCATAGCCGACTGCGGCGAGGATGCGCCCCCAGTTCGGGTCGGAGGCGAACAGCGCGGTCTTGATCAGCGGCGAGTGGGCCACGGCATAGGCGACATCCAGGCACTCCTGGTGAGTACCGCCGCCGTTGACCTGCACGGTGACGAACTTGGTGGCGCCTTCGCCGTCACGCACGATGGCCTGGGCCACTTCCATGAAGACCTCGAACACCGCCTGCTTGAGCTTGGCGAACAGCTCACCGCTGGAGGCCTTGATTTCCGGCAAGGCCGCCTGACCCGTCGCAATCAGCAGGCAGCAGTCGTTGGTCGAGGTGTCGCCGTCGATGGTGATGCGGTTGAACGACTTGTTCGCCGCATCGGCCACCAGCGATTGCAGGACGTCACGGGCCACCTTGGCGTCGGTGGCGATGTAACCGAGCATGGTCGCCATGTTCGGCCGGATCATCCCGGCACCCTTGCTGATACCGGTCACGGTGACGGTCACGCCCTCGTGCTGGAACTGGCGGCTGGCGCCCTTGGGCAGGGTGTCGGTGGTCATGATGCCGGTGGCAGCTTCGGCCCAGTGGTTTACGTCCAGATCGTCGAGGGCCGCCTGCAGCGCACCTTCGATCTTCTCCACCGGCAACGGCTCGCCGATCACTCCGGTGGAGAACGGCAGGACGGCCTCGGACGTTACGCCGGTCAACGCCGCCAGGGCGGCACAGGTGCGCCGGGCATTGGCCAGGCCATCCGCACCGGTGCCGGCGTTGGCGTTGCCGGTGTTGGTCAGCAGGTAACGCACATCGCCCTGTATACGCTCACGGGTGACGATGACGGGGGCGGCGCAGAAAGCGTTGGTGGTGGTCACCCCGGCCACGCGCGAACCTTCGGCGCAGCGCATCACCACCACATCCTTGCGCCCCGGGCGCTTGATGCCGGCAGAGGCGATGCCGAGTTCGAAACCGGGAACCGGGTGCAGGACAGGCAGGGGACCAAGACCAACGGCCATGTGGGGCGCTCCTTCGTAGACAATCTGGGCAAACACCGGGCGACGCCCGGTAGGCAGTGGCAAAACGCCGCGAGCGGCAGAGCCGGTCGCGGCGTTGTTTATATAGCAGGGTTCCGGCAGATCAGCTGATCTGGCCGTGACAATGCTTGTACTTTTTCCCGGAACCACAGGGGCAAGGCTCGTTGCGCCCGGTTTTCGGCTCGACACGTACCGGCGCAGCGGCTACCGCCACGTCGCCTTCCGCTTCGCCGCCTTCGGCAGCCAGCGGCAGGGCCGAGGCATCGGCATGCTGGAACTGCATGCGCTGGGCCATGGCTTCGGCTTCGCGGCGCAGACGCGCCTCTTCCTCGACCGGGTCTTCGCGGCGGATCTGTACATGCGACAGCACGCGGATGGTGTCGCGGCGGATCGAGTCGAGCAGCTCCTGGAACAGGGTGAAGGACTCGCGCTTGTACTCCTGCTTGGGGTTCTTCTGTGCGTAGCCGCGCAGGTGGATGCCGTGGCGCAGGTGATCCATGGTCGCCAGGTGGTCTTTCCACAGGTCGTCGAGCACACGCAGCAGCATCTGCTTCTCGAAGGTACGCAGGGCCTCGGCGCCGGCCTGGGTTTCCTTCTCGTTGTAGGCAGCCAGAACCTCTTCGAGGATGCGTGCACGCAGCGGCTCTTCGTAGAGCTGGGCGTCGTCGTCGAGCCACTGCTGGATCGGCAGCTTGAGGCCGAAGTTGCTGTACAGCGACTGTTCCAGACCGAAGATGTCCCACTGCTCCGGCAGCGACTGCGGCGCAATGTGTTCGTTGATCGTGTTGGTCAGCACTTCCTCGCGGAACTCGGCGATGGTTGCACCAATGTCGTCGGCAGCCAGCAGGCTGTTACGCATGTGGTAGATCACCTTGCGCTGCTCGTTGGCCACGTCGTCGTATTCGAGCAGCTGTTTACGCATGTCGAAGTTGCGCCCTTCGACCTTGCGCTGCGCCTTCTCGATGGCGTTGGTGACCATGCTGTGCTCGATGGCTTCGCCGGACTGCATGCCCAGGGCCTTCATGAAATTCTTCACCCGGTCGGAGGCGAAGATGCGCATCAGGCTGTCTTCCAGCGACAGGTAGAAGCGGCTGGAGCCCGGGTCACCCTGGCGACCGGCACGGCCACGCAGCTGGTTGTCGATACGCCGCGATTCGTGACGTTCGGAAGCGATCACGCACAGGCCACCGGCCTCGATCACCTGCTGGTGACGTTTCTGCCAGTCGGCCTTGATCTGCGCGATCTGCTCGGCAGTCGGGTTTTCCAGGTTGGCGACTTCCACTTCCCAGTTGCCGCCGAGGAGGATGTCGGTACCACGACCGGCCATGTTGGTGGCGATGGTGACCGCGCCTGGGCGACCGGCCTGGGCAATGATCTCGGCTTCCTTCTCGTGGTACTTGGCGTTGAGCACCTTGTGCTCCATGCCAGCCTTGTTGAGCAGGGTCGACAGGTATTCGGAGGTTTCGATCGAGGCGGTACCGACCAGGATCGGTCGACCCTGGGCCTGGATTTCCTTGATGTCGGTGATGATCGCCGCGTACTTCTCTTCCTGGGTCAGGTAGACCAGGTCGTTGTAGTCCTTGCGCGCCAACGGTTTGTTGGTCGGGATCACGATCACATCGAGGCCGTAGATCTGGCGGAACTCGAATGCCTCGGTGTCAGCGGTACCGGTCATGCCGGCCAGCTTGTTGTACAGGCGGAAGTAGTTCTGGAAGGTGGTCGAGGCCAGAGTCTGACTCTCGGCCTGGATATTCAGGCCTTCCTTGGCTTCGATAGCTTGGTGCAGGCCTTCGGACAGGCGACGACCGGGCATGGTACGGCCGGTGTGCTCGTCAATCAGCAGGACCTGATCCTGCTGCACGATGTACTCGACGTTGCGGTGGAACAGCTTGTGCGCGCGCAGCCCGGCATACACATGGGTCAGCAGACCGAGGTTGTGCGCCGAGTACAGGCTCTCGCCCTCGGCCAACAGGCCGGCTTCGGTGAGCAGTTCTTCGATGTACTGGTGACCGGCCTCGTTGAGTTCGACCTGACGGCTCTTCTCGTCGACCTTGTAGTGGCCTTCCTGGGTGACCACACCTTCCTCTTCCTCGATGTGCTGAGTGAGGCGCGGGATCAGCTTGTTGACCTCGATGTACAGCTTGGAGCTGTCCTCGGCCTGGCCGGAGATGATCAGCGGGGTGCGCGCTTCGTCGATGAGGATCGAGTCCACTTCGTCGATCACGGCAAAATTCAGCTCGCGCTGGAACTTCTCCTCCAGGGCGAAGGCCATGTTGTCGCGCAGGTAGTCGAAACCGAATTCGTTGTTGGTGCCGTAGGTGATGTCGGCCGCGTAGGCGGCGCGCTTCTCTTCCGGCGGCATGAAGGGGGTGACGATGCCGACAGTCAGACCAAGGAATTCGTACAGCGGACGCATCCAGTTGGCGTCGCGACGGGCCAGATAGTCGTTGACCGTGATCACGTGCACGCCTTTGCCTTCCAGGGCATTGAGGTACACCGCCAGGGTGCCGACCAGGGTCTTGCCCTCACCGGTGCGCATCTCGGCGATCTTGCCTTCGTGCAGGGTCATACCGCCGATCAGCTGGACGTCGAAGTGACGCATGCCCATCACGCGTTTGCCGGCCTCACGGGCCACGGCGAAGGCTTCGGGAAGAACCTGGTCGAGAGTTTCGCCCTTGACCAGACGCGCCTTGAACTCCTCGGTCTTGGCCTTCAACTGCTCGTCGGAGAGCGCAAGCATCTGCTCTTCGAGGGCATTGATCGCGACCACTGTCTTGAGCATGCGTTTGACTTCACGCTCGTTCTTGCTTCCAAAGAGTTTCTTCAACAGCGGCGCAAACATATCGGCAGATTCTTCCACTAATAGGGATGAAGGGTGGCGCAGAACACCAGCCCTGCAGCCGGCTCGGCTGCGTGCGAAAGGGGGCATTCTACCCGGAAACGTCGGCGAGGAAAGTGCAGCGTGCCCACAGGCACAGCACCGATGCAACCGCGAATCCCTGCTATATGGGGACGCACGGCGGCCACTGCAACCCCTGGTTTGCTAACATGGCGCAATGACTCGACCGATGCGCTTTTCATGACCTTCCGCCCCTTGCCGGCCAAGGCGTCTGCCGCGCTGCTGCATGCCAGCAGACCGCTGCAGGCACTGTTCGACCAGGCCCAGCGGATTGCCCGCCTGCAGGCGCTGGTCGACGTGCAACTGGAAGAAGCCGCCCGCGAACACTGCCGGGTCGCCAGCTGGCGCGACGGCTGCCTGTTGCTGCTGACCAGCAACGGTCACTGGGCCACCCGTCTGCACTATCAGCAGCGCCGCCTGCAACGCCAGCTACAGGTACTGCCGGAGTTCGCCGGGCTGTTGAAGATCCAGATCAAGGTGCGCCCACCGACCGGCCAGGTCGACTATGTCGGGCGCCGGGCCGAGCTTTCCAGCGCCGCCGCCGACAGTCTCACCAGCGCCGCCGAAGGCATCAGCGACCCCAAGCTGCGCGCCGCCCTCGAGCGCCTGGCCAACCACGCCAAGCCCCGCGAATAAACGGCAGAAAAAAACAGGCCACCCGAGGGTGGCCTGAATAAAACAGAAGGGAGGGGTGTTGCTGCTTAACCGGCCGCAACCGGACGCATGTAAGAGATCGGCGCGGTGCTGGCGTCGTCAAATACCACGACTTCCCAGGCATCCTTCTGCTCGATCAGGGTGCGCAACAGCTGGTTGTTCAGCGCGTGGCCCGACTTGAAGCCACGGAACTCGCCGATCAGGCTGTTACCCAGCAGGTAGAGGTCGCCAATGGCGTCGAGGATCTTGTGCTTGACGAATTCGTCCTCGTAACGGAGGCCGTCTTCGTTGAGCACGCGGAACTCGTCGACCACGATGGCGTTGTCCACGCTGCCACCGAGTGCCAGGTTCTGCGAACGCAGGAACTCGATATCACGCATGAAACCGAAGGTCCGTGCGCGACTGACTTCCTTGACGAAGGAAGTACTGGAGAAATCGACGCTGGCGGTCTGGGTGCGACCACGGAACACCGGGTGATCGAAGTCGATCTCGAAGCTCACCTTGAAACCGTCGAAGGGCAGGAAGGTGGCGCGCTTGTCGCCCTCTTCGACTGTCACTTCGCGCAGTACGCGGATGAACTTCTTCGGTGCGTCCTGTTCTTCCAGGCCAGCCGATTGAATCAGGAATACGAAGGGACCCGCGCTGCCATCCATGATCGGCACTTCAGATGCCGAGAGCTCGACGTAGGCGTTATCGATGCCCAGGCCAGCCATGGCCGAAAGCAGGTGCTCCACGGTATCCACCTTGACGTCACCATTGACCAGAGTGGTCGACATGGTGGTCTCACCGACATTTTCCGCGCGGGCGGGGATGTCCACGACGGGGTCGAGGTCGGTGCGACGGAACACGATACCGCTATCCACCGGAGCCGGCTTGAGGGTCAGGTAAACCTTCTCCCCCGAATGCAGGCCAACGCCGGTGGCACGGATGATGTTCTTCAGGGTGCGTTGTTTGATCATGGCTTTGGCTACTTGTGCGCGAGTTGCGAACTGTTTTCAACAATGGCCGGCGATGATAGCAGAACCGGCCTTTGCTGAACACTAATCACCATCATACTCCCGATAGACTCCATCAATCAGCTTGACGCCGCAGGAAAGCCGGAATGTCCAAATAGTCCAGATCGTCCTGGCTATTCAGCTTGGCCGCAGCGGCAGCGCCGGCGTGGCTTTGACGCTGAACGGTGGGGCGCTCGTAGTCCTTGTAGTTGACGGTTTGCGACTCGCTGGCACGCGGTGCTGCACTGGTCATCGCAGCCGGAGAGCTGGAAACGGCAGCGATAGTGTTGTCGACCACCTTGACCGGCTTCTCAATCCGCGCACCCAGACCGGTGGCAACCACGGTGACATGCAGCTCGTCGCGCATATCCGGATCGATGACCGCGCCGACCTTGACGGTGGCGTGCTCGGAAGCGAAGGCCTCGATGATCTCGCCGACTGCGGCGTACTCACCGAGCGACAGATCCAGACCAGCGGTGATGTTGACCAGGATGCCACGTGCGCCCTGCAGATTGACGTCTTCCAGCAGCGGGTTGCGAATGGCCGCTTCGGTGGCTTCGCGAGCACGGTTCGGACCGCTGGCGCAGCCGGTACCCATCATCGCCATGCCCATTTCGCCCATCACGGTTTTCACGTCGGCGAAGTCGACGTTCATCAGGCCCGGACGCTGCATGATGTCGGAGATGCCGCGCACGGCACCGGCCAGCACGTCGTCAGCCTTGGCGAAGGCGGACAGCAGGCTGGCGTCCTTGCCGAGGATTGTCAGCAGCTTTTCGTTGGGGATGGTGATCAGCGAATCAACCACGTCGGCCAGGGCACGGATACCCTCGTCGGCGACCTGCATGCGCTTGCGCCCTTCGAACGGGAACGGACGGGTCACCACCGCAACGGTGAGGATGCCCATCTCTTTCGCCACTTCGGCAATCACCGGGGCTGCACCGGTACCGGTACCGCCACCCATGCCGGTGGTAATGAATACCATGTCGGCGCCACGCAGCACTTCGGCGATGCGCTCACGATCTTCCAGAGCGGCCTGACGACCGATTTCCGGATTGGTGCCGGCACCCAGACCCTTGGTCACACCAGTGCCGAGTTGCAGCACGCTGCGTGCGCCGACATTTTTCAGGGCCTGGGCATCGGTGTTGGCGCAGATGAACTCGACGCCTTCGATGTTGTTTTTGACCATGTGATTGACGGCATTGCCACCGCCGCCACCCACGCCGATCACTTTGATAACTGCGCTTTGCGGAACGTTATCTACGAGTTCGAACATTTCCCCTCTCCTTATTTTCTAGTTGTATCGCCTACAGCTAACCGCGGGTGTTGCTTTCAAAAATTGCCCTGGACCCAGCGTTTCAGCCGTTCCAGTACAGGTGCTTTGGGTTCATCGCTAAACAGGTTGCTGCCAGACATGGAGATGCCATCGGCCTGCTTCTGCAAGCCGTACATGAGCAGGCCCACGCCTGTCGAATAGATAGGATTACGCACGACGTCGGCCAGTCCCTTGACGCTGTGTGGTACGCCCAGACGCACCGGCATGTGAAAGATCTCTTCGGCCAGTTCGACGGCACCTTCCATCTTGGCGGTGCCACCGGTGAGGACGATCCCGGCCGGGATCATGTCCTCATAACCACTGCGCCGCAGCTCGGCCTGAATCAGGGTGAAAAGCTCGTCGTAACGGGGCTCGACAACCTCGGCCAGAGCCTGACGGGACAGTTCCCGCGGTGGCCGGTCGCCCACACTGGGAACCTTGATGGTTTCCCCGGCACCGGCCAGTTTGGCTAGGGCGCAAGCATAACGAATCTTGATCTCCTCGGCATACTGGGTCGGGGTGCGTAATGCCATGGCGATATCATTGGTAACCTGGTCGCCGGCGATCGGAATCACCGCCGTGTGACGTATCGCACCTTCCGTGAAGATGGCGATGTCGGTGGTACCGCCACCGATGTCGACCAGGCACACGCCCAGTTCCTTCTCGTCGTCGGTCAGCACCGCATAGGCCGAGGCCAGTTGTTCGAGAATGATGTCGTCGACTTCCAGGCCGCAACGGCGCACACACTTCTCGACGTTCTGCGCGGCGTTTACCGCGCAGGTCACCACATGCACCTTGGCTTCCAGGCGCACGCCGGACATGCCCAGCGGCTCGCGCACGCCTTCCTGGTTATCGATCACATAATCCTGCGGCAGGGTGTGCAGCACACGCTGATCCGCCGGGATGGCCACGGCCTGGGCGGCATCCAGCACGCGCTCGAGGTCGGCCGGGCTGACTTCGCGGTCGCGGATGGCGACGATGCCGTGGCTATTGAGGCTGCGGATATGGTTGCCGGCCACGCCGACGAAAGCCGAGTGGATACGGCAGCCAGCCATCAGCTGGGCTTCTTCGACGGCGCGCTGGATCGACTGCACGGTGGACTCGATGTTCACCACCACACCCTTCTTCAGGCCGCGCGACGGATGGGTGCCGATGCCGACGATTTCCAGTTGGCCGTCCGCGTTCACCTCGCCCACCAGCGCCACCACCTTGGAGGTGCCGATATCGAGGCCGACGATCATCTTGCCGCTCTGCACACTTGCCATGGTTCTACGTTCTCCTCAATTCACTGCACGGCGGCGGGTTCAGCCGCCGTTGGCGCCACCGGCGTGCGCCAGGCCACGGCCAGGCCGTTGGCGTAACGCAGGTCGATACGCGCGATATTCGCGATCTGCTCTTTCAGCACCTTGTCGTAGATGGCGCTGAAACGACGCATTTTTTCCACCAGATGATCCCGCCCGAGGAGGATGTCCACGCCCTGACCGGTGCTGATGAACCAGCTGCCGTGCTCGCGCAACTCCAGGGCCACAATGGAAAAGCCCAGCGGGCGCAGCATCTGGCTGAGTACCTGGTACTGCTGCATCACCTGCTGCTGGGCGCGTTGCGGTCCGGACAGCAGCGGCAGGTTCTCGTAGTGGGTCAGCTCGCGCGGGGCGAAGGCCTGGCCCTGGTTGTTGAGCAGCGCCTCATTGCCCCAGCGGGCCACCGGCAATTGCTCTTCCAAACGAATGGACACCTGATCCGGCCACACCCGACGTACTTCGGCACGGGCGATCCACGGCATACGCTCCAGTTCGGCGCGCATGCCGGTCATGTCGACGGTGAAGAAGCTGCTGGCAATGAACGGTGCGATACGTTCCTGCACGGCCTGCTGGCTGATGTAGCTCAGCTCGCCCTGCACACTGACCCGCGCAATCGGTCGATCGGCGTAGGGGATCAGACGCTGGGCCAGCTCATAAGTCGCGAAACCCAGACCGACCAGCAGCAGCGGCCACAGCAAACGTTTCAGACCACTGAAGTCCGGCTTCGGCAGGCGTGCCGCCAGCGGTTCCTTGGCCACCATCCGGCTCGCCCCGCGCGCAGCGATAGGCTGACGCCGGGTGGCGCCTCCTATGGGCTGCGGGTGACGGAGAGTGGCGCCCATGAGTTAACCCCTGGTCTCGACGCTGTCGGCAAGAATCGCCAGCACCAGCTGTTGGAAATCCAGACCGGCAGCACGGGCCGCCATCGGCACCAGGCTGTGGTCGGTCATGCCCGGTACGGTGTTGACTTCCAGTAGCCAAAACTTGCCGGCTGCATCCTGCATCACGTCGGCGCGAGCCCAGCCCTGAGTGCCCACGGCCTCGCAGGCACGCGCGGTGAGCTCCTTCAATTCCGCCTCTTTCTCGGCCGAGAGGCCGCAAGGGATGCGGTACTGGGTGTCATTGGCCAGGTACTTGGCGTCGTAGTCGTAGAAGGTATGCGGAGTGCCCAGACCGATCGGCGGCAGCACCTGGCCACGCAGCATGGCAACTGTGTACTCGGGACCATCGATCATCTGCTCGACCAGCACCTGCGAGTCGTACTGGCTGGCGTCTTTCCAGGCCGCGATCAGTGCGTCGACATCGGCGACCTTGGCCATGCCGATGCTGGAGCCTTCGTGGGCCGGCTTAACGAACAGGGGGAAGCCCAGCTCGGCAGCCGCAGCACGGCAGTCCTCTTCGCAGGCCAGGGCGGCATGGGCAGGCGTCGGCAGACCGAGGCTCAGCCACACACGTTTGGTGCGCAGCTTGTCCATGGCCAGGGCGGAGGCAAGGATGCCACTGCCGGTGTAGGGGATGCCGGCGCATTCCAGCAGGCCCTGCATGGCGCCGTCTTCGCCGCCACGGCCGTGCAGCACGATAAAGGCGCGGTCGATCTTCTCGCTGGTCAGGCGCTGCAGCAGGTCATCGCCAACGTCGATGCCGAAGGCGTCCACACCGGCCGCCTGCAGGGCTTGCAGCACGGCAGCGCCGGATTTCAGCGAGACCTCGCGCTCGGCGCTCTTGCCACCGAACAGCACGGCGACGCGGCCGAAAGCCTGGGGATCGAGGGTGGATTGCAGACTCATTTCGACTCACCTTGAACAGCGAATAGCGGGTGCTTGATCAGTTGCGGGGCCACGCCGCCGATATCACCGGCGCCCTGGCACAACAGGATGTCGCCGGCACGCAGCAGCGGCTTGAGCAGCGGCGCCAGGTCGGTGCCGCGCTCGACATAGATCGGGTCCAGCTGGCCACGCTGGCGGATGCTGTGGCACAGGTGACGGCTGTCGGCACCCGGGATAGGCGTTTCGCCGGCCGGATAGACCTCCAGCAACAGCAGGACCTTGGCGTCACCGAGGACCTGGACGAAGTCGTCGTACAGGTCGCGGGTGCGGCTGTAGCGGTGCGGCTGGTAGACCATCACCAGGCGGCGCTCCGGCCAGCCACCACGCACGGCCTTGATCACCGCGGCGACTTCACGCGGGTGGTGGCCGTAGTCGTCGACCAGCATCACGCTGCCGCCGTCCACCGGCAGATCGCCGTACACCTGGAAGCGCCGGCCGACGCCCTGGAAGCCGGACAGACCGGCGACGATGGCGGCATCGTCGATGCCTTCGTCGGTGGCGATGGCGATGGTCGCCAGGGAGTTCAGAACGTTGTGGTTGCCCGGCATGTTGACCGACACATCCAGCGGCTCGCGGTCACGGCGCAGCACGGTGAAGTGGGTCTGCATGCCCTCTTGGCGCACATTAATCGCGCGCACGTCGGCATCTTCGGCGAAGCCGTAGGTCACGGTCGGACGGGCCACCTGCGGCAGCAGCTCGCGCACCACCGGGTCGTCCACGCAGAGCACGGCCAGGCCATAGAACGGCAGGTTGTGCAGGAATTCGATGAAGGTCTTCTTCAGGACATTGAAGTCGCCGCCGTAGGTGCTCATGTGGTCGGCGTCGATATTGGTGACCACCGAAACCATCGGCTGCAGGTGCAGGAAGCTGGCGTCGCTTTCGTCCGCCTCGGCGATCAGGTAGCGGCTGCTACCGAGCTGGGCATTGGTGCCGGCGGCGTTCAGGCGGCCACCGATGACGAAGGTCGGGTCCAGGCCGCCGGCGGCAAATACCGAGGCCAGCAGGCTGGTGGTGGTGGTTTTGCCATGGGTGCCGGCGACGGCGATGCCATGGCGGTAGCGCATCAGTTCGGCGAGCATCTCGGCGCGCGGCACCACCGGAATGCGGCGTTCCAGGGCAGTGGCGACTTCCGGATTGCTGGTATTCACAGCGCTGGACACCACCAGCACGTCGGCCTGCTCGGCGTTCTCCGCGCGATGGCCGATGAAGATGATGGCGCCGAAGCTTTCCAGACGCTCGGTCACGGCCGAGGCCTTGAGGTCGGAACCGGAGACTTCGTAGCCGAGGTTGAGCAGCACTTCGGCGATGCCGCACATACCGGCGCCGCCGATGCCAACGAAGTGAATGCGGCGGATACGGCGCATGCGGCGGATTTCCGAGCGTGCAGCGGCAGGGGATTTAGCCACGGGCCACCTCCAGGCAGGTTTCCACCACTGTGCGGGTGGCATCCGGTTTGGCCAGGCGACGCGCAGTGCGGCCCATGTCCAGGAGTTTTTCAGGGTGCATCAGAACCTCGATCAGCTGCGCGGCAAGCGTGTCCGCGTCAGTCGCATGTTGCGGGAGAAGGAAGGCCGCGCCCTCCTTCGCCAGGTATTCGGCATTACGGGTCTGGTGGTCGTCGATCGCGTGCGGCAGCGGCACCAGGAAGGACGGCAGACCAGCGGCAGCCAGTTCGCTGATGGTCAGCGCGCCGGCGCGGCACACCACCAGGTCGGCCCAGGCGTAGGCATGGGCCATATCCTTGATGAAGGGCGCGACCTCGGCTTCGACCGCAACCTGGCGATAACGCTCCGCGGTAATCTCGGCATGTTGCTTGCCCGCCTGGTGGAACAGTTGCGGACGCAGCTCGGCCGGCACCTTGGCCAGTGCCGCCGGCAGCAGCTTGTTCAGCGGCTCGGCGCCCAGGCTGCCGCCCAGCACCAGCAGACGCGGCTTGCGCTTGCTCAGCGAGTCACGCGGGGTTTCCAGGAACAGTTCCTCGCGCACCGGGTTGCCGGTGGTGCGGCGCTTAGCACTGTTGCCGAAGGTATTCGGGAAGCCTTCACAGACGCGGCTGGCGAACGGCACCAGGCTGCGGTTGGCAGTGCCGGCCACGGCGTTCTGCTCCTGGATGATCAGCGGCGCACCACTCATCCGCGCCGCCAGGCCGCCGGGGCCGGTGACATAGCCGCCCATGCCCAGCACGCACACCGGCTGCAGCTCGCGCATGATCCGCCGCGCCTGCCACAGGGCACGCAGCAGCTGGAACGGAGCCTTGAGCAGGGCCAGCTTGCTCTTGCCACGCAGGCCGCTGACGTCGATCAGGTGCAGCGGCAGGCCCGCCGCCGGCACCAGTTCATTCTCGATGCCGCGCGGAGTACCCAGCCAGTGCACGTTGTAGCCACGCGCCGTGAACTCACGGGCACAAGCCAGCGCCGGGAACACGTGGCCGCCGGTGCCGCCGGCCATGATCAGCACATTAGCGCCCATGACGGACCTCCTCGGCGCTCTGGCCATCGAAGAAGTCGGCCTCGCTGAACTCGAACTCCTCGCTGCCCAGCGAGGTACGTCGTTCCCACTCGATGCGCAGGAGCAGCGCCAGGCTGACGCAGCAGATCACCAGGGAGCTGCCGCCGTAGCTGAGGAACGGCAAAGTCAGGCCCTTGGTCGGCAGCAGGCCGACGTTCACCCCGATATTGATCAGCACCTGGCCGATCCACAGGAAGGCCAGACCGTAGGCCACATAGGCGGCGAAGAACTGCTTGGCCTTCTCCGCCCACAGACCGATATACAGGGCACGCACGCTGACGAAGACGAACAGTGCCACGGTCAGCAGCGCGCCGATCATACCCAGCTCTTCGGCGAGTACGGCGAAGACGAAGTCGGTATGCGCTTCCGGCAGGTAGAACTGCTTCTGGATGCTGTTGCCCAGGCCGACACCGAACCATTCGCCACGGCCGAAGGCGATCAGCGCCTGGCTCAGCTGATAACCGGCGCCGTACTGGTCGGCCCAGGGATCGACGAAGTTGGTCAGGCGCTGCAGGCGATAGGCCTGGCTGGTCATCACCAGCGCCCCCAGCGCCAGTACACCGGCGGCCAGCGGGATGAAGCGCAGCAGGTTGATGCCGCCGAGGAACAGCATGGCAATCGCGGCACCGACCAGTACCACGGTGGCGCCGAAGTCCGGTTCGGCCAGCAGCAAGGCGGCCATCGGCCCCAACACCAGCATCGGCTTGAGGAAGCCGGTGAGCTTCTCACGCACTTCTTCCTGGCGCCGCACCAGGTAGGCGGCAATGAACATCACGGTGAACAGCTTGGCCAGCTCGGAGGGCTGCAGGTTGAACAGGCCGAAGCCGATCCAGCGCTTGGCGCCGTTGACCTCACGGCCGATGCCCGGCAACAGCACCAGGATCAGCAGAACGAAGGCGATCAGCAGCAGCGCGCCACTGAAACGCTGCCACATCGCCATGGGCACCAGCAGCGTGGCAAACGCAGCGGCCAGGCCGATTAGCAGATAAATCAGGTGACGCACCATGTGGTACAGCGGGTTGCCGGACAGCGCCGCGGCGACTTCCGAGGAGGCCGAGGTGATCATCACCAGCCCCAGACCGAGCAGTGCCAGGCAGCCGGCCAGCAACGGGAAGTCGAGGTCGATACCGCGACGGGTATTCAGTGGCGACGGTGCGGCGAGCAGTTGCGCAAGCATCACTGCAGTCCCTCCGCGGCCTGGGCGAACAGACGCCCGCGTTCTTCGAAGTTCTTGAACATGTCCAGGCTGGCGCAGGCCGGCGACAACAGCACGGCATCGCCGGTTTCGGCCAGCTCGGCGCAGCGCTGCACGGCTTCGTCGAGGCTGTTGACCCGCACCAGCGGCGCGGCATCACCCAGGGCGGCGGCAATCAGCTCGGCATCACGACCGAGCAGCACCACGGCGCGGCAGAACCGGGCCACCGGTGCTTTCAAGGCAGAGAAATCGGCACCCTTGCCGTCGCCACCGGCGATCAGCACCAGCTTGCCGGCGATATCGGCGCCCAGGCCTTCGATGGCAGCCAGGGCAGCGCCGACGTTGGTGGCCTTGGAGTCGTCGTAGTAGCTCACCCCACGCAGCTCGCGAACCCACTGGCAACGATGGGCCAGGCCGGCGAAGGTCTGCAGGGTCGCCAGCATCGGCGCCATCGGCAGGCCGGCAGCATGGCCCAGGGCCAGGGCCGCCAGGGCGTTGGACTGGTTGTGCGCGCCACGGATCTTCAGCGCGGAAGTCGGCAGCAGGGCCTCGAACTGGAAGGCCAGGTGCTTCTCGCCGCCCTCTTCGATCAGGCCGAAGCGCTTGAAGTCGGGCTTGCCCAAGCCGAATTCCCAGCAGGGCAGCTGGTCGGCGATCAGCGGACGCGACAGGGCGTCGTCACGATTCACCACCACCTGACGCGCGCCACGGAAGATGCGGTGCTTGGCCAGGTGGTACTGCGGCATGCCGGCATAGCGATCCATATGGTCTTCGCTGATGTTCAGGCAGGTAGCCACTTCGGCATTCAGCTGGTCGGTGGTTTCCAGCTGGAAGCTGGACAGCTCCAGTACATACAGCTCGACGTCATCGTTGAGCAGGTCCAGCGCCGGGGTGCCGAGGTTGCCGCCGACGGCGACCTTCTTGCCGGCGGCCGCGGCCATCTCGCCGACCAGGGTGGTCACGGTGCTTTTGGCGTTGGAGCCGGTGATAGCGATGATCGGCGCCTTGGCATGGCGGGCGAACAATTCGATGTCGCCGGACAGCTTGACCCCGCGCGCGGCCGCAGCCTGCAGCGCCGGGGTGGCGATGGCCAGGCCCGGGCTGACGTACAGCTCCGAGGCGCGGCAGAGGAAGTCCACGTCCAGCTCGCCGCAGCGCACATCCACCTGCGGATAATCGCGTTGCAGGGTCGCCAGCTCCGGCGGGTTCGCGCGCGTATCCGCCACGGCAAAGCGCACGCCCTGTTGCGCGAGGAAGCGCACCAGGGACATGCCGCTCTTGCCGAGGCCGACAACGATGCGGAACTGGTCGGAAGCGATCAGCGACACTGTCAATTACCTCAGTTTCAGGGTGGCAAGGCCGATCAGCACGAGGATCACCGTGATGATCCAGAAGCGCACGATCACCCGGGGCTCGGGCCAGCCTTTCAATTCAAAGTGGTGGTGGATCGGCGCCATGCGGAACACGCGCTTGCCGGTCAGCTTGAAGCTGGCGACCTGGATGATCACCGACAGGGTTTCCATGACGAACACGCCACCCATGATGAACAGCACGATTTCCTGACGGACGATCACGGCGATGGTGCCCAGTGCGGCGCCCAGCGCCAGCGCACCGACGTCACCCATGAAGACCTGGGCCGGGTAGGTGTTGAACCAGAGGAAACCGAGGCCGGCACCGACCAGCGCGGCGCAGAACACGATCAGCTCGCCGGCACCCGGCACATAAGGAATCAGCAGGTAATCGGAGAAATTCACGTTGCCCGACAGGTAGCAGAAAATCCCCAGCGCGCCGCCAACCATCACGGTCGGCAGAATGGCCAGGCCATCGAGGCCGTCGGTCAGGTTGACCGCGTTGCTGGTGCCGACGATGACGAAGTAGGTCAGCAGTACGAAGCCCACGCCCAGAGGAATGGCGACGTCCTTCAGTACCGGCACGATCAGGGTGGTTTCCACCGGACTCTGCGCGGTCACATAAAGGAAGATCGCCGCGCCCAGGCCGAATACCGATTGCCAGAAATACTTCCAGCGGCTCGGCAGACCACGGGAGTTCTTCTCGATCACCTTGCGGTAGTCGTCGACCCAGCCGATGGCGCCGAACAGCAGGGTCACGGCCAGCACCGTCCACACGTAGCGGTTGGAGAGGTCGGCCCAGAGCAGGGTGCTGACGGCGATGGCGGTGAGGATCAGCGCGCCACCCATGGTCGGCGTGCCTTTCTTCGACAGGTGCGATTGCGGGCCGTCGTTGCGCACCGACTGGCCGATCTGACGGATCTGCAGGGTGCGGATCATCCACGGCCCCAGCCACAGCGACAGGGCCAGGGCGGTCAGCACCCCGAGAATCCCGCGCAGGGTCAGGTACTGGAACACACCGAAACCGGTGTAGAACTGTTGCAGGTACTCCGCCAGCAGCAGCAGCATTTAGTGAGCCTCCCCCGATGCACAGAGAGCCGCGACGACTTTTTCCATCGCCGCGCTGCGCGAACCTTTAATTAGAATGGTGGTGTCGCCCGATTCGCAGCGAAGTGCCGCGATCAAGCTGGCTTGATCGGCGAAGTGCTGTCCTTGCGTACCGAATGCCTTGACGGCATGGGCCATCAGCGGGCCCACGGCATACAGCGCGCTGACCTTGCCGGCGGCATAAGCGCCGACATCGCGATGGCCTTGCTCGGCCCACTCGCCCAACTCGCCCATATCCCCAAGCACCAGAACGGTGCGACCGGAGAAGGCGGCGAGTATATCAACGGCGGCGCACATCGAAATCGGGTTGGCGTTGTAGGTGTCGTCGATCACTCGCGCACCGTTCGTCGCCAGCTGAGCAACGGCGCGGCCTTTGACCGGCTGCAGGCTTTCCAGCCCGGCCTGGATCCCGACCAGCGGCACACCCAGGGCATGCGCGGCGGCAGCGGCGGCCAGGGCGTTGGCCACGTTGTGGTTGCCCAGCAGGTTGAGCTGAATGCGCGCGCTGCCCGCCGGGCTGCTCAGGGTGAAAGCCATGCAGCCGCGGGCATCGCGGGCCAGCTCGGCGGCATGGAAGTCGGCACGGCTGTCATGCAGGGCGAAGCTCAGCACCGCACGGCCTCCGGCGCGGGCCTGCCAGATGGCGAAGGCCTTGTCGTCACGGTTGAGCACGGCGATGCCATCGGCGGCCAGGCCTTCGATAATCTCGCCCTTGGCTTCGATGATCTTGTCCGGGCCACCGAACTCGCCGACATGGGCGGTACCGGCATTGGTGATGATCGCCACGTGCGGGCGGGTCAGGCTGACGGTGTAGGCGATCTCGCCGACGTGGTTGGCACCCAGCTCGATCACCGCACCGACATGCTCCGGCGCCAGCTCCAGCAGGGTCAGCGGCGCGCCAAGATCATTGTTCAGGTTGCCACGGGTGGCCAGCACCGGGCCTTGCAGGCCGGCGCGCAGGATGCTGGCGAGCATTTCCTTGACCGTGGTCTTGCCACTGGAACCGGTCACGGCGGCCAGAGGCTGGGAGAAGGCACTGCGATTCAGCGCACCGAGACGGCCCAGGCCGACGCGGCTGTCATTGACGATCAGCTGCGGCAGATCAACGCCCGCCACTTCGCGTTCGACCAGTGCCGCTACCGCGCCTTTGCCGGCAACCTCGGCCAGGTAATCGTGGCCATCGAAGTTCGGCCCGCTCAGGGCGACAAACAGCTGGCCCGCTTCGATCTTGCGGCTGTCGGTAGAGACTGCGGAGAACGCCACATCGGCACCCAGCACACGCGCACGCAGGGCTGGTGCCACTTCACTGAGCAGCAACGGCTTAAGCATGGGCAACCTCCCAGGCCTGCAGGGCCTTGGTGGTCTCGATCAGGTCGGAGAACGGCTGACGCACGCCGTTGATCTCCTGGTAATCCTCATGGCCCTTGCCGGCCAGCACCACGACATCACCGGTCTTGGCGGCGGCGATCAGCTGGGCAATCGCCTGGCCACGGCCGTGAATGAATTCAACCTGCTCGGGCTTGGCGAAACCGGCGCGGATATCGGCGACGATCTGCGCCGGGTCTTCCGTGCGCGGATTGTCATCCGTAACCAGCACACCATCGGCCAGACGCTCGGCTACCTGAGCCATCAGCGGACGCTTGCCGCTATCCCGATCACCGCCACAGCCGAACAGGCACAGCAGACGACCGGTGACATGCGGGCGCAAGGCTTCCAGAACCTTTTCCAGGGCATCCGGAGTGTGCGCGTAATCCACCACCACCAGCGGCAGCTGGCCGCCACCGAAACGCTGCATGCGCCCGACCGGGCCTTGCAGTTGCGGCAGCAGGGCGAGAATTTCATCCAGCGGGTAGTTCAGGCCGAGCAATGCACCGACCACCGCCAGCAGATTGCTCAGGTTGAAGCGCCCGAGCAGCGGGCTGCGCAGGTTGCCCTCGCCTTGCGGGGTGACCAGGCGCGCGCGCACGCCGTGGTCATCAAAACTGGCTTCGCGGCAATAGATGTAGGCGTCGCGATTATCCAGGCTGTAGCTGATCAGGCGCGACTCATGGGACTCGGCGGCCAGCTGGCGACCGAAGGCGTCGTCCAGGTTGATCACCCGGCAACGCAGATCCGGCCAGGCGAACAGCTTGGCCTTGGCCGCGCCGTAGGCTTCCATCGAACCGTGATAGTCGAGGTGATCGCGCGACAGGTTGGTGAACACCGCCACGTCGAAGTCCAGCGCTGCCACGCGGCCTTGTTCCAGGCCGTGGGAGGAAACCTCCATGGCCATGGCGCGGGCACCGGCCTGTTTGAGGTCGGCGAGGATGGCCTGCACCGCCACCGGATCGGGTGTGGTGTGACGACCACTTTCCAGGGACTCGTAGAAACCGGTGCCGAGGGTGCCGACGATGCCGCACGGCTCGCCGAGCTGGTCCAGCGCCTGGGCCAGCAACTGGCTGACGCTGGTCTTGCCGTTGGTGCCGGTGACGCCGACCAGGCGCAGGGCACGACTCGGCTCACCGTAGAAGCGCCCGGCGATGGCCGACAGCTGGCCGACCAGGCCCTTGATCGGCAGCAGCTCGGCGCTGTGCGCGGTCATTTTCGGTGCGCCTTCGGCCTCGTAGGCCACGGCCGCGGCACCGCGCGCCACGGCATCGGCGATATGCAGGCGACCATCCTGGGCAGTACCGGGCACGGCGAGGAACAGGTCGCCGGGACGCACCTTGCGGCTGTCCAGGGTCAGTTCGCGAATCAGCGTGGCCGACTGGGCCTGGGGCAACAGTTGATTGAGTGGCATGGGCATCAGATGCGCCCTCCATTGCTGCTGCCAGCATCGGCGGTTTGTGGCGCGACGGGAGTTGGCGCGACCGGCGGCGGCAGGTTGTCCGGAGTAATGTTCATCAGGCGCAGGGAGCCGGCCATGACCCGGCTGAACACCGGTGCGGAGACCAGGCCACCGAAGTAGCCGGCCTTGCTCGGCTCGTCGATTACCACAACCATGGCGATGCGCGGGTTGCTGCTCGGCGCGAAGCCGGCAAACATCGAGCGATAGGCGTTAGCCGTGTAGCCCTTGGTTCCGACGCTGGCCTTGCGCGCCGTGCCGCTCTTGCCGGACACGTGGTAACCGGGGACCTGGGCGCGGAACACACCGCGCGGCGCTTCGATCACCTGCTGCAGCATGCCTTGCATGGTTTTCGCCACGTCCGCCGACATCACCTGCACGCCATCGGGAATACGGTCGGCGCGGGTCATGGTCAGCGGCACGCTGACACCGTTGTTGGCCAGCACGGCATAGGCATGCACCAGTTGCACCGCGGTCACCGACAGGCCGTAGCCATAGGACAGGGTGGCGGTTTCCGCCTTCGGCCACTTGCGGTGATTGGGCAGCTCGCCGACGCGCTCGCCGGGGAAGCCCAGGCCGGTGTCCTGGCCGAGGCCGAGCTGCTGCATCATGGTGTAGATGGACTCGCCGCCGATGTCGAAGGCGATCTTGCTCATGCCGACGTTGCTGGAATTGATCAGGATGCCGGTCAGATCGAGTTCGCGGCCCTGGGTCTTGGACACGTCCTTGATGGTGTAGCGACCGATCTGCAGGGAGCCGGGCCAGACTTCGACAATGTTTTCCGGCTTCCAGCGCCCGCTCTGCAGGGCGGCGCTCATCGACAGCGGCTTGACCGTGGAGCCTGGCTCGAACACGTCGATCATGGCGCGATTGCGCATGGCCGCCGGATCCAGGCTGCGGCGGTTGTTCGGGTTGTAGGTCGGCTGGTTGGCCATGGCCAGCACTTCGCCGGTCTTCACATCGATGATCACCAGGCTGCCGGCCTTGGCACCGTTCTCGACCAGCGCATTGCGCAGCTCGCGGTGGGCCAGGTACTGCAGGCGCAGGTCGATGGACAGCGCCAGGGCCTTGCCGGCCTTGGCGTTCTGGGCAACCTGGACGTCCTTGATCAGGCGACCACGGCGATCCTTGAGCACCTGGCGCTTGCCCGGCACACCGGCCAGCCACTCGTCGAACGCCAGTTCCATGCCCTCGCGGCCACGGTCATCGACGTCGGTGAAGCCGATCACGTGGGCGGTCACTTCGCCGGCCGGGTAGAAACGGCGGAACTCTTCCAGGCCATACACGCCCGGCACCTTGAGATCGAGAATGGCCTGGCCCTGCTCCGGGGTCAGGCCGCGCACCAGGTACATGAACTCGCGCGAGCTGGCCTGCTGCAGACGCTGGGCAAAGGCTTTCGGCTCCTGACCCAGGGCGGCGGCCAGATCGGCCCAGCGCGCCGGCGCCTTGGCCAGTTCCTTGCCGTTGGCCCACAGGGTGGTGACCGGCGTACTGACCGCCAGCGGTTCGCCATTGCGATCGGTGATCAGGCCGCGATGGGCCGGGATCGGGATGTGGCGCACGCTGCGCGCGTCGCCATGGGCCTGGAGGAAATCGTGATCGATCACATGCAGGTCGATGATGCGCCAGGCGATGGCACCCACCATCAGCGCCAGCAGCGCCAGCACCAGGCGGAAGCGCCAGGGATAGAGGGCGCCTTCGAGGCCGATCATGGCGCCACCATCTGTACTTCGGCGGCCTGCGGGATGCGCATGTGCAGCTGCTCGCTGGCCAGCGTCTCGATGCGGTTGTGCGCGGTCCAGGTGCTCTGCTCGAGGATCAGCCGACCCCACTCGGCCTGCGCCTTGTCGCGCACGCTGAGTTCGGCGTACAGGGCGTTGAGCAGCTGACGGTTCCAGTGCGCGCTGTAGGACACGGCAATCGCCGACAGCAGCACGCTGATAAACAGCATCAGCAGCAACAGGCTGCCTGGCGGCATGGGCTTGGCGAACAGGCGGCTCATCGCAGCTTCTCCGCCACACGCATGACCGCACTGCGCGAGCGCGGGTTGGCCTTGAGTTCGGCCTCGGAGGCGAACTGCGGCTTGCCGTGCAGCTTGAGGCGTGGCTCGAAGGCCTTGGGGATGATCGGCAGGTCGCGCGGCAGAGTGTCCACCTCGCCCTTGGCGTGACGACGCATGAACTGTTTGACGATGCGGTCTTCCAGCGAGTGGAAGCTGATCACCACCAGGCGCCCACCGACGGCCAGGCTTTCCAGCGCGGCGTCGAGGCCCTGTTCGAGATCGCCCAGCTCGTTGTTGATATAGATGCGCAGGCCCTGGAAGGCTCGGGTCGCCGGGTTCTTGCCCTTCTCCCAGGCCGGATTGGCCTCGGTGAGCACGGCCGCCAGGTCGGCGGTACGCTCAAACGGCTTAAGCGCACGGCGCTCGACCACGGCGCGGGCCATGCGCTTGGCGAAACGCTCTTCGCCGTATTCTTTGAACACCCGGGCGATTTCCTCGGCGCTGGCGCTGGCGATGAACTCGGCGGCGCTGAGGCCGGCATCCGGGTTCATGCGCATGTCCAGCGGGCCGTCATTGAGGAAGCTGAAGCCGCGTTCGGCATCGTCCAGCTGCGGCGAGGACACGCCGAGGTCGAGCAGGATGCCAGCAACCTGACCGGCCAGACCACGCACCGTCACTTCAGCACCCAGCTCGGCAAAGCTGCGCTGCACAACGACGAAGCGGCCGTCTTCGGCCGCCAGTGCATTTCCCGTGGCAATCGCCAGTGGGTCCTTGTCGAAACCCAGCAGGCGACCGTCTGGCCCGAGCCTTTCGAGGATCAGCCGACTGTGCCCTCCTCTGCCGAAGGTGCCATCCAGGTAGCAGCCATCCGCACGCACGGCGAGGCCGTCGACGGCTTCGTCGAGCAGCACGGTGATATGGCGGAAGCTATTGGTCATGGTCACAGGATCAGATCACGCAGGTCGTCCGGCAGAGCACCGGGTTGTTTGATGGCAGCCAGGTCGGCATCGGCAAGTGCGTTCCAGGCGTCCTCGTTCCACAGTTGAAACTTGTTCAGCACACCCACCAGCATCGCGTGCTTGTCCAGGCCGGCGTGGGCGCGCAGACGCGGCGGCACGAGGAAACGGCCGCTGCCGTCCAGCTCGATATCCACGGCGTTGCCGATCAGCAGGCGTTGCAGGCGACGGGTTTCTTCACGCAGGGAGGGCAATTCACGGAGTTTGGCTTCGATCAGCTCCCACTCGGGCAGCGGATACACACACAGGCAGGGGTCGACGGCATCAATGGTGACGATGAGCTGGCCGGCACAACGCGAAACGAGCTCGTCACGATACCGGCTCGGCATCGCGAGTCGCCCTTTGGCGTCGAGACTGATGGCGTTAGCTCCGCGAAACAAGGCTGCGCTTCCCCACTGTAATTAGCTTTCCATGCCCATATGACCCACTTCGTGCCACTTTGTGCCACTTCGGCACACTATAGGAATGCAGCGCCCCCAGCGTCAAGGCGCAGAAACTAGGAAAAATCCTTATGGGACGGAGATTTAGCGAACTTTGCGGGGAGTTTTGCGGGGTAAAACGAGGGCTTTTTGCAGACGAATATCAGCCGGCTCATGAGGCTGAACTTCAAACTTAAAGTAACTTCTTAAGAGTAAGATTTTTTCGGTATTACAAAGGCGGGATATTGAGGTGAAGCAGGAGGGAGAAAAAGGAGGAGAGTCGATCTGTAAGCCGGGTTCTGTCGAGGACAGTCATTCCTCTACGACGTACATCACTGCACGCCTTTAGCAACCTACCCGGTTCCAGCGCGGGCCACGCCAATGGAACCCTATTTGGTCTTGCTCCGAGTGGGGTTTACCTAGCCACGGACTGTTGCCAGCCGTGCGGTGCGCTCTTACCGCACCTTTTCACCCTTACCGGCGCTTGCGCGCTTAGGCGGTTATTTTCTGTGGCACTTTCCGTAGGCTCACGCCTCCCAGGCATTACCTGGCACTCCGCCCTATGGAGCCCGGACTTTCCTCCCCCTTCTTGCGAAGGCAGCGACTGTCCGATCGACTCTCCAGTGCCAAGGGTAACCAGCCGGCACTCATAGAACAAGCTCGGGACAGAGCTCACGCGTCCTTTTGCCGCTCCAGCGCCACCTGATACAGCAGATTCTTGCGCACCCCGGTGATCTCCGCCGCCAGCGCTGCCGCGCGCTTGAGCGGCATCTCGCCGAGCAGCAGATCGAGCACCCGCAGCGCCTCGCCACTGATCGCTTCGTCGCCTTCGGGCGCCTGCCAACCCGCCACCAGCACCACACACTCGCCGCGCTGCTGGTTGCTGTCGGCCGCCACCCAGTCGTGCAACTCGCCCAGCGGCAAGCCCTTGAGGGTCTCGAAGGTTTTGGTCAGCTCGCGCCCCAGCACGGCCGGCCGATCGGCGCCAAACACCTCGCGCATATCGGCCAGGCATTCGAGAATGCGATGGGGCGCCTCATAGAAAATCAGTGTGCGCGAGTCTTCGGCCACCTGCTGCAGGCGCGCCTGGCGCCCGACAGTCTTGGCCGGCAGAAAGCCCTCGAAACTGAAGCGATCAGACGGCAGGCCGGCAGCCGACAACGCCGCGATCAGCGCACAGGCACCCGGCACAGGCACCACCCGCACACCTGCCGCGCGCGCCTGGCGCACCAGATGAAAGCCTGGATCGGAGATCAGCGGCGTACCCGCATCGGAAATCAACGCAACATCCTCACCCGCCAGCAAGCGCGTAAGGAAACGCCCACCCTCGTCGCGCTCGTTGTGCTCATGGCAGGCCGCAAGCGGGGTGGCGATACCGAAATGCTGCAGCAGACGAATGGAGTGACGCGTGTCCTCGGCCGCAATCAGCGCCACCTCGCGCAGGATGCGCAAGGCACGGGCACTGATGTCATCCAGGTTGCCGATCGGGGTGGCAACCACGTAAAGCGTGCCGGTGGCGGTTACAGATGCAGCGGAAACGCTCACGGGCGGCCCTCGATGACAGCGGAAAGCGCGCATTGTAGCCCGTTTCGCCGCTTCGACATCGCACCGGCTGCGGGCCTTGGGTACAATCGCGCACTCATTTGATCAAGTACCAGGAACGTTTCGATGATCGCTCGCCTGCGCCCGCTTTCCGCCCTCTGCCTCGCCGGCCTGCTGGCCGCCTGTGCCAGCACGCCGTCGTCCAACCTGGGCGAGCTGCCGCGCACCCCGCAAGCCAGCATCGAGCAATTGCTGCAGCAAGCCGGCGCTGCCAGTACTCCGGAGGAAGGCGCCCTGCTGCGCCTGTCCGCCGCCGACCAGGCCTATCAGCAGAAAGACCTGGGCCGCGCCACACGCATCCTCGACGAGATCTCCCTGGACAGCCTGAAGCCGGCCCAGCAGATCTTCGCCAGCACCCTCGCCGCCGAACTGGCGATGACCCGTAACAAGCCGAAAAGCGCACTCAAGGCGCTCGCCCACCCGAGCCTGGAGCGTCTGGGCGAACTGCCGGTCGAGCAGCAGGTACGCACTCAACTGGTCCGTGCCAGCGCCCTGCAGGCCGACGGCCAGACCCTGGCCGCCGCCCGTGAGCGGGTGTTCATCGCCCCACTGCTCAACGGGGCGAGCGCCAGCGCCAACCACGAAGCGATCTGGACTCTGGTCGCCAGCCTACCGCAAAGCCAGCTGCAATCTTCCGGCGACAGCGACCTGGATGGCTGGCTGAGTCTGGCCCTGGCCACCAAGAGCGCCGGCACCCCGGATCAGCAACTGGCAGCCATCGACGCCTGGCGTCAACAGCACCCGCAACACCCCGCCGCACAACAACTGCCTGCGGGCCTGGACAAGCTGAAAAGCCTGGCCGGCCAGCCACTGCAGAAAGTGGCCCTGCTGCTGCCCCAGGAAGGACAGCTGGCTGCGGTCGCCCGCGCCCTGCGTGACGGCTTCATGGCTGCCCACTACCAAGCCCAGCAGGCCGGACAGAACCCACCCGAAGTCATGCTCTATGACAGCTCGCGACTGGCCTCGCTGGATGACTTCTACCGCCAGGCCCAGGCAGACGGCGCGCAACTGGTGATCGGTCCACTGGAGAAGCCGCTGGTCAAGCAACTCAGCGAACGTCCGCAGCTGCCTATCACTACCCTGGCCCTGAACTACAGCGATGCCGGCAGCGAAGCACCGGCGCAACTGTTCCAGTTCGGCCTGGCCGCCGAAGACGAAGCCCGCGAAGTGGCCCGCCGCGCCTGGGCGGACGGCATGCGCCGCGCCGTAGCCCTGGTGCCCAGTGGCGAGTGGGGCAACCGCGTTCTCAGTGCCTTCCAGCAGAGCTGGCAAGCCGCCGGCGGCACCCTGATCGCCGCCGAACACGTCGACCAGCCGGTAGAGCTGGCCCAGCAGATCGCCGACCTGTTCCAGCTGCGCGAAAGCGAAGCCCGCGCCAAGCGCCTGCAGAACACCCTGGGTGGCGCCGTCGCCGCCGTGCCGGCACGCCGCCAGGACGTCGACTTCATCTTCCTTGCCGCCACCCCGCAGCAGGCCCAGCAGATCAAGCCGACCCTGGCCTTCCAGTACGCCGGCGATGTGCCGGTATACGCCACCTCGCACCTCTACACCGGCGGCAGCAACCCGGCCCAGTACCAGGACCTGGAAGGCATCCGCTTCTGCGAAACCCCCTGGCTGCTGGATGCCAATGACCCGCTGCGCCAGCAGGTCGATGGTCAATGGCCACAAGCCGCCGGCAGTCTCGGTCGCCTGTACGCCATGGGCGTCGACGCCTACCGCCTGGCGCCGCGCCTGAGCCAGCTGCAGGCCATGCCCGACAGCCAGGTCGAGGGCCTGTCCGGCAACCTCAGCCTGAGCACCGCCCAGCGCATCGAACGCCAGCTGCCGTGGGCCGAGTTCCGCAACGGCCAGGTCCAGCGCCTGCCGGACAGCAGCAATTAAGCCGACCGGGGAAACCGGGCGCGCCGCCGAAGTCCAGGCGCGCGAGCACCTGCAGCAACAGGGTCTGCGCCTGCTGGCGCAGAACTGGCTGTGTCGCGGCGGCGAGCTCGATCTGGTCATGCTCGACGGCGATACAGTAGTATTCGTCGAAGTGCGCTACCGCCGGCATGTGGCGTGGGGCGGCGCCCTGGAGAGCATCGACGGACGCAAGCAGCAACGCCTGATCCTCGCCGCGCAGCAGTTCCTGCAAAAGGAAAGCCGCTGGTCCAAGCACCCTTGCCGCTTCGACGTGGTAGCCCTGAGCCCCACCCAACTGGACTGGCTGAAGAACGCTTTTGAGACGTGAATAAGCCCGATCAACTCTTTCTAGTCGACCCGCACACGGCAAGTCAGGTAAAAAGCCGGACATCAGGCCAGATGCGAGTCATTATAATTCGCCCGACTCGTGGCACTCCCTCACCGTAGAGGCTGAATCAGCCCGCACACTGAAGGTCTTATCCGATGGACATGCAATCCCGAATTCGTCAGATGTTCCAGGCCAGCATCGATACCAAGCAACAGGCCATGGAAGTGCTGGTGCCGTTCATCGAACACGGCAGCCAGGTGATGGTCAACGCGCTGCTCAACGAGGGCAAAATTCTCAGCTGCGGCAACGGTGGCTCTGCAGGCGACGCCCAGCACTTCTCCTCCGAGCTGCTCAACCGCTTCGAGCGCGAGCGCCCGAGCCTGCCGGCCATCGCCCTGACCACCGACAGCTCGACCATCACCTCGATCGCCAACGACTACAGCTACAACGAAATCTTCTCCAAGCAAATTCGCGCCCTCGGTCAACCCGGTGACGTGCTGCTGGCGATTTCCACCAGCGGTAACTCGGCCAACGTGATCCAGGCCATCCAGGCCGCACATGATCGCGAAATGGTGGTCGTAGCACTGACCGGCCGCGATGGCGGGGGCATGGCCTCGCTGCTGCTGCCGGAAGATGTAGAGATTCGCGTGCCTTCCAAGGTCACTGCACGCATTCAGGAAGTGCACCTGCTGGCCATCCACTGCCTGTGCGACCTGATCGACCGCCAACTGTTCGGGAGTGAAGAATGACCCGCAATCCGCTGATCCTTGCCACCCTCGCCCTCAGCCTGCTGCTGGGCGCCTGCAGCAACCGCAGCATCGGCAACAAGATCGACGACCAGTTCCTCGGCCCCAATGTCAGCTCTGCCGTATCGCGCGCCCACCCGAACCTGAGCAGCCCGACCTCGCACGTCGTGGTGACCAGCTACAACGGCGTGATCCTGCTGGCCGGGCAGACCCCAAGCACGGAGCTCAAGGAGAAGGCCGCCCAGGCGGCGCGCAATGTTCAGGGCGTGACCAAGGTTTACAATGAACTGCAGATCCTCAAGCCAACCTCGGCCCTGGTTCGTAGCAACGACGCGTTGATGACCTCGAAGATCAAGACCCTGATGCTGGCCGATAGCACAGTGCCCAGCACCAAGATCAAGGTGATCACCGAAAACGGCATCGTCTACCTGATGGGCCTGGTGACCCGCGCCGAAGGCGCCAGCGCGACCAATGTAGTGGCCGGGGTAGCCGGAGTGCAGAAAGTCATCAAGCTGTTCCAGTACACCAACTGACGGTGTGATCCACAGATACAGAAAGGGCGCCAATGGCGCCCTTTTTGTTGGTACTCACAACAGCTGGTGACAGCTGCAGGGGTTACTTGACCACTTTCAGACTGGGCCGACCACTCGGACGCGGCGGCTCATCACCCGACGGACCATCGTCATCCGGCCCCTCTCCAGCTTCGTCTTCGTCGACCGGCGGCTCGAGCTCGAAGACCATACCCTGACCGTTCTCCCGCGCGTAGATGGCCAGCATGGCACCCGCCGGAACGAACAGTGAATGCGCCACACCACCGAAACGCCCTTCGAAGCTGACCGCCTCGTTGTCCATGTGCATGTTGCGCACGGCGCTGGGCGACACGTTTAAGACAATCTGCCCATCACTGGCAAAGCCAGGCGGAACCCGCACACCGGGAAACTCGGCATTCACCAGCAGGTGCGGCGTGCAATCGTTGTCGACGATCCACTCGTAGAGTGCTCGCACCAGGTAGGGACGACTGGAATTCATCAAGGACGACCTCCTGTATTAGCGCATGTCGCGCTCGGCGCCGGACAGGCTGGCCTTGAAGCCCTCACGAGCGAACTGACGCTCCATATAGTCCAGCAACGGCTTGGCCGGTTTCGGCAGCTCGATACCCAGCAGCGGCAAGCGCCACAGAATGGGCAGCAAACAGCAATCTACCAGACTCAGTTCTTCACTCAGAAAAAACGGCTTATCGGCAAACAGCGGAGAAACCCCGGTCAGGCTCTCACGCAGCTCCTTGCGCGCCTGCACACGAGCCGGCTCCTTGCTGCGCGAATCGAGGATCAGGTCGACCAGCTTGCACCAGTCGCGTTGAATGCGATGGATCAGCAGGCGGCTATTGGCCCGCGCCACCGGATAGACCGGCAACAGTGGTGGGTGCGGATAACGCTCATCCAGATATTCCATGACCACGGTCGACTCGTACAACGCCAGGTCGCGATCAACCAGGGTCGGTACGCTGCCGTAGGGATTGACCTCGGCCAGATTCGGCGGGCAACGGCCAGGCGCAACATCGATGATCTCGGCACTCACGCCCTTCTCGGCCAGCACCAGGCGCACGCGATGGGAGTAGTGATCGGTGGGGTCGGAATAGCAGGCCAACTTATTCGGTGCGGCCATGATGCCCCTCCTTAAAAAACCAGATTACAGAAACAGAAAAACGCACGCGCCCATTATGGGCGCGTGCGTCTACAGCGGTAACGCGAGGGATCAGTGCACGTCCTTCCAGTATTCGCGCTTGAGCAGATAGGCAAATACGAAGAAGAAGGCCAGATAGAGCAGCACGTAGGTGCCGATACGCTGGCTTTCGAGCTTGATCGGGTTGGCCGAGTAAGCCAGGAAAGTCACCAGATTATGGATCTTCTGGTCAAACTCGGCTTCGCTCAGCTTGCCGGACTTCGGCACGATGGTCAGCTGATCACAGGCTTCATGGGTGATCGGCGAACCGGTCAGCGGGTCGTACTGCTTCTTACCGTCTTCGACCACCTGAACCTGCTTGCAACCGACGACCTGGCGACCCTGCAGGCCGACCAGTACGTTGGGCATGCCGACGTTCGGGAAGACCTTGTTGTTCACCCCATAAGGGCGAGTCGGGTCTTCGTAGAACGTACGCAGATAGGTATACAGCCAGTCTGTACCACGCACACGGGCCACCAGGGTCAGATCAGGCGGCGCAGCACCGAACCAGGTCTTGGCATCACTCGGCTGCATGCCGATCTTCATGTGCTCGCCAATCTTGGCACCGGTGAAGACCAGGTTTTCCATCATCAGCTCGTGCGGGATACCGAGGTCATCGGCAACGCGCTCGTAACGCTGGAACTTGGCACTGTGGCAACCCATGCAGTAGTTGGCGAACGTACGCGCGCCATCCTGCAGGGCAGCTTTGTCGGTCAGGTCGATGTCGACCTTGTCCAGTTCAACTTCCGCGCCTGCGCCGAAAGCGATGGCCGGCAGCGCAGCAATAACAAATGCAGCAAATAGCTTTTTCATCAGCCAGTCACCCTTTCCGGAACCGGTTTAGTCTTCTCCATCCGGGTGTAGAACGGCATCAGGATGAAGTAGGCGAAGTACAGCGCGGTGCAGATCTGCGACAGCAGGGTACGACCCGGAGTCGGCGCCAGCACGCCCAGCACGCCCAGGATCACGAAGGACACGCAGAACACCAGCAGCCAGATCTTGCTCAGCCAGCCCTTGTAGCGCATCGACTTGACCGGGCTACGGTCCAGCCACGGCAGGACGAACAGCACGGCAATCGCAGCGCCCATGGCGATAACGCCGAGCAGCTTGTCCGGAACGGCACGCAGGATCGCGTAGTACGGGGTGAAGTACCACACCGGGGCAATGTGCGCCGGCGTCTTCAGGGCGTTGGCTTCCTCGAAGTTGGGCTTCTCAAGGAAGTAGCCACCCATCTCCGGGAAGAAGAACACGATGGCGCAGAAGACGAACAGGAACACCACCACGCCGACGATATCTTTCACGGTGTAGTAGGGATGGAACGCGATACCGTCGAGCGGAATACCGTTCTCGTCCTTCTTCTTCTTGATGTCGACGCCGTCCGGGTTGTTCGAACCCACTTCGTGCAGCGCCAGGATGTGCAGCACCACCAGACCGAGCAGGACGATTGGCAGGGCGATCACGTGTAAGGCAAAGAAGCGGTTCAGGGTAATCCCGGAGATCAGGTAGTCACCACGGATCCACTGCGTCAGGTCAGCACCGATTACGGGGATGGCGCCGAACAGCGAGATGATCACCTGGGCACCCCAGTAGGACATCTGGCCCCACGGCAGCAGGTAACCCATGAAGGCTTCAGCCATCAGGCACAGATAGATCAGCATGCCGAAGATCCACACCAGCTCACGCGGCTTCTGGTAGGAGCCGTAGAGCAGACCGCGGAACATGTGCAGGTAGACCACCACGAAGAACGCCGAAGCGCCGGTGGAGTGCAGGTAGCGAATCAGCCAGCCGAACTCCACATCACGCATGATGTATTCGACGGAGGCGAAGGCTTCTTCGGCGGACGGGGTGAAGCTCATGGTCAGCCAGATACCGGTGATGATCTGATTGACCAGCACCAGCAGCGCCAGAGAGCCGAAGAAATAGAAGAAGTTGAAGTTCTTCGGTGCGTAGTACTTGGACAGATGGTCTTCCCACATCTTGGTCGCGGGGAAGCGTGCATCGACCCATTCCATGAATTTACTCATCATGCCTTCTCCTGGTCCACGCCGACGATGATGACGTCATCCGACTCGTACGTGTACGGCGGCACCGGCAGGTTCAAGGGGGCGGGCTGTGCCTTGTAGACACGACCTGCGAGATCGTAACGGGAACCGTGGCAAGGGCAGAAATAACCACCTACCCAATCAGCCCCCAAGTCAGCCGGGGCCACTTCCGGACGGAAGGACGGTGCGCAACCCAGGTGCGTACACAGACCCACCAGAACCAGAATCTCCGGTTTGATCGAGCGGGTCTTCTTGTCCACGTACTCGGGCTGCACGGAAGCAGCAGACTCAGGGTCAGCCACGCTACCTTCGAGCTTGCCCAGGTTGGCCAGGATCTCTTCGGTACGGCGCACGATGAACACCGGCTGGCCACGCCATTCGGCAACCATCTGCTGGCCGGCTTCGACCTTGCCGATATTCACTTTCACCGGTGCACCAGCGGCCTTGGCCTTGGCACTGGGGAACCATGACCCCACGAACGGAGTCGCAGCACCCACCGCTCCTGCAGCGCCCACCACAGAGGTGGCCGCTACCAGGAAGCGACGCCGGCCTGCATTCACGCCGTCATTGCTCATTCAGTCGTCTCCCATCAGCTTTGTGGCCTGTGGTCAGGCCTCTACTAGGTAAATATCTAGCCGCACAAAATTTGCCGAATGGTAAAGAAAAGCCCCTTTTCTGACAAGGTAATTACCGGATACAAATTGCTCCGAAGCCTTGCCCGACGCGGCATTCACCAATGCGGCACGTTGTCGCAGGGTAAACAGACGCCCATAAAAAACGCCCAGCTCCGTAAGGAAACTGGGCGCTTTTGAACGTAGCAGCGATTAACGCTTGGAGTACTGCGGACGCTTACGCGCTTTACGCAGACCCACTTTCTTACGCTCAACTTCACGAGCATCGCGGGTAACGAAGCCGGCCTTGCGCAGGGCAGGACGCAGAGTTTCGTCGTAATCCATCAGGGCACGGGTGATGCCGTGACGGATTGCACCCGCTTGACCGCTGACACCACCACCGAGAACGGTGACGTAGATGTCGAACTTCTCAGTGGTCTCGGTCAGCTCCAGCGGCTGACGCACGACCATGCGAGCGGTTTCGCGACCGAAGAAGTTATCCAGGGTGCGGTTGTTGATGGAGATCTTGCCAGTACCCGCACGCAGGAAGACGCGTGCAGTTGCAGTCTTGCGACGGCCAGTGCCGTAATTTTGAGTCGCCGACATAATGAACTATTCCGTTAAATCTTCAGTTCTTGGGGCTGCTGAGCGGTGTGCGGGTGAACAGCACCCTTATACACCTTCAGCTTGCGGTACATGTCGCGACCCAGCGGGTTTTTCGGCAGCATGCCCTTGACCGCGGTCTCGATCACGCGCTCGGGGGCCTTGGCAATCAGCTTCTCGAAGTTGATTTCCTTGATGCCACCCGGGAAACCGGAGTGCGAGTAGTACATTTTGTCGGTGGTCTTGGCACCAGTTACACGCACCTGCTCGGCGTTGATCACGACAATGTAGTCGCCGGTATCAACGTGCGGGGTGTATTCCGGCTTGTGCTTGCCACGCAGACGGCTTGCAATTTCAGTGGCCAGACGACCCAGGGTCTTGCCAGCAGCGTCGACGACGTACCAGTCGCGCTTAACAGTTTCCGGTTTTGCAGTAAAAGTCTTCATTCGCTATAGCCTCAGGGGCCGCCCTGAAAAATAAGACGGCGGATCTTACTGAATAGTACTTGCTTTGACAAGTCAAAGACGGCCGGAAACAGACGCTATCGGGGGCTCGGGTCAGCGCGTCCGCTACGGCGGGGGTTTCGGCGGGCTAGGCATCCCCACCTTCGTTCCCAACAGGCTAGGCATCCCCGCTGAGAAAGCCGCGGAATTATGCCGATTACTACAAAAATAGCAACCTGCTTTATGCTCAGTGCTTTCGCCACCGCCAAGGAGCAGCGCATGGAACATCGTCAACTGGGCCGCAGTGATCTCAACGTCAGCGCACTGTGCCTGGGCAGCATGACCTGGGGCGAGCAGAACAATGAGGCCGACGCCTTCGCGCAGATTGATCGCGCCAGCGCCGCCGGGATCAATTTCATCGACACGGCCGAGATGTACCCGGTACCGCCGCGCGCCGAGACCTACGGCGCCACCGAGCGGATCATCGGCAACTATTTCAAGGCACGCGGCAATCGTGGCGACTGGATCATCGCCAGCAAGATCGCCGGCCCCGGCAACGGCATCGACTACATTCGCGATGGCCAGCTCAAGCACAACCGCGCACACCTAGTCGCCGCCCTCGACGCCAGCCTGCAGCGCCTGCAAACCGACTGGATCGACCTGTACCAGCTGCACTGGCCAGAGCGCAGCACCAACTACTTCGGCCAGCTCGGCTACCGCCACCAGCAGCAGGACTTCACCCCTCTGCAGGAAACCCTGGAAGTCCTCGGCGAACAGGTCAGGGCCGGCAAGATCCGCCATATCGGCCTGTCCAACGAAACGCCCTGGGGCACCATGCAGTACCTGCAGCTGGCCGACCGCCTCGGTCTGCCGCGCATGGTCTCGGTGCAAAACCCCTACAACCTGCTCAACCGCAGTTTCGAAGTCGGCATGGCGGAAGTGGCAATGCGCGAGCAGTGCGGCCTGCTGGCCTATTCGCCATTGGCGTTCGGCATGCTGTCCGGTAAATACGACCATGGCGCGCGCCCAATCACCGGGCGCCTTACCCTGTTCAGCCGCTTCACCCGCTACACCAACCCACAAGCCCTGGCCGCCTGCGCCCGCTACGTGCACCTGGCGCGCAAGCACGCGCTCAACCCGGCGCAGATGGCCCTGGCCTTCGTCACCGCCCAGCCCTTTGTCACCAGCAACATCATCGGCGCCACCAGCCTGGAGCAGCTGGAGTGCAACCTGCGCAGCATCGACCTCAAGCTCAGCCCGGAGGTACTGGCAGGGATCGAGGCCATCCAGCGCGAACAGCCCAACCCGGCGCCCTGAGACAACCGACAGCAAATCGCGACTGAAGCGGCATCCACCCGACCAGCGCCACGCGAAAACGAAAAAGCCCGGCAATCCGCCGGGCTTTTTCATCTCAGCTGCACCTTACAGGGCGCGACTGATGATTTCCTTCATGATCTCGTTGGTGCCGGCGTAGATGCGCTGTACCCGCGAGTCGGCCCAGGCGCGGGCAATCGGGTACTCCAGCATGTAGCCGTAGCCGCCATGCAACTGCACGCACTCGTCGATCACCTTGCACTGCAGATCGGTACTCCAGTACTTGAGCATCGCCGCGGTCGGCACATCGAGTTTTTTCTGCAGGTGCAGCTCCAGGCAGCGATCGACGAATACCCGACCAATCTGGATCTCGGTGGCCATCTCGGCCAGCTTGAAGCGGGTGTTCTGGAAATCCGCCACCGGACGGCCAAAAGCCTTGCGCTCGCGGGTGTAGTCCTTGGTCCACTCCAGCGCCGCCTCAGCCGAGGAAATGGCCAGCAAGCCCACGGTCAGGCGCTCCTGCGGCAGTTCCTGCATCAGGTAGACGAAGCCCATGCCCTCCTTGCCCAGCAGGTTTTCCTTGGGTACGCGCACGTCCTGGAAGAACAGCTCAGAGGTGTCCTGGGCCTTCATGCCGACCTTTTCCAGGCGCTTGCCCTTGGCGAAGCCCGGAGTATTGGCCTCGACCAGGAACAGGCTGATGCCCTTGGCGCCAGCCTTGGCGTCGGTCTTGGCAACCACGATCACCAGATCGGCGAGGAAGCCGTTGGTGATGAAGGTCTTCGAGCCGTTGATCACGTACTCGTCGCCATCCAGCACCGCGGTGGTCTTCACGCCTTGCAGGTCGGAGCCGGTACCCGGCTCAGTCATGGCGATGGCGGTGACCAGCTCGCCGCTGACCAGCTTCGGCAGGTACTTGTGTTTCTGCTCCTCGGAGCCGTAATGCAGGATGTACGGTGCAACGATGTCCGAGTGCAGGGAGAAGCCGACGCCGGACAGCCCCAGGCGCGACTGCTCCTCGATCACCACGGCGCTGTAGAGGAAGTCGGCGCTCATGCCGCCGTATTCTTCCGGGATGTGCGAGCAGAGCATGCCGGCCTCACCGGCCTTGTTCCACAGGGCACGATCGATATGGCCGTCCTTCTCCCACTGGGCGTGAAACGGCACCGCCTCCTGCTCGAAGAATTTACGCACGGACTCGCGAAACTGCTCGTGCTCGTGACTGAACAGGGTTCTTGGAATCATTGTTGCACCTGCATCTGAGTGGTCATTGAGTGAGCAACACTCTAGGCCAGGCCAGAAGGACTAGACACTGGACACATGCGACAAAAAATAAGACGATCCAGCCACTGAATGACCGTTTCACCACCAATAAGAATAATTGCCATGCCTGCGACAACCGCCCTGACCCGTATCTGCATCCTCGCCACCGAAGGTGTGTTCGCCGCCACCCTGATGCAGGCGTGCGACTTCTTCCACATGGCCGGCCTGCGCTACAGCAAGCAGCAGGGCCTGGAGCTGACCACCAATTTCCAGATCCGCGTAATCAGTCCGGACGGCCAGGACGTGACCAGCTTCAGCCAGACCAATGTCCAGGTGGATGGCGCTCTGGAAGCGGCTGACGTGATCATCCTGCCAGCCTTCTGGGGCGACTTCGACGCGCTGCGCCAGCGCTACCCGCAGATCATTGCCTGGCTGCGCGAGCAGCATGCCGCCGGCGCCGCCCTGTGCGGCGAAGCCACCGGGGTGTTCTGGATGGCCGAGGCCGGGCTGCTCGATGGCAAGGAGGCGACCACCTACTGGCGCTTCTTCCGCGAATTTGCCGAGCGCTTCCCCAAGGTGCTGCTCAACCAGGACAAGCACCTGTCGGACGCCGACAACCTGTACTGCGCCAGCGGCTTCACTTCGGCCTGCGACATGTACGTCTACCTGATCGAACGCTTCTGCGGCGCCTCCATAGCCCAGGGCGTGGCCCGCGACATCTTCTACGAAACCCAGCGCACCTACAGCCCGGGTCGCATCGGTTTCGGCGGGCAGAAGCTGCACCAGGACGTGGCCATCCTGCAGGTGCAGCAGTGGCTGGAAGAGCACTTCGCGGAGAAATTCCGCATCGAAGACGTGGCCCGCGAGCATGGCATGAGCATCCGCAACTTCATGCGCCGCTTTCAGGCGGCTACTGGCGACAAGCCGTTGCACTACCTGCAACGCCTGCGCATCGAGACCGCCAAGAGCCTGCTCAGCTCGACGCGCAAGAGCATCAAGACCATCAGCTACGAAGTTGGCTACGACGACGCCAGCTTCTTCGCCCGCCTGTTCCGCCAGCACGCCGAGCTGTCGCCCAACCAGTACCGCCGCCAGTTCTTGCAAAAGGACGGCGCCTGAGGAGAGCCGGCCTAGGATCTGCTGCGCGCCGGCAATCCGGCGCTAAAGACAGGCTCTGAAACGAAAAAGGGGTTGCCGACTGGCAACCCCTTTTTTCACATCGGCACAGGCCAACTTAGGGTTTGTGCGCCCTCGACAGGAATTCGTGGGACTGCATCTCCAGCAGGCGGCTCAGGGTGCGCTGGAACTCGAAGTTCAGGCGCCCACCGCTGTACAGGTCCTTCAGCTCCACTTCGGCAGAGATGATCAGCTTGACGTTGCGGTCGTAGAACTCGTCCACCAGGTTGATGAAGCGGCGCGCCATGTCGTCCTTGGCCACACTCATCTGCTCGACGTTGGCCAGGATCACCGCGTGGTAGATCTTGCCCAGTTCGATGTAGTCGTTCTGGCTGCGCGGGCCGTCGCACAGCTCGCGGAACTCGAACCAGGCCACGTCGTCGCCTTCCTTGCGCGCCATGATCGCGCGGTTCTCGATCATCAGCGCCTTGTTCTCTTCCACCACGCAGTGCTCCGGCAGCAGGCTGCGGAAGCTCTTGTCCAGGCTGACCTCTGCCTCGGCATCCAGCGGCCAGTGGAACAGCTCGGCCTGCTCCAGGGCGCGCAGGCGGTAATCCACGCCACTGTCGACGTTGACCACGTCGGTGTACTGCTTGACCAGGGCGATCGCCGGCAGGAAACGCGCTCGCTGCAGGCCGTCCTTGTACAGGCCGTCCGGGACGATGTTGGAGGTCGCCACCAGGGTCACGCCGTTCTTGAACAGCTCGTCCAGCAGGGTGGCGAGGATCATCGCGTCGGTAATGTCGGATACGAAGAATTCGTCGAAGCAGATCACCCGCGCCTCGTCGGCGAAGCGCTTGCCGATGATGGTCAGCGGGTTTTTCTCGCCCTTGAGGGTCTTCATTTCCTCGTGCACGCGCTTCATGAAGCGGTGGAAGTGCGTGCGCATCTTCTGCGGAAACGGTAGCGCCTCGAAGAAGGTGTCGACCAGATAGGTCTTGCCGCGGCCGACCCCACCCCAGAAGTACAGGCCCTTGATCGGCTCCTGACGCTTCTTGGCGAACAGGCCACCGAACAGACCCGGCTTGCTCTTCGAGTCGGCTACCAGATCGTCGTACAGGCGCTGCAGATGACGCACGGCAGTTTCCTGGGCGGCGTCGTGGAAGAAGTCCGGCCGTTGCAGGTCGGCCTGGTAGCGCGCAAGAGGAGTCATGATGGGAAATTCGGTAACAAAAACGGGGCGGTCACTTTAGCGACGCACCCCGTGCTTGGCAATCTGTAGGAGCGAGCTCTGCTCGCGAAAGACATCGGCGTAGGACTTTTCGCGAGCAGAGCTCGCTCCTACACCGCACTTATTCCTGTGGTGCCAGCGCCTCACGCAGACGGGCAATGCCTGCGTCACGTGCGCCGGCATCGGCGAAGGCCGGGCTTTCGCCGATCAATTCGCCATCCAGCCACAGGGCGAAAGCCTCGCCCTGCTCGCGCACATCCAGCGCCTCGCCGGACTGCAGACGCTTGCTCGCCTGGCCCGCCGCCTTGCCATCGGCAAAGGACTTGGACAACAGCAGCTGCTCGCCAGCGGCGTCCAGCAGGCGGAAGCGGAAGCTGCCGTCTTCGTCGCGGAAGCTGACGAAGCGTGCGCTCTTGGCCGCCTTCTTCTTGCCGCCTTCGGCGCTTTGCGCCTGGCTGCGGAACGAACGCAGACCCACAGCCTCGCGCAGCTCGCCGAGGAACGGGGTGGCGGTCTTGCGCGCCTTGGCCGCACCGTCGAGCAGGATGTCCTCCAGATCGGCCGGGCGCTCGATCAGTGCGTGATAACGCTCGCGGGCCTCGCCCAGCTCGTTGTCGAGCAGCTGGAACAGGCGCTGCTTGGCCTCGCCCCAGGCCAGACCGGACAGCAGCTCGCTACGGAACTCGGCCTGCTGGGCCGGCGTGGCGAAGGCCTGGAACAGGGTGAACAGGTGCGAGTTGTCCGGGTCCTTGGATTCGCCCGGCAGCTTGGAGTCGGTGACGATGCGGGCGATGGCGTCCTTGAGCTGCTTGGCCGAGCCGAACAGCGGGATGGTGTTGTCGTAGCTCTTGCTCATCTTGCGCCCGTCGAGGCCGGGCAGGGTCGCCACTTCTTCCTCGATCACCGCTTCCGGCAGGGTGAACAGCTCCTTGCCTTGGCCAAACAGGTGATTGAAGCGCTGGCCGATGTCGCGGGCCATCTCCACGTGCTGGATCTGGTCACGACCGACCGGCACCTTGTGCGCGTTGAACATCAGGATGTCCGCCGCCATCAGCACCGGGTAGCTGAACAGGCCCATGGTGATGCCGGCATCCGGGTCTTCGCCCTGCTCGACGTTCTTGTCCACCGAGGCCTTGTAGGCGTGGGCGCGGTTAAGCAGGCCCTTGCCGGCAACGCAGGTGAGCAGCCAGCACAGCTCGGGAATCTCGGGAATATCGGACTGGCGATAGAAGGTCGCCCGGTTCACGTCCAGGCCGCAGGCCAGCCAGGTGGCGGCGATCTCCAGGCGCGAACGCTGGATACGCGCCGGCTCGTCGCACTTGATCAGCGCGTGGTAGTCGGCGAGGAAGTAGAACGAGTCGGCATCGGCCGCGCGGCTGGCGACGATGGCCGGGCGAATGGCGCCCGCGTAGTTGCCCAGGTGCGGGGTACCGGTGGTGGTGATGCCAGTCAGGATTCGGGTGGTCATGTTCGAATATCGCCGTACTTGAGCCTGTTTAGGATTTCGCGAGCTAGAGCCAGGCAAGGCAAAAACAGGCGAGGAAGCGGAGTTTACTAGTGGTAAATGAGCATTCCGAGCCTGTTTTTAACGCCGCATGGCCGACGCGCAGCAAATCATCAACAGGCTCAAAGACGTGGCTGCACCAGATCTTTCAGTTCAGGCAGCTTGCCGTGAAAAAAGTGGCCGCATTCTGCCACTTTCAGCAGCTCGTGGGCACGTGGCAGGGCGGTGGACCAGGCGTACACCACCTCGGGATCGATTACTTCGTCCTGCTCGGGCTGGATCACCACCAGCTCGCCGCCGTCCGGCAGACGCTCCGGCGCCTCCAGGCGCTGCACCGCCGGGGCGACAATGAACAGTCGCTCGACGGCAATGCCCTGCTGTTCCAGGCGCCCAGCGGTCGCCGCAGCGACGAAGCCGCCGAAGGAGAAGCCGCACAGCGTCAGCGGCAACTGCGGCTGCTGCGCGTGCAGCCAGTGCGCTGCCGCTTCGGCGTCATCCACTTCGCCGCTGCCCATGTCATGGCTGCCCGCGCTGGCACCGACACCGCGGTAATTGAAGCGCAGGGTGCTGTAACCCATGTCGCGCACCGCGCGCTGCAGTGTGGAGACCACCTTGTTGAGCATGGTGCCACCCTGCACCGGGTTGGGATGGCAGATCAGCGCCAGCCCCCTGGCATCCGGCACTTCGAGGTAGAGGGCTTCCAGTGGGCCGCAGGGGCCGTCGAGGGAAAGAGGGGTTTCGCGGATCAACTGCGGGAACTCCGTGACCCCGGATCGGGTCGACACGTCTTGGATAGGCACAACGCACAACACGGCTCGCAAGCGGTATACAGCGCGGTTTGGAGCCGCTACCGTAAAGCAAAGCCGTATAGAGAGGAAGGACTCGTGGAACAGACAATCACGCCCTGGTTGCTCCCCGCCATCGCCCTGCTGGCGGGCATCGCCGTCGGCTTTCTGGTGGCGCGCCTGCTGCCCAACGCCGCGCCCAATCGCACCCAGCGCCAGCTGGATGACATGCAGCAGCGCTTCGACTCCTACCAGAGCGAAGTGGTGACCCACTTCAACACCACCGCCAGCCTGGTGAAGAAGCTCACTCAGAGCTACCAGGAAGTGCAGGAGCACCTGTCCGAAGGCGCCAACCGCCTGGCCCTCGACGAACTGACCCGCCAGCGCCTGCTCGCCGCCCTGCAAACCGACGAAGGTGGCGAGAAACGCGAACGCCTGACCCCGCCGAAGAACAACGAAATGCCCAAGGACTACGCACCGAAAGCGCCGGATGCGCCGGGCACGCTGGACGAGACCTTCGGCCTCAAGCGTTGATCTGCGCTTAACCGCCGCGAAAAAGCCCCGCCCAGTGCGGGGCTTTTTTATAGCTATAAACCTGCGAGATCGCTCTTGTAGGAGCCAGCTTGCTGGCGATTGATCGACGTGTAGAGCTGATCGCCAGCAAGCTGGCTCCTACAGAACACGCATCGGGCGACAGACACCGGACGCGGTCGTCCCACACCAAGCACGGGCTGAGCGAGCGCGCACAAAAAAGCCCCACACCAGGCGGGGATTTTTTGAGTGCAGAGGCTTAGATCGCGCCGCGGCTACGCAGCAGATCGAGCACCTGCTTGACGCTCTCTTCCACCGACAGGCTCTGGGTGTCGATCACCAGATCGGCATTCAGCGGGATGTCGTACGGGAAGGACTCACCGGGGATATTGTCGCCACCGGCGGCATACAGGCCCTGCGGATCACGCTCGCGGCACGCGTCCGGCGAGGCCTGCACGTAGACGGTGAGCAGACGCTCATTGCCGATCAGCGCCTTGGCCTGTTCGCGGCCTTCGGCATCCGGGGCGACGAAGGCGGCCAGGGTCAGCAGGCCGGCTTCGTTGAACTGACGTGCCACGTGGGCGGCACGTCGCCAGTTCTCGGTACGCCCGGCGCGGTCCTGCGGCAGGCCCTTGTTCAGGTCATGGCGCAGGTTCTGGCCATCCAGCACGTACACGGCACGGCCCATGTCGAACAGCTTGCGCTCCACGGCGTAAGCCAGGGTGCTCTTGCCGGCGCCGGACAGGCCGCTGAACAGCACGGTGGCCGGTTGCTGGCCGAAGCGGGTAGCGCGCTCTTCGGTCGACACATGCGCCAGCTTGCCGTGGTGACCACCGGCCTGATGAGCTTGCGGCGCCGCGACGATCATGCCGGCACCGACAGTGCCGTTGGTCAGGCGGTCGATGACGATGAAGGCGCCGGTGGTGCGGTTCTGCGCGTAGCCATCGAGGGCAATCGGCGCGTCGAGGGCGATCTTGACCTTGCCGATCTCGTTGAGCTGCAGGCTGCTCGCCGGGCCTTCTTCCAGGGTGTTCACATCGACGCGGTGAGCGATGCCGGCAATCGAGCCCGGCACGTAGCTGGTGGCACGCTTGATGTCGTATTTCTTGCCCGGCAGCATCGGCTCTTCGGCCATCCACACCAGCATGGCGTCGAAGCTGTCGACCACCTGCGGACGGTTGTCGGCATGCACCAGCATGTCACCACGGGAGACATCGATTTCGTCTTCCAGGGTGATGGTAATCGCCTGGCCCGGACCGGCCTGTTCCAGCTCGCCTTCAAAGGTGACGATGGATTTGACCTTGCTGCCCTTGCCCGACGGCAGGGCGATGATTTCGTCGCCCTTGCGCACGATGCCGCTGGCCAGGGTGCCGGCAAAACCGCGGAAGTTCAGGTTCGGACGGTTGACGTACTGCACCGGGAAGCGCAGGTCGTCGAAGTTGCGATCGCCGGCGACTTCCACAGTCTCGAGGATTTCCATCAGCGACTGGCCGGTGTACCAGGGCGACTGCTCGCTCTTGTTGACCACGTTGTCGCCTTTCAGCGCCGACATCGGCACGAAGTGCATCGAGCTTGGCTTGAAAGCAATGCCTTCAACAAACGTCAGGTAATCGCTCTTGATCTGCTCAAACACGCCTTGATCGAAGCCTTTGAGGTCCATCTTGTTGACGGCGATGACGATGTGCTTGATGCCCAACAGCGAAGCAATAAAGCTGTGGCGCTTGGTCTGGGTCTGCACGCCATAACGCGCGTCGATCAGGATGATCGCCAGGTCGCAGTTGGACGCGCCGGTCGCCATGTTGCGGGTGTACTGCTCATGGCCAGGGGTGTCGGCAATGATGAACTTGCGTTTGGTGGTGCTGAAATAGCGGTACGCCACATCGATGGTGATGCCTTGCTCGCGCTCGGCTTGCAGACCGTCGACCAGCAGCGCCAGATCGATGTCTTCACCAGTGGTGCCGACTTTTTTCGAGTCTTTGGTGATGGCATCCAAGTGGTCTTCATAGATCATCTTGGAGTCATGCAGCAGGCGGCCGATCAGCGTGCTTTTGCCGTCATCGACGTTGCCGCAGGTCAGAAAGCGCAGCAGCTCTTTACGCTCGTGCTGGGCCAGGTAGGCGAGGATGTCCTCGCTGATCAGTTCGGATTGGTGCGACATATTAAAAGTACCCCTGACGTTTCTTCTCTTCCATCGAGCCGGAGGAGTCATGGTCGATAACTCGGCCTTGGCGCTCAGAGGTCTTGGCTAGCAGCATTTCCTGAATGATTTCCGGCAGGGTGCTGGCGGTGGATTCCACCGCGCCAGTCAGCGGGTAGCAACCCAGGGTGCGGAAGCGCACCATCTTTTTATGAATGCTGGCTTTTTGCTCAGGGGTAAGGTGTTCGAGGATGCGCTCGTCGTCGATCATGATCAGCGCGCCGTTCATCTCGATCACTTCGCGCTCTTCGGCGAAGTACAGCGGCACAATCGGGATGCTTTCCAGATAGATGTACTGCCAGATATCCAGCTCGGTCCAGTTGGACAGCGGGAATACACGGATCGACTCGCCTTTTTTGACGTTGCCGTTGTACACGTTCCACAGCTCGGGACGCTGGTTCTTCGGGTCCCAGCGGTGCTTGCTGTCGCGGAAGGAGTACACGCGCTCTTTAGCACGCGACTTCTCTTCGTCGCGGCGCGCGCCACCGAAGGCGGCATCGAAACCGTACTTGTCCAGCGCCTGCTTGAGACCCTCGGTCTTCATCACGTCAGTGTGCTTGGCACTGCCGTAGGTGAAGGGGTTCATGTCCTGCGCCACGCCGTCCGGATTGGTGTGGGTAATCAAGTCCAGGCCGTACTCTTTGACCATCTTCTCGCGGAAGCTGTACATCTCCTGGAATTTCCAGCGCGTATCGACGTGCATCACCGGGAACGGCAGCTTGCCGGGGAAGAACGCCTTGCGTGCCAGGTGCAGCATCACGGCAGAATCTTTACCGATGGAATACAGCATCACCGGGTTGTCGAATTCGGCGGCCACTTCACGAATGATGTGGATACTTTCCGCCTCGAGCTGTTTCAGGTGCGTCAGTTTATCGAGCATGGCTAATCACAGATCTGGGAGTGAACGGCCGGCGGGCCGTGGACGAGGGCGCACTCTAGCACAGCGCCATCTTCTATTCAGGCGGCTACTTAGATCGAAAGGTTCTAGTTTTATGCCCGAAGAATCAGCGCTTTAAATGGGGTTTGGGCAATCGATAAACAGGTGTTCCACGGCAAACCGCCGTGCCAGGTAGTCGCCTAGCGCCTGTATGCCGTAGCGCTCGGTGGCGTGGTGGCCGGCGGCGATAAAGCCGATACCATTCTCGCGGGCGCTGTGGAAAGTCTGCTCAGAGGCCTCGCCGGTCAGGTACAGGTCGACCCCGGCGGCGATGGCGTTGTCGATATAGCCCTGGCCGCCGCCGGTGCACCAGCCGATCTTGCGGATCATCCCCGCGCCTTCCACCAGCAATGGCTCGCGGCCCAGCACTTCCTGCACCCGGCGGGCGAAGTCGCGCGCACTCATGGGCTCGGCCAGCGAGCCGAGCAAACCGACAATCTTCGGGTTATCCGCATCGAGCGGGCCTTCGATGGTGATGTCGAGCTGTCGCGCCAGCTGCACGTTGTTGCCGACCTCGGCATGCAGGTCCAGCGGCAGGTGGTAGGCCAGCAGGCTGATGTCATTGCTCAGCAGGGTCTGCAGGCGGCGGCGCTTGATCCCGGTGATGCAGGCATCCTCGCCCTTCCAGAAGTAGCCGTGATGCACCAGCACCACGTCGGCCTCGGCCTCCACCGCAGCATCCAGTAACGCCTGGCTGGCGGTGACCCCACTGACGATACGGCGCACCTGCGGTCGGCCCTCGACCTGCAGGCCGTTGGGGCAGTAATCACTGATCCGTGCGGCATTCAGGAAGCGGTCGGCTTCCTCGACCAGGGTACGCAGTGCGATGGCCATCGGTTAATCCTCACAAGCTGTTGCGGGCACTGCTTTCTGGCGCAGCACCCCTCTATAATGCCGCCACCTTAAGGGCCGCCCCAGGCCCTCGCAACCCTCAGGATTTTCCCTCAATGCTCAAGGCCCTGCGTTTCTATGGCTGGCCCCTGGTGGTTGGCCTGCTGCTGGCGCTGCTGATCATCCAGCGCTACCCACAATGGGTCGGCCTGCCCAGCCAGGACGTCAACCTGCGCCAGGCGCCGCGCTACAGCATCGCCCAGGAAGGCCCGGTGTCCTACGCCGAGGCCGTGGGCCTGGCCGCGCCGGCCGTGGCCAACCTGTACACCACCAAAGTGGTGAGCAAAGCCAGCCACCCGCTGCTCGACGACCCGACCTTCCGGCGCTTCTTTGGCGACAACCTGCCCAAGCAGCGGCGCATGGAGTCGAGCCTGGGCTCGGCGGTGATCATGAGCCCGGAAGGCTATCTGCTGACCAACAACCATGTCACCGCAGGGGCCGACCAGATCATCGTTGCGCTCAAGGACGGCCGCGAGACCCTGGCACGGGTGATCGGCAGCGACCCGGAGACCGACCTGGCGGTGCTCAAGATCGACCTGAAGAATCTGCCGGCGATCACCCTCGGCCGCTCCGACCAGATCAACATCGGCGACGTCACCCTGGCCATCGGCAACCCCTTCGGCGTGGGCCAGACCGTGACCATGGGCATCATCAGCGCCACCGGGCGCAACCAGCTGGGCCTGAACACCTACGAGGACTTCATCCAGACCGACGCGGCGATCAACCCCGGCAACTCCGGTGGCGCGCTGGTCGATGCGCACGGCAACCTGATCGGCATCAACACCGCGATTTTCTCCAAGTCTGGCGGCTCCCAGGGCATTGGTTTCGCCATTCCGGTGAAGCTGGCCACCGAGGTGATGAAGGCGATCATCGAACAGGGCCAGGTGATCCGCGGCTGGCTGGGCATCGAGGTGCAACCGCTGACCCCGGAGCTGGCAGAATCCTTCGGCCTCGGCAGCCACTCGGGCATCCTGGTCGCCGGTATCTACCGCGACGGCCCGGCGCAGAAGGCCGGCCTGCAGCCAGGCGACCTGATCCTGACCATCGACGGTGAAGCGGCCATCGACGGGCGCCGCTCGATGAACCAGGTGGCGCGTGCCAAGCCCGGTGAGAAGGTGGCCATCGGCGTGCTGCGCGGTGGCGAAACCCTGGAGCTGACCGCCGAGATCGGCGTGCGCCCCCCGCAAAGCAACGAATAAAGAAAAAGCCCGGCAAATGCCGGGCTTTTTCTTGGGCCATTCGCCACAACGCCGCGGCGTACGAGCCAGCGCGCTTAACGGCGCAGCTTGGCGCAGTGATCCTGCGCCGGCATGGCGGCGGTGTACCAGACATAGTCGGCGCTGTCCGCCGCCACCGTCTTGCCGACTTCGGCCAGCACCAGCACCGCATTGCCCTGCGCGGTGCCCAGGTCGCTCAGGTGCAGCGGTACACCCAGATCCTTGCGCACATGGAAGGCCCCGGCCAGCAACACCGCCGGTTGCGGCGCGGCCAGCAGGCGCTCGGCCATGCGCCGGTCGCGCTGCTGCTGCACGGCGAGCATGGCTGGCAGCTGGCTTTCCGGCAGCAGGCCGCAATGCGATTCGCGGATATCGGCGAACAGTGCATCCTGCACCGCCGGGGTGGTGGCCATACCGCTCGGCAGCGTCGGCCGTTGCTGGTAGATGGCCATGATCTCGCTGCGTTCGAGGTTGGCCGCCAGCAGCGGATAGGGCTGGCGCAGCGCCTCACTGACCAGCGGTCCATACAGCGACCAGTCCCAGCCTGGCTGCCAGGCCAGTGCGCCGATCAGGTCGCGCGGCGCGTTACCGGCGCGGCTCTGCGCCTGCACGTCCGCCACCCGCGCCTGCTGGCTGGGCGTGAGCATTTCCAGCAGCAGGCTGCCTTGCTCGCGGCGCGCGGCCAGCTCACGCAGCAGCCAGAGTTGCAGGGCATGGTGGTCCGGATTGTCGTGCTGTTCGCCGACCAGCAGCCGCGGCGCCTTGGCCAGGCGCTCGACCAGCTGTTCGGGTGTCAGCCGCGCGCCACTGGCAAGATCGGCGATCTGGCCCAGCTGGAGATGATCACGCCCCTCGGGGGCAATCGGCGCGGGCGGCGGCACGCCACGGGACTGGCAGGCTGCCAGCAGGGCCATACAGCAGAGCAACAGGATTCGCATCATTCGTCCCTCATCAAATCGACAACTGTAGGAGCCAGCTTGCTGGCGATCAGCGGGGTGCAATCCGATCGCCAGTCGTAGCCCGGATGCAATCCGGGAGGGCCGTTCCCGGATTACATCCGGGCTACATAAATAGTCAGCGCGCCACGATCAGCGGATGGCCGCGTTCGGGGTGACGCTGGATCAGCACCTGCAGTCCGAATACCGCCTCCAGGGCGACGGCGTTCAGCACCTCATCCGGCGTGCCCAGCACATGCGGGCGCCCGCCTTGCAGCAGGAGCAGCCGGTCGCAGTAGCGCGCCGCCAGGTTGAGGTCATGCAGGATCACCATGACCGCCGCGCCACGCCCGGCAAAGTCGCGCACCGCCTGCAGGGTGGTGTGCTGGTGCAACGGATCGAGCATCGAAGTCGGCTCGTCGAGCAGCAGGGTCTGCCCCGCCGCGCCCGGCCACAACTGCGCCAGCACCCGCGCCAGGTGTACGCGCTGGCGCTCACCGCCGGACAACGCCAGGTAGCTGCGCCCCGCCAGGTGCGCGGCATCTGCCGCCTGCAGCGCGGCCGCGACGATCTCGGCATCGCGCACACGACCACTGGCGTGGGGCAGACGGCCCATGGCGACCACCTGCTCCACCGCGAAGGCGAAGTTCAGCGTCGAGCTTTGCGGCAGCACGGCCAACCGCTGCGCCCGTGCCTGCCCGGACCAGTCAGCCAGGCGCCGGCCATCCAGGCTGACCTCGCCGCGGGCCGCCGCCAGCTCACCACACAGGGCGCCGAGCAGGGTGCTCTTGCCGGCGCCGTTGGGGCCGAGCACGCCGAGCACTTCGCCGGGGCGCAGCTGCAGGTCGATATCCGCCAGCACCGTGCAAGGACCGCGCTGGACCGCCAGGTTGTTGGCCTGCAGCATCAGGTGCGCCCCCGTACCAGTAGATAGAGAAAGAACGGCGCGCCGAGCAGCGCGGTGACGATGCCGATCGGCAACTCCGCCGGGGCCAGCAACAGACGCGCGACCAGATCGGCCAGCAGCAACAGGCTGGCGCCGGCCAGCAGCGAAGCCGGCAGCAGCACACGGTGATCGGGGCCGACCAACAGGCGCATCAGGTGCGGCACCACCAGGCCGATGAAACCGATCAGCCCGGCCGCGGCCACGGCAGCACCGACGCCCAGAGCCGTACACAGCACCAGCTCCAGCTTGATCCGCTCGACCTCGAAGCCCAGGTGGCGCGCCTCCGACTCGCCAAGCAGCAGCGCATTCAGCGCCGCCGCCCGGCGCGGCAGCCACAGGGCCACGCCGACCGTCACCAGCAGCAGCGGCCACAGCCGCGAATAGCTGGCGCCGTTGAGGCTGCCGAGGTTCCAGAAAGTCAGGCTGCGCAGGGTGGCGTCATCGGCCAGGTAGGTGAACAGACCCACGCCGGCGCCGGCCATGGCGGTCATCGCCACCCCGGCCAGGAGCATGGTGGCGACATGGGTCTGCCCGTCGCGGCGACCGAAGCGGTAGACCACCGCAGTCACCGCCAGCCCGCCGGCAAAAGCGCAGACCGACAGCAGATAGGGCGCGAAAGCTGGCGACAGGCCGCCCAGGTAGCTGCCACCGACAATCGCGATGGCCGCGCCCAAGGCAGCGCCACCCGACACCCCGACCAGACCGGGATCGGCCAGCGGGTTGCGGAATAGGCCCTGCATAGCCACCCCGGACAGCGCCAGCACGGCGCCCACGGCCAGACCGAGCAGGCTACGCGGCAGGCGGATCTGCCCGAGGATCAGCTCGGCCTGCTGCAAACCCTCGCCCTCCAGCGGCACGCCGAGCAGGCGCAGCGCCGCGTACAGGGTATCGGCCAGCGGCAGGCTGACCGGGCCCAGTGCCAGGGACAGCCACAGCGCCAACAGCAGCAACAAGCCCAGGCCGATCAGCAGTGGACGGGGTCGAACAATGGCGGTCATGGGCGGTTTTCGGCAGTCAGGGGGTGCGCGGAAGGATAAAAGGCTGCCGCCAGTACCGCCAGCGCATCCGGCACTCGCGGCCCCAGGCCACCGACCAACAGGGTCGGGTCGAGATCGAGAAGGCGCCCGTCACGGCCGGCCTGGGTCTGCGCCAGGGCTGGGTTCTGTTCGAGCAGGGCGGCACGCGCAGCCTCCCCGGCAAGACTGCGGTCAGCGAAGATCACCACCTGCGGGTCCAGCGCCAGCAGCGCTTCGCTGGAGATCGGCTTGTAGCCCTGATGCTCGCCGAGGTTGTGCCCGCCGGCCTGGGTAATCAGCCAGGCGGCCAGGGTGTCCTTACCGGCCATCAGGGTGTTGCTGCCGACATGGCCGAGCAGCATCAGCACCCGCGGCGCCTGCTGCTGACGTTGCGCCTGATTGACCCAGGCGGCCTGACGCTGCAGGCGCTTACGGTAGGTATCCATGCTGGCCTGCGCCTGCTGCGGCGTACCGAGCAGTTGTCCCAGTCGCTGCAGGTTGTGCTCGAGGGTGTTCAGGCTGGCCTGCGCCGAAAGCAGCTCGACTTGCACACCAGCCGCCTTGAGTTGCTCCAACACCGGTGGCGGGCCCATTTCCTCGCTGCCGAGCAGCAGATCCGGACGCAGGGCCAATACGCCTTCGGCAGCCAGCTGACGCTGATAGCCAACCCCCGGCAACTGGCGCAGGGACTGCGGGTACTGGCTGGTGCTGTCGACCCCGACCAGCTTGCTTTCACCACCCAGGGCCACCACCCACTCGCTGAGCGAGCCACCGGCACTGACCCAGCGTTGCGGCAAGACTTCGGCGGCTGCCAGCGCCGAGCTGAACAGCAGGCCAGCACAGGCGCCGACCATGAATTTGCCTGGATACATTGGTCTTCCCCCTATTCGCTCAGGGCCACGGCGAGTTCCGCCAGGGCACGCCAGTCGGTAAGTTCGGGGATGCCCGGCTTGCGCGCACCGAACAGCTGCAGCACCAGCTCACCGTCGGCATCGAAGGCTTCCCAGCTAGTGATCACCCCATCACTGCTCGGCTTGCGTACGCGCCACAGTTCGACCACACCGGTGGTTTTCAGGTGCAGGTTGAACTCCGGGTCGAGCACGTTGAACCAGCTGCCCATCCAGCGCAGGTTGTTCACCGGCCCGGAGTGGATCTGGATGCAGTGCTGGTTGCCGACGAACACCATGATCGGCACCTCGCCACTGGCGGCGCCCTCCAGCAGCTTGGGCAGCTCAGCGCAGTCCAGCGGTTCGGCCCATTCGCGACCAGCCAGGCGCAGGGCCTGGGTGCGGGTCAGCGTATGGCGCTTGAGCATGGCGAAGAAGTGGTGAGTGTCCTGCAGCGCGGCCCAGTCGGTACGCAGGGCGGATACATCCACCTCGACATCGGCACGCGGTGCGGCACGTTCAGCCAGCGCCTGCAGATCCAATTCGGCGCTCTGCTGCTCGGCGCGGAAACGCTCGACCAGCGGCGCCCAGGCGCTCAGTTCACTCCGTTCGGTGAGAAACACCTTGTGTACGGCCAGGCCCTGGCGGTCGAACACCTGAATGCTGCGCTGGGTGCCACGCGCGGTGTCTTCGGCGACGGCGAACACGCTGGCCCAGCCGCCGAGGAACAGGCGCAGGTCGATATCGGCCGATACCACCAGGCCCATCTGCCCGTTCGCCATCACCGACACCTCGCGGTAATTGCCCTTGCGCTCATGCACGCAATGCTCGTTGCGGGTCAGCGCCATGATGTAGCCCAACTCACCGAGCGCCGGCAGCAGCGCGGCCCAGTCGGTACGCAGGCGCACGGCATCGATACCCAGGCGGCAGGCGGTCAGCTCACCTTCGCTGACACCCAGCTTGGCGGCCGCGTCGCGGGCACGCAGGCCGGCTTGCTCGGCGCGCAGGCGCTGCCAGGCCTGATACAGCGAGGCCGGCGAAGTGTGAGGAGTGGAATTGGCAATGTTCATGGCGAGTCCTTCTCGATCTGAAGTCTGTTCACGGCGGGGGCAGCACCACCCCTCCCGACCGCAATGGTCGGGCAAGGGGTAACCCGCCAGGTCGGCGCAGACTACACCAACAAGAATGAAACTCCAATGTTATTGATAACTATTTGCATTCAATAATGAATTTCCATTACCTTGCAGCCCGCCAAATCACCTGGCCATCAAGAGCCACTCAGCGGGAGTAATCGCATGTCCACCCCACCCTTCGCCCTGCGCCCATGGATGGCGCTGCTGTTGCTAAGCCCGGCCCTAGCGCTGGCACAGACCACCGGCAAGCAGGACAGCAGCACCGAACTGGCAGCCACCCGGATCACCGGCGCGGCCGTGCAAGAGAGCCTGCCGACCACCACCAGCACCAGCGCCGCAACCCTCGAAGAGCGGCAGATCCGCAGCTTCGATGACCTCGGGCGGCGCGCCGAGCCTGGGGTGAACTACAGCCGCACCACGGAAAGCATCAACATCCGCGGCCTGGATCGCGACCGCGTGCTGACCACCCTCGACGGCATCCGCGTACCCTGGCTGACCGATGGCGCACGCAGCCAGGGCCCGACCGGCGGCGCCCAGGGCGGCCTCGACTCGATCGACTTCAACGGCCTGTCCTCGGTGGATATCGTGCGCGGCGCCAACTCCAGCCAGGCCGGTTCAGGCGCTCTCGGTGGCGCGGTGCAGCTGTTCACCCTCAACCCGGACGACCTGCTGCAGGGCGGCAAGAACTTCGGCAGCCTGATCAAGAGCGACTACGACAGCGTCGATGACAGCTGGGGCCTGAATGCCGCCGTCGCCGGCCGTGTGCAGGACACCGCCTGGCTGCTGCAGGCTGGCCAGCGCCAAGGCCATGAACTGGAAAGCAGTGGCGACGACAACCTCTACGGCACCGCGCGCACCGCTGCCAACCCGGCCGACACCGAGCAGCAGAGCCTGCTGATCAAACTGCAGCAGCGCTTCGACGGCGGCCACAAGCTCGGTTTCACCGGCGAGATATTCCAGCGCGAGAACGACATCGACAGCCGCACCAACCAGGGCAGCACCTACCTGGAGGGTGAGAACAGTACCGTCGAGCACAACAAGCGCCAGCGCCTGTCCGCCGACTACGAGTACCTGGCCGAAGATAGCAACGGCCTGATCGACAGCGCCCATGCCATCGCCTACTGGCAGAAGCTGCGCCGCCATGACGACCAGACCGGCATCCGCAGCCTCAGCGATTCGCGTGCAGGGATTCCCGACTTCCTGTTCTTCGGCCTGCCGGGCAACCCGTACAAATACCCGAGCGGCGCCTTCGGCCGCGACAACCAGATCGAGAAGGAGCTGTACGGGGTATCCGGCGACATCGGCAAGACCCTCGAAATCGCCGGCCTGGCGAACAAGCTGACCCTCGGCGGCGAGCTGTACCAGATCAACACCGAACAGGTCTCCGAGGGTTACGACAACTGCCCGGGCTTCACCATCGACCCCAGTCATCCGATGTACATGGGGCCGACCGCCTGCGACTTCCTGCACACCAACCAGGCCGACATGCCCAAGGCCGAGGGCAGCCAGTGGGCACTCTATGTCAGCGATGAAATCAGCCTGGCCGACGGCCGCGTCAAGGTGACTCCGGGTCTGCGCTACGACGCCTATCAGCAGGACCCGCAGGCGACCCGCGACTTCAGCAACAACATCAACCCGGCGAACAGCGGCACCCTGCAGACCAGCAAGGACCACAAACTCTCCGCCAGCCTGCTGACTACCTGGCAGGCGGCTGACGAAGTGCTGCTGTACGCCCAGTGGGCGCAGGGCTTCAAGGCCCCCGACGCGACCCAGCTGTACATGAACTACGGCGCCGAAGGCAGCTACCTGCGCGTCGGCAACGCCGACCTCAAGCCCGAGGAAAGCAACGGCTACGAGATCGGTGCGCAGCTGGGCAACGACAAACTGGGCGGCTCGCTGAGTCTGTTCGACAACCACTACAAGAACTTCATCGATGACGACGTCACCCTGGACGCCGCGACCATCGCCAGGCTCGGCCTGGATCCGGCCAACTACCCCTACGGCGTGACCCGTACCGAGAACCGCGCCAAGGTGCAGATCTACGGCGCCGAAGCCACCGCCCACTGGGAGTTCGTGCCGCACTGGAAAGTCTGGGGCTCGCTGGCCTGGGCCAACGGCGAGGACCGTGAAAGCAACCAGCGCCTCAGCTCGGTGGCACCGCTCACCAGCCTGCTCGGCCTGAGCTACGAACAGGAACGCTACGGCGCCGACCTGATGCTGCGCGCGGCGGCCGCACGCAACCAGGTCGAGAACGACGGCGACTTCAAGGCGCCCGGCTATGGCGTGGTCGACCTGAGCGGCTACTGGCAGCCGGCCGAACTGGATGGCGTGAAGTTCCAGGCCGGCCTGTTCAACCTGCTCGACAAGCAGTACTGGAACGCGCTGAACGTACCGACCGGCAGCCTGACCCAGCCGGACGACTACTACAGCGAAGCCGGTCGCAGCTTCCGCGTCTCGGCGTCCTGGCAGTACTGAGTAGCAGGCACGCTAAAGCGCGCTTTGCTCCCCTCTCCCATTCATGGGAGAGGGGCCGGGGGAGAGGGCCGGGCCAAAGGAAACAAGGGCCATACCCTCTCCCTAACCCTCTCCCGTAAACGGGAGAGGGGATTAAAAGCCCAGCTGTTCGCGCAAGGACGCGCGCCCTACCCCATCGCCACGCCCATGCGGGATAATCCCCGCCTTGGCGTGGAGATCCCCATGAAACTTCTATGCGCCCCGCATGAGCTGGCCGAAGGCCAGAGCCGGGGCTTTTCGATTGATGGACTGGCATTGCTGGCGGTACGCCGCGACGGCCGCGTCTATGTCTATCGCAACCGCTGCCCGCACCGCGGCCTGAACCTGGAATGGCGCGCCGACGATTTTCTCGACGCCAGCGGCAGCCTGCTCCAGTGCGCCCACCACGGCGCGCTATTCCTTATAGAAAGTGGCGAATGCCTGACCGGGCCCTGTGCGGGGCAGGCGTTGCAGGCGGTGGAGTGCCGGGAAGACCACGACGGTATCTGGATCAAGCCGTAGGGTGGAAAACCGCGCAGCGTTTTCCACCAGCCCACCCGCCACCCTGGTGGATGAGCAGAGCGTCATCCACCCTACAAAAGCACGTCCAGCGGTGTAGCCCGGATGCAATCCGGGAGCGCTTCCAGCCCCGGATTGCATCCGGGCTACAACAGCACTTCCAGACGGCGCACCAGGCGCATGCCCTGTGGAGTGATCTCCGCACCATAGGCCAGCACCTCGACACCCGCCGCCCTGGCTTCGCGCAGGCCCGCCGCATAGGCCGGGTCGATTTCCGCCGCCGCGCGCACCGCCTCGATCCCCGTCAGGTTCACACAATACAGCTGCACCGCCCTCACGCCCTGGCGCGCCAGGTTCGCCAGCTCGCGCAGGTGCTTGGCGCCGCGCTCGGTACGGGCATCGGGGAAGGCCGCCACGGCCGTATCGGGGAAGCCCAGGGTCACGCTCTTCACCTCGACCCAGGCCGGACCATTGGCGTAATCGAGACGAAAATCCGCCCGGCTGTTCTCCTCGCCAAAACGCACCTCGCGCTTGAGCCCGGTGAAGCCGGCCAGCTCGCCGATCACCCCGCCCCGCAGGGCTTCCTCGACTAGGGCATTGGCCCGCGCGGTGTTGATGCAGGCCAGGCGCCCCTGCGGTGTCTCGCCCAGCTCCCAGGTGCCCGGCAGCTTGCGCTTGGGGTCGTTGGAGCGGCTGAACCAGACCCGGCAACCCTCGCTCATGCAGTTGAGCATCGAGCCGGTATTGGGACAGTGGATGGTCAGCTGCTCACCGCTGGCGGTCTCGATATCGGCGAGGAAACGCTTGTAGCGGCGCAGCAGGCGGCCTTCTTCCAGCGGCGGATCAAACTGCATCGGGGCGCCAGGTCTTCAGGCCACGGGCGATCCGCTCGACCGCCTGTTGCAGGCGCTCGATGGTCTGCGTGTAGGCGAAGCGCACATGGTGCCCGGCCTGGTGACGACCGAAGTCCAGGCCCGGGGTGAAGGCCACGTGCTCGGTTTCGATGAAATGCTGGCAGAAGGCGTAGGCATCGCCGCCGAAGGCGGAAATGTCGGCATACAGATAGAAGGCCCCTTCCGGCTCTACCGCAATCTTGAAGCCCAGCTCGCGCAGGGCCGGCAGCAAGTAGTCGCGGCGGCGCTGGAACTCGTGCCGCCGCTCCTCGAAGATCGCCAGGGTGGCCGGCTCGAAGCAGGCCAGCGCAGCATGCTGGGCCATCGAGGGCGCGCTGATATAGAGGTTCTGCGCCAGTTTCTCCAGCTCGCTCACCGCGTTCGCCGGCGCCACCAGCCAACCCAGGCGCCAGCCGGTCATGCCGTAATACTTGGAGAAGCTGTTGAGGACGAAGGCCTCGTCATCCACGGCCAGCACGCTGCTCGCGTCGCAACCGTAGGTCAGACCGTGGTAGATCTCGTCGACCACCAGATGGCCGCCACGTTCTTTCAACGAGGACGACAGGGCGGCCAGTTCGTCCTGGTGCAGCAGGGTGCCGGTCGGGTTGGCCGGCGAGGCGACCAGGGCGCCGACGCTATCCTGATCCCAGTGCCGCTCGACCAGCTGCGGAGTCAGCTGGTAACGGCTGTCGGGGCCGACCGGCACCAGCTGCGCGGCGCCTTCGACCAGGCGCAGGAAGTGGCGGTTGCACGGGTAGCCGGGGTCGGCCAGCAGCCAGTGCTTGCCCGGATCGACCAGCAGGCTGGTGACCAGCAGCAAGGCGCCGGAACCACCGGGGGTGATCAGGATGCGTGCGGGGTCGACACTCAGGCCATAGCGACTGGCATAGAAGCCGGCAATCGCCTCGCGCAGCGGCGGAATACCGCGCGCCGCGGTGTAGCGGGTATGCCCATTGGCCAGCGCGGCCTGGCCGGCGGCAACGATGGGCGCGGCGGTGGTGAAGTCCGGCTCGCCGATCTCCAGATGGATCACATCATGGCCGGCCGCCTGCAGCTCGTTGGCGCGGGCCAGCAGGGCCATGACGTGGAACGGTTCGATGGCGCGACTGCGCGCACTGAAGGGCTGGGCCATTGGCCTTCCTTTAATTGAACAAAGGGGGGATTCTAACTAACTGCCCGACCAGGCTGTAGCAACATGGACAACCGGGAGTAGCATCGCCCGAATTGATCTGGTAAGTTCGCCCGCTTGCAGCCGCAGGCCCGGCCCTGCCGGTAAAGGAACAGATCCTGCGCCAATGGATCAGAGAGAGTGAGAGGCGGCCATCCATGCCCACCAAAGCAAAACCAAGCAGTAGCCAGCTGGCCCGTGGTTTCGAGCCCTATAAAGAGAAAAAGGGCGAGGAATACATGAGCGACCCGATGCGCGCTCACTTCACCGGCATCCTCAACAAGTGGAAGCTGGAGCTGATGCAGGAAGTGGATCGCACCGTGCACCACATGCAGGACGAAGCTGCCAACTTCCCGGACCCGGCCGACCGCGCCAGCCAGGAAGAAGAGTTCAGCCTGGAACTGCGCGCCCGTGACCGCGAGCGCAAGCTGATCAAGAAGATCGACGAAACCCTGCAGCTGATCGAAGACAACGAATACGGCTGGTGTGATTCCTGCGGCGTCGAGATCGGCATCCGCCGCCTCGAAGCCCGCCCGACTGCGACCCTGTGCATCGACTGCAAGACGCTGGCGGAAATCAAGGAAAAACAGATCGGTTCCTGATCCCGCACGGGGCGCGCAAGCGCCCCGTTTCGTTTCTGCCTGTCGATAGTTCCTGCCTGCCGATAACTGCACTGGCCTCTGCCGCCTGCTGCGGATAGCCTGTTCGCCATGACTTCTCCCGCCTACATCGGCCGTTTCGCCCCCACGCCCAGTGGCTACCTGCATTTCGGTTCACTGGTCGCCGCCCTCGCCTCCTACCTCGATGCCCGCAGCGTCGGCGGACAATGGCTGCTGCGCATGGAAGACCTCGACCCGCCGCGCGAGGAACCTGGCGCCCAGGACGCCATCCTGCGCACCCTGGAAACCTACGGCTTCGAATGGGACGGCCCGCTGGTGCGCCAGAGCGAGCGTCATGACGCATACGCCGCACTGCTCGAACGCCTGTTCAGCCAGGGCCTGGCCTACGCCTGCACCTGCTCGCGCAAGCAGCTGGAAGCCTACGGCGGCATCTATCCCGGCCTGTGCCGCAATGCCGGGCATGCCAGTGAGGATGCGGCGATCCGTCTGCGCGTGCCGGAACTGGCATACCACTTCTGCGACCGCGTGCAGGGCGAGTTCCGCCAGCACCTGGGCCATGAGGTCGGCGATTTCGTCATCCGCCGCCGCGACGGCCTGTATGCCTATCAACTGGCCGTGGTGCTGGATGACGCCTGGCAAGGCATCACCGATATCGTGCGCGGCGCCGACCTGCTCGACTCCACGCCGCGCCAGCTGTACCTGCAGGAACTGCTTGGCCTGCGCCAGCCGCGCTACCTGCACGTGCCACTGATCATCCAGCCGGACGGCCACAAGCTGGGCAAGAGCTACCGTTCGCCACCACTGCCCGCCGACCAGGCCCCGGCCCTGCTGCTACGCGCCCTGCGCACCCTCGGCCAGCAACCGCCAGGCGAGCTGGCCGGTGCCAGTGCCCGTGAACTGCTGGCCTGGGGCAGCGCCAACTGGGACGCCACGCGCATCCCGCGCAGCCCGACCCTGGCCGAAGCCCAGCTACGCTAGGGTCTGTTGACGCTGCGGCGCACGCCGCAACGTCAACAGACCCTAAAGCACAGGCGCAGTGCTGCCGCCTGTCGACCTAATCCGTTACCATCGGCGCACTTTCGACACGAGACCCGGCATGTACATCTACCGATTGGTCCTGCTCCTGGTGGTGGGGATCTACCTGTTTTCCCCGGCCATCATGGACTGGTGGATTGACCCCAATGGCGCCTGGTATCGGCCCTACCTGCTGTGGCTGATCCTGATCGTGGTGACCTTTATTCTGCAGAGTCAGCGTGATGCCGATGAACTTTGAGCTGTATCGGAGAGATCCCGGTGCCCGCCCTTTATCTTCACTCGCTGAGCCAGCGTGATGCCGATGAACTCTGAGCCGTGTCGGAGAAATCCCGGTGACCGCCCTTTATCTTCACTCGCTGAGCCAACGAGATGCCGATGAACTCTGAGCCGTGCCGGAGAAATCCCGGTGACCGCCCTTTATCTTCACTCGCTGAGCCAACGAGATGCTGACGAGCTTTGACCTGAGTCAGCTGATCCTGATCAGCGCCACCTATCTACTGCTGCTGTTCGGCGTGGCCTGGATCAGCGAGAAGGGCCTGATCCCGCGCTGGATCATCCGCCACCCGCTGACCTACACCCTGTCGCTGGGCGTGTATGCCAGCGCCTGGGCCTTCTACGGCACGGTCGGCCTGGCCTACCAGTACGGCTTCGGCTTCCTCGCCAGCTACCTGGGCATCACCGGCGCCTTCCTGCTTGCCCCGGTGCTGCTCTACCCGATCCTGCGCATCACCCGCACCTACCAGCTGTCCTCGCTGGCCGACCTGTTCGCCTTTCGTTTCCGCAGCAGCTGGGCCGGCGCGCTGACCACCCTGTTCATGCTGATCGGCGTACTGCCGCTGTTGGCCCTGCAGATCCAGGCGGTGGCCGACTCGATCGGCATCCTCACCCGCGAGCCGCTGCAGAACCGCTTTGCCCTGGGCTTCTGCGCCCTGATCACGCTGTTCACCATCCTCTTCGGCGCCCGCCATATCGCCACCCGCGAGAAGCACGAGGGCCTGGTGTTCGCCATCGCCTTCGAGTCGGTGGTCAAGCTGCTGGCCCTCGGCGGCATCGGCCTGTATGCGCTTTACGGGGTGTTTGGCGGGCCCGGCGAGCTGGAGCTGTGGCTGCTGCAGAACCAGGCCTCGCTCACCGCCCTGCACACGCCGCTGCAGGAAGGTCCGTGGCGCACCCTGCTGCTGGTGTTCTTCGCCTCGGCCATCGTCATGCCGCACATGTACCACATGACCTTCACCGAGAACCTCAACCCGCGCGCCATCGTCAGCGCCAGCTGGGGCCTGCCGCTGTTCCTCCTGCTGATGAGCCTGTCGGTGCCGCTGATCCTCTGGGCCGGCCTCAAGCTGGGCGCCACCACCAACCCGGAATACTTCACCCTCGGCCTGGGTATCGCGGTGAACAGCCCGACCCTGGCCCTGGTCGCCTATATCGGCGGGCTGTCGGCCTCCAGCGGGCTGATCATCGTCACCACCCTGGCGCTGTCCGGCATGGCCCTCAACCACCTGGTGCTGCCGCTGTACCAGCCGCCGGCCGAGGGCAACATCTACCGTTGGCTGAAGTGGACGCGGCGCGCGCTGATCATCGCCATCATCATGGCCGCCTACGGTTTCTACCTGCTGCTCGGCGCCGAGCAGGACCTGGCCAACCTGGGCATCGTCGCCTTCGTCGCCACCCTGCAGTTCCTCCCGGGCGCGCTGTCGGTGCTGTACTGGCCGACCGCCAACCGCCGCGGCTTCATCGCCGGCCTGCTGACCGGGGCGCTGGTCTGGGCGGTAAGCATGCTGCTGCCGCTGGTGAGCAACCTGCAGGGCATGCAGCTGCCGCTGTTCAATGTCATCTACACCCTCGACGACACCAGCTGGCACCTGGCAGCCATCGGCTCGCTGGCGGCCAACGTGCTGGTGTTCACCCTGATCTCGCTGTTCACCGAAGCCAGCCCCGAGGAAAAAAGCGCGGCCGAAGCCTGCACCGTGGACAACGTGCGGCGCCCCCAACGGCGTGAGCTGCTGGCCACCTCGCCACAGGACTTCGCCGCCCAGCTGGCCAAGCCGCTTGGCGCGAAGACCGCGCAGAAGGAAATCGAGCAGGCCCTGCGTGATCTGCATCTGCCGTTCGACGAGCGTCGCCCCTACGCCCTGCGCCGCCTGCGCGACCGCATCGAGGCCAACCTCTCCGGCCTGATGGGCCCCAGCGTGGCGCAGGACATCGTCGAGACCTTCCTGCCGTACAAGAGCGGCAGCGAAGGCTATGTCAGCGAAGACATCCACTTCATCGAGAGCCGCCTGGAGGATTACCAGTCGCGCCTCACCGGCCTGGCCGCCGAGCTGGACGCCCTGCGTCGTTTCCACCGGCAGACCCTGCAGGAACTGCCGATGGGCGTCTGCTCGCTGGCCAAGGACCAGGAGATCCTCATGTGGAACCGCGCCCTCGAGGACCTCACGGAGATCCCCGCCCTGCGCGTGGTCGGCTCGCGCCTCGAGGCTCTCGACGAACCCTGGCAAAGCATGCTGAGCAGCTTCATCCAGCAGGACGACGAACACCTGCATAAACAGCAACTGACCCTGGACGGCGAAGAGCGCTGGATCAACCTGCACAAGGCGGCCATCGACGAGCCGCTGGCGCCGGGCAACAGCGGCCTGGTGCTGCTGATCGAAGACGTCACCGAGACCCGCGTGCTGGAAGACCAACTGGTGCACTCCGAGCGCCTGGCCAGCATCGGCCGCCTGGCCGCCGGAGTGGCCCACGAGATCGGCAACCCGGTCACCGGCATCGCCTGCCTGGCGCAGAACCTGCGCGAGGAGCGCGAGGACGACGATGAGGTCGCCGAACTCAGCTCGCAGATCATCGACCAGACCAAGCGCATCTCGCGCATCGTCCAGTCGCTGATGAACTTCGCCCATGCCGGCGCCCAGCAACGCGCCGAGTACCCGGTCAGTCTGGCGGCCGTGGCGCAGGATGCAATCAGCCTTTTGTCGCTCAATCGCAACGCCACCGACGTGCAGTTCTTCAACCTCTGCGACCCCGATCACCTGGCCAAGGGCGATCCACAACGCCTGGCCCAAGTGCTGATCAATCTGCTGTCCAACGCCCGCGATGCCTCACTGACCGGCGGCGCCATTCGGGTCAGCAGCGAGGCCAGCGAGCAGAGCGTGTTGCTGATTGTCGAAGACGAGGGCAGCGGCATTCCCAAGGCGATCATGGATCGCCTGTTCGAGCCGTTCTTCACCACCAAGGATCCGGGCAAGGGCACCGGGCTGGGTCTTGCACTGGTCTATTCCATCGTGGAAGAGCATTATGGGCAGATCACCATCGACAGCCCGGCCAACCCCGAACGCCAACTCGGAACCCGTTTCCGCGTGACGCTGCCGCGCTATATCGAAGCGACGTCCGTAGCGACCTAAGCAGTGAACTATGAGCCTGTTCCAGGCTGTACGAGCCAGAGCAAGACAGGCTGCAGACCCTGAACAGATTCGAGACCGTCGAGAGAGAATCAATGCCTCACATCCTCATCGTCGAAGACGAAACCATCATCCGCTCGGCGCTGCGCCGCCTGCTGGAACGCAACCAGTATCAGGTCAGCGAAGCCGGATCGGTGCAGGAGGCCCAGGAGCGCTACAGCATCCCCGGCTTCGACCTGATCGTCAGCGACCTGCGCCTGCCCGGCGCGCCCGGCACCGAGCTGATCAAGCTGGCCGAAGGCACCCCGGTGCTGATCATGACCAGCTACGCCAGCCTGCGCTCGGCGGTGGACTCGATGAAGATGGGCGCGGTCGACTACATCGCCAAGCCCTTCGACCACGACGAAATGCTCCAGGCCGTGGCGCGCATCCTGCGCGATCACCAGGAGGCGCGCAGCAAGCCAGCGGAAAGCCCGAGCAAGAATGCCGGCAAGCCGGCCGCCAACGCGGATGGTGATATCGGCATCATCGGCTCCTGCGCCGTCATGCAGGATCTCTACGGCAAGATTCGCAAGGTCGCGCCAACCGATTCCAACGTACTGATCCAGGGCGAGTCCGGCACCGGCAAGGAGCTGGTTGCGCGCGCCCTGCACAATCTGTCGCGACGCGCCAAGGCGCCACTGATTTCGGTCAACTGCGCGGCGATTCCGGAAACCCTGATCGAGTCGGAACTGTTCGGCCACGAGAAAGGCGCCTTCACCGGGGCCAGCGCCGGCCGCGCCGGCCTGGTCGAAGCGGCCGACGGCGGCACCCTGTTCCTCGACGAAATCGGCGAGCTGCCGCTGGAAGCTCAAGCGCGCCTGCTGCGCGTGCTGCAGGAAGGCGAGATCCGCCGGGTCGGCTCGGTACAGTCACAGAAGGTCGACGTGCGCCTGATCGCCGCCACCCACCGCGACCTGAAGACCTTGGCCAAGATCGGCCAGTTCCGCGAAGACCTCTATTACCGCCTGCATGTCATCGCCCTCAAGCTGCCGCCGCTGCGCGAGCGCGGCGCCGACGTCAACGAGATCGCCAAGGCCTTCCTGCTGCGCCAGTGCACGCGCATGGGGCGCGAAGACCTGCGCTTTGCCAGCGACGCCGAACAGGCGATCCGTCACTACCCCTGGCCGGGCAACGTGCGTGAACTGGAAAACGCCATCGAGCGGGCGGTGATCCTCTGCGAGAGCGCGGAGATATCCGCCGAGCTGTTGGGCATCGATATCGAGCTGGATGATCTGGCAGACGCTTACTTCAACGAACCGGGCAGCAGCGGCTCCGCCAGCAGCAACCACGAACCGACCGAAGACCTGTCCCTGGAAGACTACTTCCAGCACTTCGTCCTCGAGCACCAGGACCACATGACCGAGACCGAACTGGCCCGCAAGCTCGGCATCAGCCGCAAGTGCCTGTGGGAACGCCGCCAGCGCCTGGGCATCCCGCGGCGCAAATCGGGAGCCGCGACCGGCTCCTGAAGCGTTACCTGCGGCGACCGGCTACAGGGACAAAGGTTCCGCCGGTTGTTACCCACACAAACATCGCGTAACAAAAGCCGGGTTCATCGGTAACGAGAACCCGGCTTTTTTTGTGCACAAAGCCAGACAGCAAATCACTAAGTTACTGATATATAAGGATTTGCAAAAACTGGCACGGCTTCTGCTTTATCTCTGGCACAACAACAATAACAAACCAGAAACACCACAATAAAAATAAGACAGAACGACTCCAGCACAACAAAAACAACAAGGCGGAGGCGCAGCTAACTGATCATTTTGGAGAGGATTTGCCCTTGGGGTTCGCCCCACAGCCAGACTGAGAACAATAAAACTGCCTTGAGGCAGCACCTGAACTGGTTGGATCAAGGATTGATCAAGGCAATATCAGCATCCAAAGTAATCCGTTTGCTCCTGGTACCCCAGTTGGGCTACCAAAAACGGGCCAACCAACAAAAACAACAGGCCCGCAATAATAACAAAAACAAAGCACGCACCTACTTGGGGGGGAGCCTCGGCTCCCCCAGTAGCTTTACCCTCCCCGGCTCGCCATTTAATTCACCATCCCCCTCCCCAATGCTAGAATCCGCGCCAGCCGTGCGTTCTAATGCATTTTTCAGCCCGTCGCTTTACGTCTCATCTTTTCACGCAGACGCTTTACGACGCCCTGAAACGACCGTCTTCTTCATTACACAGTGCTCCCCATGCTGAAAAAGCTGTTCAAGTCCTTCCGCTTGCCCCTGAAGCGCAAAGCCCATCCACGCAGTACCCCCGAGGTTCTGAGCAACCGCCAGCACGCCTTGCAACGGGCGAAGTTCAGCCGCAATGCGGTGAACGTGGTGGAGCGCCTGCAGCATGCTGGCTACCAGGCCTACCTGGTCGGCGGTTGTGTACGCGACTTGCTGCTCGGCCTGCAGCCCAAGGACTTTGACGTCGCCACCAGCGCCACCCCAGAGCAGGTTCGCGCCGAGTTCCGCAACGCCCGGGTGATCGGCCGCCGCTTCAAGCTGGCGCACGTACACTTCGGCCGCGAGATCATCGAAGTCGCTACCTTCCGCGCCAACCACCCCCAGGGTGACGACGAGGAAGACAGCCACCTGTCTTCGCGCAACGAGAGCGGACGGATCCTGCGTGACAACGTCTATGGCAGCCTGGAGGACGACGCCCAGCGCCGCGACTTCACCATCAACGCCCTGTATTTCGACGTCACCGGCGAGCGCATCCTCGATTACGCCCACGGCGTACATGACATCCGCAACCGCCTGATCCGCCTGATTGGCGACCCCGAGCAGCGCTACCTGGAAGACCCGGTGCGCATGCTGCGCGCCGTGCGCTTCGCCGCCAAGCTCGACTTCGATATCGAGAAGCACAGCGCCGCACCGATTCGCCAGCTGGCCTCGAAACTGCGCGACATCCCTTCGGCACGCCTGTTCGACGAAGTGCTCAAGCTGTTCCTTGCCGGTTACGCCGAGCACACCTTCGATCTGCTGGTCGAGTACGACCTGTTCGCTCCGCTGTTCCCGGCCAGTGCCGCTGCGCTCAAGCGCAACCCGGACTACACCGGCACGCTGATCCGCCAGGCCCTGGCCAATACCGACGAGCGCATCGCCCAGGGCAAGCCAGTCACTCCGGCCTTCCTGTTTGCCGCCCTGCTCTGGCCGGCCCTGCCGGCCCGCGTGCTGCACCTACAGGAGCGCGGCATGCCGCCGATTCCGGCGATGCAGGAAGCCGCTCACGACCTGATCACCGAGCAGTGCCAGCGCATCGCCATTCCCAAGCGCTTCACCCTGCCGATCCGCGAGATCTGGGACATGCAGGAGCGTCTGCCGCGACGCAGCGGCAAGCGTGCCGACCTGCTGCTGGAGAACCCACGCTTCCGCGCCGGTTACGACTTCCTGCTGCTGCGCGAAGATGCCGGGGAAGAAACCGGTGGCCTGGGCGACTGGTGGACCGACTATCAGGATGCCACTGACAGCGAACGGCGCAGCATGATCCGCGACCTCGCCAATCGCCAGGAAGAAGCCGGTGACGGCCCAGCCAAAAAGCGCCGCCGTGGCGGACGCAACAAGCGCCGCGGCCCAAGCACCGACGCGCCTGCTGGCGACTAAGGTGGAACGGGTCTACCTCGGGCTCGGCAGCAACCTCGCCGAGCCACTGCAGCAACTGCACGCCGCCCTGGCAGCCATCGCCCGCTTGCCGGGCAGCCAGTTGGCGGCGGTCTCCTCCTTCTATGCCAGCGACCCACTGGGTCCGCCCGACCAGCCGCGCTACGTGAATGCCGTGGCCGCGCTGGATACCGGCCTGACGCCGCTGGAGCTGCTCGACGCCCTGCAAGCCATCGAACTGAACCAGGGCCGCGTGCGCAAGGACGAACGCTGGGGCCCGCGCACCCTCGACCTCGACATCCTGCTGTTCGGCCAACGTCGCCTCGCCGAAGAGCGTCTGACCGTGCCGCATTACCACATGCACGCGCGCGCCTTCGTGCTCTATCCGCTGGCAGAAATCGCCGCCGACCTGCAGCTGCCCGATGGCCGCCACCTGCGCGACTTGCTGGCGGCCTGCCCCTACACGGGCCTAGAGCGGCTAGCCGCGCCACAGGTAACGCCGTAACACGGCGGTAACACCCCACGATTGACTTCACGCACCCCCATCGGGACTATAGGCGTCCCGTTGCCCTGAGGCGGTGCAGAACCGCTGCTTATCAGGCCGTGAACCCGCGCCACAAGCGCCCCGTTTCACCCGGCCTGCTGATGAGGAATCGTTGATGCCTGATACAACCGTAAGCACCCTGCTGGGCCTCAAGCAGAAGGGCGAGAAGATCGCCATGCTGACCGCCTACGATGCCACCTTCGCCCAGGCAGCCTGCCAGGCCGGCGTGGACGTGCTGCTGGTCGGCGACTCCCTCGGCATGGTTCTGCAGGGCCATGACAGCACCCTGCCGGTCAGTGTCGCCGACATGGCCTACCACACCGCCGCCGTCAAACGCGGCAACCAGGGCGCGCTGATTCTCAGTGATCTGCCGTTCATGGCCTACGCCACGCTGGAACAGACCTTCGCCAGCTGCGCCGCCCTGATGCAGGCCGGTGCGCATATGGTCAAGCTGGAAGGCGCGGCCTGGCTGGCCGAGCCGATCCGTCAGCTGGCCGAACGTGGCGTACCGGTGTGCGCCCACCTGGGCCTCACCCCGCAGGCGGTCAACGTGTTCGGCGGTTACAAGGTGCAGGGCCGCGGTGACGCCGCCGCGCGCCAGTTGCGTGCCGACGCCATGGCCCTGGAGCAGGCCGGTGCCGCCATGGTCCTGCTCGAGTGCGTGCCCAGCGAACTGGCCGCCGAGATCAGTCAGTCCCTGAAGATCCCGGTGATCGGCATCGGCGCAGGCGCGGCCACCGACGGCCAGGTCCTGGTGCTGCACGACATGCTCGGCCTGTCCCTGACCGGTCGCGCACCGAAGTTCGTGAAGAACTTCATGGCCGGCCAGGCAACCATCCAGGCCGCCCTCGCCGCCTACGTACAGGCCGTGAAAGACGTCAGCTTCCCCGCCGAGGAACACGGATTCTCCGCATGAACACCGTCAAGACCGTACTCGAACTGCGCGCCGCCGTGGCGCGCGCGCGTGGCGAAGGCAAGCGCATCGCCTTCGTCCCGACCATGGGCAACCTGCACGAGGGCCATATCGCCCTGGTGGAGAAGGCCGGCCAGCGCGCCGACTTCGTGGTCGCCAGCATCTTCGTCAACCCGCTGCAGTTCGGCCCCAACGAAGACCTGGCCAAGTACCCGCGCACCCTGCTCGCCGACCAGGAAAAACTGGTCGCCGCCGGCTGCCACCTGCTGTTCCACCCGGATGTCGAAGAGATGTACCCCAACGGCATGGACGGCCAGACCCTGGTCAGCGTGCGCGGGGTTTCCGAAGGCCTGTGTGGCGGCAGTCGCCCCGGCCACTTCGATGGCGTGGCCACCGTGGTGACCAAGCTGTTCAACATGGTCCAGCCGGATCTGGCGATCTTCGGCGAGAAGGACTTCCAGCAGCTGGCGGTGATCCGCACCCTGGTGCGCGACCTCAACATGCCGATCCAGATCATGGGCGAAGCGACCGTACGCGCCACCGATGGCCTGGCCCTGTCGTCGCGCAATGGCTATCTGAACGAACAGCAGCGCGCCAGCGCACCCGCTCTGTACCGCACCCTGAACCAGCTCGCGGACGCCATCCGCGGCGGCCGGCGCGACTTCGCCCAGCTGGAAAGTGAAGGCAAAGCCGCCCTCAGCGATGCGGGCTTTCGCCCCGATTACCTGGAAATCCGTGAAGCCGGCAGCCTGCGCCCAGCCAGCACCACGGACAGCCAGCTGGTCATTCTCGGCGCGGCGTTCATGGGCGCTACACGGCTGATCGACAACCTGGCTTTCGAGCTCTGAAGCCAGGCGATCTGTGACCTTGAACACTGTCCGGGGTTCGGGCAAACTCTGCCGCCGCCCGAGGTACTGACGAGGAAATTGCCATGCACGCCATCATGCTCAAGGCCAAACTGCACCGCGCCATCGTCACCCATGCGGTGCTCGACTACGAAGGCTCCTGCGCCATCGACGGCGAATGGCTGGACCTCTCCGGCATCCGCGAATACGAGCAGATCCAGCTGTACAACGTGGACAACGGCGAACGCTTCACCACCTACGCCATCCGCGGCGAAGAAGGTTCGAAGATCATCTCGGTCAACGGTGCCGCCGCGCACAAGGCCGGCGTCGGCCACCGCCTGATCATCTGCGCCTACGCCCACTACAACGAGGCCGAGCTGGCCAACTTCCAGCCGCGCGTTCTCTATATGGGCGCCGATGGCGAGTTGAGCCACACCAGCAACGCGATTCCCGTACAGGTCGCCTGATCGCGAGCCGTACCGCTACACTGCAAGCCCGGAACCTTCCGGGCTTTTTTACAGGCCATTGAAAACGTTGGCGAGGCAGCCGAGGCTAGGCGAGAACGACCGAAAAAGCGCAGTTTACGAGCTGTAAATGAGCATTTTGAGGTCGCTCTCAACGACGAATCGGCAACGCAGATAGTTTTCAATGGTCTGTAAATGCTCGACAGCACACCGGCCGCATAACAAGGAAACAGCTGCCCATGGCGTATCACCAGCACCCGCTCGACGTCACCACCCTGCCCGCCTGGCAGGCCCTGCGCCAGCACCGCGAGGACATGCAGCAGTTCAGCATGCGCGATGCCTTCGCCGGCGACGCCAAGCGTTTCGAGCGCTTTTCCATGAGCACCTGCGGCCTGTTCCTTGACTACTCGAAGAACCTGATCAGCCCGCAGACCCGCGACCTGCTGGTCAACCTGGCCAGGGAAGCCGGTCTCGAACAGGCCATCGAGGGGCTGTTCAACGGTGAACAGCTGAACGCCTCAGAAGGCCGCCCAGCCCTGCACACCGCCCTGCGCCGGCCGATCGGCGACTGCGTCAAGGTCGACGGGGTCAACGTCATGCCCGACGTGCACCGCGTGCTGCACCAGATGACCGATATCGTCGGGCGCATCCACAGCAACATGTGGCGCGGCTACAGCGATAAGAGCATCACCGACGTGGTCAATATCGGCATTGGCGGCTCCTTCCTGGGCCCGCAGCTGGTCTCCGAAGCGCTGCTGCCGTTCACCCAACATGGGGTGCGCTGCCACTACCTGGCCAATATCGACGGCAGCGAGTTCCATGAGCTGACTGCCAAACTGAACGCCGAAACCACCCTGTTCATCGTTTCCAGCAAGTCCTTCAGCACCCTGGAAACCCTGAAGAATGCCCAGGCCGCGCGCACCTGGTATCTGGCCCGTGGCGGTACCGAGGAAAAGCTCTATCGCCACTTCATCGCTGTCACCAGCAACAAGGAAGCAGCGATCGCCTTCGGCATCCGCGAGAAGAACATTTTCCCGATGTGGGACTGGGTCGGCGGGCGCTACTCGCTGTGGTCGGCCATCGGCCTGCCAATCGCCCTGGCCATCGGCATGTCCAACTTCAAGGAGCTGCTGTCCGGTGCCCACAGCATGGACACGCATTTCCGTACCACCAGCTTCGACAAGAACATGCCGGTACTGCTGGCCCTGCTCGGCGTCTGGTACGGCAACTTCTGGGGCGCGCAGAGCCACGCGATCCTGCCGTACGACCATTACCTGCGCAACATCACCAAACACCTGCAACAGCTGGACATGGAGTCCAACGGCAAGCGCGTGCGCCAGGACGGCAGCCCGGTCAGCACCGACACCGGCCCGGTGATCTGGGGCGGCGTCGGCTGCAACGGCCAGCATGCCTACCACCAGTTGCTGCACCAGGGCACCCAGCTGATTCCGGCCGACTTCATCGTGCCGGTGGTCAGCTACAACCCGGTGGCCGATCACCACCAGTGGCTGTATGCCAACTGCCTGTCGCAGAGCCAGGCGCTGATGCTCGGTAAATGCCGCAACGAGGCCGAGGCCGAGCTGCGCGCCAACGGCCTGAGCGAAGACGAAGTGCAACGCCTGGCGCCGCACAAGGTGATCCCGGGCAACCGCCCGAGCAACACCCTGGTGCTGGAACGCATCAGCCCGCGGCGCCTCGGCGCGCTGGTGGCGATGTATGAGCACAAGGTGTTCGTGCAGAGCGTGATCTGGGGCATCAACGCCTTCGATCAGTGGGGTGTGGAGCTGGGCAAAGACCTTGGCAAGGGCGTCTATCAGCGTCTTACCGCCTGGGACGCCGCACCGGCCGATGACGCCTCGACCCAGGGCCTGATCGAGTTCTTCCGCGGTCGTCACCGCGGTTGATCCCCGCAAGCCCGGCCCTGCGCCGGGCTTGTGCATTCTGTAGCCCGGATGCAATCCGGGATCGGGGCCGCCTGCTTCCCGGATTGCATCCGGGCTACGTCAGCACAGCGGTGAAGGAAAGCCACCCGGCACTTGAACCCGGCAAGGGCCTGGGTGCACCCTAGCGGGCATCGCGGCCAAACAAAAGCAAGGACCCCGCCATGTTCGAGATCAGCCTCCACCCGGTCAAGGATGACGTGCGCCAGCGCGCCCACCTGGATAACGACGCCTATCTGCGTCTCTACCGCCAGTCCATCGAGCAACCCGATGCCTTCTGGGGCGAACAGGCCAGGCAGCTCCTCGACTGGTCCAAGCCCTGGGACCAGGTGCACAGCAGTGACCTGAGCCAGGGCCAGGCCGAATGGTTCAAGGGCGGCCAGCTCAACGTGGCGCACAACTGCATCGATCGCCACCTGGCCGAGCGCGGCGAACAGATCGCCATCATCTGGGAAGGCGACAACCCCAGCGAATCGGCCCACATCACCTACAACAAGCTGCACAGCCATGTCAGCCGCCTGGCCAATGTGCTCAAGCAGCGCGGGGTGAAGAAAGGCGACCGGGTGTGCATCTACATGCCGATGATCCCCGAGGCGGCCTACGCCATGCTCGCTTGCACGCGCATCGGCGCAGTGCACTCGGTGGTGTTCGGTGGTTTTTCCCCGGACGCCCTGCGTGACCGCATCCTCGATGCCGACTGCCGCACCGTGATCACCGCCGACGAAGGCGTGCGCGGCGGCAAGTACGTCCCGCTCAAGGCCAACGTCGACAAAGCCCTGCAGAGCTGCCCGGCCGTCAGCACCGTGGTGGTGGTCGAACGCACCCAGGGCGAGGTGGCGTGGGTTGAAGGCCGCGACCTCTGGTACCACGAGGCGCTGCGTGAAGTGTCCGGCGACTGCCCGGCCGAGCCGATGGACGCCGAAGACCCGCTGTTTATCCTCTACACCTCAGGCAGCACCGGCAAACCCAAGGGTGTGCTGCACAGCACCGGCGGCTACCTGCTCGGCGCGGCGATGACCCACAAGTACGTGTTCGACTACCACGAAGGCGATATCTACTGGTGCACCGCCGACGTCGGCTGGGTCACCGGCCACAGCTACATCGTCTACGGCCCGCTGGCCAACGGCGCCACCACTCTGATGTTCGAGGGCGTGCCGAACTACCCGGACGCCTCGCGCTTCTGGCGGGTGATCGACAAGCATCAGGTCAATATCTTCTACACCGCACCGACCGCCCTGCGCGCGCTGATGCGCGAAGGCGAAGACCCGGTCAAGCAGACTGACCGCTCGAGCCTGCGCCTGCTCGGCTCGGTCGGTGAACCGATCAACCCGGAAGCCTGGGAGTGGTACTACCACGTGGTCGGCGAATGCCGCTGTCCGATCGTCGACACCTGGTGGCAGACCGAGACTGGCAGCATCCTGATCACTCCGCTGCCCGGCGCTACGGATCTGAAGCCCGGCTCGGCAACCCGCCCGTTCTTCGGCGTGCAACCGGTGCTGCTGGACGACCAGGGCCTGGAGATCGACGGCCCGGGCGCCGGCGTACTGGCGATCAAGGCCAGCTGGCCGAGCCAGATCCGCAGCGTCTACGGCGATCACCAGCGCATGATCGACACCTACTTCAAGCCCTATCCCGGCTACTACTTCACCGGCGACGGCGCGCGCCGCGACGAGGACGGCTACTACTGGATCACCGGACGGGTGGACGACGTGATCAACGTCTCCGGCCACCGTATCGGCACCGCCGAAGTGGAAAGCGCCCTGGTCCTGCACGACGCCATCGCCGAGGCCGCCGTGGTCGGCTACCCGCACGACATCAAGGGCCAGGGCATCTATGCCTTCGTCACCCCGGTGATCGGCGCGCAGCTCAACGACGCGCTCAAGGCCGAACTGCTCGCGCTGGTCAGCAAGGAGATCGGCAGCTTCGCCAAGCCGGAGCTGATCCAGTGGGCGCCGGGCCTGCCGAAGACCCGCTCGGGCAAGATCATGCGGCGCATCCTGCGCAAGATCGCCTGCAACGAGCTGGACAACATGGGCGACACCTCGACCCTGGCCGACCCCAGTGTGGTCGACGGCCTGATCGACAAGCGCCTGAACCGCTGAAACGCAGCGGCCCCTGCCGTAATGGAGGGGCCGCGACAAGGAAGTACGCTGTTGGAACTGATTCGCCGCTCTATCGAAAGCCAGGTACTCAGCCTCACCGGCCTGGCCCTGGGCCAGATCGACTTCGAGCAACCCCCTGGCGATCCCGGCCTGTTTGGCCCCGACTCGGCGTGCTGGAAAGTGCATGGCGACTTCACCAGCATGATGATCGGCGGCATCAGTGCCCTGCTCCTGCAAGCCCTGCACCCCCTGGCCCTGGCCGGGGTGTGGGACCACTCGAATTTTCGCGATGATCTGCTCGGGCGCCTGCGCCGCACCGGCCAGTTCATCTCCGGCACCACCTACGGCAGCCGGCGCGATGCCGACTGGCTGATCGACAAGGTGCGCACCATCCACCTGCAGGTGGTCGGCACCGCGCCGGATGGCCGCGCCTATGCCGCCAGCGACCCACAGCTGCTGACCTGGGTGCATGTGGCCGAAGTCTCCTGCTTTCTCAAGGCTCACCTGCGCTACCGCGACCCGCTGCTGAGCGTCACCGAGCAGGATCGCTACTACGCCGAAGTGGCCAGCATCGCCGAGCGCCTCGGCGCCGCAGACGTGCCGCACTCCTGCGCCGAGGTCGAGCAGTACCTGGCCGCCATCCGCCCGCAGCTGCTGTGCGATGAGCGCTCGCGGGAAATCCTGCGCATCCTGCAGGCCGCCCCGGCGCCCAGCGCGATTGCCGCGCCCATGGGCAAGCTGATGCTGCAGGCCGGTTACGACCTGCTCCCGGACTGGGCCCAACAGCAGTTCGGCCGCTCCTTCGGCCCCTGGCGCAGCCGCCTGATCCGGATAGCCGTCGGCCGGGTCGCGCGCCTGCTGCGCTGGGCTGTGCGCGGCGCCGCCGTGCACCGCGCGCATAAGCGTCTGGGCCTGGCCATTCGCCGTTGAGAACCTGTTTACGATTTTCTGGACTAGAGCCAGGCAAGGCGAAAACAGTCGAGGAAGCGGAGTTTACGAGCTGTAAATGAGCATTCCGAGACTGTTTTCAACGCCGTATGGCCGACGGACAGGAGATCGTAAACAGGTTCTGAGCCGCCCGCCGCCGGAGTCGGACTGGTAAACTGCCCGCCCCTTATTTCGAGACGCCGCGCATGTCCTCTATCAATCAGGCGCTGCGCGCCGCTCTCGCCCAGCGCCAGGACCTGCTCGGTGAACTGCACGAGCAGGGCACTGACTGCTACCGCCTGTTCCACGGCAGCCAGGAAGGCGCCCCCGGCCTCACCGCTGACCGTTACGGCCCACAGCTGCTGGTGCAGAGTTTCCACCAAACGCTCGAGCGCGATGCCCTGCTCGACCTGCATGCAACCATCCAGCAGCAGCTCGGCCAGGAGCTGCAGCTGGTTTACAACGACCGCTCGCAAGGCAATTCGCGCATCGACCGCAGCGACCCGGTGTACCAGGCCGAACCTGCCGCCCTGGAAGATCAGATCGGTCACGAGTGGGGCCTCAACTACCGCGTGCGCGGCCGCCATCCGGGGCAGGACCCGCTGCTGTTCCTCGACCTGCGCAACGCCCGCGGCTGGGTCAAGGCGCACAGCGCCGGCAAGTCGGTACTCAACCTGTTCGCCTACACCTGTGGCGTCGGCCTGTGCGCCGCGGCGGGCGGTGCCAGCGAGGTGGTCAACCTCGACTTCGCCGAAGGCAACCTGGCGGTCGGCCGCGAGAATGGCCTGCTCAACCCGCAACTGCCACCCATGCAGTTCATCCAGTCCGACTACTTCCCGGCCATCCGCCAACTGGCCGGCCTGCCGATCAGTGCGCGGCGCGGGCACAAGCTGCCGCACTATCCGCGCCTGGCGCAGCGTCAATTCGACCTGGTGCTGCTCGACCCGCCGGCCTGGGCCAAGAGCGCCTTCGGCACCGTCGACCTGCAGCGCGACTACCAGAGCCTGCTCAAGCCGGCGATCCTCGCCACGGCAGCCAACGGTACGCTGATCTGCTGCAACAACCTGGCGCGCGTGGCCATGGACGACTGGCGCGAGCAGGTGCTGCGCTGTGCGGAGAAGCTCGGCCGGCCGGTACGCGACTGGCAGGTGCTGCCGCCGGCGGCGGACTTCCCCTCGCACGATGGCCAGCCACCGCTGAAGACCCTGATCCTGCATTTCTGAGTTGCTAGGGTCTGCTCCCGTTTCGTTCGCGAACCGCGTTGCTGCGCAAAATCGCGCCAGACTAGGCGCGGGACGCAGGCAATGGTCATTCCCTTGCCAAGTCCCGCAACGACGCATGGCGCGATTTTGCGCGCAACCCGCAGGGACGGGCCCGTTTTTGCGCGGAACGTCGTTACTCGACGGCTCATTTGGACGACCAAACCTCGCGTCTCGCGCCTAGCTCCGCGCAAAAACGGGCTCCGTCGCGGCCGTGAACGAAACGGGAACAGACCCTAGGCCCGCACGGCGAGGGCGCCACTTTAAAATAGCCATGCCATACTTCCGGGCATCTCGCCTGGAAGTTGAAGTCGCACCATGCCCAAAGGATTGAAACGCGCCACGAGCGCACTGCTGATCGCCATTGCCCTCTACAGCCTGCTCGGTTTCCTGATCCTGCCCGGCATCGCCCTGCGCATCGCCAATCAGCAGTTGACGCAACTGGCCAACGTGCCGGCGCGCCTGGAGCGTATCGAGCTCAATCCCTTCAGCTTGGAGCTGAGTCTCTGGGGCCTGCATATTGGCGAGACGGACAAGGAACAGATTGCCTTCGATCGCCTGTACGCCAACCTGCAACTCGATAGCCTGTGGGGCGGCGCCCTGCACCTGTCCGATATCGAGTTGGAGAAGGCCCGCAGCGAACTGCTGTTCGCCAAGGACGGTACGCTCAATCTGACCCAGCTGTTCAAGCTGCCCGCCAGCCCGGAGCAACCGGCTGCGACAGAACCGAGTGAGCCCTTCCCGCTGCGTATCCAGCGCATCGAGCTGATCGAGAATGGCCTGCACTTCCGCGACTTGCGCCCCAGCGAGCCGGTCGAGTTCGTCTATGACTCGCTCAACCTGGAGCTGAAGAACCTCAGCACCCTGCCCGATGACAATGCCGAGATGAACCTGATCGCGGTCGGCCCCAACGGCGGCCGCCTCGATTGGCAAGGGCAGATCAGCCTCAGCCCGATCAGCTCCAGCGGCCAGCTGAAAATCACCGATGGCAAGTTGAAAGGCGTCTGGCCCTATGTGCGCGATGCCCTGCCACTGGTGCTGGAGGATGGCGTGGTCAGCCTGAGCACCGACTACCGCATGAGCCTGGCCAAGGGCAGCGAGCTGCTGCTGAGCAACACCGCGATCGACTTGCGCAACTTCGCCATCAAGAGCCCGCAGGACAAACCCCTGCTGCGCCTGGCCAGCCTGAACATCACCGAGACCAGCCTGGATCTGGCCAAGCAACAGGTCATAGTCGGCAAGATTCGCAGCCAGAAGCTGGAAACCTGGGCCGCCCGCGAGAAGGATGGCCAACTGGACTGGCAGAAACTGCTGGCCAGCCAGCCGAGCAAACCCACACCGGCGCCTGCCTCGGCTCCAGCTCCAGCTCCAGCTCCAGCTCCGGCTCCGGCTCCGGCTCCGGCTCCGAACGAGGGTGGCGCAGGCTCCACACCAACCACCTCAGATGACAACGCAAGCGCTGCCGTAGCGGCCGGCGAAACACCCCCGGCAGCGCCAGGCGCAGCCACCGAGCCGGCGCCTGCAGCGCCTGCAACTGCCACCGAGCCGGGGAAACCCTGGCAAGTGATCCTGCGTGACGTGCAGCTGCGCGACTACCAGGTCCACCTGGCCGATCGCGCTCCAGGCCAGGAGGTCAAGGTCGAGCTGGGCCCGCTCAACCTCGACCTCAAGGACTTCGACAGCCTGGGCACCTCGCCTTTTGCCCTCAAACTCGATACCGGCCTGAACCAGAAAGGCCAGCTCAAGGTCGACGGCCAGGTGCAACTGACCCCGACCACGGCCAAACTGCAGGTGGCCACCCGCGATATCGACCTGCGCCTGGCCCAGGCCTACATCACCCCGCTGATGCGCCTGGAGCTGCGCAGCGGCCTGCTCGGCAGCGACCTGGCCGTCGACCTGAAAAGCGTCGAGCCGCTGGCGTTCAGCATCGGCGGACGCGCCGAGGTCAACCAACTACACACCCTCGACACGCTCAAGGAGCGCGACTTCCTCAAGTGGCAGCAGCTGGTGGTGGACGGACTCGACTATCGCCACGGCGAAGGCCTGGCGATCCAGCAGGTCAGCCTGCAGCAGCCCTATACCCGCTTCATCATCAATGAAGACCTGACCACCAACGTCAACGACCTGATCATCGCCCAGCCGGCCGAACCGAATGCCAAGCCAGAACCGGCCGGCGAGCCGATGCCGATCCGCATTGGCGGCATCAGCATCGCGGATGGCTCGGCCAACTTCGCCGACTTCAGCCTGACCCCCAACTTCGCCACGGCCATCCAGCAGCTCAACGGCAAGATCGGCACCCTCGACAACCAGAGCCCGAAAACCGCCAGCGTGGATATCAAGGGCAAGGTCGACAAGTACGCACCGGTCACCATCAAGGGCAAGCTGACGCCGTTCGACCCGATGAACAGCCTGGATATCGCCACCAGCTTCAAGAATGTCGAACTGACCACCCTCACCCCTTACTCCGGCAAGTTCGCCGGCTACCGCATCCGCAAGGGCCGGCTCAACCTCGACCTGCACTACCAGATCGAGAAAGGCCAGCTCAATGCCGAGAACAAGGTGCTGGTGGAGGACCTGCAACTGGGCGAACAGGTCGACAGCAAGGACGCCGTGGACCTGCCGATCCGCCTGGCCGTGGCCCTGCTCAAGGACACCAACGGCAATATCGAGATCGCGCTGCCGGTGCAGGGCAACCTCAACAGCCCGGAATTCAGCGTGATGCCGATCGTCTGGCAGACCCTGCGCAATCTGGTGCTGCGCGCCGCCCAGGCGCCCTTCAAGTTCATCGCCGGCCTGGTCGGCGGCAGCGAGGTCGATCTCAGCCAGGTGCAGTTCACCGCCGGCAGCGATGAGCTGGACGGCGCGGCACAGAAGGCCCTGGACACCCTGGCCGCCGCCCTCAAGGAGCGCCCGGCATTGCGCCTGGAAGTCGAAGGCATGAGCGCCCAGAGCAGCGACGGCCCGCCGCTCGCCGCCGCGCGCCTGGAGCGCGAATACCAGAACACCTGGTACAAAATGCTGCAGCGCCGCGGCGATGCGGTGCCCGCCGAACCGGAGCAGCTGGTGGTCGATGAGGACGACAAGGCGGTGCTGCTGGAAGGCATCTACCGCACCCGTCTCAAGCAGCAGCCACCGGCCGAATGGGCCGAGCTACCGGATGAGGAGCGTGGCGCCAAGCTGAAAGACGCCGTGCTGCAATCCTGGGGGCAAAGCGAGCTGCTCCTGCGCCAGCTGGCCCAGGCCCGCGCCGCCAGCATCAAGGACTATCTGGTGGAGCGCGGCGGCCTGGCCGATCAGCGTATCTACCTGCTCGACGTCAGCAGCAGCGAGGCCCTGGCCGACGGCAAGGTCGCCACCACCCTGCACCTGGGCAGTGAGTAAGACTATGCCACGCCAACTGCTCTGCCTGGCCCTGCTGACACTCTGCAGCGGCCTGGTCCAGGCCGGCAGCATGCGCTGCGGCACGCAACTGGTCAGCGAGGGTGACCGCGCCTTCGAGGTCGAGCGCAAGTGCGGTGAGCCGACCTACCGCGACCTGGTCGGCTACACCCTGGGCAGCTACGACCGGCGCGAGTTCAAGATCGAGGAATGGGTCTACGGGCCGAACAACGGCATGCTCAGCATCCTCACCTTCGAAGGCAATCGCCTGATCCGCATCGAAACCCGTCGCGGCCGCTGACAGCCGACAAAAGCCAGTGTAGGCTGCCGGCCAATAGCCCCCTGCGGTGTGGAACTCTCGATGCGCAACGCCCTGCTGATCGTCCTTGGCCTGCTGTTCGCTGGTGCTGCACAGGCCAGCTCCACCCTGCGCTGCGGCAGCAAACTGATCAGCACCGGCGACCTGGCAGGCGAGGTGCTGGACAAGTGTGGCGAGCCAGTCAGCCGCGACTTCCTCGGTTACCGCGAAGTGGTCGATTACTACGGCTACGCCAGCGAAGTGGCCATCGAGGAGTGGATCTATGGCCCGCGCAACGGCATGCTTTATTTCCTGCGTCTGGAAGGCAATCGCCTGATCAAGATCGACAGCAAACGCGGCGACTGAGCCGCCAACCTCCGCGTTACTCTCCCATGAACAAGGATGCTCTAAATGAAAACTCTCGTTATCGGTGCCCTGCTGGCTGTCTGCAGTTTTTCGGCTTCGGCCTCCATGCGCTGCGACAGCGGTATCGCCAGCGAAGGTGATCGCAGCAGCGAGGTGCGCATGAAGTGCGGTGCCCCGGCCAGCCAGAGCGTGATCGGCTACACCCTCAATGAGCAGGGCGAGCAGGAGTTCAAACAGGAAGAGTGGGTCTACGGCCCGCGCAACGGCATGTACTACTTCCTGATGTTCGAGGCGGAGCGCCTGAAGAGCATCGAGAGCAAGCGCGGCCAGTAAACCCTCGCGACACGGAAGTAAGTCATGCTGATCATCCCGGCCGAACACCCGCTGGACTGGAAACGTCCGCCCGTCATCACCTTGCTGCTGATCCTGCTCAACACCCTGATCTACTTTGGCTACCAGGGTGGCGATCAGGCGCGCGAGGAAACAGCGGTGCGCACCTACCTCGACGGCGGCCTGCTCAATCGCGAGCGGGCACTCTTCACCGAGGACTTCAGCCAGCGCCGGGAACTGGATCGGGACGAACGCGAATACCTCGACGGCATGCGCCGCCAGGACCTGGCGGCGCTGATCCTGCATGACCTGGAGTTCGAGCACGGCCTGCACCAGCGCGCGGAGTATCGCGCGGACAACGCCTGGCAAGCGGCGCGGCAGCAAGCCGAAGCGGCGCGCGACCAGATCAGCAGCATGCGCTTCGGCTTTATCCCGGCCAGGTTCACGGTTGAAGGTCTGTTCGGTGCGATGTTCCTGCATGGCAGCTTCGACCACCTGCTGGGCAACATGCTGTTCCTGTTCATCTTCGGCTTCGCCCTGGAAATCGCCCTGGGCCGCGCCGTCTATCTGGGCCTGTACCTGCTCAGCGGCGTGGCCTCGCACCTGCTCTGGTGGGCGGTGGATCCGGTCTGGGTCAGCGGGGTCGGCGCCTCCGGGGCGATCTCCGGGCTAATGGGCATGTACCTGGGCGTCTACGGCCTGCGCAAGATCAACTTCTTCTACTGGCTCGGCCCGCTGTTCGGCTACTTCAAGGCGCCGGCGCTGTGGATTCTGCCGGTGTGGATGGGCAAGGAGCTCTACGGCCTGCTGCTGGCCGAGGGCAACACCAACTACTACGCCCACCTCGGTGGCCTAGGTGCCGGTTTCCTCGCCGTGTGGCTGCCGCGCCTGGGCGGGCGCCTCAAGGTCGACGAGGCCTACCTGCACAAGGAAGACCCCGACGCGCCATTCAAGCGTGAACTGGCCGCCCTCGACCAACTGCTCAGCCAGTTCGCCCTGGACCAGGCCGCCAGCCGCGGGCCGGACCTACTGGCGCGCTATCCCGGCCGCCCAGCACTGCTGGAACGCCTCTACGCGGTAGCCCGCGGACGCCAGGACAAGGCCCTGCTCAGTGGCGTGCTCAAGCAACTGTTTGCCCTGCCCGAGCACAGTGAGAGTCTGGTCCTGCTACGGAGGATTGCCGATGACAGCGGCGAAATGGAGCAACGCCTGCTGCAGCACCCGGCCGTGCAACTGCACCTGCTGTCACCGCTGATCCGCGCTGGCGAAGGACAGCGCGCCCTAGGCGCCTGGCGCCGCCTGAGCCGCAGCCCACAACTGCCGTCGCAGTTTCCCGCACTGACCCTGCAGCTGGCTCGCCAGCTCGGCCAGCGTCAGGATCTGAGTGGCGTCAGCGAGCTGAGCCGCTTCCTGCGCCAAGCCTTCCCGGAAGCCGAACAGACCCAGCAACTGGCCCTGTACCAGCAACACCTGGCGCGCTGAACGTAGCCCGGATGCAATCCGGGATTGCCCCCCCCCGGATTGCATCCGGGCTACAGGCCCTCAGCTGCGCTCGGCCAAACGCTGGATAGTCGCTTCCAACACAGTGACCTCAGCCAGCAGCGGTGACTGCGGGTAACGCGCGCGGATGAAACCGAGCAGCTTCTGCGCCGGCTCGAGCTGCCCCAGGCCCTCGGCAAAACCACGTGCGGCCAGCAGGTAGGCACGGGCAATGAACGGGTACTCGGGGAAGCGCTGGTGCAGGTTGCGCAACAGGCTGAGCCCTTCGCGGATCTTGTGTCGTTCGATCAGGGCCTGTGCCACCCGCTCACAGACCTGGGCATCGTCCGGCAGGTAATCAGCCTGCAATCGGCGCGCATTGAGCAACGCCGTGGCCGCCAGGGGCGGATTCAGCCGCGCCGCCAACGGCAAGTAATGGGCCAGATGGCGCAGGCAGCGCTCAGTGGCATTCAGGCCATAGAGCAACTGATGGAAACGCTCGTTCAGCTTGAGGTCATTGGGCAGGCGCTCCAAAGCCTGGGTCAGTATTTCCAAGGCCGGGCCGCTCTGACCTTCCTTGAGGCGAATTTCCGCTTCGGCCAGGGCCCGCCGCCGCTGGTACTCCTCGACAGGGAAACCCGCAGTGCTGCCCTCCTCGGCCACGGCAAAACCCAGCGCGCCCTGATACTGGAACACCGCATAGCCCATCATGGCGCACATCACCACGCTGAAATAACCGAACAGCAGGGTGGCAATCGGCATCAGCACCACCCTCGGCAAGCCGTTCGAGAGCATGTAGGTGACCCAGTCCGGCGACTGCCAGAGAATGAACAGGAACACCCAGAGGATCAGGTAGCGCCAGCCCATGGCCTTGATCACCTGGCCGATTTCGTCCGGGTTCAACGCTGCGCCCAGGGTCTTGTCCAGCGCCAGGCGGATGATGCAGGCCGGGATCACCAACTGCACACCTAGACTGACCGCCCAGAACAGAGCCTCACTGTCGAAGTCGGCTGCCAGCCACTGCGCACCGAAGGCGATGAAGAAGATCACCAGCAAACGCCAGAACAGGCCAAAACCTTCGATATCGAAGGCCGTGCGCAACGCGGGCGCATCGCGACCACCCTGGCTGGCCGTCTCGATCACCGTCTGCAGGTATTTGCAGGCCACACAGAACAGCGCCAGCCAGAGCAACTTCCAACCCGGCATGAACAGACTGGCCAGGGCCAACGCCACGGCAAACAGCAAGGGCCCCTGCTGTAAGCCATAGAGGAAGAATTGCGGAATGCGTTCCCAGAAAGGCTGGGCGGTATTCGCGGCCCCGAGAAAGCTCAGCCGCTGGCGGCACAGCGGGCACACCGGCTCCTGCTCAGGGGCATCGGCATTGAGCGGGATGCAGCAATCGCCGTAGTCCCGTTCGCAGGGTGCGCACTGCCAGGTAGCGGGTTGTGCCGGGTGGTAACGGCAGTAGGTGATATCCATCGCCAAACATCCTTGTGGGTACTACGCGAGCCGCCATTGTCCCGGCAAATCGCAGGCAAAAAAAGAGGGCCCGCAAGCGGGCCCTCCTTTTATTACCTGGCTACGGTTTAGACACCGGAAGCCTTGGCTGCAGCAACGTCTTTGATCGACAGCTTGATACGGCCGCGGTTGTCCACGTCCAGTACCAGTACTTCAACTTCCTGACCTTCTTTCAGAATGTCGGTCACTTTCTCAACGCGAGCGTCGCTCAGCATGGAGATGTGCACCAGACCGTCCTTGCCCGGCAGGATGTTGACGAAGGCGCCGAAGTCGACGATGCGCTCGACCTTGCCGACGTAGATCTTGCCGATCTCGGCTTCCGCGGTGATACCCAGTACGCGCTGACGCGCGGCCTCGGCCGCTTCCTTGGTTTCGCCGAAGATCTTGATCGAGCCGTCGTCTTCGATGTCGATCGAGGCCTTGGTCTCTTCGCAGATACCACGGATGGTCGCGCCACCCTTGCCGATGACGTCGCGGATTTTGTCCTGGTCGATCTTCATCGCGATCATGGTCGGGGCGTTAGCCGACAGCTCGCTACGCGACTGGGCAATGACCTGGTTCATCTGGCCGAGAATGTTCAGGCGCGCTTCCAGGGCCTGGCCCAGAGCAATTTCCATGATTTCTTCGGTGATGCCCTGGATCTTGATGTCCATCTGCAGTGCGGTGACGCCATTGGCGGTACCGGCAACCTTGAAGTCCATGTCGCCCAGGTGATCTTCGTCGCCGAGGATGTCGGTCAGAACGGCGAACTTCTCGCCTTCCTTGACCAGACCCATGGCGATACCGGCAACCGGGGCCTTCATCGGCACACCGGCGTCCATCAGGGCCAGGGAAGCGCCGCACACGGAAGCCATCGAGGACGAACCGTTGGATTCGGTGATTTCCGAGACCACGCGGATGGTGTACGGGAACACGTCGGCGGCCGGCAGCATGGCCTGGACCGAACGGCGGGCCAGACGGCCGTGACCGATTTCGCGGCGGCCGGTGGCGCCCATGCGGCCACACTCACCGACCGAGTACGGCGGGAAGTTGTAGTGCAGCATGAAGGGGTCTTTGCGCTCGCCTTCGAGGGTGTCGAGCAGCTGTGCGTCGCGGGCGGTACCGAGGGTGGCAACGACCAGGGCCTGGGTTTCGCCACGGGTGAACAGGGCCGAACCGTGGGTCTTGTCCAGTACACCGACTTCGATGTTCAGGCCACGCACGGTGCGGGTGTCACGGCCGTCGATACGCGGCTTGCCGTTGACGATGTTCTCGCGCACGGTGCGGTATTCGATTTCGCCGAAAGCGTCTTTGACTTCACCGGCGGATGGCTGACCTTCCTCACCGGAGAACTTGGCCACCACCTGATCTTTCAGCTCGCCCAGACGCGCGTAGCGGTCCTGCTTGATGATGATGGTGTAGGCCTGGGAGATCGCTTCACCGAACTCGCTGCGAATGGCATTGAGCAGAGCGGTGTTTTCCGCTTTCGGCTGCCAGTCCCAGGTCGGCTTGGCGGCTTCGGCAGCCAGCTCGGTAACGGCCTGGATCACGGCCTGGAATTCGTCGTGGGCGAACAGCACGGCGCCCAGCATCTGGTCTTCGGTCAGCTCTTTGGCTTCCGATTCAACCATCAGCACGGCGTCTTTGGTACCGGCTACGACCATGTCCAGGCTGGAGGCCTTGAGCTGCTCGTAGGTCGGGTTCAGCAGGTAGCCGGTTTCCGGGTGGAAGGCGACGCGCGCGGCACCGATCGGGCCGTTGAACGGGATGCCGGAGATGGCCAGGGCAGCCGAGGTACCGATCATCGCTGCGATGTCCGGATCGGTCTTCTTGCTGGTGGAAACCACGGTGCAGATGACCTGCACTTCGTTCTGGAAACCTTCCGGGAACAGCGGACGGATCGGACGGTCGATCAGGCGCGAGGTCAGGGTTTCTTTTTCCGAAGGACGCGCTTCACGCTTGAAGAAACCACCGGGGATCTTGCCCGCAGCGTAGGTTTTTTCCTGGTAGTGCACGGAGAGCGGGAAGAAGCCTTTGCTTGGGTCGGCAGTCTTGGCGCCGGTTACGGCGACCAGTACGGTGACGTCGTCGTCAACGGTGACCAGCACGGCGCCGGAGGCTTGACGGGCGATACGGCCAGTCTCGAGGGTTACGGTCGATTGACCGAACTGGAACTTCTTGATTACCGGGTTCACGGTGTTTTCCTTCTCTTGTTGCCTTGGGGGAACGGGTGGCACGAGGGATTACCCCTCTGAAAGTCTGTTCAGAATCCGGCTCGGTGAAGCGGATTGTGGACAGGCTCTAAATCCTTGTTGCAGAAAGCCAGAAGCTGGAAGCCCCAAGCCCCGGTCGGTTGAACCGACTGCGACTTTTGACTTCCAGCTTCTCACTTCAGGTGTACGTCTTAACGACGCAGACCCAGGCGACCGATAAGGGCGCTGTAACGCGAGGCATCTTTGCCCTTCAGGTAATCCAGCAGCTTACGACGCTGGTTAACCATACGGATCAGGCCACGACGGGAGTGGTGGTCTTTGCCGTTGGCCTTGAAGTGGCCTTGCAGCTTGTTGATGTTGAAAGTCAACAGAGCAACCTGCACTTCCGGCGAACCGGTGTCGCCTTCAGCTTGCTTGTAGTCGGTTACGATTTGGGCTTTTTCTTCAACGCTCAGTGCCATGGTAATGGGCTCCTAGAGTGAACAGGCCAGGGACTATTCCCTGTATTTAAAAGTGAGGGGTGACCGTGCCTGTTGACAGCCATCCTCGTACGCCAGCGGGTAACCCGCTAACGCCTGCATGCGGATAAATTCGCCTGCGCTTGCAGACGAATAAATCCGCCTGTGTCTCACCGCCCGCGAACGAATCCGCTGACGGTTTCGGTCATTCCGACCGAATCAGTCGACGCGGCGCAATGCGCCCGTCTTCGCTCACTTCACCGATACCGATGAAGCGGCCATTGTGATCTTGCACCCGCACCATGCCGAACTTCGGCGCTTCCGGTGCGCGTACCGGCTGCCCATGCAGCCAGTAGTAGGCGCTGTGCTCGCTGAACTGCAGCAGTGGCCAGTGTTGCAGGCCACTATCGGACGGCAGCAGGAAGCGGTCCACGGCCTCGTTGCCACCTTCGGCATGGGCCCGTTCCAGCTCTTCCAGGGTTACCGTCTGCGCCAGGCTGAACGGACCGGCCTGAGTACGCCGCAATTCGGCAACATGAGCACCGCAACCGAGCAACTGGCCGATATCCTCGACCAGGGTACGAATATAGGTGCCTTTGCTGCAGGCCACGCTCAAGCGCAGGTGCGACTGTTCGAGGCTGAGTAATTCCAGGCGCGCAATAGTAACAGAACGCGCCTCACGCTCCACTACTTCACCGGCTCGCGCCAGCTTGTACAACGGCTGGCCATCCTTCTTCAGGGCCGAGTACATCGGTGGTATCTGGCTGATTTCACCGCGAAAACGCGGCAGCAGCACTTCCACATCGTCCCGACCGACGGTCACCTCACGGCGCTCCAACACATCACCCTCGGCATCGCCGGTGGTGGTGGTCACGCCGAGCTGGGCCAGGGTCTCGTAACCCTTGTCGGCATCCAGAAGATACTGGGAGAACTTGGTCGCCTCACCGAAACACAGCGGCAGCACGCCGGTGGCCAACGGGTCGAGGCTGCCGGTGTGGCCGGCCTTCTCGGCATTCAGCAGCCAGCGCACCTTTTGCAGCGCGGCGTTGGAGCTGAAGCCGTGCGGCTTGTCGAGCAGGATGATGCCACTGACATTGCGGCGGATACGTTTGACCTGAGCCACGTCAATCGTCCTGATGCTTGCTGTCTTCGGCAACGGCACGCTCGATCAACGAGGACAGGTGCACACCGCGGGAGATGCTTTCGTCATAGTGGAAATGCAGCTGCGGCACGCTGCGCAGTTTCATCGCCTTGCCCAGCAGCATGCGCAGGTAACCGGCGGCGTCATTCAGGACGCGCACGTTCTGCTTGATCTTATCCAGGTCGTTCTCGCCCATCACGGTGATGAACACCTTGGCGTGACCGACATCGCGGCTGACTTCCACGGCGGTGACGGTGACGAAACCCAGGCGCGGGTCCTTGACCTCACGCGGAATCATCTGCGCCAGCTCGCGCTGGATCTGGTCGCCGATACGCTGGGTACGGCTGTATATCTTGGCCATTTTCCTTACCTCTCCCGCCGGCACTGCCAGCGGGTACAAAAGCGGCAAACGCCCGGCCGCGCTATGCGGGGCCGGGCGTTGCGTATTGCAGCTCGCGCGTTACAGCGTACGAGCCACCTGGACCTTCTCGAACACTTCGATCTTGTCGCCGACCTTAACGTCGTTGTAGCTCTTCACCGCGATACCGCACTCCATGCCGTTACGCACTTCGGACATGTCGTCCTTGAAGCGGCGCAGGGATTCCAGCTCGCCTTCGAAGATCACCACGTCTTCGCGCAGGACGCGAATCGGACGGTTACGGTGCACAACACCTTCGACCACCATACAACCGGCGACCGCGCCAAACTTCGGCGAACGGAACACGTCACGTACTTCGGCGATACCCAGGATGTTCTCGCGAACATCGCTGCCGAGCATGCCGGTCAGGGCTTTCTTGACGTCTTCGATGATGTCGTAGATCACGTTGTAGTAACGCATGTCCAGGCCTTCGGCCTCGACGATCTTGCGCGCACCGGCGTCGGCACGCACGTTGAAGCCGAACAGCACCGCGTTGGAGGCCAGCGCCAGGTTGGCATCGGATTCGGTGATGCCACCGACGCCGCCACCGACCACACGCACTTGCACTTCGTCGTTGCCCAGGCCGCTGAGCGAACCCTGCAGCGCTTCCAGCGAACCACGGACGTCGGACTTGAGGACGATGTTGAGCGTCTTCTTCTCTGCCTGGCCCATGTTCTCGAAGATGTTTTCCAGCTTGCCGGCATGTGCGCGAGCCAGTTTGACTTCGCGGAACTTGCCTTGACGGAACAGGGCCACTTCACGGGCCTTCTTCTCGTCGGCGACCACGGTCATGTCGTCACCCGCATCCGGGGTGCCGTCCAGGCCGAGGATCTCGACTGGAATCGACGGACCGGCTTCCTTGATCGGCTTACCGTTCTCGTCGAGCATGGCACGCACGCGGCCATAGTTGACGCCGACCAGGACCATATCGCCCTGACGCAGGGTACCGTCCTGTACCAGCACGGTGGCTACCGAGCCACGGCCCTTGTCCAGGCGGGACTCGACCACAACGCCGCGACCCGGAGCCGACGGAGTAGCTTTGAGTTCCAGAACTTCGGCTTGCAGCAGTACGGCTTCGAGCAGTTCGTCGACACCGGTACCCATTTTCGCCGAGACATTCACGAACGGCGTGTCGCCGCCCCACTCTTCCGGAATCACATCCAGCGCGGCCAGGCCGTTCTTGATGTTGTCCAGGTTGGCGCCCGGCTTGTCGATCTTGTTCACTGCAACCACGATCGGTACACCGGCCGCTTTCGCATGCTGCACGGCTTCCTGGGTCTGCGGCATCACGCCGTCGTCCGCAGCCACCACGAGGATGACGATGTCGGTCGCCTTGGCACCACGAGCACGCATCTGGGTGAACGCAGCGTGACCCGGGGTATCGAGGAAGGTGACCATGCCACGGTCGGTTTCGACGTGGTAGGCACCGATGTGCTGGGTGATGCCACCGGCTTCACCGGCTGCCACCTTGGCACGACGGATATAGTCGAGCAGCGAAGTCTTACCGTGGTCGACGTGGCCCATTACGGTCACGACCGGCGCCCGATGGAAGGTCTCACCTTCGAACTTCAGCGATTCCGCCAGTTGCTCTTCCAGGACGTTGTCGCTGACCAGTTTGACCTTGTGGCCAAACTCTTCGGCGATCAGCTGGGCTGTTTCCTGGTCCAGCACCTGGTTGATGGTCACCGGAGTGCCCAGCTTGAACATGAACTTGACGATTTCCGCGCCCTTGACCGCCATCTGTGCGGCCAGGTCAGCCACGGTGATGGTCTCGCCAATATTTACATCACGCACGATCGGCCCCGTTGGGCTCTGGAACCCATGTTGGTTACGCTTCTTCAACTTGCCTTTGCCACGGCCACCACGACGGAAACCATCGGTCTCTTCGTCGACGGTACGCGGAGCAACACGCGGAGCCGGTGCCTTTTCCTTAACGGTCGGGCGATGCTGGGTGGTCTTGCGATCACCACCGCGACGATCGGCATCGTCGCTGCGCGCTTTTTCCGGACGGCGCTGTTCTTCTTTCTTGCGCTCAGCCGCAGCCAGGTCGATTGCCGCAGCGGCCTCGACCGGAGCAATGACCGGAGCCGCTGCCGGAGCAGCCACTGCATCAGCTACAGCGCCCGCAGCAGCCGGCTGCTTGCGAGCCTCTTCCTCGGCGCGGCGAGCAGCTTCCTGCTCGGTCTTCAGACGAGTCGCTTCCTGAGCGACGCGCTGCTCTTCGAGCTCGCGCTGCTTCTCGGCTTCGATCTCGTCAGGGCTGCGCTTGACGTAGGTTTTCTTCTTACGCACTTCCACGCTGATGGTCTTGCTACCAGCGACTTTCAGGGTGGTAGTGGTTTTGCGTTGCAAGGTGATCTTGCGCGGCTCTTCCAGTTTCTCGCCGTGGCTGCTCTTGAGGTGGGCAAGCAGGGCTTGCTTCTCATTGTCGGTCACAACTTGCTCGGCACTGGTGTGCGGCAGACCCGCCTCACGCATCTGCTGCAGCAGGCGCTCTACCGGTGTGTCGACCACTTGGGCCAGTTCTTTCACCGTGACTTGCGTCATGCACTTCTCTCCTCAGGCCGTAAAACTTACTCGAACCAATGGGCTCGGGCGGCCATGATCAGCTTGCCGGCACGCTCTTGGTCGATGCCGTCGATGTCGAGCAAGTCGTCAATCGACTGCTCGGCCAGGTCTTCGCGGGTAACAACACCGCGTACTGCCAGTTCTTGCGCCAGGTTCTTGTCCATGCCTTCCAGGGACAGCAAGTCCTCGGCAGGCTGGGCATCGGCCAGCTTCTCTTCGTTGGCGATGGCCTTGGTCAGCAGACGGTCCTTGGCACGAGCACGCAGCTCGTTGACGATGTCCTCGTCGAAACCGTCGATGCTGAGCATCTCTTCCATCGGTACGTAGGCGATTTCTTCCAGGCTGGTGAAGCCTTCTTCGACCAGCACCTGGGCCAGCTCTTCGTCGACTTCCAGCTCGTCGATGAAGTTCTGCAGGATGTCGCCGGTCTCGGCTTGCTGCTTGGCCTGGATGTCGGCCTCGGTCATCACGTTGAGTGTCCAGCCGGTCAGCTGACTGGCCAGGCGCACGTTCTGGCCACCACGACCGATGGCCTGGGCCAGGTTGTCTTCACCAACGGCGATATCCATGGCATGGGTGTCTTCGTCGACGATGATCGCAGCCACTTCGGCCGGGGCCATGGCGTTGATCACGAACTGCGCGACGTTGTCGTCCCACAGCACGATGTCCACGCGCTCGCCACCCAACTCACCGGAAACGGCCTGCACACGCGAACCGCGCATGCCAATACAGGCACCTTGCGGATCAATACGCTTGTCTTTGGAACGCACGGCGATCTTGGCGCGCGAGCCCGGGTCACGGGAGGCGGCCATCACTTCGATCAGCTCTTCAGCGATTTCCGGCACTTCGATGCGGAACAGCTCGATCAGCATCTGCGGCGCAGTACGCGACAGAATCAGCTGCGGACCGCGGTTCTCGGTGCGGATTTCCTTGAGCAGGGCACGCAGACGGGCACCGACACGGAAGGTTTCACGCGGGATGATGTCTTCGCGAGCCAGCAACGCTTCGGCATTGTTACCCAGATCGACAATCACACTGTCGCGGGTCACTTTCTTCACGGTACCGGAGATGATCTCGCCAACACGCTCGCGGTAGGCGTCAACCACCTGGGCACGCTCGGCCTCGCGTACTTTCTGCACGATGACCTGCTTGGCAGTTTGCGCAGCAATGCGGCCGAACTCGATCGAATCGACCGGCTCTTCAACAATGTCGCCGGCCTTGGCACCTGGCTTCTGCTCTTGGGCTTGTTCGACAGTCAGCTCGGCTGCCGGGTTTTCCAGGTCGTCTTCTTCGACCACATTCCAGCAGCGGAAAGTTTCATAATTACCGGTGTGGCGATTGATCTCCACACGCAGCTCGACCTCGTCGTCAAAACGCTTCTTGGTCGCCGTCGCCAGAGCCAGCTCCAGCGCTTCAAAAATTACACTGGCCGGTACGCCTTTTTCGTTGGATACCGACTCTACTACCAGCAGTACTTCTTTACTCATCGTACGCCTCGCCTTTCGCAATCCATTGGAGCCACGCAATCCGCGCTAACTGCGCACTCCGCGTACTCCGCGGGATCCGCGCCTCAGTCAAAACGGGGGATTATGTTGGCCTTGTCGATCAGGTCGATCGGCAACAGGTATTCGTGGTCATCCACCAGCACCACCACGTCCTGCTCCTCCACACCGCGGAGAAGGCCCTGGAAATTGCGCCGCCCATCAAACGGCGAACGCAACTTGATTTTCACTTGCTCACCAACGTGCTTGGCAAACTGTTCAAGACTGAACAACGGCCGATCCATACCCGGCGACGACACCTCGAGGGTGTACTCGCTGGCAATCGGATCCTCGACATCCAGCACACCGCCGATCTGCCGACTGACCTTTTCACAATCCTCAACCAGCACACCATCTGCCTGATCGATATAGACCCGGAGCACGGAATGCCGACCCTGAGACAGGAACTCGACACCCCAGCACTCGTAGCCAAGCGACTCCACTACCGGGGCCAACAAGGCCTGCAACTGCTCTAGCTTGCTCGACACCTGAACCCCTCCGTGCATGTCGTACAAATAAAAAATGGGCGAAACGCCCATCATCGAGCCACTCAGAAAACTGGCGGCGGACTGTCCAGCTAGCAAAAAGCCCCTGAAAAGGGGCTTCTATACCACTGGTTGCGGGGGCTGGATTTGAACCAACGACCTTCGGGTTATGAGCCCGACGAGCTACCAGACTGCTCCACCCCGCGTCAAAGCTGGGGCGAAAGTATACGGCTGACACCCCTTCCGGGTCAACCGAACCACCAGAAACAACAGAGCCCGCACAAAGCGGGCCCTGTTGATTTGGTACCGAGGAGGGGACTCGAACCCCTACAGCCTATGGCCACTACCACCTCAAGGTAGCGTGTCTACCAATTCCACCACCTCGGCAAAAACGGGTGTTACTTCTGCTCCGGAGAGCTCGGCACATCAGCTGCCTCAACAGCTGGAGCCTGCTCTTCGAGCACCGGCACATCTTCGACAGCCGGCTTTTCCTGTTGCACTTCAAGCACCGCCGGATCCGGCAGGCCTGCTTGCGTCAGCATATCAGACTTTTCTTTAGCAAAGAACGCTAAACCCAAGCTGGTAATGAAAAAAATCGCAGCGAGTATACCGGTAAAGCGACTCAGAAAGGTAGCCGAACCCTGACTACCGAATACGGTAGCCGAAGCACCAGCACCAAACGAAGCACCTGCATCGGCACCCTTACCCTGCTGCAGCAACACCAGTGCAACCACACCAATGGCAACCAGCAGATGGACAACAATTACGACTGTTTCCAGCATTTTTCAGTTTCCTGCAGCGCGACAGATCGCACCAAACTCATCTGCATTCAGAGAGGCCCCACCAATGAGCCCCCCATCGATATCCGGCATGCCGAACAGTTCGGCAGCATTCGCAGCTTTCACGCTGCCACCGTACAAAATCCTAACTTCGCGCGCCACTTCGGCATTCTCCGCCGCCAGCTGCGCACGTATGGCTGCATGGACATCCTGCGCCTGCTGTGGCGATGCGGTCAGCCCAGTACCAATGGCCCAGACCGGCTCATACGCAACCACAGCGCGAGCGAAAGCCCCCACGCCCAACTCTTCAATCACGCTACCGAGCTGACCAGCAACCACCTCAAGGGTCTTGCCAGCCTGACGCTGCTCCAGCGTTTCACCCACACACAGCACAGGCACCAAACCACAGGACTGCGCTGCAGCAAATTTGCGACTGAGGATATCGTCGCGCTCACCGAGAATCTGGCGACGCTCGGAATGCCCAACCAGCACCAACGAACAACCCGCATCTGCCAACTGGCTTGGCGCTACCTCTCCCGTCAAAGCACCCTGCATCGGCTCTACAGCACAATTTTGAGCACCAACGGCGATCGACTTGCCTTCCAGACCTGCAATCACCTGATTGATGTAAAGGCAGGGCGGAAAAACCGCAACCTCCACACCACTCGGCAATGCAAGCTGACGAAGGCCCTTGATCAGCTCTGCGACGCTGGCGCGGGTACCGTGCATTTTCCAGTTACCAGCTACCAGGGGGCGACGCATGCCAGACCTCGTCGATCAAAGTGGGCGCAGATGTTACCCAAGAGCACCCACACTGGCAAGCCAATCAGGCACAGACTTCAGTGACTACTTTCGCCAACTCTTCGGCATAACCGCGCACCTGCGCCTCATCCTCACCCTCGACCATCACCCGCACCAACGGCTCGGTACCGGACTTGCGCAGCAAGACCCGCCCACGCCCCGCCATGCGCTCGGTCACCCGCGCACAGGCATCCTTGACCGCCGGATGCTCGATTGGGTCGACACCGCCGGCAAACCGCACGTTGATCAGCACCTGCGGGCACTTATGCAAAGCCTGACGCGCTTCAGCCAGGGTCTGACCATTACGCTTGAGCGCCATCAGTACCTGCAGAGCAGCAATGATCGCATCACCGGTGGTGGTGTGCTGGAAACACACCAGGTGCCCCGAGTTTTCTCCGCCCAGCTGCCAGTCACGCTCCTGCAGCTCGGCCATCACATAGCGGTCACCCACCTTGGCTCGCGAGAAGGGAATACCCTGCTCGGCCAACGCCAGCTCCAGCCCCAGGTTGCTCATCAGCGTCCCCACCACGCCGCCACCGAGCTTGCCGCGCTCCTGCAAATCACGCGCGATGATGAACAGCAACTCATCGCCATCCACCACGGTACCGGCGTGATCGACCATCAATACGCGATCACCATCACCATCGAAGGCAATTCCCAGATCAGCCTGCTGCGCCAGCACTTCCGCCTGCAACCCAGCAACATGGGTCGAACCACAATCATCATTGATGTTGAGGCCGTTAGGCTGCACCGCCAGGGTCGAGACCTGCGCACCCAACTCACGGAAAACACTGGGCGCAACTTTATAGGTGGCGCCATGGGCACAATCGATCACCAGCTTGAGCCCGGCAAAACTGGTACTGGTGGGCACACTGCTCTTGCAGAATTCGATATAGCGCCCAGCCGCATCATTAATGCGGGAAACCTTGCCGAGCTGCGCCGACTCGACCACGGTCATCGGCTGATCAAGTAGCTCCTCGATCATCAACTCGACTTCATCCGGCAGCTTGGTGCCCTTGCCGGAAAAGAACTTGATGCCATTGTCATAATGCGGATTGTGCGACGCACTGATGACGATCCCGGCCTCGGCCTGGAAGGTGCGAGTCAGGTAAGCAATGGCCGGAGTGGGCATGGGCCCAAGCAGCATGACATCAGCTCCTGACGCCACAAGCCCGGCCTCAAGGGCCGACTCGAACATATAGCCAGAAATGCGCGTGTCTTTGCCGATCAGAATGCGGCACTTGCCCTGCTTGCGAAACGCCATACCGGCCGCCCAACCAAGCTTGAGCATGAACTCCGGGGTAATGGGAAATTGCCCAACATACCCACGAATACCGTCGGTCCCGAAATACTTTCTACTCATGCGAACTCCATTGTTCTTATTGCGCCGACTGCACAGCATCAATCATGCGTACGACATCAATCGTTTCAGCCACATCATGCACTCGCAGGATACTGACGCCCTGACTGGCAGCCAACGCCGCCAGCGCCAGACCACCATACAGCCGGTCGCCAACCTCGCGCCCCAAGGCCTGACCGATCATGCTCTTGCGCGACACACCCACCAGCAAAGGCCGACCGAGTGCATAAAGCTCCTGCATATGACGGAATAAGCTGAGATTGTGCGCCAGGGTCTTGGCAAAACCAAAACCGGGATCCAGCACAATCCGCTCGAGTGCGATGCCCGCCTCAGTGCATGCCGCCATTCGCTGCGCCAGGAATTCGCGCACTTCAGCCACCACATTCTGGTACTGCGGATCCTGCTGCATCACCCCAGGCTCGCCTTGCATGTGCATGAGACAAACCGGCAAACCCGTATCCGCCGCCGCCTGCAAGGCACCCTCGCGACGCAGCGCGCGCACATCATTGATCAGCCCTGCGCCCAACCGCGCACCCTCACGCATGACCGCAGGGGTTGAGGTATCCAGGGAAATAATCACGTCCAGATTGGCGGCGACAGCCTCGACCACCGGAGCCACGCGCTCCATCTCCTCGAGTGGCGAGACAGGCCGCGCACCCGGCCGAGTCGACTCCCCACCCACATCAATCAAGGTAGCGCCGGCAGCCAGCATTTCCTCCGCATGGCGCAGTGCCGCATCGCGCGCCGCAAAGCGACCGCCATCGGAGAAGGAGTCAGGGGTCACATTGAGGATGCCCATCACTTGCGGACGGCTTAAATCAAGAAACCGGCTGCCACAGGGCAGCCGGTCAAAGGTTGGCACAACAGACATTGGTAACCTTAGTGCTCGGCGGCAGGGCCACCAATGGGCTTTTCCGCGGACTCCGCAACTTCAACGGGCGCGGTAGGCGTGCCGTTATTGTCGCCACCACCTTGCCATCCTTTCGGCTCGCGCGGGGCGCGGCCGTTCATGATGTCATCGATCTGATCGGCATCGATGGTTTCGTACTTCATCAGCGCCTCAGCCATCGCATCAAGCTTGTCGCGATTGTCCTGCAACAGGCGCTTGGCGGTGGCATAGCACTGATCGATGATGCTGCGCACCTCTTGATCAATCAGCTTGGCGGTATCAGCAGAGACATTGCTGTGCTGACTACCCATGCTACGACCGAGGAACACTTCACCCTCTTCTTCGGCATACATCAGCGGGCCGAGCTTTTCCGACAAGCCCCACTTGGTGACCATATTCTTGGCCAACTGGGTGGCGCGCATAATGTCGTTGGAGGCGCCAGTAGTGACACCATCGAAGCCCAGCGTCATCTCCTCGGCAATACGACCGCCGAATAGCGAGCAGATCTGACTGGTCAGGGCGCGCTTGCTCAGGCTGTAACGATCTTCCTCCGGGAGGAACATGGTCACACCCAGGGCGCGCCCGCGCGGAATGATCGACACCTTGTAGACCGGATCATGCTCAGGCACCAGACGCCCGACAATGGCGTGACCTGCCTCGTGGAACGCAGTATTGAGCTTCTCCTTGTCCGACATGACCATAGTCTTGCGCTCGGCACCCATCATGATCTTGTCTTTGGCCAGCTCGAACTCCTTCATCTCGACCACACGCTTACCGGCACGAGCCGCAAACAACGACGCCTCGTTGACCAGATTGGCCAGATCGGCACCGGAGAAGCCTGGCGTGCCGCGCGCTATGACCGCCGGTACAACGTCCTCGCCCATCGGCACTTTGCGCATGTGCACTTTGAGGATCTGCTCGCGACCGCGAATGTCCGGCAAGCCCACCACCACCTGGCGATCGAAGCGGCCCGGGCGCAGCAGCGCCGGATCCAGCACATCGGGGCGGTTAGTCGCAGCGATGACGATGATGCCATCGTTCATTTCGAAACCATCCATCTCCACCAGCAGCTGGTTGAGCGTCTGCTCGCGTTCGTCGTGACCGCCACCCATGCCAGCCCCACGATGACGGCCAACGGCGTCGATTTCATCGATAAAGATGATGCAGGGCGCGTGCTTCTTGGCCTGTTCGAACATGTCGCGCACACGGGATGCGCCGACACCGACAAACATCTCGACGAAGTCTGAACCGGAAATGGTGAAGAACGGCACCTTGGCCTCACCAGCAACCGCCTTGGCCAGCAAGGTCTTACCGGTACCCGGCGAACCAACCATCAGCACGCCACGCGGGATACGGCCACCCAGGCGCTGGAACTTGCCCGGGTCGCGCAGGAACTCAACCAGCTCACCGACTTCTTCCTTGGCCTCGTCGCAACCGGCGACGTCAGCGAAGGTGGTTTTGACCTGATCTTCCGAGAGCAGACGCGCCTTGGACTTGCCGAAGCTCATCGGCCCGCCCTTGCCACCGCCACCGCCCTGCATCTGGCGCATGAAGAACATGAACACGGCGATGATCACCAGGATCGGGAAACTGGCCACCAGCAACTGGGTCCAGATGCTCTGGCGCTCCGGCTGCTTGCCGACGATCTCGACGTTGTTGTCGATCAGATCCTTGATCAACCCACGGTCTTCGATAGCCGGACGCACGGTCTCGAAGGTGGTGCCATCAGCGTTCTTGCCGCTGATAATGTAGCCATCCACCGTGACCTGCTTGACCCGGCCTTCCTGCACCTGCTGGATGAACTCGGAATAGTTCAGCTTGCCGGACTCACTGGGCGTGGAGAAGTTGTTCATCACCGTGACCAGAACGGCCGCGATGATCAGCCACAGGATCAGGTTCTTTGCCATGTCGTTCAATTAGCTACCCTCTGAAGCGAGCCCCGTCCTGAAACGCGCTTCGCAAAACGGCTTGAGATATACCCGTCTAACTTACTACACAACCCTGCCCCTGGCAGGTGCCGTCTGTAACCCTTTATGAGCACTGTGGCGCGGCTCACCCGCGCTCCATCCGCAGTTACCGCCCAGTCTAGACCCCGCGACAACCCCACACGAGCAGGTATTACTCGCGGGAACGAGTCGCACACCGACAGGGGCTTGCGCACCTGCATCTTGTCAAACTGCTCGCACACCCACCTGGGGTACACGCAGAAACCTTACGCCTGAAAGCACTTGAGCAGGACACCGGCGTCGGGGCGCAGCGCCTGAACATCCGGTGTCACTTAACTCATATTGGGGCCATATCGAAAATCACAAGGTCTACCGAATGGCCGCTGACAACCTCGACCATCCGGCGAACAACTCCTTTCGGTGAAGCCCCGCGGAACAAAGGCGACACCGGGACGCCAACCCTCTTCAGGATCCCCGAGACGATCCAGCTCCCGCTGCCGCCCAGCACCGAAGCGACAATCGTCTTCTTGCGTCATTTTGACGACCGGCTCAGCCAAGCGCTCTTTCCAGCCACCGTCAACGACGTCTTGAAGGAGACCACCGGGCATCCCATAAGCCACAGATAGTGATTAGCTGGGCGCACTCCAGCACGCTCGGGTAAACTACGCCGTTTTTACAATTCAGAAGCAGCCTGGAACCTCGGAACGCGAGGCCAGACTTGGCAAAACAGGCTGGAAAACTGCGCCCTGCGCACCTTCCAGCTTTCGCCCAAGCAGCGCAAACGCATTCCGTTTCCGGCAGTTTCCCCGTCGCAGGATCAGATTATGGCGCTTACCAACGAGCAGAAGAAACACTTCAAGTCTATCGGCCACCACTTGAAACCGGTATTGATTGTCGCCGAGAACGGCCTGACCGAAGGCGTACAGGCCGAACTGGAGCGCGCACTGAGTGATCACGAATTGATCAAGGTGCAGTTCCGCATCACCGAGCGTGACGATCGCCGCGCCCTGATCGAGGAACTGAGCAAGGTCGGCCGCTGTGAAGTGGTGCAGATCATCGGCAAGATGGCCCTGGTCTACCGCAAGAACCCCAAGGCCAACAAGAACCTGTCCAACATCCACCGCTATCAGGCCTGATAGCGGCAGTCAGCGCCCCGCCCGCTGCCCCGGCAGCGGCTGCAACACCAACAGCACTCCGCACAACGCCAGCACCAGGTAGTTGAACAGCAGCCAGCGCGCTGCATCCGGCTGCCACTCGCGCACCGCAAAGTACGCCAGCGCCATCCCCAGCACCGCCAACAGCAACTGCCCGCGCATATCACGCCAGAGGCTGCGCACGCCTTCGGCCTGCATCAGCACTGCCGCCTGCAATAACGCACAGAATGCAGCGAAACCGATCAACAAGGGATTGAGGGTCGCGCCGATCGTCTCGATCAGCAGCGGCGCCAGACCGATCTTCTCCAGCGCCGGCAGCATGACGAAGTGCAACAGCCACAGGCCGCCGACCCAGAATGTCTGGGCCAGCTGCCAACTGATCGCCCCCGCACGCGGCGGCTGACGCTTAAATATGGCGGACTTCGACAATCTCGTACTCGACCACACCGCTCGGCGTCTTCACCGTGACCACATCACCCTCTTCCTTGCCAATCAAGGCACGGGCGATGGGCGAACCGACAGAGATCTTGCTCAGCTTGATGTCAGCCTCATCCTCGCCAACGATCTGGTAAGTGACGCTCTCGTCGGTCTCGCAGTTGGCGATCTCGACGGTGGTGCCAAAGATCACCTTGCCGGTGTGGGCGATGGTAGTGACATCAATGATCACCGCATTCTGCAGACGACCTTCGATATCACGAATACGCGCCTCGACCATGCCTTGCTGCTCGCGCGCGGCGTGGTATTCGGCGTTTTCCTTGAGGTCACCGAGCTCACGCGCGGTGCCGATATCCTGACTGAGCTTGGGGCGCACCACCTTGGTCAGATGAGCGTGCTCTTCCTCCAGGGCGCGAGCGCCCTGGACGGTCATGGGGTATTTGGTCATGCCTTGATTCCTGCATGCAGATCCTGCAGCCGGCGCACGGTCTTCTCGGGACCGAACTTGAGCGCCTCGCAGATCGCCTGACCCGCCGCGATGGTGGTGGTGCAGTAGATCTTGTGCTGCAGAGCGTTACGACGGATGGAGTAGGAGTCAGCAATCGACTGACGGCCTTCAGTGGTGTTGATGATCAAGGTGACTTCGTCGTTCTTGATCATGTCGACCACGTGTGGGCGGCCTTCGGTCACCTTGTTCACCCGGCGTACCGGCAGGCCGGCGGCCTCGATAACGCGGGCGGTACCAGCGGTGGCGACCACTTCGAAACCGAGGGCGACCAAATCGCGAGCGACCTGCTCGACGAACGGCTTGTCGTCTTCGCGCACACTGATGAAGGCACACCCGGAGTTCGGCAAAATCTCGCTGGCACCCAGCTGCGCCTTGGCAAAGGCCTCGCCGAAGGTATCGCCCACGCCCATCACTTCACCGGTGGACTTCATCTCTGGGCCGAGGATCGGGTCGACGCCTGGGAACTTGGCGAACGGGAACACCGCTTCCTTGACGCTGAAGTACGGCGGGATGATTTCCTTGGTGTAGCCGGCATCGGCCAACGACTTGCCAGCCATGACGCGGGCAGCCACCTTGGCCAGCGAGACGCCGACGCACTTGGACACGAACGGCACGGTACGCGAGGCGCGCGGGTTCACTTCGATGACGAAGATATCCTCGCCCTGCACGGCCATCTGCACGTTCATCAGGCCGACCACGCCGAGTTCCAGGGCCATTTTCTTGACCTGTTCGCGGATCTCGTCCTGGATATGCATCGGCAGCGAGTACGGCGGCAGCGAGCAGGCCGAGTCACCCGAGTGCACGCCAGCCTGTTCGATGTGCTGCATGATCGCGCCGATCACCACGCTCTCGCCGTCGCACACCGCGTCGATGTCGACTTCGATGGCGCAGTTGAGGAAGTGGTCGAGCAGCACCGGGCTGTCGTTGGAGACTTTCACCGCTTCACGCATGTAACGCTTGAGCTCGTCTTCCTGGTAGACGATCTCCATGGCGCGACCACCCAGCACGTAGGACGGGCGCACCACCAGCGGGTAGCCGATGACCTTGGAGTGGGCCAGGGCCTCGTCTTCGCTGCGCGCGGTGGCGTTGGCCGGCTGGCGCAGGCCGAGGCGCTGAACCATCTGCTGGAAACGCTCGCGGTCTTCAGCGCGGTCGATGGCGTCCGGCGAGGTACCGATGATCGGTACGCCGGCTTCTTCCAGGGCGCGGCAGATTTTCAGCGGGGTCTGCCCGCCGTACTGCACGATCACGCCTTTCGGCTGCTCGACGCGGACGATTTCCAGCACGTCTTCCAGGGTTACCGGCTCGAAGTACAGGCGATCGGAAGTGTCGTAGTCGGTGGAGACGGTTTCCGGGTTGCAGTTGACCATGATGGTCTCGTACCCGTCTTCACGCAGCGCCAGCGCGGCGTGTACGCAGCAGTAGTCGAACTCGATACCCTGACCGATACGGTTGGGGCCGCCACCAAGAATCATGATCTTGTCGCGGGTCGACGGATTGGCCTCGCACTCTTCCTCATAGGTCGAGTACATGTAGGCGGTGTCGGTGGCGAACTCGGCGGCGCAGGTGTCGACGCGCTTGTACACCGGCAGCACTTTCAGCTTGTGACGCTGACTACGCAGGGTCTTCTCGGTCACGCCCAACAGCTTGGCCAGGCGAATATCGGAGAAACCTTTGCGCTTGAGCTTGTACATCGCGTCACGGTCGATGCTCGACAGTGCCAGCTTCTTGATCCGCTCTTCGTCCTTAATCAGATCTTCAATCTGTACCAGGAACCATTCATCGATATTGGTCAGCTCGAAGATTTCCGCAACCGTCTTGCCAGCACGGAAGGCATCGGCGATGTACCAGATACGGTCAGCGCTGGGCACGGTCAGCTCACGGCGCAGGGTGCTTTCAGCTTCCGGATCGGCCAGATCGAGCTTTTCATCAAAACCTGACACACCCACTTCCAGACCGCGCAGGGCTTTCTGCAGGGACTCCTGGAAGGTACGACCGATGGCCATGACTTCACCGACCGACTTCATCTGGGTGGTCAGGCGGGCGTCAGCTTTCGGGAACTTCTCGAAGGCAAAACGCGGGATCTTGGTCACGACGTAGTCGATGGCCGGCTCGAACGAGGCCGGGGTACGCCCACCGGTGATGTCGTTGCTCAGCTCGTCGAGGGTGTAACCCACGGCCAGCTTGGCGGCGATCTTGGCGATCGGGAAGCCGGTGGCCTTGGAGGCCAGCGCCGAGGAACGCGACACGCGCGGGTTCATCTCGATCACTACCATGCGGCCAGTGTTCGGGCAGATGCCGAACTGCACGTTGGAGCCGCCGGTTTCCACGCCGATCTCGCGCAGCACCGCAAGCGATGCGTTACGCAGGATCTGGTATTCCTTGTCGGTCAGGGTTTGCGCCGGGGCCACGGTGATCGAGTCACCGGTGTGCACGCCCATCGGGTCGAAGTTCTCGATGGCGCAGACGATGATGCAGTTGTCCTTCTTGTCACGGACCACCTCCATCTCGTATTCCTTCCAGCCGATCAGCGATTCGTCGATCAGCAGCTCGCTGGTCGGCGACAGATCCAGGCCGCGGGCGCAGATTTCTTCGAACTCTTCCCGGTTGTAGGCGATGCCGCCGCCGGTGCCGCCCATGGTGAAGGACGGACGGATGATGCAGGGGAAGCCGACCTTCTCCAGCACGCCGTAGGCCTCTTCCATGTTGTGCGCAATGCCGGAAACCGGGCAGGCCAGGCCGATGTCCTTCATCGCCTTGTCGAAGCGCGAACGGTCTTCGGCCTTGTCGATGGTGTCGGCATTGGCGCCGATCATTTCGACGCCGAATTTTTCCAGGATGCCGTGCTTTTCCAGGTCCAGCGCGCAGTTCAGCGCGGTCTGGCCGCCCATGGTCGGCAGCAGGGCGTCCGGGCGCTCCTTCTCGATGATCTTGGCCACGGTGGACCACTTGATCGGCTCGATGTAGGTAGCATCGGCCATGGCCGGGTCGGTCATGATGGTGGCCGGGTTGGAGTTCACCAGAATGACGCGGTAGCCCTCTTCTTTCAGGGCTTTACAGGCCTGGGCACCGGAATAGTCGAACTCGCAGGCCTGGCCGATAACGATGGGGCCGGCGCCGAGGATCAGGATGCTTTTGATGTCTGTACGTTTTGGCATGTTTCTTACTCGAATCCTTGGGTCAGTCGGCTGGCTTAACGGCGCTTGGCCATGGCTTCGATGAAGCGGTCGAACAGCGGGGCCACATCGTGCGGGCCGGGGCTCGCCTCGGGGTGCCCCTGGAAGCTGAACGCGTCCTTGTCGGTGCGCTCGATACCCTGCAGGGTGCCGTCGAACAGCGACTTGTGGGTGGCGCGCAGGTTGGCCGGCAGGCTCGGCTCGTCCACGGCAAAGCCGTGGTTCTGGCTGGTGATCATCACCACGCCACTGTCGAGGTCCTGCACCGGGTGGTTGGCGCCGTGGTGGCCGGTGCCCATCTTCACGGTCTTGGCGCCGGAGGCCAGGGCCAGCAGCTGGTGGCCGAGGCAGATGCCGAACAGCGGAATCTCGGTGTTGAGCACTTCCTTGATCGCCTGGATGGCGTAATCGCACGGCTCGGGGTCGCCAGGGCCGTTGGAGAGGAACACGCCGTCCGGGTTCAGCGCCAGCACGTCGCCGGCCGGGGTCTGTGCCGGCACCACGGTCAGGCGGCAACCGCGCTCGACCAGCATGCGCAGGATGTTGACCTTGACCCCGTAGTCATAGGCGACCACATGGTAGGGCAACTCGCTGGCGGCGATTTCCGGATGGCTGTCGGTTTTCAGCTCCCACACACTGGAGCGCCACTCGTAGCGCTCGGTGCAGCTGACCACTTTGGCCAGATCCATGCCTTTCAGGCCGGGGAAGCTGCGCGCCAGTTCCAGGGCCTTTTCCTCGGTGGCGTCTTCGCCAGCCAGGATGCAACCATTCTGCGAGCCTTTCTCACGCAGGATGCGGGTCAGGCGGCGGGTATCGATGCCGGCAATGGCGACAGTACCGTTTTCCTTGAGGTACTCGTCCAGCGGCTGCTTGTTGCGCCAGTTGCTGGAGGTCAGCGGCAGATCGCGAATGATCAGACCGGCGGCCCACACGCGGTTGGACTCGGCATCTTCCGGCGTGGTGCCGGTGTTGCCGATGTGCGGGTAGGTCAGCGTGACGATTTGCTGGGCATAGGAAGGATCGGTAAGGATTTCCTGATAGCCGGTCATGGCGGTGTTGAACACCACTTCACCGATGGTATGGCCGTCGGCCCCGATTGCTTCACCGCGGAAAATGCTGCCGTCGGCAAGGGCGAGTATGGCTGGCTTAGTCAAGAAGACCTCCCTTAGATCTGAAACTTGCACAAACGCAGGTTGTAAAAAAGCGGGATGACGTATTGACCGTCACCCCGCTTCTTTATCTGATTCATTCTGCGTTACTTTTAGTGGACACACTAAAGCAGGAAGCTTACAGGAAAACGCCTTTTCGGTCCACCGCCAGGATGGACCGAAAAGCTATCTCAGCTCAGCCCAAGCACATCCTGCATGTCATACAGCCCGGCCGGCTGGCTCTGCAGCCACAGCGCCGCACGCACCGCACCCTTGGCGAAGGTCATCCGACTGGAGGCCTTGTGGGTGATCTCCACCCGTTCGCCGTCGGCAGCGAACAATACCGTGTGATCGCCGACCACATCGCCAGCGCGCACGGTGGCAAAACCTATGGTTTCGCGCTCGCGAGCACCGGTCTGGCCTTCGCGCCCATAGACCGCAACCTTCTGGAGGTCACGCCCCAGGGCATTGGCCACCACTTCACCCATGCGCAGCGCGGTGCCGGAAGGCGCATCGACCTTGTGCCGATGGTGCGCCTCGATGATCTCGATATCGACCTCATCGCCCAGCACGCGGGCGGCTGTATCCAGTAGCTTCAGGCACAGGTTGACGCCGACGCTGTAGTTGGCGGCGAAGACGATCGGAATCTGCTTGGCCGCTTCCGCCAGCAACTGTTTCTCTTCCACGCTGAAGCCGGTGGTGCCGATGACCATGGCCTTGCCGGCCTGGCGGCAGACTTCCAGGTTTTTGAGGGTCACGGACGGGTGGGTGAAATCGATCAGTACATCGAACTGATCGAGCACCGCACCCAAATCACCCGCCAGCACCACACCGATCTTGCCCAGCGCCGCCAGTTCGCCAGCATCGGCGCCGATCAGGCTGCTGTCCGGACGATCCACCGCCGCGGTCAGTTTGGCGCCATCCGCCTGCTCGACCGCCTCGATCAGGATCTTGCCCATGCGCCCGGCGGCGCCCATCACTGCAATACGTCGCATAGCCAATTCCTTAGATATCGCCGAAGAACCGCTTCACGCCGTCGAACCAGCCACTGGCCTTGGGCGAGTGGGAGCTGTCGCCTTCCAGCGACTTGCGGAACTCTTCCAGCAGCTCGCGCTGGCGCTTGCCCAGGTTGACCGGAGTTTCCACCGCCACCTTGCACAGCAGGTCGCCGGCACCGCCGCCGCGCACCGGAGCCACACCCTTGCCACGCAGGCGGAACAGCTTACCGGTCTGCGTGCCTTCCGGAATCTTCAGTTTGACCCGGCCATCCAGGGTCGGCACTTCCAGCTCGCCGCCCAGCGCCGCGTCAGCGAAGCTGATCGGCACTTCGCAGTACAGGTGCTTGCCGTCGCGCTGGAAGATCGCGTGCTCGCGCACATTGACCACCACGTACAGGTCGCCCGCCGGGCCGCCCATGCTGCCGGCCTCGCCTTCGCCAGACAGGCGGATGCGGTCACCGGTATCGACACCGGCCGGCACCTTGACCGACAGGGTCTTGCTCTCTTCCACACGGCCCTGGCCATGGCAGCTGCCACAGGGGTCGGTGATCATCTTGCCGTTGCCGTGGCAACGCGGGCAGGTCTGCTGCACCGAGAAGAAGCCCTGCTGCATGCGCACCTGACCGATGCCACCGCAGGTCGTACAGGTCACCGGACTGGTGCCCTTCTTCGCCCCGGAGCCATCGCACGGTTTGCAGTTGACCAGGGTCGGCACGCGAATGGTCACGGTGGTGCCGCGCACCGCCTCTTCCAGATCCAGCTCCAGGGTGTAGCGCAGGTCGCTGCCACGCTGGGCGCCGCCACGGGAACCGCCGCGACCGCCACCGAAGAAGTCGCTGAACACGTCACCGAAAATGTCGGAGAAGTTCGCCCCACCACCGAAGCCGCCACCGCCACCCATCTGCGGGTCGACGCCGGCATGCCCGTACTGGTCATAGGCCGAGCGTTTGCTCGCATCGGAGAGCACTTCGTAGGCCTCGTTGGCCTCCTTGAATTTCTCTTCCGAGGCTTTGTCATCCGGATTACGGTCCGGGTGGTGCTTCATCGCCAGGCGCCGGTAAGCCTTTTTCAGCTCCGCCTCGCTGACACCGCGCTCCACACCGAGCACTTCGTAATAGTCACGTTTGGCCATACATCAACACCTTTAAATTCGTCTGCTCCAGACACGCCAACGCGGGAGCAAGCTCCCGCGCGGCGAATCGCACCTGCCGAAGCCAAGCTTCGGCGGGCAGGAACTAAGGCAAGCCGAAGCTTACTTGTTGTCCTTGACCTCTTCGAACTCGGCATCGACGACATCGTCGGCCGCGTCCTGAGCCTGGTCTGCACCCTGAGCGGCAGCGCCCGGCTGCGGCTGCTCGGCGTACATCTTCTGCGCCAGCGGGGCAGTGACTTCGGACAGCGCATTCATCTTCGCTTCGATGACTGCCTTGTCGTCGCCCTTGACGGCAACTTCCAGCTCGCCCAGCGCCTTCTCAATGGCCGCCTTCTCGTCAGCCGTGGCCTTGTCGCCGGCTTCGGTGATCATCTTGCGGGTGGCATGCACCAGACCGTCGCCCTGGTTGCGGGCAGTGACCAGCTCCTCGAACTTGCGGTCTTCCTCGGCGTTGGCCTCGGCGTCACGCACCATCTGCTCGATTTCTTCCTCGGACAGACCGGAGTTGGCCTTGATCACGATGGACTGCTGCTTGCCGGTGGCCTTGTCTTTGGCGCCGACGTGCAGGATGCCGTTGGCGTCGATGTCGAAGGTCACTTCGATCTGCGGCACGCCACGCGGAGCCGGCGGGATCTCGGCCAGGTCGAACTTGCCCAGCGACTTGTTCTGCGCGGCTTGCTTGCGCTCGCCCTGCAGCACATGAATGGTCACCGCGCCCTGGTTGTCGTCGGCAGTCGAGAACACCTGCGACTTCTTGGTCGGGATGGTGGTGTTCTTTTCGATCAGCGCGGTCATCACGCCACCCATGGTTTCGATACCCAGGGTCAGCGGCGATACGTCGAGCAGCAGCACGTCTTTCACGTCGCCCGCCAGCACGGCGCCCTGAATCGCAGCACCGATGGCTACGGCTTCGTCCGGGTTGACGTCCTTGCGCGCTTCTTTGCCGAAGAACTCGGCGACTTTCTGCTGCACCAGCGGCATGCGAGTCTGACCGCCGACCAGGATCACTTCGTCGATGCTGCTAACGTCCAGACCGGAGTCTTTCAGAGCAATGCGGCACGGCTCGATGGTACGGGTGACCAGCTCTTCAACCAGGGCTTCCAGCTTGGCGCGGGAAATCTTCACGTTGAGGTGCTTAGGCCCCGTGGCGTCGGCAGTGATGTACGGCAGGTTGACGTCGGTCTGCTGCGCGGACGACAGCTCGATCTTGGCCTTCTCGGCAGACTCTTTCAGGCGCTGCATGGCCAGCGGATCGCCTTTCAGGTCGATGCCGGACTCTTTCTTGAATTCGTCGACGAGGTAGTCGATCAGACGAATGTCGAAGTCCTCACCACCGAGGAAGGTGTCACCGTTGGTGGCCAGCACTTCGAACTGGTGCTCACCGTCGACTTCGGCGATCTCGATCACCGACACGTCGAAAGTACCACCACCCAGGTCATAGACGATCACGGTGTGGTCGCCCTTGCCCTTGTCCATGCCATAAGCCAGCGCAGCCGCGGTCGGCTCGTTGATGATGCGCTTGACCTCGAGACCGGCGATGCGGCCGGCGTCTTTGGTGGCCTGGCGCTGGCTGTCGTTGAAGTAGGCCGGAACGGTGATGACCGCCTCGGTGACTGGCTCGCCGAGGTAGTCTTCGGCGGTCTTCTTCATCTTCTTCAGCACTTCCGCGGAGATCTGCGGCGGTGCCATTTTCTGGCCCTTCACTTCGACCCAGGCGTCACCGTTGTCGGCCTTGGCGATTTTGTACGGGACCATCTTGATATCTTTCTGCACCACGTCTTCGTCGAAGCGACGACCGATCAGGCGCTTCACCGCGTACAGGGTGTTGTGCGGGTTGGTCACGGCCTGGCGCTTGGCGGCCTGACCGACCAGGATCTCGCCGTCGTTGGCGTAGGCGATGATGGACGGCGTAGTACGCGCGCCTTCGGCGTTTTCGATGACCTTGACGCTACCGTTTTCCAGAATGGCGACGCAGGAGTTGGTAGTCCCCAGGTCGATACCGATGATTCTGCCCATTTTTACTCTCCAAAAACTGTGTCTTTAACCTTGGTTGCGCGGCCCGTAGATTGGATTGGCCGCGCCAGCACTAAATCGCTTGTACTAATAGATGGGGGCTGTAGCGCCGATTTCAAGCCTGCTCGTCAATCGACGGCAGCGGCGCGCTCGGCGCCTTACTGACCACGACCATGGCCGGGCGCAGCAGGCGACCATTGAGCAGGTAGCCCTTCTGGAACACCTTGAGCACGGAGTTCGGCTCGACATGGGTGCTTTCTTCCATGGCCATCGCCTGGTGGTGCTCCGGATTGAACGGCACACCATGCGGATCGACCGCTTCCAGCTGATAACGCTTGAGGGTGTCGTGGAACAGCTTGAGGGTCAGCTCCATGCCTTCACGCACGGCCTTGATCGCCTCGTCGTTGGGGCTGGACAGCTCCAGGCCGCGCTCCAGGCTGTCGACTACCGGCAGCAGGTCATTGGCGAATTTTTCCAGGGCGAACTTGTGCGCCTTCTCGACATCCTGCTCGGCACGCCGGCGCACGTTCTGCAGATCAGCAGCCACGCGCAGGGACTGATCCTGCGCAGCGGCCAGCTGCTCTTCGAGCGATTGCACACGGGCAATCAGATCCTCACCAAACGCCCCCTCGGGCGCCGGATTGTCCTGCGGATTCTGTGGATCGAGAGTCTGTTCGTCAGCCATTGGGTCCTCCTATCAATACGCCAGCGGGTCATGGCCCGCGTTTCTTCCGCCTATATGGGGCCCAAACACAGGCTTTCAAGGGTTATTGTCAGGACAAAACAAAACACTGTATAAATAGCCAGCACAATTTTTTGGGAGTGATCTCCATGCTGGCGCACCTGTCCGTACACAACTACGCCATCGTCGAACATCTGGATCTGGAACTGGCCCGTGGCATGTCGGTGATCACCGGCGAGACCGGCGCCGGCAAGTCGATCATGCTCGACGCCCTCGGCCTGGCCCTTGGCGATCGCGCCGACAGCGGCGTAGTGCGCCCCGGCGCAGACAAGGCGGACATCCTCGCCAGCTTCGATCTGGACGACATTCCGGAAGCCCGCACCTGGCTCAGCGAGCGCGACCTGGACAACGACGGGCCATGCATCCTCCGACGGGTGATCACCAGCGAAGGCCGCTCGCGTGGCTATATCAATGGTGCACCCTGCCCACTGGGCGACCTCAAGGCTCTCGGCGAGCTGCTGATCGATATCCACAGCCAGCACGAGCACCAGTCGCTGCTCAAGCCGGACACCCACCGCCGCCTGCTCGACGAGTACGCCGGTAGCCAGGAGCTGGCCCGCCAGGTGCAACTGGCCGCCCAGCGCTGGCGCCAGACCCGCCAGGAATTGCAGCGTCTGACCTCGACCAGCGACGAACAACGCGCCCGCCACCAGCTGCTCAGCTATCAGCTGGAAGAGTTGGAAAATCTGACCCTCGGCGACAACGAACTGCAGCAGCTGGAGCAGGAACACAAGACCCTGAGCAACGCCGAACAGCTACTCGGCGCCTGCCGCCAGGTGCTCGACCTATGCAGCGAGAGCGACGCCGGCAACGTGCTGTCGGCACTGACCGCCAGCCTCAACCGCCTCGGCGCGTTCAGCAGCCAGCCCGGCGCGCTCGGCGAGGCCAGCAACCTGCTGGCCAGCGCGCAGATCCAGGTCGAGGAAGCGGTCGGCGAGCTGAACCGTTTCATCGACCACTTCGACGCCGACCCGCAGCGCCAGCAGATCCTCGAAGAACGCCTCGACGCCATCTACACCCTGGCACGCAAGCACCGCATCCAGCCCACCGAGCTCGGCGAGCTGCAGCAGCGCCTGCTGGAAGAACTGGAAGGCCTGAATGCCGACGACCAGGCCAGCGAACGCCTGACCGAGGAGCTGGCGGCCTACGCCCGTCATTACCAGGAAAAGGCCAGTGAGCTGAGCGAACTGCGCCAGCAGGCCGCCAAGCGCCTGGCCGATGCCGTGCAGATCGAGATGCAGAGCCTGGGCATGCCCGGCGGACGTTTCAGTATTCAGTTGCAGGGCAGCAGCGCCGAAGAGCCGCAGCCCTATGGCCTGGAGCAGGTCGAATTCCTGGTCAGCGCCAACCCCGGCCAACCGTTGAAGTCGCTGGCCAAGGTCGCCTCCGGCGGTGAACTGTCGCGCATCAGCCTGGCCATCCAGGTGATCACTGCGCAGACCTCACGGGTGCCGACCCTGGTATTCGACGAAGTCGACGTCGGCATCGGCGGCCCCACGGCCGAAGTGGTTGGCCAGCTGCTGCGCCGCCTCGGCGAGCGCGGCCAGGTACTGACCGTCACCCACCTGCCGCAAGTAGCGGCACAGGGGCACCAGCACCTGTTCGTGCACAAGCAGCGCGGCAGCGAAGAAACCCGCACCGCTGTAGCGACCCTGGATACCGCCCAGCGGGTCGAGGAAGTGGCGCGCATGCTCGGCGGCCTCGACCTCACCGAGGAGTCCCTGCAGCACGCGCGCAAGATGGTCGCCAGCGCGCAGAGCTGAATATCGCGCGCATGAAAAAGGCGCCCCGTGGGGCGCCTTTTTTGTCGACTCTGGCGGACTTACTTCTTCTTGCGTACGTACAGCACCAGGTTGTGATCGACCAGCTCGAAGCCATGCTGCTTGACGATCTCTTTCTGCAGCTTCTCGATCTCCGGATCGAAGAACTCGATGACCTCGCCACTGTCGACGCAGACCATGTGGTCGTGATGGCCGCCATCGGCCAGCTCGAACACGGCATGACCGCCGTCGAAATTGTGACGCTCGACCAGGCCTGCGGCCTCGAACTGGGTCAGCACCCGGTACACGGTCGCCAGACCGACGTCCTCGCCCGCCTCCATCAGCGCCTTGTAGACATCTTCCGCACTCATGTGCCGCTGGCCGGACGTGGCCGAGTCGAGCATTTGCAGGATCTTCACGCGCGGCAGGGTTACTTTGAGGCCGGCTTTGCGCAGTTCGCTATTTTCAACCATGGTCAGCTTTCTCTAGGTTGCTGCTTCGCAGCTTCCGTTTATGCGGGTATGATCGGGGTTTACTTTGCCCAGCCAAGATAGTGGAAGTCACCCACCGATGCAAAACACCAAGCTCTTGCTGTCCAGCCTCACCCTCGTGAGTCTGCTCGCACTCGCCGGTTGTTCATTTCCCGGGGTTTATAAAATCGACATCCAGCAGGGCAATGTCGTAACGCAGGACATGATAGACCAGTTGAAGCCCGGAATGACCCGCCGACAAGTGCGGTTTATCATGGGCAACCCGCTGATCACCGACACCTTCCACGCCAGCCGCTGGGACTACCTGTACAGCATCCAGCCGGGTGGCCGCCAGCGTTATCAGGAGCGGGTCAGCCTGGTGTTCGGCAGCGATGATCAACTGATCGGTCTGGCCGGTGACTTCATGCCAGGCGTCAGCCGTGATCAGGCGATCCTCGGTGAAGACGGCGAACCGAGCACTACCGCCACGCCACAAACCCAGAACGAAGAACCGGCCAAGCCCGGCTCGCTGCTGGAACAGATCCAGCGCGAAGTGGATGCCGCCGAACCGGTACCGGTGCCAATCCCGGAGCCACTGGAAGCCTCGCCGCAGTAATCTGCAGACACAAAAAAGCCCGGTCTGACCGGGCTTTTTCATATCTGCGCGAAACTATTCGCCCTGCTCGGCCGCCTTGGCCTGTGCTGCCTTGGCCGCACGCTGCTTGCGCACCTCTTTCGGGTCGGCAATCAGGGGGCGATAGATTTCCACCCGCTCCCCCTCCTCGATCAAACGCTCTTCCGGCTTGGCCACGGCCTTGCCGAAGATACCCAGCGGGCTAGTGGCCAGGTCCAGATCGGCAAAGTGCGCATCCAGCCCCGAACGCAATGCCACCTCACGCACCGTAGTGCCGGCCGGCACGCTCAGGCGCAGCAGTTTCTGCTTGTCCGCCAGGGCATACACCACTTCAACGAAGATATTCGGCTTATCCATAGAGTTGCTTGGCTCGCTGGCAGAAGGCATCGACCAGGGTATTGGCCGCCTGATTGAACAATGGCCCAAGGGTAGCCCGCACCAGCGGCCCGGCGTAATCGAAGGTCATGTCCAGGCTGATCTTGCAGGCCTTGTCGCCCAGCGACTTGAACTCCCACACGCCCTGCAACTGGGTAAACGGCCCTTCTTCCAGCTGCATCTCGATGGACTTGCCCGGCACCAGATTGTTGCGGGTCATGAAACGCTGACTCAGCGAACCCTTGGCCACCGTCAGGCTCGCACGCATCTCGCTGTCGCTGGCGAGCAGCACTTCGGAGGCCGAGCACCAGGGCAGGAACTGCGGATAACTGGCCACATCGTTGACCAGATCGTAAAGCGCCTGCGCCGGGTAAGGCAGCAGCGCCGAGCGTTGGATTCGCGTGCTCATCGACTCTCACTTGGAGTACTGCATCGCGGCAGGTCACGACAAAATGCCTGGCCAGCCGCCGGAAAGCGCGCATTGTGCGGAATTCACCCTGCCCCCTCAAGCACAGGCTGTCGCCAGCACCGCGCCGACTCCCTATAATGCCGCGCCTATGGCTAAGCAAAAGAAACACCCTACGGGGACCATCGCGCAGAATAAAAAAGCGCTGCATGACTATTTCGTCGAACACAAGTTCGAGGCCGGCCTGGTCCTGTCCGGCTGGGAAGTGAAGAGCCTGCGCGCCGGCAAGGCGCAATTGGTCGATAGTTACGTGCTGCTCAAGGATGACGAAGCCTGGCTGATGGGTTGCCACATCACCCCATTGAAGACCGCCAGCACCCACGTCATCGCCGACCCGACGCGCACGCGCAAGCTGCTGCTGAACAAGCGCGAGCTGGACAAGCTGTTCGGCTCGGTACAGCAGAAGGGCTACACCTGCGTGGCCCTGTCGATCTACTGGAAGGCGCACCTGATCAAGTGCGAGATCGCCCTGGCCAAAGGCAAGAAGGACTTCGACAAGCGTCATACCGAGAAAGAACGCGACGCCGACCGCGAAGTGCAGCGCGCCATGCGCACCAAGGGCAAGGACGACTAAGCCGTCCGCAGGGTGCGTCGCGCGCACCCGCCCCCGCCATGATTACCTCGAACAGCGCCCGGTGCTGACTGATCAGCATGCTGCGGGTCTCTTCGCGCTGGGCATACATGCCGCCGATATTGGTCACCACGTTGCGCTGGAGCAGGTCGAACAGGCCGCGAATGGTGTGCAGCAGCACCGCGCTGTGGCTGGCCTCGGCAATCGCCAGCCCAGCAGATCGCTGCATGGCTCCTATACTGCTGACACCGCCCACTGGAGGAGCCCTGTCATGCGCCGCACAGCCCTGTTTCTCGCTACTGCCCTGCTCTGCACCCCGCTGATGGCCATGCACTGCCCGGCCGAGATGGCCAAGATCGATAAGCTGCTGCAAAGCGATCCACCGGCCGACACCGAAGTACTCGCCGAAGTGCAGCGCCTGCGTGCCGAAGGCGAAGCCCTGCACAAGGCCGGCGACCACGCCGAGTCGGTCAAGGTACTGGAAGAGGCCATGAGCCTGTTGCAGGCCAGCGAGTAACCAGCAGCCGCTCAACTGCGCAGTGGCAATGCCGGAAGCTCTGCAACAACCGGCTAAACCACTTCACCCAGCAGCGACAGCGCCATCTGCCGCAGCTGCTGCAGATCCACCGGCTTCAGCAGGCAGGCCTGAGCCCCCTGTCGGCGTGCCTCTGCTTTCTGCACCTCGTCGACGGCCGCACTGACCACCAGCACCGGCACATCGACCAGGCGCGGCTGGTTGCGCATCCACTCCAGCAGCTCCAGGCCATTGCCGTCGGGCAGATCGAGATCCAGCAGCACCAGCGCTGGAACCTGCTCGACCAGCAGCAGCTGGGCGCGCCGCAGCGAGCCAACGCCCTGCACCTCGGCCATATCGCGCAAACCTTCCTGCAGCACCCGCAGGCATGCTGGATGGTCCTCGACACAGAGCACCTGGGCCAACGGCAGCGCGACTTCGCCAGCGCCGGCCGAGCCGACATGGCTCAGCAAGTCCTGCGGGCAGGCCGCGCTCGGCAAGTCGATCCAGAAACGACTACCAGCACCCGGCGCACTGCTGAAACCGATCTCGCCATCCATCAGCGCCGCCAGTTCCTTGCACAACACCAGGCCGATACCGGTACCCGGGATATTCGAACTCTCCCGGCCGAGGCGCTGGAATGGCTGGAACAGCTGCGCCTGCTGCGGCTCGCTGAGCCCCGGACCGCTGTCCTCAACCCACAACCGCACACCCGCCGGGCGCAGCTCATAACCCAGGCAGACCAACCCCTGAGGGCTGTTGTACTTGAGCGCGTTGGACAGCAGGTTGAGCAGCACCTGGCGCACCCGGCGCACATCCGCCAGTACATACAACTCGCCGACGATGCCAGGCGTCACCCGCAGCTGCTGGCCGCGCTGCTGCACTTCCGGCTGGACCAGTTCGGCGCAACTGGTGAGCAGCGCGCTGACTTCCACCGGTTTGAGCTGCAGATGCTGGCGACGACTCTCGATGCTGGAGAGATCGAGAATATCGTCGACCAGGGATGTCAGATGGCGGCTGGCCAGGACGATCTCGCGGGCGTACTCCAGCTCCTGGCGAGCCTCTGGCCGCTCCTGGGCTTCCAGCTCGATCAGTTGGGCGAAACCATGGATAGCATTGAGCGGCGTGCGCAGCTCGTGGCTCATGCTGGAGAGGAAGCGGCTCTTGGCCTGGCTGGCGGCCTGTGCCTCCAAGCTGGCATGGCGCAACTCCTCCTGCACCAGCTTGAGGCCGGTGATATCGACATGCGTACCGGCCGCGCGCACGGCACTGCCCTGCTCGTCGCGCTCGATGACCTTGCCGCGGCTGAGCAACCAGACGTAGTTACCCATGGCATCGGCATAGCGATATTCCGCCTCGAAGAAATCCTCGACGGCGTCTGCCAGGCTCAGACGCAGATGACGAATACGCTGCAGATCATCCGGGTGTACGCGCTGGTTGAATTCGGCAAACGGCAGGCAGCTCTCGCGCAGCCCGAAGCGTTTGACGAAGCGCTCGCTGACACAGATGCTGAGGCTCGCCGCCTCCACTTCCCAAAGGCTTTCCGTGGTGCTTTCCAGCACCAGCTCGAGGGTGCGCTGCACCTGCACGCGCTGCGCCTCACTGGCCTGCAATTGCTGGCCAGCATGCTGCACTTCCTCGGCCATCTCGGCCATCTCCAGAATCGCCGTCTCCGGCGCCGCCGGCTTGCGCTCGCCCACCGCCAGGCTGCGCATCATCCCGACGATCCCGGCGATGGGCTCGGCCAGCTCATTGCTCAGATGCCGCGAACGCAGCCACATCCAGCTACCGAACAGTAGATAGAAGAACACCAAGCCGGCGATCAGCAGGTAGCCGATCTGCAGGTATTGCTCGGCCAGGCGGTTGGTCTCGCGAAAGATATTCGCCTCATCCACCACCAGCAGCAGGCGCCAGCCGGTCTGCGGGATCTCGCTCCAGGCCATCAGCTGGTTACGGCCACCCAGCTGCACCTCCGCCACACCATGGGTGGCCGTGGCCATGGCAGTCAGCAGCGGCTTCAGCCCCGCCTGGCGATCGAGTTTGAAGTCTTCCGGCTTGAGCACCTCGCGCCTGACCGCTTCGGCATAGGAGTACTGCGTCAGCTCGCGCAGGCCGAAATCGTGCTCACCGGTGGCCGGTAGCGCCATGATGCCGTTGTCGCGGCTAACCAGCAGGGCATAGCCTTGCCAGGGCACCTGCAGGCTGCCGATCTCGGCAAGCATCTGGCCGACCGTGACATCCAGGCCCACCACACCTTCGAGAAAATCACCGCGATAGACCGGCGCCACCGCCGACATCATCCAGCCCAGGCCGGCCGGATCGAGGTAGACATCAGTCCAGGCCGTCTTGCGCTGCGGGTTGTGCTCGGCATTGGCCAGGTAATAGAAGTTGTACTGCGGGATGACCATGTCATGGGGATATTGCTGCAGCACATCGAAATACGGATAGATGCGGTTGTAGCTGTCCCACGCATTGAAATACACGGCGGCCACCAGCGGGTCGGCCTGCTTGATCGAACGCATCAAGGGATCGACACGCGACAGACGCAACGCCTTGTCGCGGTCCTGGCGCGCCGGCGGCGTGCTGTTGGCATAAAAGGAAGCCGCACGGCCATCGTCACTGCGACTGTGAAATACGCCATCGGGCGCCTGCACATGGCGCGCATGCTCCAGCTCATCCGGCTGATAGCGGCGGTCCTGCAAGGTCTCGCCTACTGCATCGCGAAAAATACTGACCTGAGCCTCGATGGCGCGCAGGCGACTGTCTATCACCTGCCCTTCGCGCTGCACCGCACTGGCCAGGTCCTGCAGGGCACTGCTCTGCAGATAGCCCACCTGGGAGTCGCGGATCGACTCGTTGGTGTACAGGTACATGCCAATCAGCACCGACTCGACCAAGACCAGGGGAATCAACGCGCTCTGCAGAAAAGCCTGCCATATCCAGCGGCGCAGAGGTTTGTGCTGTGCGGACGGCATGCCGACGCTCCAAAATCAGGACAGGGGAATGATGGCACATGGCAGCGCCAGAGCGAGTCGACAGCTACAGAAATCCGGCCAGCATTCTAAAGCCAGATCGCAGGTCGACGCTGGGGAACCTTTACCGTAAACTGCGTGTCCTACTCATGTAGGAGAGTTTTGGGGCCGATTAGGATTCGACGCCGGTAGCGAAGCTCTAGGTGCATGCCGACTTGGTAACAGAAGTCGTAAATCCACTGTTGCAACTTTCTATAGTTGCCAATGACGAAAACTACGAGGGCTACGCTCTCGCTGCGTAAGCGGCGCGACTAGTCCTTCTGGTAGCTTCGGCTCCAGCGATCACTAGGGGATGCCTGTAAACCTGAAGTGATTGTCATGCAGAACAGGATCGCCGCGTAGTACGTTGTGGACAAAGTGGCTAAAACTTACACAACTCGTCCAAAGCACCCTGCCCGTCGGGCGGCTACGGATTAACTCAATAGACACGGCTAAGCATGTAGTACCGAAAGTGGAGAACTGGCGGACGGGGGTTCAAATCCCCCCGGCTCCACCATCAAATGCACAGAGCCCCGTACTCCGGGGCTTTGCGCTGTCTTGGCCTGCCATTTTCGGCAGGTGTGACATCGACTAGTCACTGAATCGCCCCAGCTTTCCTAGACACTCTCCAAGCTCTGGAAATAGCGCTTTTCAAACTCCACTGGCGATAGCTGCATAGCGCTGCTGTGCCGGCGCTTGGGGTTATAGAACATCTCGATGTAATCGAACACATCACTGCGGGCTTCTTCACGGGTTCCGTAGGTTTTCCGTCGGATGCGTTCCCGCTTCAGCAACTGGAAAAAGCTTTCCGCGACCGCGTTGTCGTGACAGTTACCGCGTCGGCTCATGCTGCTGATCAGGTTGTTGGCCTTGAGGAAACTCTGCCAGTCCGAGCTGCTGAACTGGCTGCCCTGGTCGGAATGGATCATCACTTCCTGCTTGGGCTTGCGCCGCCACACCGCCATCAGCAACGCATCGATGGCCAGGTCGCTGCACATCCGAGGCTTCATCGACCAGCCGATCACTTGGCGAGAAAACAGATCCAGCACCACCGCCAAGTACAACCAGCCCTCATACGTGCGGATGTAAGTGATGTCGGTGACCCAGACCTTGTTCGGTTCACTGACATTGAACTGCCGCTCCAGACGGTTGGGCGAGGCCACCGTCGGCTTGCCACCGTAGTACCCGGGGCGCCGGCGATAACCGGTCTGCGAGCGCAGTCCCTCTCTCCTCATCAGGCGAGCCACACGGTGCCGGCCACAAGACTCGCCCAGCTCACGCAGGTCGTCGTGGATCTTGCGGTAGCCGTAGACCCCGCCGCTTTCCAACCAGGCATGCTTGATCAAGCCCAGCAGACGCTGATCTTCCTTGGCACGCGCGGATTTCGGCTCGGCCAGCCAGGCGTAGTAACCGCTGGGATGCACCTTGAGGGTCTGGCAGAGGCGCCGCACCGGGTACTCCACCGACAGCTTTCTGATAACGGCGTACTTCAGCCGGACTCCTTGGCAAAGTACGCGGCGGCCTTTTTTAGGATGTCTCGCTCTTCAGTCACTCGCTTGAGTTCGGCACGCAGGCGACGCAGTTCGGCCTGCTGATCATCTACCTGCTGCCGCTGTGCTTGCGGCTTGCTGTAGCGCTTTACCCAGGCGTACAGGCTGTGTGCGGACACGCCTAGACGCTCGGCCACATCGGCAACGCGCAAGCCGCGCTCGGTAATATGCTTGACCGCTTCGATCTTGAATTCTTCGGGGTAACGCTGGTTGCTCATGGCACCTCCTAATGGGCCTCATTATGAGGCTTGGAGGTGTCTACGAAACTAGGGGCGATTCACCTTGCCGCTCTTGGTTCCGCTGAAGGTGCTCACCGAGTTACGCAGCCCGGTCGGTTTCAGTTTCTCGGCTTCTGACCAGCGCGCACCAGTAGCCAAGCAGATCAGCGTGATGATCTCGACCTGTGGGTTTACTCGCCTAGCTACAGCGCTTCGGGGCTTAGCTGGCTCGTATGAGCATCAAGCAGAACGTGAAGCAGGAAGGAATCCTTGGGGTTGATTTAAGGCTCTCTCAGGAGCACCCCAGCGGCCTACAGGCTGTATCCCAGCATGTATCCCACAAAGCCATCGACAAAGGACAATTCTTTAAAATCAAAGCGTTAATAGCCATGTTCAAACGACCCCGGCCCACCAAATACACAAAAAAGACGTCCTAGGACGTCTTTTTTTTGTGTCTGAAACCCAATAAGTACGGGACCTTCAGCGCCATCGCCAGCAGCGGACGCCTTATCCCTTGAAGCCCTTGGCCATCAAATAAACCTCATTCGAGCGCGGCCGCGATGCTGCTGGTTTGCGTACGACCACCTTCTCGAATGAGGTGCGCACGTCACGCAGAAACTCGTCGGAGCCCTCGCCCTGAAAGACCTTGACCACATAGTTGCCACCAGGCTTGAGCACTTTGCGGACCATATCGAGGGTGAGTTCAACCAGATACATCGAAGACGCCTGGTCGGCAACAGCGACGCCGCTGAGGTTGGGGGCGATGTCGGAGACGATCAGATCGGGCTGTCGGCCATCGAGCTTGGCGAGAAGCTGCTGGAACACGCCGTCCTCGGTAAAGTCGCCCTGAATGAAGTCGACGTTATCCAGCGGGTCCATCGGCAGAATGTCGGTGGCGATAACCCGCCCCTTCTCACCCACTAACTTGCCGGCCACCTGCGACCAGCCGCCCGGCGCGGAGCCAAGGTCCATGAGCAGCATGCCGGGGCGGATCAGCTTGTCCTTCTCGTTCAGCTCGATCAGCTTGTAGCTGGAGCGCGAGCGCAAGCCATCCTTCTGCGCCTGTTTGACGTAGGGGTCGTTGACGTGTTCATTCAGCCAGCGGGCGCTGCTTTTGGAGCGTTTCATAAGGGAGCCAAGCAAGGAGGATCAAGGTGGGGCGCGAACCAAGGCCTAGGGCAAAGGGACGCAAAGTGGCGGCAAGTATAAGCCGATAGTGCTGTTGAGGTTAAATCCACGGGGTGCGGCCCTGTCAGGCCGGCCTGACAGGGATGGGCTGCGGCGGCTACAATTCGCACCTTACTTCCTCTTTTATTGCTTCCTTTGCCGGAGTCACCGGCCAGGATTACCGTCATGATTCGCATCAACGAACTGTCTCTGCCCCTCGATCACTCCGCCGATGAGTTGCGCCAGGCCATCGTCAACCGCCTGAACATCAGCGACGCCGACCTGCTGAACTTCAGCGTGTTCAAGCGCAGCTACGATGCGCGCAAGAAGAACAGCGTCATCCTGTTCATCTATATCGTCGATCTTGAAGTCCGTGACGAGGCGGCCACCCTGGCGCGCTTTGCCGATGACCAGCATATCCGCCCCTCGCCAGACACCCACTACTACCCGGTAGGTCAGGCGCCGGACGATCTGAGCGAACGACCGCTGGTGGTGGGCTTTGGCCCCTGCGGCCTGTTCGCCGCGCTGCTGCTCGCGCAGATGGGCTTCAAGCCGATTGTGCTGGAGCGCGGCAAGGATGTGCGCAGCCGCACCAAGGACACCTGGGCCCTGTGGCGCAAGAAGGTCCTGACCCCGGAGTCCAACGTGCAGTTCGGCGAGGGCGGCGCCGGCCTGTTCTCCGACGGCAAGCTGTACAGCCAGATCAAGGACCCGAAGTTCTACGCCCGCAAGGTGATGCATGAGTTTGTCCGCGCTGGCGCGCCGGACGAGATCATGTTCGTGAGCAAGCCGCACATCGGCACCTTCCGCCTCACCGGCGTGGTCGCGGCCATGCGCGAGGAGATCATCGCCCTCGGTGGTGAAGTGCGCTTCGAGAGCAAGGTGACCGACCTGCTGATCAACGATGGTCAGCTGGAGGGTGTGGTGCTGGCCAGTGGCGAGACCCTGCGCAGTCGCCATGTGGTGCTCGCACTGGGCCACAGCTCGCGCGATACCTTCCGCATGCTGCACCGCCAGGGCGTGTTCATCGAGGCCAAGCCCTTTGCTGTGGGCTTCCGCATCGAACACCCGCAAGGCCTGATCGACCAGGCGCGCCTGGGCAAATACGCGGGTCACCCGGAACTGGGCGCCGCCGACTACAAGCTGGTGCATCACGCCAAGAATGGCCGCGCCGTTTACAGCTTCTGCATGTGCCCCGGCGGCACCGTGGTGGCCGCCACCTCCGAGCCGGAGCGCGTGGTGACCAACGGCATGAGCCAGTACTCGCGCAACGAGCGCAACGCCAATGCCGGCATCGTCGTCGGCATCAACCCGGAGCAGGATTTCCCCGGCGGCCCGCTGGCCGGCGTGGAGTTCCAGGAGCGCCTGGAGTCGGTCGCGTACAAGCTGGGCGGCAGCGATTACTGTGCGCCGGCGCAATTGGTCGGTGATTTCATTCGCGGCGTGCCGTCGAGCGAGCTGGGCGAAGTGGAGCCTTCCTACAAGCCCGGCGTGCGCCTGGGCGACCTGGCGCTCTCGCTGCCGGCCTATGCGATTGAGGCCATTCGCGAGGCACTGCCGGCATTCGGCAAGCAGATTCGCGGCTTCGATCGCGACGACGCGGTGCTCACCGGTATCGAAACCCGCACCAGCTCCCCGGTGCGCATCACCCGCGACCACGAAACCCTGCAAAGCCTCAACCTGAAAGGCCTGTACCCGGCCGGTGAAGGCGCCGGTTATGCTGGCGGCATCCTCTCGGCGGGCGTGGACGGCATCAAGGTCGCCGAGGCGGTGGCCAAGTCGATCCTGGCCGAGCAGAGCCACTGATGAAACTCGACGACATCAAGAAGCTGCAGCAGAAAAAGTACCGCGCCGAGCTCGGTCATTTTCTGGTGGAGGGCGAGCATCTGCTGCTGGAACTGCAGAAAGCGGCCTTGCACAACCCGCTGCTGCAGCGCAGCCAGCTGTATGTGACCAGCGCCTACGAGCACTGGCAGAGCCCGTTCAAGACCCAGGTGATCAGCGACCGGCAGATGGCGCAGATAGCCGACACACAGACGCCGCAGGGCATTCTGGCCGTGGTGCCCATGCTGGAAAGTGCTGCGCCGGCTGTTGCCGGCGAGCGCGCCATCTATCTGCACGAGATCCAGGACCCGGGCAACCTCGGCACCATCCTGCGCACCCTGGCCTGGTTCGGCGGCTTTCGCTGCTTGCTAAGTCCCGGCAGCGTCGACCCCTACAACCCCAAGGTCGTGCGCTCCAGCATGGGCGCCATTTTTCATGCACCGCTGGAGCTGGATGTGCAGCTGGACTCCTTGCGTACGCGCTTCGCGCACATCGCCTGCCTGGATATGCAGGGCGAGCCGGTGCAGTCGGCCGGCTTCAAGGCCTTCGATTGCTACCTGTTCGGCAACGAGGCCCGCGGCGTACCCCGCGAGCAGCTGATCGCGCTGAATGCCCAGCCGTTCACGATTGCCGGCTGTGGCGCCATCGAGTCGCTGAACCTGGCGACGACGGTCAATATGTGCGCGTACGAGCTGAAGAGATAACGGCTCGGCGCCGACTCAGAACAACCCCAGCTGCCGGTCGACCAGACGACTGAAGTCGTCATCCACGAACGGCAGGATCGCATCGGCCACCGGCTGCAGCTGACGTGACAGGTAGTGCTCGTAGTCGATCAGGGAACTGCGGGTTTCCAGCGGTTCCGGCCCGGCGAGGGTCATCACGTAGCTGATCCAGCCACCGTTCTGGTACTGCCGCGGCCGGCCCTGGCGCTCGTTGTAATCGTCGGCCAGGCGCGCTGCACGTACATGCGGTGGCACGTTGCGCTGGTAGTCGCCAAGCTGGCGGCGCAGGCGTTTGCGGTAGATCAGCAACTCATCCAGCTCGCCTTCCAGGGTGCGCCGCACGTATTCGCGCACGTAGTCCTGATAGGGCTGGCGGTGGAAGATGCGCCGATAGAGTTCCTGCTGGAACTGCTGGGCCAGCGGCGACCAGTCGCTGCGCACCGTTTCCAGGCCCTTGTAGACCATATCCTCCTGGCCGTCGCCACGCTGGACCAGGCCGGCATAGCGCTTCTTGCTGCCCTCCTCCGCGCCGCGAATGGTCGGCATCAGGAAGCGCCGGTAGTGCGTCTCGAACTGCAGCTCCAGCGCGCTGTGCAGGCCGTATTCCTGCTGCAGGTGTTCGCGCCACCACTGGTTGACCCGCTGCACCAGCGCCCGGCCGATACGCGCTGCATCTTCTTCCGCATGTTCATGGCCGAGCCAGACGAAGGTGGAGTCGGTGTCGCCATAGATCACCCCATGGCCTTCGGCTTCGATCAGCTCGCGCGTGCGGCGCATGATCTCGTGGCCGCGCAGGGTGATCGACGAAGCCAGGCGGGTATCGAAGAAACGGCAACCGCTGGAGCCGAGCACGCCGTAGAAGGCGTTCATAATGATTTTCAGGGCCTGCGATAACGGCTGATTGCGCTCGCGCTTGGCGGCCTCGCGGCCCTGCCAGACCCGCTCGACGATGGCCGGCAGGCAATGCTTGCTACGCGAGAAGCGCGCGCCGCGAAAACCGGGGATCGACTGGCTGTCGTCGGGATGACGCAGGCCCTCTACCAGGCCCACCGGGTCGATCAGGAAGGTACGGATAATCGAGGGATACAGGCTCTTGTAGTCGAGCACCAGCACCGACTCGTACAGGCCAGGGCGCGACTCCATGACGAAGCCACCGGGACTGGCCTGCGGGATTTTCTCGCCGAGGTTGGGCGCGACGAAGCCCTGGCGGTGCATCAGCGGCATATAGAGGTGGGTGAAGGCCGCTACCGAGCCGCCGCTGCGGTCGATCGGCAGGCCGGTGACGGCGGCGCGCTCGAGAAGGAAGGTGAGCAATTCGGTCTTGACGAAGATCCGCGTCACCAGCTCGCAGTCCTTGAGGTTGTAGCGCGCCAAGGCGGGCTTGTCCTCGGCGAACATGCGGTTGATCTCGTCCATGCGCTGGTAGGGTGTATCGATCGATTTGCCCTCGCCGAGCAGGGTCTGCGCGACGTATTCCAGGCTGAACGAGGGAAAGCTCCAGGTCGCCGAGCGCAGCGCCTCGATGCCGTCGATGATCAAGCGGCCGGCGGCCGCGGCGAAGTAGTGCTTGCCGCTGCCGTGCTCGCGCCAGCCCATCTCGTCACCGCCACGCCCCAGGCGCAGCGGCACCTTGAGACGCTGGGCATGTTCGTGCAGCACGCGCAGGTCGAACTGCACCAGGTTCCAGCCGATGATCGCATCGGGGTCATGCCGGGCCAGCCATTCGTTCAATCGTTCCAGCAACTGCGCACGGCTGTCGCAGTAGTCGAGCTGAAAGTCCACGGCGCTGTCGTCGCCATTGGCCGGGCCGAGCATGTACACCTGGCGCTGGCCGCAGCCTTCCAGGGCGATGGAGTACAGCTCGCCATGTTCGGTGGTTTCGATATCGAGGGAGACCAGGCGCAATGGCGGGCGGTAATCCGCGACGGGCTTGAGTTGCGCTTCGAGCAGGATGCCGCCCTCCCCGGGCGTACCGCCGAACAGCAGCGGCGCGGTGATGAAGCGCTCCATCAGGTAGCGCTCCGGCGGGCGCACATCGGCCTCGTAGACGTCGACGCCGGCCTTGCGCAACTGCTTGTCGAGATTGATCAGCTGCCGGTGCTGCTGGCAGTACAGGCCGAGCACCGGGCGATGGTGGAAATCGCACAGGCCCAGCTCGCGCAGCTCCGCACCGCGTGTGCCTTGCAGTACCGTTTCGGCGCGCGCGCGTTGCTCAGCCGGAATGAAGGCCACCGAGGGCTGATACGGCAGGCGCACCAGGCGCGGGCCGGTGTCGGTCGCCAGCCAGAACTCGACCTGCGTACCGGCCGGCGTATCGCGCCAGTGCCGGGTCAGGACAAAGCCCTGCTGTAGTTCCACGCCTGCAACCTCGGAAGTCTGTTTCACGGCGCAATTCTACTGGCACAGCTGAGTATTCGCTGCGCTTAGTCGCACCACGGCATGCAGCGGCAACACGTCTCTGCCGAGCCGCGAATAGCCAAAGGCTTACACGGGCAAGCTGCGATCCGCCCTGTTGTAAGTCTCCGGCAGTCACTAATCTAGCCACATCACTGCTGCGCAGGACGCGCAGCAGGATCAAGGATGATCGACCATCGCCAAGAAGGCAGCTGACAGGATGTCGGAATGGTCTGAGAAAAACCCGCTTCGGCGGGTTTTTTGTTGCTGGCGAAAAAATCCTACCCCTAGCCTGCTAACCAGGCGCCGCGCGTCAGGGGCGGCAGTCAGCGCATGGATCAGTATCCGCTCGGCGCCATTGCCGGCTATTTCCCTCCGAAACGAAACCGACAGCACTTTCTTGCTCGCCACAGGCACGCTTTATCTGCTGCGCCCGGGTATTGACCTTGGCTACACTGGCCGCCTGCCAACAAGAAGAGTGCGCCATGTTTCGTCTGTTGTTCTGGATTGCCCTGATTGCCGCTGCCGTCTGGCTGTGGCGGCGTTTCAATCGCCCCGCCAGCGCCAAGCCTCAAGCTGACACGGCAGAACCTAGTGCGCCGCCGATGGTGCGCTGCGCGCAATGCGGCGTGCATGTCCCGCGCGATACCGCGCTGGCCGACGCGCAGCGCTGGTATTGCAGCCAAGCCCACCTAGAGCAGGACGCCCACTCAGGTGAACGCTGATGCAATGACCCTCGAAGGCGTCCATGGCCGCCGCGTCCTGCGCCTGTACCACCTTTACCGGGTAACCGTTGGCCTGGCCCTGGTGCTGTTGATCTCCAGCGACCTGGACGAGGATCTGCTCAACCTGGCCCACGCGGGACTGTTCCGCGATGGCAGCTGGGCCTATCTGATCATCAACATCCTGATCGCCGTTCTGATGCAGCGGCCACGCCATCTGCTGCAGGTGTTCAGCCTGGCGCTGGCAGACGTCATCCTGCTGGTGGCGCTGTTCTACGCGGCGGGAGGGACACCCAGCGGCATCGGTAACCTGCTGATCGTTTCAGTGGCCATCGCCAACATCTTGCTACGCGGCCGGGTCGGCCTGCTGATTGCGGCTGTAGCGGCCATCGGCATGATCTACCTGACTTTTTACCTGAGCTTCAGCCGCCCTGCCGCTGCCAGCCAGTACGTTCAAGCAGGGGCTCTTGGTGCCCTGTGCTTTGCCGCCGCGATTTTTCTACAGGGTTTGAGTCGCCGCCTGCAGCAAAGCGAACAACTCGCCGAACAACGGGCGGTCGATGTCGCCAGCCTGGAAGCCCTCAACGCCCTGATCCTGCAGCGCATGCGCACCGGCATCCTGGTGCTGGACGATCAGCACCGCGTGGTACTGGCCAATCAGGGCGCCCTGACCCTGCTCGGGCGCACCGAGCTGACGGGCAAGATCCTCGACCCGCACTGCCCGGAACTGGTTCGCCGCCTGCAGCAATGGCTGCACAACCCCACCTTGCGCCCGCAGAGCCTGCAGGCCATTCCTGATGGAGCGCTGCTGCAGCCCAGCTTCATTCCCCTGCACCGTGGCGAGGAAACGCACACGCTGGTGTTTCTCGAAGATATCTCGCAGATCACCCAACAGGCCCAGCAACTCAAACTGGCCTCGCTGGGCCGCCTGACTGCCGGCATCGCCCATGAAATCCGCAACCCGCTCGGCGCCATCAGCCACGCCGCGCAACTGCTGCAGGAGTCGGAAATCCTCGAGGGGCCTGACAGGCGCCTGGCCCAGATCATTCAGGACCACTCGCGGCGGATGAACCTGGTCATCGAGAACGTCCTGCAACTGTCGCGCAGGCGCCAGGCCGAACCCCAGTTGCTGGATCTGAAATACTGGCTGCACCGCTTCGCCAGCGAATTTCGCAGTTCGGCGGCCCTGGAGCAGACCCTGCACCTGGAAACCTCCGGCAGCGGCCTGCAGACCCGCATGGACCCGCACCAGCTGACCCAGGTGCTGACCAACCTGGTACAGAACGGCATGCGCTACAGCGCCCAGGTGCACCAGCTCGGTCAGGTCTGGCTCAAGCTATTTCGCGACCCGGACAGCGACCTGCCCGTCCTCGAAGTGCTCGACGATGGCCCCGGCATTCCCGCCGAGCAGCTACAACATATCTTCGAGCCCTTCTACACCACCGATAACAAGGGCACGGGGCTGGGCCTGTATATTTCCCGCGAGCTGTGCGAAAGCAACCAGGCGCGCCTCGACTACAAACCGCGTGAAGGTGGCGGCAGCTGCTTCCGCATCACCTTCGCCCACTCACGCAAACTGAGCTGACCATGAGCACCCGGCAAAGAGCCCTGATCGTCGACGACGAGCCCGATATCCGCGAACTCCTGGAAATCACCCTGGGCCGGATGAAGCTCGACACTCGCAGCGCCCGCAACGTCAAGGAAGCCCGCGAATGGCTGGCCCGCGAGCCATTCGACCTCTGTCTGACCGACATGCGCCTGCCCGACGGCACCGGGCTGGAGCTGGTGCAGCACATCCAGCAGCGCCACCCGCAGGTACCGGTGGCGATGATCACCGCCTACGGCAGCCTGGACACCGCGATCAATGCCCTCAAGGCTGGTGCCTTCGATTTCCTCACCAAACCGGTCGACCTCGGCCGCTTGCGCGAACTGGTAGCCACCGCACTGCGCATCCGCAGCGCCAATGATGCCGAAGGCCCGGTCGATACACGCCTGCTCGGCGACTCGCCGCCTATGCGCGCCCTGCGCAGTCAGATCCAGAAACTGGCGCGCAGCCAGGCGCCGGTCTACATCAGCGGCGAGTCCGGCAGCGGCAAGGAACTGGTCGCCCGCCTGATCCACGAACAGGGCCCGCGTGGCGAGCAGCCGTTCATTCCGGTCAACTGCGGGGCGATCCCGTCCGAGCTGATGGAAAGCGAGTTCTTCGGCCACAAGAAAGGCAGTTTCACCGGCGCCATCGAGGACAAGCAGGGCCTGTTCCAGGCGGCCAACGGCGGCACCCTGTTCCTCGACGAAGTGGCAGACCTGCCGCTGGCCATGCAGGTCAAGCTGCTCCGTGCGATCCAAGAGAAAGCCGTGCGGGCCGTGGGCGGCCAGCAGGAACTGATCGTCGATGTGCGGATTCTCTGCGCCACCCACAAGGACCTGGCCGCCGAAGTGGCGGCCGAGCGCTTCCGTCAGGATCTGTTCTACCGTCTCAACGTCATCGAACTGCGCGTCCCGCCCCTGCGCGAGCGCCGCGAAGACATTCCGCTCCTGGCCGAAACCATGCTGCGCCGCCTCAGCGAAGGAACCGGCATTGCCCCAACCCGCCTGACCGACGACGCCCTGGACAAGCTGAAAAGCTACCGCTTCCCCGGCAACGTCCGCGAGTTGGAGAACATGCTGGAGCGCGCACACACCCTGTGCGAAGACGAACAGATCAAGGCCAGCGACCTGCGTCTTGCCGACACCCCCTGCTCGACCGAAGCCGGCGAGGCCTCACTGGCGCAAATCGACAACCTGGAAGACTACCTGGAAGACATCGAGCGCAAGCTGATCATGCAAGCCCTCGAAGAAACCCGCTGGAACCGCACGGCGGCAGCCCAGCGCCTGGGCCTGACCTTCCGCTCGATGCGCTATCGCCTGAAGAAGCTGGGGATCGATTGATCCTCAGCCCAGGCGCCCAGCCGGCGCATAGGGCGCCGGATCGACAATCGGACTTTCGCCCAGCATCAGATTTTTCAGCAGCTCGCAGGAAGCTGGCGCAAGCACCAGACCATTGCGGTAGTGCCCGCAGTTCAGCCACAACCCCGGATACTCGGGGACCTCACCGATAAAGGGAATACCTTCCGGCGACCCGGGACGCAGCCCGGCCCAGTGCCCGACGACCTCGGCATCAGCCAGTGCCGGCAACAGCTCCTGCGCAGAGGTTTTCAAGCTGGCCAACGCAACCTCGGTGGGCGTCTTGTCGAATCCGGCATGCTCCAGCGTGCTACCAATCAGGATGTGGCCATCCTTGCGCGGAATGGCATAACGGCCCTTGGCAAGCACCATGGCCGGGAGGAAGTCCTCGGCGCACTTGTAAAGGATCATCTGGCCCTTGACCGGCACCACTGGAAGGTTGAGCCCAAGCGTGGCCAGCAACTCGCCACTCCAGGCGCCGGATGCGAGGAGAACACGCTCAGCACGCAACTCCCCCTGACCTGTGCGCACTCCGCAGACACGCCCTCCCTGCTGAATAAAACCGGTAACCTCCGATCCTTCATGCACCGTGACATTGGCTTTTTGCGCCAAGGCGCAGCGTAGAGCCTTGAGCAGGCGCGGATTGCGCACATTGGCCACCCCAGGCATATGCAACGCCTTGGCGAAGCCATCACCCAGTACCGGCAACGTCTTGTGAACCTCTGCCATGCCGGGTTGCAACAACACTCGCCCCTCACGTCCCGCCCAGGCCAACGCCAGTGCTTCATCTTCCAAATCCAGCCAGTACAGCCCGGTGGCATGAACCTGTGGATCGATCCCCGTCTCGCGTTCCAGACTAACGCCCAGATCGGGATAAAAACCCTGCGACCAACCCGCGAGTGCCGTCACAGCGGAGCTGTAACGCCAGGGATAGAGCGGTGAAATGATACCGCCCCCGGCCCAGGAAGACTCCTGCCCCATAAAGCGCCGATCAAGCAGGCTCACCTGCAGCCCCGACTGCGCCAAAAACAGCGCACTCAGGGCGCCGATAATCCCACCACCGACGATTAGTACATTGCTCTCGGAGCGGCCTTGCAATACAGCCTGCCGAACTACACTCACCGACTCACCCACTTACAGCAAGGACGCTGTATATGAAAAATACCCATGGCCACACCCTGATTGAGCTACTCGTTTGCATGGCAGTTCTCATCTGCCTAGCCAGTATCGGCGTACCCCGCCTGATCCAGACACACCAACAAATGATTCAGCGCACAACAACCAACAACATGCTTGGCGCGCTGCATTATGCCCGTAGCCAGGCAGTTTTCTCGCGGACCAGCACCAGCCTGTGCAACGGAGAACTGAGCTGTTCGAGCAGCACGACCTGGCAAAATGGCCTCCTGGTTTTCTCCGACCCGAACGCTAACGGCCAACTGGATGCCGGAGAGGTCTTGCTGCAGAAGCTGGCCATTCCAGAAGACTACTCCTGGCGCTGGTCCAGCTTTCGCAGCCGCACCCGCATCAGCTTCGCCAACGACGGCACCACCCTGGCCCTCAATGGCACATTCACCCTCTGCCACAAAACCACCCCTACCCGGCAAATTGTGGTGAGCGTCACAGGCCGACCGCGCGTCCAGCCACCCACACCTCAGGCACGCTGCAGTTAAGTGCTACTCGTCGCGACATCTGGCACGCCTATCCCACAAGACTGTTCTTCTCTGTCACCTCCTGTAGGTTTACAACAGGAAAAAAGGGAAACCTGTGCCATGCGTAAAAGTAGTGGATTTACCCTGATAGAAATGATGATCGTGATCGCCATCGTCGCGGTAATCGCCAGCTATGGCATCCCGCAGTTCAACAGCATGATGCAGAACGGCCGTCTTTCCACACAAGTCAATGAGCTGCAAGGGCTGATGCAGTTGGCCCGCAGCGAAGCAGCGACCAATCGCGTAGTCACTCGCATCTGCGGCAGCACCGATCAAGCCACGTGCAACACCAACAATTGGGAGGGCGGCGCCATTTTGTTTCGCGACCGTGATAACAACGGCAGTGCATCGACGGCAGAACTGGTGCGGGTAATGCCGGCAGTCACCAATGGCAACACTATTCGTGGCGTCACTGGCGCTATCAGCTTTCTGGCTGACGGCACACTGGCCTCGGCAGCCATGTTGCGTATTTGCGATACCCGTGGCGCAGAAAGCTCTCGCCAAGTTCGACTCAACACCGCCGGGCAAAGCCGTATCAGCAAAGGTAATCCGGGAGACGTCACATGCCCATGATCGCAAGAAAACAGAACGGTTTCAGTCTGATTGAGGTATTGATCGCCTTACTGATTCTGGCCATCGGACTATTCGGGATGGCCAGCCTGATGATGACCAGCATGAAGTCCAACCAGAGCGCTTCGATGCGCAGCCAAGCCAGCTGGCTCGCTTATGACATATTCGAGCGCATGCGCTTGAACAGCGACGTTGCCACCAGTTCCAGCAGCTATGTTATCGCCACCAATGCCGCAGCACCCACGGACCCTAATTGCAAAACCAGTGGTTGCTCGGAAACCAATGTCGCCGTACAGGATTTATTCGAGTGGAAGACGCAACTGGTTCAATCGGGCCTTACTGGGTCCGTAACGCGGACCGGCAACGCTTACACCGTGTCAATCTTCTGGCAAGAAGACAGCTCCACGGCCTGCCCTGCCAACCAATGCTCCTTTGTTTTGAGGGCTGACCTATGAGCGTCTGTTCACAAGCGATGGCCAAGCAGCAGGGCCTTACCCTGATCGAGCTGATGGTGACCTTGCTGCTCAGCTCCTTCTTGCTACTCGGCATTCTGCAGATATTCATCAGCACCAACAGCACCGATAGAGCCAACGCTTCTCTTGCCAGATTGCAAGAGAACGGCCGCATTGCCCTGGACATGCTCAAGCAGGATCTGCGTAGAACAGGCTACCAGGGCTGCGCCTCTCCCAAGGTAACCAGCCGCGTAAACTCCAGCCGCACTTTCCCGCTGGACGCCATGGGTGAGCAAGGCACAGAGCTCATCGAAGGGGCCGCGACCGCCAGCGATAGCCTGATCATGCGCCATGCCAGACCGATGATGATGCGCGCAACCAATATCAGTAATACCCAGGTCACCTTTGTCAGCGGCAACAACATTAACTTCACGGAAGGTGAGCGCTACGAATTTATCCTGACCAACTGCGAGGAGGTTGCAATCTTCACTGGGGTTGCTTCAGCACGCAGCGCTAATCCAGACCTCACAAGTTCGATGCCCAATCGATACACCCTCACCAGCCTGCAAGGCGCCAACAGTGGCACGCCGCCAAGCCTGTACGGCATCCCCCTAGGTGAAGGCTCGCAATTTCTCCAAGTGATTGAAAATACCTACACCCTTGAGGGCGACCCTAGCAACCTCGACAGCGCCGGCAATGAAATATCGACCCTCTACAAGAACGGCGAGCCAATGATTGCCAACGTCGATAACTTCCAGGTGCTCTATGGGGTCACCAGCGGCACTCAGACCAGTTGGGTAAATGGCGAAGACCTCACCAACGCTCAACGCGAGGACGTCAGCCGCCTGCAGATCAGCCTGGTGATATCCAGCCCTGACGAAGTTAGCGACGCAGCCAATACGCAGTCGTTTGCCATTGCCAATATTGGCACCGACACGCAGCTCGACGCCATCGCAGATCGTCGCCTACGCCGCGTACTGAATACTGTCGTAGACGTAAGGAACCGCCGACCATGAAAACTCTACATCGCCAAAACCAGCAGCGCGGCATGGTGCTCGTCGTCAGCCTAACTCTGCTGTTGCTGCTAACCATTCTGGCCATCAGTGCCTCGACCAGCTCCTCGCTGCAAGAGCGCATGGCCAGCAATGCCCAGGAAAACAACGTGGCGTTCCAGGCAGCTGAAAGCGCACTGGCCAACCTCAGCAGCCAGGTCGAAAATGGCACTACTCCTGTCGCTGACAGCGTGCTGGCCTTGACCTACCCAACTCGAACCGTTCGCGCGCGCATGCAGGCCGCCTCACGCTACGCCGAAGGCTCCAGCCTGGAAGCCGGTGAAGGTTCAGGCACCCCCATAATCCTCATCCACGACTTCACAAGCAGCGCGACGCTTGACGCATCCGCCACAACGGCCGCAGCAATCACCGACGACAATACCAATGCCCGCCACCTGCAGGGCCATCGCGAACGCATCATCCAGTGATGCATCCGAGGACTAAATAATGAACAAGCGCCTCTCCGCACTTCATCGCCTGGCTCTCTGCACGGTTTCCAGCATCCTGGTGCTGCATAGCGCAGTCAGCCATGCCGACGACACCGAAATTTTCTTCGGTGGTGCCGCCATCGATGACAGCGTTCGCCCGAACGTATTGTTCGTGCTAGACAACTCGGGCTCCATGGCCTGGCGTACAGACAGCAACAGCAACCCGTCGGGCTCGCAGCAGTCGCGCATGCAGATTCTCAAGGACTCATTCTCGACCATCATCAACAATGCTGGCGCCATCAATGCGGGCATCATGGTGCTCAATAGTCGTAGCGCCTATGACAATACCCGCATGGTCTACCCAGTCAGCAACATCGATGACCCTCTGCCCTCATCGGTTCAGCTGGTGGCCAGCACTCCAGAAATTCGCGCGAGTGGCGACGATGCCACTCAGAGCTCGCTGAGTAGCACCGCCGTCATCAACGCTACATCCCTGGTCATGGGCAATATCTCCACGCCGATTATGGTGGGCACCACCAACACCAACACCCTGAAAAACGATGGTGCCTACTACCTGACTTCGACTGGCTATTCCTGCGCCCTCAACCCCAACGCCCTAGATCCGGTTGCTGGGCGCCCAAGTACCAACTGCCCGAACGCCTCAGCACTCTCTACCATAAACCTGCGCAATAACAGCTCCGGCAGCACAGCTCTGTTTCATTTTCGTGGCATCAGTCAACCGGCAGATAGAACCATTACCAGCGCCTATCTGGAGCTAACCCCAACTAATGATCAAAACAATAGCAATCGTCCGCGACTTGATCTCTACATAGAGAACGCCAAGGTACCGGCTGCTCTCGATGACAGCGGCCTGCTCAACCCAGCCGCCGCCCCTCGCAGCTTCATCTATAGCGACCCAAGAGCCAGCAGTTGGCAAGATGGCGGCACGGCGCGATTCGATATCACCAGTGAGCTTCGTAATCTGCTGGATAATGATGCTGATCCGATCGGCGACTTGGTCATGAGATTCCGCGCTCAGCAGAACCGCGACTACACCTTCGCCGCACAGGGCGGTACTGCCGCGGTGATGCCGCGCATCGTGATCAACTATGACGATATCAGCTCCCAGATCGAAGCACGTAAAGGTGGCTTGCGCTTCCAGGATGTCGGCATTCCCCAAGGGGCGACCATTACCGCCGCCTACCTTTCCTTTACACCTGCCTCTAGTAACAGCGACGCCGTACGCTTTGCAGTGACAGCCGAGAAAGTGGCTGATGCCGCCATTTTCACGGGCACCACCAACATGGGCGCAAGGCTGCCTACCACCGCCATAACCACCTGGGATGCACCAGCCTGGTCGACCAGCTCGCCACCCGTAGCAATTGAAGGGCCCGACGTCAGGGCACTGGTTCAAGAAGTCGTGAACCTGCCCACCTGGTGTGGCAATAACTCCATGGGTTTCTACCTGAGCCCGACCAGCGGAGTCGGTACTCGCACGGCCCACAGCATCGACGGAGCGCCTGGCCTGCAACCCACCCTGACGGTTACCTATACCGGTGGTGAAACCGGGTGCCTCAACCCAATACTCGAAGCCACGGTCAATAACCCGAAGAACGATGCTTATGAAGAGTCGGATGACGACATGGTTCTGGGCGGAGATACCCTACCGGTTGATCAGAGTCGCTTCGCTGCTCGCTTCGAAGGTGTTCCGCTGATTAATGGCGCAACCATTCTGGACGCCCAAGTGATTTTTACCCCAGCTAACACTGTCCCCACTGCCAACGTCACCACCACTGTGCGCTTTGAGAATGCCGACAACTCGGCCCCCTTCACCGCCACCGACGACGACATTACCGACCGTAATGACACGACCGACAGCAGTTGCACACTGAACAGCTGGGTCGCCAGCACGCCAGTCACCTGTACCAACACAACCCTTCGCTCAGGCCTGCAAAGTGTCGTAAACCGCGGCGGCTGGTCACCAGGCAATGCACTCACGGTGATGTCGGTGCAAGGCAGCAACTCCACGCTGGAAGTCCAGGCCTATGAAAGCAACCCAGCCGAAGCGATCAAGCTGAGGATCAAGGTTGCCAACGGCGGCTTAGCTTCATCCACCTATACCGTACGCAATCATCTGAACGCCCTAGTACAGGCCATGAATGCCAGCGATGGCACACCGATAGTTCCCACCATGAACGAGGCAGCTCGTTACTTGCGCGGGGAACGCGCAGGTTATAGCAGCCCGATTACCAGCACTTGCCAATCCACGCACCTGGTCGTATTGACGGATGGCCAGGCCAATGGGAACGGCGCACAAAGCTCGATCGGTACCCTGACCGGTAGCAGTTGCACAGGGGATGCGAGCCTGTCTGACGAGCAATGCGGACGCCGGCTGGCAACCTGGATGGCGACAAACGATCAATCCAGCATCGCCGACGACAATTTCATCACCACCCATACCATTGGTTTCGCCCTGGGCGCATTGGCCCCCAACACCGGCCCACAAACCTTCCTGACGGACATGGCCAACAATGGCAAGGGCAAAGCTTATACAGCCGAGAATGCTTCAGAACTGAGCACGGCGTTCAGCAAGATTCTCCAGGATGTGCTGAGTACCGACACCACCTTCGTCAGCCCTGGCGCCACGGCCAACCAGTTCAACCGGCAGAGCAACAAGAACGAGGTGTACTTCGCCCTGTTCAAACCGTCGGAAACCAATAGCTGGGTCGGCAACCTCAAGCGTTATGGTTTGAATAGCAACTCCGGCGACATCATCATTGATGCTGACAACGTTGGCGCCATTGATACCAACACTGGGTTCTTCAAGTCTACTGCACGCAGCTTCTGGACCACTGGCAGCGATGGCAACAACACCGCACTTGGTGGTGTAGCAAACAAACTGCCGGCTTATGCTACTCGCAAGGTCTACACCTACACCGGCAACTCCCCAGCTGCTGCAGTTGCGCTGAACGCTGGAGCCTATCTGCTGAATGACGCCAACAGCAACGTCACCCAGGCGATTCTAGGTGCCAGCAGCGCGGCCGAGCGGACCTCACTGATCAACTGGATTCGGGGCCGCAACGATGACGGCAGCCAGCGTAACGCTATCGGCGATCCGTTACATTCTGTTCCACGCCTGGTGACCTATGAGTGCAGCAGCTTCACTGACAGCACCCTGACCGCTTGCGCCAGTGAGAAGCAAAGCGTGTTCGTTGGCACCAACGAAGGCTTCGTGCAGGCGTTCAACACCAATACCGGTGTTGAGCAGATGGCGTTCATGCCGGAAGCACTGCTGGGCAACATCAAGGCGCTCAAAGCCAATGAGGAATCGACCACCCTGGCCCCACGCAAATATGGCATGGACAATACCGTGGTCACTTGGGTCAATGATGTCAACGGCAATGGCGTCATCTATGGCGGACGCGATCCATCCAACCCTGTGCCGACTTTGCTGCCATCAGGGCTTAATAGCGGCGAATTTGTCTACGCCTACGCCACCATGGGCCGCGGCGGACGCAATCTGTACTCGCTGGACGTGACGGACATCAACAACCCGAAAATGCGCTGGTTCATTACCCCCAGCACTCCTGGCTTCGCCAAACTTGGCCAGACTTGGTCGACTCCAGTTGTAACCAAAATCGACATAAACGGCACCAGCACACCAGTTCTCATGTTCGCTGGCGGATATGACGAAACACAGGACGACATCAGTATTCTCAACCAGAACAAGGACGGTTCTGCGCGCACGCAAGATAGCCAGGGCAATTCCATCTATATCGTTAACGCCCTGACAGGCACCCTGATCTGGTCCGGCAGCAATGAAGCGACCAACGTCTCCGCCCAGGCCCACCAACAGCTGAGCAAGATGACTTACAGCATCCCCAGCAGCTTGCGGGCAATCGATATCAACCGCGATGGCTATGCCGACCAGTTCTTTGTTGGCGACATGGGCGGGCAAGTCTGGCGTTTCTTCATCAACAACGGCAACAGCACCAGCAGCCTTGTCAGCCCGCTCGATAGTGGCGCAGGCACCACTGGCGATGGTGTTTTCGCTAATGTGATTCCAGCCAACACTGGCGGCGAGACAACTGCTGAATTGAAAGGCAAGCTACGCCGCTTCTACAACGAGCCCGACATTGCCCTGCTAACTGTCAACGCAGGCAAGGCACTAGTTGTGAACATCGGATCTGGCTACCGCGGGCACCCGCTGGACACTGGTGCAGATGATCGTTTCTATTCATTCAGAACCCCAATCATCGACAGCAATGCCGCTCATACCGTCATAACCGAAGATTCCATGTACGACGCAACGCTGAACCTGGTACAGGAAGGCTCTGCAGCCCAACAGGCGGCGGCCGCCACCGAGTTCGCCAAGAACAGCGGTGGCTGGTATATCCGCCTGGAGAATGACGGAGAGAAGGTTCTCGCAGAGTCCACAACCTTTGGCGGCAAGGTGTACTTTAGCACCTACGAACCCAATGCCAGTTCAGCCAACAACTCGTGCAAGGCGGTACAAGGTGTAGGGCGTGCCTATGCGGTCAACCTCTTCGACGCTACGCCCATGACCCAGACAGTTTCTGGCACACCGGATCGTGCAGACAGAAGCCAAGAGCTTCTGACTGCGGGAATTCCACCCAAAGGTATTATCCTATTCCCCGAAGGTAGCGGCGCCCCGCCACCGGTGCAGTGCGTTGGTACCGAATGTGCGGAACTGAAGATCGATAACACTGTCGGCCCGACCTACTGGATTGATGAGCTCTAATAATGAATAGAAAGCACTTTGGCTTCACATTGATCGAGATGATGATTGTGCTTGCTATCCTGGGCATCCTTGCAGCCATTGCCATACCCAGCTACCAGGGTTACCTGAGGAGGGCTGCCTGTGAAGACGCCAAAGCGACAATGGTTGGGGCAGCTAATTTGATGGAGCGCTTCAGAGCGCAAAACAATACATATGCGACTGCAACACAAGCAACATTAGGCGCATATGCGCAAAGTCCGGTGGACAGTAATAGCAAACAAACCGATATCGTAATTGTCAACCCGACCGCTACCGGCTATTCGCTGACAGCGACGCCAATAGCCACAGGCCGCCTGAATGGCCTTGGCACACTGACCTTGAGTTCGGCTGGCGTCCGGGGTGGGACTGGAGCGCTGGCCAATGCCTGGGGCAGTTGCTCTGGCATATAAATAACAACGGGGCCGAAAGGCCCCGTTTTCATTTGTGCAATTAAACGCTCTTGAGCCGCAGCTCCTTGGGCATCGAGAAGGTCACATTCTCCGGCCTGCCATCCAGCTCCTCCGCGCCGACGGCGCCCCAACTGCGCAGACGCTCGACTACGCCAAGCACCAGCACTTCAGGCGCCGAAGCACCGGCCGTGATGCCAATACGCTCAGCATTGGCAAACCACTCCGGCTTTAGATCCTCAGCGCCATCGATCAGATAGGCCGGAGTATCCAGCCGCTCTGCCAGTTCGCGCAGGCGGTTGGAGTTGGAGCTGTTCGGACTACCCACCACCAGCACCACATCGCACTCGCTAGCCAACTGTTTGACCGCATCCTGGCGGTTCTGCGTGGCGTAGCAGATGTCGTCCTTGCGCGGGCCGCCGATGCTCGGGTACTTGGCGCGCAGGGCGTCGATCACCTTGCTGGTGTCGTCCATGGACAGGGTGGTCTGGGTGACAAAAGCCAGGGACTCGGGATTGCGCACCTGCAACGCGGCCACATCCGCCTCGTCCTCGACCAGGTAGATGCTGCCGCCGTTGCGCTCGTCGTACTGGCCCATGGTGCCTTCGACTTCCGGGTGTCCTTCATGACCAATGAGGATGCATTCGCGGCCGTCGCGGCTGTAGCGCGCCACTTCCATATGCACCTTGGTCACCAGCGGGCAGGTCGCGTCGAACACCTTGAGGCCACGTGCCTCAGCCTCCTGACGCACGGCCTGGGAGACGCCGTGGGCGCTGAAGATGACGATGACGTTATCCGGCACCTGATCCAGCTCTTCGACGAAGATCGCGCCGCGCGCACGCAGGTCCTCGACCACGAACTTGTTGTGCACCACTTCGTGCCGTACATAGATCGGCGCGCCGAACACTTCCAGGGCACGGTTGACGATCTCGATGGCGCGGTCGACGCCGGCGCAGAAACCGCGGGGGTTGGCGAGTTTGATTTGCATGCTGGGAATCTCGGCGCACGAAGGAGGCGATGGGAAGAGTGTACGCCTCTCCCCGTGTAGCAGATCAGGCCGAGCGAACCTCGATGATTTCCACATCGAAACTCAGCGTCTTGCCCGACAGCGGATGATTGAAATCGATGGTCACCTGGCTGTCGTCGAAGGCCTTGACCACCCCCGGCAACTCGGCATTGGCGGCATCGTTGAAGATCACCAGCAAACCTTCAGACAACTCCATGTCAGCGAACTGCGAGCGCGGCATAACCTGCACGTTCTGCGGGTTGGGCTGACCGAAGGCATTTTCCGGCTCGATCTGCAGGCTGCGCTTGTCACCAGCCTTGAAGCCGAACAGCGCTGCCTCGAAACCCGGCAGCAGGTTGCCGTCACCGACCTTGAAGGTCGCCGGGCTCTTGTCGAAAGTACTGTCGACCACATCGCCATTGGCCAGCTTGAGGGCGAAATGCAGGGTGACTTCCTTGTCCGGGCCAATACGTTGCTCAGTCATGGGCAGGTTCTCCGGACTTCTTGCTCTTGAACATATCCAGCGCCAGCATTACCGCACCGACGGTAATGGCGCTGTCCGCCAGGTTGAAGGCGGGAAAACGGTAGCGGTCCTGCCAGTGCAGCAGGATGAAGTCGACCACGTGGCCGAGCACCATGCGGTCGTACAGGTTGCCCAGCGCGCCACCCAGCACCATCGCCAGGGCGATGGCCAACCAGGTTTCGTCGGCCTTCAGGCGCTTGAGCCAGACCACCAGCACAGCGCTAACGCCTAGCGCGATAGCGGCAAAGAACCAGCGCTGCCAGCCCGACTCGCCGGCCAGGAAGCTGAACGCCGCGCCACGGTTGTACACATGGACCCAGTCGAAGTACCCATCGAGCACCACCACGCGCTGGCCGTATTCGAGGAGCTGCAGCACGACCTGCTTGCTACCCTGATCCAGCACGAACACCAGCAGCGCCAACCACAACCAGGTCAAACGACCGAAACGACTGACGTCAGACATGCTTGCGCACCTCGCCTGCACCTTCGACGTTACTCACGCAGCGCTCGCACAGCTCCGGGTGGGCAGCATTGCTGCCAACGTCGGCGCGGAAGTGCCAGCAACGACCACACTTGGCGTGAGTCGACTTGACGATCTTCAGCTTGAGCCCCGCCACCTCAGTAACCACCGCATCGGCTGGCGCCTCGCTCAGCGGCGCAACGCTGGCGGCGGAGGTGATCAAAGCAAAGCGCAGCTCATCGCCGAGCTTGGCCAGAGACTGCTGCAAGGACTCATCACCGAATAGGGTGACTTCCGCCTGCAGATTGCCGCCAATGGCCTTGGCCGCGCGCAAGTTCTCCAGCTCCTTGTTAAGAGCGGCCCGGACCTCAGTGAATTGCTCCCAGTAGGCGCGATCCAGCTCGAAGCCTTCCGGCAGACGATTCAGGCCGTCGTACCAAGTGTTCAGCAGCACCGACTCGTTACGCTCGCCCGGCAGGAACTGCCAGATCTCGTCGGCGGTGAATGCCAGGATCGGCGCGATCCAGCGCACCAGCGCCTCGGCGATATGGAACAGCGCGGTCTGGCAGGAACGCCGGGCGATGCTGTCGGCCTGAGTGGTGTACTGGCGGTCCTTGATGATGTCGAGGTAGAAGCCGCCCAGCTCCTGTACGCAGAAGTTGTGCACCTTGGAGTAGACGTTCCAGAAACGGTACTCGCCGTAGGCCTCGATGATCTCTTCCTGCAGGCGCGCTGCGGCGTCCAGGGCCCAGCGATCCAGATCGAGCATCTGCTCGACCGGCAGCAGGTCCTTGGCCGGATCGAAGCCATTCAGGTTGGAAAGCAGGAAGCGCGTGGTGTTGCGGATACGCCGGTAGGCGTCGGCGCTGCGCTGCAGGATGACCTTGGACACGGCCATCTCGCCCGAGTAATCGGTCGAGGCGACCCACAGGCGCATGATGTCGGCGCCCAGACTGTCGTTGACCTCCTGCGGGGCGACCACGTTGCCGAGGGACTTGGACATCTTGCGGCCGTTCTCGTCGACCACGAAACCGTGGGTCAGCAGGGCCTTGTACGGCGCATGGCCGTCGATGGCGCAACCGGTCAGCAAGGACGAGTGGAACCAGCCGCGATGCTGGTCCGAGCCTTCCAGATAGAGGTCGGCGCGCGGTCCCTGCTCATGGCCCAGCGGGTGCGAGCCGCGCAGCACGTGCCAGTGGGTGGTGCCGGAGTCGAACCAGACGTCCAGGGTGTCGCTGATCTTGTCGTACTGCGCCGCCTCGGCGCCGAGCAGCTCGGCAGCGTCGAGCTTGAACCAGGCTTCGATGCCCTGCTCCTCGACACGCGCGGCCACCTGCTCCATCAGCTCGACGGTGCGCGGGTGCAGCTCACCGCTTTCCTTGTGCAGGAAGAACGGGATCGGCACGCCCCAGTTGCGCTGGCGCGAGATGCACCAGTCCGGGCGCCCGGCGATCATGCTGTGCAGGCGCGCCTGGCCCCAGGCCGGAACGAATTCGGTCTGCTCGATGGCCGACAGGGCACGCTCACGCAGGGTAGCGCCCTGCTCCGGCTGCTTGTCCATGCCGACGAACCACTGCGCCGTGGCGCGGTAGATCAGCGGGGTCTTGTGCCGCCAGCAGTGCATGTAGCTGTGCTGGATGGCTTCGTGCTTGAGCAGTGCGCCGACTTCGTCGAGCTTGGCGACGATGGCCGGGTTGGCCTTCCAGATGAACTGGCCGCCGAAGAACGGCAGGTCGCTGACATACACGCCGTTACTCTGCACCGGGCTGAGGATGTCGTCGTTGCTCATGCCGTATTGCTTGCACGAGCGGAAGTCGTCTTCGCCGTAAGCCGGGGCCGAGTGGACTATGCCGGTACCGGCGCCCAGCTCGACGTACTCGGCCAGGTAGACCGGGGCGAAACGCTCGTAGAACGGGTGACGGAAGCGGATGCTTTCCAGCGCGGCACCAGCCGCGGTGGCGATCACTTCGCCTTGCAGGCCGTAGCGGGCCAGGCAGCTTTCGACCAGTTCTTCGGCCAGCAGCAGCAGACGCTCACCGGTGTCGACCAGGGCGTAGGTGAATTCGGGGTGGACGTTGAGCGCCTGGTTGGCTGGGATGGTCCAGGGTGTGGTGGTCCAGATCACGATGCTGGCCGGCTTGCTCAAGTCGGTCAGGCTGAAGGCGGCAGCCAGTTTGGCGGCATCTTCGACGGCAAAAGCCACGTCGATGGCATCGGACTTCTTGTCCTGGTATTCGACTTCCGCTTCGGCCAGGGCCGAGCCGCAATCGAAGCACCAGTTCACCGGCTTGAGGCCCTTGAACACGAAGCCTTGCTTGACCATCTCGGCCAGGGCGCGGATTTCCCCGGCTTCGTTGGCGAAGGCCATGGTCTTGTACGGGTTGTCCCATTCGCCGAGCACGCCCAGACGGATGAAGTCGGCCTTCTGCCCTTCGATCTGCTCGCCGGCATAAGTGCGGCAGCGTTCGCGGGTCAGATCGGACGGCTGATTCTTGCCGAAGGTGGTTTCGACCTTGTGCTCGATCGGCAGGCCATGACAGTCCCAGCCCGGCACGTAGGGGGCGTCGAAGCCAGCCAGGGTCTTGGAACGGATGATCATGTCCTTGAGGATCTTGTTGACCGCGTGACCGATGTGGATGCTGCCGTTGGCATAGGGCGGGCCATCGTGCAGGACGAACTTCGGCCGGCCTTCGCCGAGCTGGCGCAGCTTCTGGTACAGGTCAATGCTGTCCCAGTGCGCCAGGGTTTGCGGCTCGCGCTGGGGCAGGCCGGCTTTCATCGGGAAGGCAGTATCCGGGAGGTTCAGCGTGGCTTTGTAGTCGGTCATCTCAGGCTCTTCGATCAGTCAAGCGGTTGGCCAAGCCAGTAGGCCCGGGCGGCGGCGACATCCGCGTCTATCGCCGTCTTCAGCGCCTCCAGGGAGGCAAATCGCTGCTCATCGCGCAGCTTGTGGTGGAACTGCACCGTCAGGCGCTGGCCGTATAGATCGCCAGCGAACTGCAGCAGATGCACTTCCAGGTGCGGGCTTCCATCGCCCGCTACCGTAGGCCGCTGGCCGATATTGGCCACGCCCTGAAAACTCTTGCCCTGACACTGCGCGCGCACCAGGAACACGCCCGTGAGCGGCGCTTTACGCCTTTTCAGCTGCACATTGGCGGTCGGACTGCCCAGCTGACGCGCCAGCTTCTGCCCATGCAGGACTCGTCCGGCCAGCGCATAGGGGCGTCCCAGCAGTCGCTCGACCAGCTCCAGCTCGCCCGCCTGCAGCGCCTGGCGCACGCGCGTGCTGCTGACCCGGTCGCCATCCAGCTCGACGGTCAATGCCGCCTCGACTGTGAAGCCTTGCTGCTCACCGGCCTGCACCAGAAAAGCGAAATCCCCGGAACGGTCGCAGCCGAAGCGGAAGTCATCGCCTACTTCCAGATGCTTGATGCGCAGCCCTTCCACCAATACCTGACGGACGAACTCGGCGGCCGACAGCTCACGCAGACGGCGATTGAAGGCCAGGCACAAGACCCGGTCGACGCCCTCGGCAGCCAGCAATTCGAGTTTCTCACGCAAGCGGGTCAGGCGTGCCGGCGCGGTATCCGGGGCGAAGTACTCCCGTGGCTGTGGTTCGAAGATCACCACGCAACTGGGCACGCCCAGCTCGATGGCACGCTCGCGCAGGCGCGCCAGGATGGCCTGGTGACCACGATGCACGCCATCGAAGTTGCCGATGGTGGCAACGCATCCCTGGGTCAGGGGTAGCAGATTGTGGAGACCTCGGACCAGCTGCATAGCGCGCTTCTTGCTTACAAAGTGGTCGATTATACGCACAGGCGGCAGCGGGCAACAGGCAGCACGTCCACCAGCCAGCCCTTACTGTGCCGCGCGCCGGGCAAAATCACGCAAACGGAAGCCCAGCAGCAGCAGCACGCCGAAATAGACCAGCCCGCCAACCGCCACCAACGCAACAAGGCGCAACAGACGCATGAGCATGCCGTCATCAGCCCAGGGCGGCATGAAGTGCATGACCAGCAGCAGCACCGCGACCATGCTCAACAGGGCCAGCAAAAGTTTGCCGAGGAACACCCACCAGCCGGCCTGCGGCTGATACAGCCCGCCTTTGCGCAATTGCCAATACAACAACCCGGCATTCAAACAGGCCGCCAGGCTGATCGACAGCGCCAGGCCGGCGTGCGCCAGGGGAATCACGAAGACGAACAGCACATTCATCAATTGCGTGGCCAGCAGACTGACAACGGCAATCTTTACTGGCGTCCTGATGTTCTGCTGGGCATAGAAGCCGGGCGCCAGGATTTTTATCAGCGTGATACCCAGCAGACCGACCGAGTAGGCGATCAGCGCCCGCTGCGTCATGTCGGCATCGCTGGCCGTGAACTTGCCGTACTGGAACAGCGAAACGGTCAGCGGCTCGGCCAGCACCGCCAGCGCCAGCGCAGCCGGCAGCACCAGCAGGAAACACAGGCGCAACCCCCAGTCGAGCAACTGCGAGTAATCCTCACGATTGGCGCTGGCGTAGGTTTTCGACAAGGCCGGCAACAGGATGGTGCCCAGGGCCACACCCAGCACCCCGGAAGGCAGCTCCATCAGGCGGTCGGCGTAGTACATCCAGGACACCGAGCCGGCGACCAGAAAAGACGCAAAGATCGTATTGATGATCAGCGAAATCTGGCTGACCGACACGCCGAAAATCGCCGGCCCCATCTGCTTGAGCACCCGCCACACGCCCGTATCGCGAAGGCTCAGGCGCGGCAGCACGAGCATGCCGATCTTCTTCAGGTGCGGCAGCTGATAGAGCAGTTGCAGCAGACCACCCACCAGCACAGCCCAGGCCAGCGCCATGATCGGCGGATCGAAATAGGGCGCGAGAAACAGCATGAAGAGGATCATGCTGACATTCAGCAAGGTCGGCACGAAGGCCGGCACCGAGAAGCGGTTCCAGGTGTTCAGTATCGCCCCGGCCAGCGACGACAGCGAGATCAGCAGGATGTAAGGAAAGGTCACCTGCAACAGATCGACCGTCAGCCCGAAGCGATCCACCTCATCGGCAAAGCCCGGCGCCGAAATCCACACGATCCAGGGCGCCGCCAGGATGCCGAGCAGGGTGACCAGCGCCAGCACCAGGGTCAGCAGACCCGAGACATAAGCGACAAAGGTTCGCGCCGCTTCGTCGCCCTGCTGGGTCTTGTACTCCGCCAGAATCGGCACGAAAGCCTGGGAAAATGCCCCCTCGGCAAATATCCGGCGCAGCAGGTTGGGCAGCTTGAACGCCACCACCCAGGCATCGGACGCCACCCCGGCACCGAATATCCGCGCGATCAGGGTATCGCGCACGAAGCCCAGCACGCGGGACAGCATGGTCAGTGAGCTGACAGCAGCCAGCGACTTGAGCAGATTCATGGGATACTTCGACTTCCGCTAACGGGCATAGCCAGGGTTTGCCCGCTGGCCTAGAAAGGCAACGAGTGTAACGGCCAGCCACTGGTCAGGCCAGCAGAGCAGAGTGCTAATACACTTGACAGATGCCGAACGCCTCGGCATGATTCGCGGCCTTATTTGTTGCTATCCCCCCAGATTTTTTCGAGGAGCTTGACGGTGGCCAATACACCTTCTGCCAAAAAACGCGCCAAACAGGCTGAGAAGCGTCGTAGCCATAACGCCAGCCTGCGCTCCATGGTTCGTACCTACATCAAGAACGTGGTCAAGGCTATCGACGCCAAAGACCTGGAAAAAGCGCAAACCGCTTACGTTCTGGCTGTGCCTGTAATCGACCGCATGGCCGACAAAGGCATCATCCACAAGAACAAAGCAGCTCGTCACAAGAGCCGCCTGAACGGTCACATCAAGGCAATGGCTACCGCCGCCTAAGATGTACCGCTCCTAAAAAACCGGCTTCGGCCGGTTTTTTATTGCCCGCTATTTACTGGACATAAAAAACCGGAGCCCAGCTCCGGTTGTTTTTATCCGATTACTGCCCCGCCCAGGGCAGGATCGGAATGGCGGTGACCGCGTTCTGCGGACTGCCCTCGATGATGCGGTCGCTATACACCAGGTAAACCAGGGTATTGCGCTTCTCGTCGAAGAAACGCACCACCTGCATGGTCTTGAACACCAGCGAAGTGCGCTCCTTGAACACCTCCTCGCCATCCTCGAGCTTGCCGGAGAAGCGGATAGCTCCGACCTGACGGCAAGCGATGGACGCCTCAGCCCGATCCTCGGCCAAGCCCAGACCACCCTTTACGCCACCAGTCTTGGCCCGCGACAGGTAGCAGGTCACGCCCTCCACCTTCGGATCATCGAAGGCCTCGACCACGATCTTGTCGTTCGGCCCGACCCACTTGAACACCGTGGAGACCTCACCAATCTCCTCCGCACTCACCAGCAACGGCAGCGCCAACAGGCACCCTAGCAATCCTTTAACGGTACGCATTGGCAATCTCCTCAAACCAGAATCAGATTATCCCGATGCACCAGCTCGGGCTCATCGACATAACCCAGTAATTTCTCGATGGCATCCGACGGCTGCCCGACAATCTTCTGCGCCTCCAGGGCGCTGTAGTTGGCCAGGCCACGGGCAATCTCGCGACCATCCGGACCGACGCACACCACCATCTCGCCACGACGGAAGCTGCCTTGCACTTCCTTGACCCCGACCGGCAACAGGCTTTTGCGATCCTGCAACAGCGCCTTGACCGCCCCCGCATCCAGCACCAGGGTGCCACGGGTCTGCAGATGCCCAGCCAACCACTGCTTGCGCGCCGCCAACAGGCCACGCTCGGGCGCCAGCAAGGTACCAAGACGCTCGCCCGCCTTGAGCCGATCGAGCACGCGCTCGATACGCCCACCGACAATCACCGTATAAGCCCCGGAACGCGCCGCCAGACGCGCCGCACGCAGCTTGGTCTGCATGCCGCCGCGCCCCAACGCACCACCGGTGCCGCCCGCCACCGCATCCAGCGACGGATCATCGGCACGCGCCTCGAAAATCAGCTGAGCATCGGGATTGTGCCGCGGGTCGGCATCGAACATGCCGTCGCGATCGGTAAGGATCACCAGCAGATCGGCCTCGACCAGGTTGGCCACCAGCGCCGCCAGGGTGTCGTTGTCCCCAAAACGGATCTCGTCGGTGACAACGGTATCGTTCTCGTTGATCACCGGGATGGTGCCGAGCTCGACCAGGGTGCGCAGGGTGCTGCGCGCATTCAGGTAGCGCTTGCGATCCGACAAGTCGTCATGAGTCAGCAGCACCTGCGCCGTGTGCTTGCCATGCTCGGCAAAGCTGGACTCCCAGGCCTGCACCAGCCCCATTTGCCCCACCGCTGCAGCAGCCTGCAATTCATGGATGGCACTCGGGCGCGACGCCCAGCCCAGGCGGCTCATGCCCGCGGCGACAGCCCCGGAGGACACCAGCACCAGCTCGACGCCCACCTCGCGCAGCGCCACCATCTGCTCGACCCACACCGCCATGGCCGCACGATCCAGGCCACGCCCGTCCGCCGTCAGCAGTGCACTACCGATCTTCACCACCCAGCGCTGGGCGCCAGTCACCTTGTCCCGCATGTCGTCAAATCCTACTGGCCAGTCAGCACAACGCCGCTATCTAGCGGCGCTGTACGATACCTCAATCGCGAACGTAGATGATCTCCGGACCATCTTCGTCATCTTCAAAGTCATCATCCCAGACATCGTCATCGCTGATGTCATCGACACTTTTCAGCCCCGCCTTGCGCAGCGCACGCTTGTCGTCCAACGCCTGCAGACGGGCACGCGCCTCGCCCTCGATACGCCGATCCAGCTCAGCCAGCGCTTCGGCATAGGCCGGCTCCTCGACCTTGCGCAGCTCGCGCTCGTCGAGATAGCGCATGATCGCCTGACTCAGCGCCTCGGTGCCTTCGCTCTCCAGGGCGGAGATGACAAAGACCGGGCCATCCCAGTCCAGATGATCGACCACCGCACGCATGCGCTCTTCGCGCTCGTCGTCGAGCAGCTGATCGGCCTTGTTCAGCACCAGCCAGCGATCGCGATCGGCCAGAGCCGGGCTGAATTTCTCCAGCTCATGAATAATCACCGCGGCCGCCTCGGCCGGATCGCTCTGATCCAGCGGCGCCATGTCGACCAGATGCAGCAACAGACGGGTCCGCGCCAGGTGCTTGAGGAAGCGAATCCCCAGCCCCGCACCCTCGGAAGCCCCTTCGATCAGGCCCGGGATATCGGCGACCACGAAGCTCTTGTAGCGCCCGACACTGACCACACCCAGGTTAGGCACCAGGGTGGTGAAGGGATAATCCGCCACCTTCGGCTTGGCCGCCGACACCGAGCGAATAAACGTACTCTTGCCAGCGTTCGGCAGACCCAGCAAACCGACATCGGCCAGCACCTTCAGCTCCAGCTTGAGGTCGCGCGACTCGCCCGGCTTGCCCGGCGTGGTCTGGCGCGGCGCGCGGTTGGTGCTGGACTTGAAGCGGGTGTTGCCCAGCCCGTGCCAACCACCCTGCGCCACCATCAGGCGCTGACCCGGCTTGGTCAGGTCGCCAATGATCTCCTGGGTACTGGCATCGATCACCGTGGTGCCGACCGGCACGGGCAGGATCAGATCCTCACCCTTGGCGCCGGTACATTCGGTGCTGCCGCCCTTCTCGCCATTGCGCGCATTGAAACGGCGCGTGTAGCGATAGTCGACCAGGGTATTCAGGTTCGGATCGGCCTCCATGAAGATGGAGCCGCCATCACCGCCATCGCCGCCGTTGGGGCCACCCTTCTCGATGAACTTCTCACGACGAAAGCTCATCATGCCGTTACCGCCGTCGCCGGCTTTTACAAAAATCGAAACTTCATCGACGAATTTCATGGGTACGCCTCCCGTCTCGGCGACGGGCTAATGGAACACGGGATACAGGATATACAGAAACAAAAAAGCCCCGTCGCGAGACAGGGCTTTTTCAGCAAGCGCGGGCTTAGGCGGCCACGACACTCACGTAACGACGACCGAAGGCGCCTTTAACTTCGAACTTGACCACGCCGTCAACTTTAGCGAACAGGGTGTGGTCTTTGCCCATGCCAACGCCGTAGCCAGCGTGGAATTGGGTGCCGCGCTGACGCACGATGATGTTGCCGGCTTTGATAGCCTGGCTGCCATACATCTTCACGCCAAGGCGTTTGCTTTCTGAGTCGCGGCCGTTACGAGTACTACCGCCAGCTTTTTTGTGTGCCATGAGTCAAATACTCCAGACTGGGATCAGGCTTGGATGCCAGTGATCTTGATTTCGGTGAACCACTGACGGTGGCCCTGACGCTTCATGTGGTGCTTACGACGGCGGAACTTGATGATGGTCACTTTGTCATGACGGCCTTGAGCGGTCACTTCAGCAACAACCTTCGCACCTTCTACTACCGGGGCGCCGATTTTGACGTCATCACCGTTGCCGATCAGCAGAACGCGGTCGAAAGTCACGGATTCGCCAGTGGCGATTTCCAGCTTTTCGATCTTGAGGAATTCACCTTCGGCGACTTTGTACTGCTTGCCACCGGTAACAATTACTGCGTACATGGATATCTCTCCGTTAAACCTGCTCACCCGACTCTTTATAGGAAGAGTTATTGGCCGGCATGGCTGCTTGGGTCAGTGTCAAACCCTAGCAATTGCGTAAGGCAGGGAGTGCCCAAAGAAGTTAGGGGCCGCGATTGTACGGAAAGCCCGATGGCGAGGCAAGCCCCGCCAGCACTTGCCTTGACAGCCCCTACCCCGCCCCCTAGCATGCCGCGCAGCCCGCTAGCGCCCGGTTCGGCATAGCTTTTGCCCGTCATCCTTGCGGTGACCTACACCGGCACAATTTCCAGGAGCCCCCGTCAACGATGCAACCCCAGGCCTTCTACAGCGTGGTGGCGGACGATTTCGCCGCCGTCGACGGGATCATCCGCCGCCAGCTGGTATCGCGCGTGCCCCTGGTGGAAAAGATCGGCGACTACATCATCTCCGCCGGCGGCAAGCGCCTGCGCCCGCTGCTGGTGCTGCTCAGCGGCAAGGCCCTGGGTTATCAGGCCGACGATCTGCGCCTGCTGGCCGCGACCATCGAATTCCTGCACACCGCCACCCTGCTGCATGACGACGTGGTCGACATGTCCGGCATGCGCCGCGGCCGCGCCACCGCCAATGCGCAGTGGGGCAACGCGCCGAGCGTGCTGGTCGGCGACTTCCTTTATTCGCGCTCGTTCGAAATGATGGTCGAGCTCGGCTGCATGCCGGTGATGAAGATCCTCTCGCGCGCCACCCGGGTGATCGCCGAAGGCGAAGTGCTGCAGCTGTCGAAGATCCGTGATGCCAGCACCACGGAAGAGACCTACATGGAAGTCATCCGCGGCAAGACCGCCATGCTCTTCGAGGCCTCGACCCACAGCGCCGCCGCCCTGGCCGGTGCCAGCCAGGCGCAGAGCGAGGCCCTGAGCCGCTTTGGCGACCACCTTGGCATCGCCTTCCAGCTGGTCGACGACCTGCTCGACTACCAGGGTGATGCCGCCACCCTGGGCAAGAACGTCGGCGACGACCTGGCCGAAGGCAAGCCGACTCTGCCGCTGATCTACACCATGCGCGAAGGCTCTGCCGAACAGGCCAGCCTGGTGCGTACGGCGATCCAGAAAGGCGGTCTCGACGACCTGGAAAGCATTCGCGCCGCCGTCGAAGCCTCCGGCGCCCTGGCCTACACCGCCCAGCTCGCCCGCGAGCATGCCGACCAGGCGATTGCCTGCCTCGACGACCTACCAGATAACGAATACCGGACCGCCCTGATCGAGCTGTGCCGCTTCGCCGTAGCCCGCACCCACTAACGGGCAAGCGCAGTAAAAAAGCCCGTCCACGTGACGGGCTTTTTATTGGGCGACAAAAGGCTGCAATTGAGACTTGCTATTATTTGAATAGGAATTATTCTCATCCGATGTTTCGCGACAAGGAGATGAGCCATGACCTATTTGATCGATGCCTGGCTGGATCGCCCGCATCCTTACCTGCGTATTCTCAATCGGGAGACCGGGGCGGTTTGTGCGGTGCTGGAAGAGGAAGCCATCGGCGAACTGCGCGACCAGGGTGATCTGGACCTGAGCAGCCTCAACTCCAACGAACCGCTGGTGCTCAAGGAGCTGGTCCGCAGCCTGTTCCTGTTCTGTTACGCCCGGGCATTGCGACCACATGAGGAACTGCATTGAGCAACAGACTGGCACAAGGACGCGCCAGGCAGATGGCTGACCACCGCGCAGGTTAGTCATGCCGCAGGAGCAACGGCGCCCCTGCTGATGCCCGGCCGGTCAGGACGACCAGCCGGGCATCGCTTTTACCGATCATTGACCCTGAACCTGTTGCGGATCTTTTGAGCTAAAGCCAGGCAAGGCGCAATTGGGCGAGGACGCGGAGTTTACGAGGTGTAAATGAGCAGGTCCGAGCCCAATTGCAACGCAGCATGGCCGACGATCAAGAGATCCGAGATAGGTTCTTACAGGATCTCGAGCAGCTCGACGTCAAACACCAGCACGCTGTGCGGCGGGATGTTGCCAACGGCCTGACCGCCGTAGGCCAACTCGCTCGGCACGTGCAGGCGCCACTTGCTGCCGGTATTCATCAACTGCAGGGCCTCGATCCAGCCGGCGATCACGCCGCCTACCGGGAACTCAGCCGGCTCGCCACGCTCGTAGGAGCTGTCGAATACGGTGCCGTCGGTCAGGGTGCCATGGTAGTGGGTGCGCACATGGTCTTCGCGGGATGGCTTGGCGCCCTCGCCGGCGACCAGCACTTCGTACTGCAGGCCAGATTCCAGCACGGTCACGCCATCACGCTTGGCGTTCTCGACCAGGTAGGCACGCCCGGCGCCGGCAGCCGCTTCGGCTTTGGCGGCAGCTTCGGCCTGCATGATTTCGCGGATCACCCGGAAGCTGGCATTCAGTTCTTCCGAGGAGACCTGGCTTGGCTGGCCATCGAAGGCGTCACGCAGACCGGCAATCACCGCATTCAGGCTCACGCCCGGCGGCGGGTTGTCGCGCAGCTGGTCACCCAGCTGACGGCCGATGCCGTAGCTAACGCGGCCTTCGTCGGTGGACAGATCGTTGGACAGATTGACTTCGGACATGGCCGAGCTCCACTAGCGGACAAAAAAGGGCGGCCAGCCTAGCACAGGCCGCTATTCATGGCCCGCCCCCGGCGACTCGATTTCGTCGGCAACGCTCGGAGCAGTAACGCACCTCAGCCCAACAACGGCTCCACTTCTTGCGCCAGTTGAAGGGTAAGCCGCACACCGCACAGTGCTTCACCGGCAATGCGGCCTTCTTCACAGCACTTCCCCCGCATCCAGCTGCGCCAGCAACTGCTCGCCGCGCTGCCATAACGCCTGCTGCTTGGCCTCGGGCATGCGTTCGAGGTTCTTGTAGACCATGCCCAGGCGCTGGTTGCCGCCCAACTGTTCGCGATGACGCATCAGGAAGTGCCAGTACAGGGCGTTGAACGGACACGCCTGCTCGCCGGTACTTTCCGTCACCTTGTAGGCACAGCTGCCGCAGTAATCGGACATCCGCTTGATGTACTGGCCACTGGCGCAATAGGGCTTGGAGCCCAGATAGCCCCCGTCGGCATGCATGACCATGCCCAGGGTATTGGGCAACTCGACCCAGTCGAAGGCATCCATGTAGACCGCCAGGTACCAGTCGCAGACCTGCTGCGGAGCGATGCCCGCGAGCAAGGCGAAGTTGCCGGTCACCATCAGCCGCTGGATATGGTGGGCATAGGCATGCTCCAGAGTCTGGCCAATGGCCTGGCTCATGCACTTCATTCGGGTCTGGCCGGTCCAGTAGAACTCCGGCAGTGGCCGAGTGTTGCCGAAGGCATTGCGCTGGGCATAGCCAGGCATGTGTAGCCAGTAGATGCCCCGCACATATTCGCGCCAGCCGATCAGCTGGCGAATGAACCCTTCCGCGGCATTCAGGGGCACGCGCCCCGACCAATAGGCAGACTCGACATCCGCACAGAGGCGACGCAGATCGAGCAGGCCGATATTCAGTGCCGCACTGATGCGCGCGTGGAACAGAAAGGGCTCGCCCGCAGCCATCGCATCCTGATAGTCGCCAAAAGCCGGCAGGGCGAAATCGAGAAAGTGCAACCACAGCGCCTCGGCTTCGGCATGGGTTACCGGGTAATCGAAGCGCTCCAGGCTGCCGTAGTGATGGCCGAAGCGCAGCGCCACCAGCTCCAGCACCTCGCAGGTGATCGGATCCCGCGCAAAGTGCGCCACCATGGGCGCCTTGAGCCGCTTTGGCAGCGCCTTGCGGTTCTCCGCATCGAAACTCCACGCACCGCCCACCGGGCTACCATCGCCATTCAGCAGCCAACCACCCTTACGGCGCATCTCGCGGTAGAAGTACTCCATGCGCAGCTGCTTCTTGCCCCTGGCCCAGTCGGCGAACTCGCCTCGACCACAGAGAAAGCGCACGTCCGCATGCCACACCAGCGGCAGGCCGCTGTCACGCAGCGACTGCTCCAGCCGCCAATCGCCACATTCAGTGACATGCACCTCGACAGATTGCAGCTGCGTCGCCCAACGGCGCAGCTCAGCCGCGATCGAGCCGCTGTTGCCCGGATCATCCAGGCGCACGTAATGCACGCACCAGCCGAGCTCGCGCAACGCCTCGGCGAAGTGACGCATGGCACTGAAGATCAGCGCGATTTTCTGTGGGTGATGGGCAACATGACTGGCCTCCTCCATCACCTCGGCCAGCAGCACGGCATCTTGCGCCGGGTCCAACGCCGCCAGGCAAGCCAGGTCGAAGGACAGTTGATCGCCCAGCACCAGAGCGAGACGCGGACCACTCACCAGGCGTTGTTCATCGAGATCGGTACCCGCAGCGGCTCGCTGGCGGCAGGCGGCATGCCGCACATCTCGTCATGCACCTCGGCGTGCACCAGATGGAAAGGCAACCGCGGCAGCTCGCGCAAAACTTCGCGGGCATGCTCCACGGAGCGCAGGTGCAGGGTCTTGCCGTGCTCGTCCTTGACCGGCAGCGATTGGCCATCCATGCGCACTTCCAGCACATAGATGCCGCCTTCCAGGGAAATCAGATTGAGCTCATCGATATGCCCGGCGTGGGCATGGGCTAGCAGGTCGTGCAAATTCATGGGGTTCACCTCGCCGGCAAAGCTATACAAAAATATGTACAAATACAATTCTTGTACAGCTACGCACTAACGCAAGGCAGAAACGAAACCGCCCGTCCGTTATGCAACGGCCGGGCGGCGATTGACGCGCAAGCAGTGGATCAGTGGACGTGCTTGGTCAGCTTGTCCAGATAGCCCATGGCGAAGGCCGACACCACAAAGGCCATATGGATGATCACGTACCACTTCAAATAGATGGGCTCGATGTTCTCGGCATTCATGAACACCTTGAGCAGGTGAATCGAGGAAATCGCCACGATGGAGGCGGCCACCTTCATCTTCAGCGAGCCGGAGTCCATCTTGCCCAACCAGCTGAGCTTCTCCTTGCCGTCGTCGATGTCCAGCTGGGAGACGAAGTTCTCGTAGCCGGAAATCATCACCATCACCAGCAGGCCGCCGACCAGGGCCATGTCGATCAGTGACAGGATCACCAGAATCAGATCGGCCTCAGCCATGGAAAACACGTTGGGGATAATGTGGAAAACTTCCTGAAAGAACTTCAGCGCCAAAACCAGCAGCCCCAGCGACAGGCCAAAATAGATGGGGGCCAACAGCCAGCGCGACGCGTACATCGCGTTCTCGATAAAGCGTTCCATGAGCTCTCACCAAGTCAGAAAATCCGGCCGCGAGTATACCCAGCCGACCCTGCCGGACAAAGGCGCTAAAGCGTTGCAGGGTTTATCCCCGGTTGCTGTGGATAACCTTGTGCGCAAGGTTGGGGTGGATGGCTGCAGGCCAGCCCATATGCCACCTGGCGTACATTGGGCAAAAAGCGTGCAGCTGGGTGCTCAGCTTTCCGGACGGAACTGGTAATCGCCGACATGAGGGCAATGCTCGCCATTCAAACGGCGCAGTTCGGCTTGCAGGTGCAGGCGCCAGATATGCGGTTCCGTGCACTCGACATAGCCTTGCACTGCCAGGCACTGGGCAATCGAGTCAAGCACTGCTTCGGCCACGAAAGGCCCGTGAAATGGGCCCTGCGCCTTGATCGCGGAAGGTTGGGCGCCCGACATTCCGGCCGCACAGAGCAACGTCCACAAGCCACGCTCACCGGCCAGCGGACGAATCACGCACTCGATACGGGTGGTTAGGCCCAACCACTGACGGGTGAGGCAGAGGCTGCGCGGCATGGCGGCGATCCTCGCAAGGTCTGGCTTTCAGCCTACACCCCGCCCCACGCTCGGGAAAGGTAAAAGTTATCCCCGCGCACTGTGGATAACTCTGTGGATGGAGCGGGGGAAAGCAGCCCCGAACAGCGCGCGCCGTGGCCGCCGCCAGACTGGTCAGTGACTGACCAGTTGTCGGCAGGCCGCTGGGAGCTGTTGCCGTTTCGTGCACAGCCCGCCAGGTCATTCCTTGGGCTTTTTCGCTGCCGTTTTGGCCTTGGCCTTGGTTTCCCTGGGCTTGGCCTCTTCCACCGGTTTTTCCTCTTCTTCCATGCCCATCTCGGCGATGCTGCGCAGGCGCTCGACCACCCGGGCATTGACGCTGCCGGCGGGGAACTGGCCCTGCTCGTCTGGGCTGCCAGCCGCCTCGCCAACCAGCAGGCTGAGCGCCTCGTCGACCTGGCGCACGGCATAGACGTGGAACATACCGCTGCGCACGGCCTGCAGCACCCGCTCATCGAGCATCAGGGTGGTCACGTTGGAGTGCGGGATGATCACCCCCTGCTCGCCGGTCAGGCCGCGGGCCTCGCACAGGCGGAAGAAGCCTTCGATCTTCTCGTTGACCCCACCGACCGCCTGCACCTCGCCGAACTGGTTGATCGAACCGGTGATGGCGAAGCACTGTTTGAGCGGCGTGCGCGACAGGGCGGAGATCAGCGTGCACACCTCGCCCAGCGAGGCGCTGTCGCCGTCGACATAGCCGTAGGACTGTTCCAGGGCGATGCTCGCGGAGATTTCCAGGGGGAATTCCTGGGCGTAGCGACTGCCTAGGTAACCCGTGAGGATCATCACCCCCTTGGAGTGGATCGGCTGGCCGAGATTGACCTCGCGCTCGATGTCGACGATGCCGCTGCCGCCCGGATAGACCGTGGCGGAGATGCGCGCCGGCACCCCGAAGGCCGAGTCGCCGACTTCCAGCACGGTCAGGCCATTGCACTTGCCCACGGCGGCGCCGGCGGTGTCGATCAGGATGATGCCGGCCAGCATGTCGTCGATGATCCGCGCCGAGACCCGCCCGGTACGGGTGGCCTTGGCCTTCAGCGCGCGCTCGATATGGCCGGCGTCGGTTACCGCATCTCCGGCCAGATTACGGATGAAGTCCGCCTCGCTGACCAGCTGGAACAAGTCGCCGATCCGCGCCGACAGGCGCCCCTGGTGTTCGGCCAGGCGCGCGCTGTAGGTCGCCAGGCGCGCCACGGCGGCGGCGCTGAGTGGCGCCATACCCTCTTCCGAGGTGCGGGTCTTCATCAGCTGGGCAAACTGCTCCAGGCTGTCGTCGGCCAGCGGGATATCCTCGTCGAAGTCGACCAGCACGCGGAACATCTCCTGGAAGTCCGGATCGAGGTCCTGCAGGGTGTAGTACAGCTGGCGCGAGCCGATGATCACCACCTTGAGGTGCAGCGGGATCACTTGCGGCGTCAGGGTCACGGTGGCGATGCGGCCGAGGTCGCCGAGTGGCGACTCCATCTTCAGCTGGCGCGATTGCAGGGCGCGCTTGAGCGCATCCCAGACGAACGGCTCGCCGAGCATTTTCTCCGCTTCGAGAATCAGGAAACCGCCGTTGGCGCGGTGCAAGGCGCCCGGACGCAGCTGCCGGTAGCTGGTGTAGAGCGCGCCCTGGTCGGTGCTGTATTCGATGCGGCCGAACAGGTTGTCGTAGGTCGGGTGCGACTCGAACACCACCGGCGCGCCGCCGTCGGCGTGATGGTCGACCACCAGGCTCGGGGAATAATGTTCTTCGAGCACTTCCCGGCGCTGGCCGTCGGGTTTCTCGTCGACCAGTTGATCGACCACGGTCTTCAGCAGGTTGACCTGCACCGCCTGCAGGTAGGCGCAGACCCCGGCGTTTTCCGCGTACTGCTCCGACAGCGGCGCCAGCAGCGGCTGCAGGGCCAGGGTGATGGTTTCCTCGTTGAGCTGGCGCAGCTGGTTGCTCAGCTCGCGCTTCCACTGCGGCAGACCGGTCAGCTCTTCATTCAGGCGTTCTTCCAGGGCCGCGATATCGGTATGGAAGCGTTCGCGCTCGGCTTCCGGCAGTTGAGCGAACTCGGCTTCGTCGAGCGCCTTGCCGTCCTTCATCGGGGTGAAGGCGATATTGCTGCTGTCGCGGTACAGCGCCACGTCCTTTTCCAGGGCCAGGCGCTCGACCACGTCCAGGGCCTTGTCGTAGCGCTGGTTGAACACCCGGTCGATGGCGCTCTTCTTCTGCTGGTAGGTCGGCGTCTCGAACACCGCCGGGAAGGTCGACAGCAGGTTGTCGAGCAGGTGGCCGATGTCGCTGATAAAGGTACCCGCCGTGCCCGGCGGCAGCTCCAGCGCACGCGGCTCGCGCGGCTCGTCGAAGTGGTTGACGTAGACCCGGTCGACCGGGGTGGCCAGGCGCTTGCCCTCGGCCTTGAGGTAGCGTTTGACGAAGGAGAAGCGCCCCGTGCCCGGCTCGCCCATGACGAACACGTTGTAGCCAGGGCGCGGCATCGCCACGCCGAACTGCAGGGCCTCGACCGCGCGCTCCTGGCCGAGCACGCCGCGGAAGAATTCCAGATCGTCGGTGGTGGTGAAGTTGAACTGTTCGGGAGCGAAGGGGCGGGTCAGGTCATCAGGCGCCAGGTGCAGGCCAGCAGCGAAGGATTCGGGCATCGGAAGTCCTTATCGGGCGGTGCTATACCGCGGAAAGTTGGACTCATTCTGGCGCCGCCCCGACGCTGCTGGCAAGGCATCAAGTTGGCGGTTTTTCCGCACAAGCCAGGCAGCACTCGGCAGTCGGTAACACAGCCAGGCGCGCCGGATTGATCGGTTCGCCACAACGCTGGCAGTCACCATAGCGCCCTTCGTCGAGACGCTGGCGCGCCAGACCAACCTGGCGCAAACCGGCCTCGGCCTCGGCGAGCAGGGCCTCCAGCACTTCATCGTTCTGCCGCTCCTGGGCCTGCTCGGCAAAATCCGCCTGATGAGGCAGGCCGAGATCCCGGCGAATCGAGTTGGCGCGCTTGCTGTACTCAGCAAACAGTTGATCCAGGGCGGCGCGCGGGTCGAAAGTGCTCATGACAGACTCCATGGTAGTTTTCTCCAGTGTGGCCACTTCTGTCGGGCTTGCACTGACACCCGTCAAATGCCGCCCTACTGGTTTTAGAGGCTATTGATAGTCGTCAACTCCAGTGTCATCTCAGCGCGTCAGGCTAGCGCTGAAACCTGGCGTTGCCCGCACAGCTCACTATGCTTGCAGCAATATCGCTTCGAGCTTTTCAAGCCAAGGCAGCAAGGCCCTCAGGAATCACGATTACATAACCACTCTCAGGAGCCCTACATGACCAAATGCTTTGCTACACCCCTGCTAGCCGCCAGCCTGCTGCTTTCCGGCTGCGCCAGCACGCTGGTGGAGCCCACCCAGTACTCGGGTTTTCTGCAGGACTACAGTCGCCTGAGCGAGCAGACCAGCCCGAGCGGAGTCAAGGTGGCGCGCTGGGTCGATCCGAATCTGGACATCAGCCGCTATACCCAGGTGTATATCGAGCCCAGCCAGTTCCATCCGCGCCCGCAGCCTAACTCGCGCATCCCGCAGGCCACCCTGAACGACGTCACCAGCTACTACGACCAGGCCCTGAGGCGCGAACTGAGCAAGGTCATCAGCATCGCCGATTCGCCAAGCAGCAGCGCGCTGGTCATTCGCCCGGCCATCACCGCCGTGTCGGCCGAAACCGAAGGCCTGCAACCCTATGAAGTAATCCCGATTGCCCTGGTACTGGCCGCCGCGACAACCGCCGCCGGCCAGCGTGACCAGCAAGTGGAAATCGCCACCGAAGCCTCCTTCGTCGACGGAGGCAGCAGCAAGGTGGTTGCCGAAGTAGTACGCAAGGGCGCAGGCACCAACCTGGAAAACAGCAAGCAGGTGCTCAGCGCCAACGATGTGAAGCCGGTCATTGATGGCTGGGCCAGCGACATGCGCCTGTCTCTCGAACAGCTGCGCGCCAAACGCTGAAACGCACTCCGCTCATTCTGAAAGTGGGCGGAGCCCTAAACAACGGCAAGGAGAACCACCATGCGCCTTAAAACCGCACGCTACCTAACCATCCTGGGCCTGCTCTGCAGCCCGCTGGCCATGGCCACCAGCTTCGTGGTCACTACCGACACCACGATTGAGTCGATTGGCGGCACCAGCGACGCCACGTCATCGTCGTTCAAGGATGACAAGATCATCCTGCAGGCACAGGACGACGCGGCCAGTTTCGTGGCCAGCCAGGGCGAAATACGCGGCGCCTTCCTGGAAACCGCTCTCAGCCATGCCCGCGCCCACTACCCGACTGGAGACGCTAGCGACATGCAACTGGCGCAAGCCATGCTGGCGCGCTGAAAGCGACACGCCGACAAAGCAAAAGGCCTCGTAGCCGGATATGCCAGACACGGCATAACTGACTACGGGGCCTTTGCACTTAGTGGAACGGGAAGAAGTAGTTCATCCAGGACGACATGCGCAGCAGAATCTTGCGCATCACCGCCACATGGTGGAAGTGCTTGGTATAGAGCGCAGCCTGCCCATAAGAGCCGCCCGGCATCAGGTCGCGGTAAGGCTCGAAGGCCGGATCGATCACCTCCAGCACCACCGGCACCCGGCCGGCGGGTGGCGATCCGGTGAAACCTATCAGGTTGCCCGAGGGCTGCACCTGGCCTTCGGCAATCACCGGCAGCACCATTTTCACCCGCGCCTTGAACACCTGCCCCGGCAGGCCGTCGAAAGCGATCTCGGCGTCATCGCCCATGCTCAGGCGCAACTGGCTGTTCTGCCGCATCCAGGCCACATAGGAGTAATCCTCATGGGGCACGAAGATCATCGCCGGGCGTAGCGGCATCTTCACCGCGTAGATCCCGGGACGCAGCGTCACCTGAGTGACATAGCCGCGCGAGGGCGCACGCACGACGGTATTGTCCAAGTCGAACTGGGCAATATTGAGTTGCGCCTGCAGATCATCGACCCGCGCCGTGGTCACATCGACGTCGCGCCGATTACCCAGGTTGCGTTTGGCCAGCTCGCGGGCGCGGAACTGATCCGCACGAGCCGAGACCAGTTGCGCCTTGAGCGACTTCACCCGGTTGTCGAACGGTGTCGGATCGATGCGAAACAGCACCTCACCCTTTTCCATGATCCGATTGCCTTGCACCGGCACCTCGATCACCTGGCCGCTGACTGCCGGCACGATCGGCGTACTGACGAAGTAGCTGCGTGACACCTCGGAATAGGGATGGTTGTAGTTCATCAGGAAGATCAGGCTGCCGATCAGCACGATGCCACCGAGCATGGCCGTCGGCACGGTCCACTTGTTCAGCGGAATTTTGAAGACCTTGAAGATGACGACGCAGATGGCGGTGTAAGTCAGGATCAGTAATAAATCCATGGCTCAACCCTCCTGCGGCGGCGTGGCTGCAGCCGGTGCCGCGGGGGCTTCGACCACGCTCGGCACGGCACTGCTGACGAGCGCATCGAGGCGCTGCTGCAGCTCGCCAACCTGCTGTTCCAGCGCCTGCAAACGCGGGCTTTGCCCGGACTCCCCCGTGGAAAAACCCCAGCCGCGATCTTCCCGGTACAAGGTTGCCCAGATCCACAGGAACGGCCAGATCACATGCAAGGTGAACAGGCTGACCCAGCCCGCCACCAGAATCGCATCCTGCTGCGGATGCTTGCGGTGTACGGCTATCTCGTAAGGAATGTCATGAATCACGATCACCCCATAGAACAGCACGATGCCGACGAAAATCAGAATCCCCAGAGCCGCGTAGTCCAGCATCTCCCTGCCCCCAGTTATTAGCACGCTTACACGCGCCTGAGGCTAGCAGCCCAGCCGCCGCACGGCGAGCAATACAGGTGGCAGCCACAGAGTCGACATGACGCAAGTCAACCCAAGCTCCAATAGATTTCCGAGCGCTTGCTAGTTAGAAATTGCGCACTACATTTCAAGGGGGAAGGGACGCCCGTACCAATAAGCAGCGCCCCGCCGAGACACCAATATCAGACCGTTCTGCAAGGCCATGGGGGCTAGCATGTTCAAACCAGGTCATCTTCACCGCACCACGCCACTCAACATGCCGCACATGCCGAAGTTCGAGATCGACGTGTTCTACGAGGTCCGCCGCGATGCGGTCGAAGGCATGCTGATGCACTTCAAGGTGACAGGCACCATCGAAGGCCGCGAGTTCTGCGAAGAGTTCGACATGCACCGCGATACCGCCTTCAACTTTGCCAGCCTGATCACCAAGGCAGTGGTCAAACACGGCTTGTCACCCAACTCCAGCCCAATCATGCGCGGACATGCCGAATACGACGCCATGTTCAAGGACATCCGCGAGCAGCTGGGGGCGAAGCCGGGTGAACCGGTCGACTTTGATCACCTCGAGAAAGATGGCCTGTGAGCTTGCAGTAGCGCTCGATTGACCAGCACATCCGAGATGCACTGGCTCTCAGCACGTCGCCACAGCAGCCTTCAAAGAGGACAGATGGATTTGAACAACGCGCCACGCTGCACAGCGCTCGGCAATCTGCACTGCATGGCCGGAGCACACGGTCATACGTTGGTCATCAGCACCACTGCCTAATAAAAAACGCTGCCAATACAGCCAGGAGGCAACATGACGGACTCCAGCAACAAACTAAAACTCGGCGCACTGGTCGCCCTGGTCGTCGGTTCCATGGTCGGTGGCGGGATCTTCTCCCTGCCGCAGAACATCGCCGCCAGCGCCAGCGCCGGCGCCACCCTGATCGGCTGGCTGATCACCGGTGTCGGCATGTTGACCCTGGCCTTCGTGTTCCAGACCCTGGCCAACCGCAAACCGCAACTGGACGGCGGCGTGTATGTCTACGCCAAGGCCGGCTTCGGCGACTACATGGGCTTCTCCTCGGCCTGGGGTTACTGGATCAGCGCCTGGATCGGCAACGTCAGCTACATGGTGCTGCTGTTCTCCACCCTGGGTTACATCTTCCCGAATGCCGGCTTCGGCGAGGGCAACACCCTCACAGCGATCATCTGCGCCTCGGCGTTGCTGTGGATGCTGCATTTTTTGGTGCTGCGCGGGATCAAAGAAGCGGCGTTCATCAACACCGTCACCACCATCGCCAAGATGGTGCCGCTGGCGCTGTTTATCATCATAGGCGTCATCGCCTTCAAGCTGGACGTGTTCACCAGCGACTTCTGGGGTGAAAGCAACACCGAGCTGGGCAGCGTGATGGACCAGGTGCGCAACATGATGCTGGTCACCGTGTGGGTGTTCATCGGCATCGAAGGTGCGAGCATCTTCTCCGCCCGCGCCGAGAAGCGCAGCGACGTAGGCAAGGCCACCGTAGTCGGTTTCGTTGGCGTGTTGCTGCTGCTGGTACTGGTCAACCTGCTGTCCCAGGGCATCCTGGCCCAAGCCCAGCTGTCCGGGCTGAAGAACCCGTCGATGGCCGGCGTACTGGAGCATGTGGTCGGCCCTTGGGGCGCCATGCTGATCAGCATTGGCCTGATCGTCTCGCTGGCCGGGGCCCTGCTGTCGTGGACCCTGCTCTGCGCGGAGATCATCTTCTCCTCGGCCAAGGACCACACCATGCCGGAGTTCCTGCGCAAGGAGAACGTCAACCACGTACCGGTCAATGCCCTATGGCTGTCCAACGGCCTGATCCAATTGTTCCTCGTCATCACCCTGTTCAACGACGCCACCTACCTGAAGCTGCTGTACCTGGCCACTTCGATGATCCTGGTGCCGTACTTCTGGTCCAGCGCCTACGCGGTGCTGCTGGCGGTGCGCGGTGAGACCTATGAGAACGCCGGCGGTCAACGTAACAAGGACCTGCTGATCGCCCTGATTTCCACCATATACGCGGTGTGGCTGGTGTACGCCGCGGGCGTGCAGTACCTGCTGCTTTCTGCACTGCTCTACGCACCGGGCGCCATCCTGTTCGCCAAGGCCAAGCGCGAACTGGGCCAGCCGGTGTTCACCACCATCGAGAAAGTGATCTTCGTTGTCGTTTTGATCGGCGCAGGCATTGCCGCCTACGGTCTCTACGACGGCTTCCTCAGCCTTTAAGAGAAGGAGTTCGAACATGAGCAAGAAGAAACTAGGCGTCCATTCCGAAGCCGGCAAACTGCACAAGGTGATGGTCTGCTCGCCGGGCCTGGCGCACCTGCGCCTGACCCCGAACAACTGCGATGAGCTGCTGTTCGACGACGTGATCTGGGTTTCCCAGGCCAAGCGCGACCACTTCGACTTCATGACCAAGATGCGCGAGCGTGGCATCGACGTAGTGGAGATGCACAACCTGCTCGAAGAGACGATCAAGAACCCCGAAGCCCTGAAGTGGGTTCTCGACCGCAAGATTACCGCCAACAGCGTCGGCCTCGGCCTGCAGAGCGAGGTCCGCGACTTCATCGAGAGTCTGGAGTCGCGGCGCATCGCCGAATTCCTCATTGGTGGCGTGGCCGGCTCTGACCTGGTGAAGTACAAGGACTCCGAGGCGGCGAAGATGTTCGCCGCTTACCAGGGCGAGTCGAGCTTCCTCTTCCCGCCGCTGCCCAATACCCAGTTCACCCGTGACACCACCTGCTGGATCTATGGCGGTGTGACCCTCAACCCCATGTACTGGCCAGCCCGCCGCCAGGAAACCCTGCTGGCCAGTGCCATCTACAAATTCCACCCGGACTTCATCAACGAAGAATATGAGGTCTGGTACGGCGACCCGGACAAGGACCACGGCGCCGCCACCCTCGAAGGTGGCGACGTGATGCCTATCGGCAACGGCACCGTGCTGATCGGCATGGGTGAGCGCAGCTCGCACCAGGCCATCGGCCAGGTGGCCAAGGCCCTGTTCGACAAAGGCGCCGCCGACAGGGTGGTAGTCGCGGGCCTCGGCAAGTCGCGGGCGGCCATGCACCTGGACACCGTGTTCAGCTTCTGCGACCGCGACCTGGTGACTGTCTTCCCGGAAGTGGCCTACAACATCGTGCCCTTCGTGCTCCGTCCGGACGAGAGCAAGCCCGGCGGTATCGACGTGCGCCGCGAGGAGAAATCCTTCATCGACGTGGTCGCCGAATCCCTCAACCTGAAGAAATTGCGCGTGGTGGAGACCGGCGGCGACAGCTTCGAGGCCGAGCGCGAGCAGTGGGACGACGGCAACAACGTGGTCTGCCTGGAGCCAGGCGTGGTGGTCGGCTATGACCGCAACACCTACACCAACACCCTGCTGCGCAAGGCCGGTGTCGAGGTCGTCACCATCAGCGCCAGCGAACTCGGCCGCGGCCGTGGCGGTGGCCACTGCATGACCTGCCCGATCATTCGCGACCCGATCGACTACTAAGAATCGGCCAGGATCAGCTGCGCTCACTCAGGCTGTGTTGAAAACAGGCTCGGGCTGCTCATTTACAGCTCGTAAACTCCGCGCCCTCGCCTGTTTTCGCCTTGCCTGAGCATCGCTCGCGACGATCCTGACTCGATTCCCCACCCGACTACCCGCCTGTCTGCACAGGCCCCATGCAACGAAGAGGGAAACCGTCATGGCGTTCAACATGCACAACCGCAATCTGCTCAGCCTGATGCACCACAGCACTCGCGAGCTGCGTTATCTGCTTGATCTGTCCCGCGACCTCAAGCGCGCCAAATACACTGGCACCGAGCAACCGCACCTGCTGCGCAAGAACATCGCACTGATCTTCGAGAAGACCTCGACCCGCACCCGCTGCGCCTTCGAGGTGGCCGCCTATGACCAGGGCGCCAACGTCACCTACATCGACCCGGGCTCCTCGCAGATCGGCCACAAGGAGTCGATGAAAGACACCGCCCGCGTGCTCGGCCGCATGTACGACGCCATCGAATACCGCGGCTTCAAGCAGGAAATCGTTGAGGAACTGGCCAGCTATGCCGGCGTGCCGGTGTTCAATGGCCTGACCGACGAATACCACCCGACCCAGATGCTCGCCGATGTACTGACCATGCGTGAGTTCAGCGACAAGCCGCTGCACGAGATCAGCTACGCCTACCTGGGCGACGCGCGCAACAACATGGGCAACTCGCTGCTGCTGATCGGCGCCAAGCTCGGCATGGATGTGCGTATCGCCGCACCCAAGGCGCTATGGCCGACCGACGAACATGTCGCCGCCTGCAAGAAATTCGCCGAGGAAAGCGGCGCCCGCATCACCCTCACCGAAGACCCCAAGGCTGCGGTCAAGGGCGTCGACTTCGTCCATACCGATGTCTGGGTGTCCATGGGCGAGCCGGTTGAAGCCTGGGCCGAGCGTATCGAGCAACTGCTGCCCTACCAGGTCAACAGTGCGCTGATGCAGGCTGCCGGCAACCCGCGGGTCAAGTTCATGCACTGCCTGCCCGCCTTCCACAACAGCGACACCAAGGTCGGCAAGCAGATCGCCGAGAAGTACCCGCACCTGAAGAACGGCATCGAAGTGACCGAGGATGTGTTCGAGTCACCGTGGTGCATCGCCTTCGAGCAGGCGGAAAACCGCATGCACACCATCAAGGCGATTCTGGTCTCGACCCTGGCCGACATCTGACCCCCAAAAAAGCTGCGCGCTTGTCTCCCCTCTCCCGCTTGCGGGAGAGGGGCTGGGGGAGAGGGTCTATCCGACAATTCCGAGTCGCCTGATCCCCCTCTCCCCAGCCCTCTTCCATGAATGGGAGAGGGGGCCGATCGTGCATCAACCCGGGCTACGAACAAGGAGAACAACATGCGACTAGTCATCGCCCTGGGCGGCAACGCCCTACTGCGGCGCGGCGAAGCCATGACCGCCGAGAACCAACGCGAGAACGTGCGCATCGCCTGCGAGCAGATCGCCAAGATCGCCACCGGCAACGAGTTGGTGGTAGCCCACGGCAACGGTCCGCAAGTCGGCCTGCTGGCCCTGCAAGGCAACGCCTACGATGCCAAGAACCCCTACCCGCTGGACGTGCTCGGGGCCGAAACCGAAGGCATGATCGGCTACATGATCGAACAGGAGCTGGGCAACCTGCTGCCCGTCGAAGTGCCCTTCGCCACCCTGCTCACCCAGGTCGAGGTCGATCCCAACGACCCGGCCTTCCAGCACATGACCAAGCCCATCGGCCCGGTCTACCCCAAGGCAGAAGCCGAGCAACTGGCCGCCGAAAAGGGCTGGGTCATCGCCCCGGATGGCGACAAGTTCCGCCGCGTCGTCGCCAGCCCACGACCCAAGCGCATTTTCGAGATTCGTCCACTCAAGTGGCTGCTGGAAAAGGGCACCATCGTGATTGCCGCGGGTGGTGGCGGCATCCCGACCATGTACAAGGATGGCAAGCTGGTCGGGGTGGAAGCGGTGATCGACAAGGATCTCTGCTCGGCCTTCCTGGCCACCGAACTGCAAGCCGACCTGCTGGTGATCGCCACCGATGTCGACGCTGCCTATATCGACTGGGGCAAGCCGACGCAGAAGGCCATCGCCCAGGCGCACCCGGACGAACTGGAACGCCTCGGTTTTGCCGCTGGCTCCATGGGGCCGAAAGTCCAGGCTGCCTGCGAGTTCGCCCGCGACACCGGCAAGGTGGCGGTGATCGGCTCGCTGCCGGACATCGAGGCCATCGTTCAGGGCAAGGCCGGCACCCGCATCAGCACCGCACAACCCGGTGTGACCTACCGCTGAGGCGCGGCCACGGCGCCGTCACTCCCGTGCCGGGGCCGTGGTTTTTCTGATTGTTCTGGTTGTTATAGCTGTCGCCGTAGGGTGCGCCATGCGCCCGCCGGCAGAACCTATTCGCCCCGGTGCGCACGGCGCCCCTACCCGCATTGCCTCTGCACACCTCGCTTACTGCGCGTGGACCTGCACCAGCAGAGGTGAATCAAACATCGCCGCCGGCGAGATCACCTGTTCATCCAGTGGCACCTGCTCGCCATAGCGTTCGCGCATCTTGCTGCGCACCGCAGCCGAACTCAGATCGAAGTCGCGGATCTGCTGCAGAGCGCCGATTTCCAGCCCCAGGGCGCGCTGGTAGATTTTCCACACCAGCTCGGAGCAGTACAGGCGCTGGTCCGACCATTCGAACGTCAGGTCGTAGCGGCGCCCGGCAAACGGCGCCGCCTCGGCCCGCAGTCGGCGCAGGGCTGGCTCATCGAGCAGGCGATCGGCCTCGCGCAGCCGCTTGAGCACATAGTGCCCCCCTTCGCCGCGGGCGATCCACTCGGCCAGCGGCGTGTACTTGACCCGCGCACTGGCCTCGTAAACCTGCGGCTGGCCATCACGCAAGAGCACCAGGCCCATGTGGCTGTAGCGCGATTGGGTCGCCAGCTGAATCGCCAGGCTCTGCGTCGAACGCGACGGGTGGAAGATGATGTCGCCTTCGCGCACCTCCAGCGCCGCTACCTGGCCGACCCAGCAGATTGTCGCCAGCAGGGCAGCGCGTATTCCTTGCCTTCTGAGCATGTCCTTCTCCTTGCAGACACCAATGACCCAAGCGGGTGGATTATCGCCATGACGCGGGGGCGCTGCTGCCAACGGCCTGGCGCTTTGCCGCAGAACAAATGAAAACGGAGCCTTGCGGCTCCGTTTTTTTCATTGCAGCGCGAGTTACTGCGCCAGCTTCTTGTAACGCACGCGGTGCGGCTGCGCGGCGGCATCGCCCAGGCGTTTCTTGCGATCGGCTTCGTACTCGGTGTAGTTGCCTTCGAAGAACTCGATGTGCGAGTCGTCTTCGTACGCCAGGATGTGCGTGGCCACGCGATCGAGGAACCAGCGATCGTGAGAGATCACAATGGCGGCGCCAGGGAAATCGAGCAGCGCTTCTTCCAGCGAACGCAGGGTTTCCACGTCGAGGTCGTTGGACGGTTCGTCCAGCAGCAACACGTTGGCGCCCTCTTTCAGGGTCAGCGCCAGGTGCAGACGGCCGCGCTCACCACCGGAGAGGTCCTTGACGAACTTCTGCTGGTCGCCACCCTTGAAGTTGAAGCGACCGACGTAACCGCGCGACGGCACCTCGTAGTTGCCAATCTTGATCATGTCGGAACCGCCGGACACGGCTTCCCACACGGTCTTGCTGCCGTCGAGGTCTTCGCGGCTCTGATCCACACAAGCAAGCTGCACGGTGTCGCCAATCTCGATGCTGCCCGAGTCCGGCTGCTCCTTGCCCATCAGCATGCGGAACAGGGTCGACTTACCGGCGCCGTTACCGCCGATCACGCCGACGATGGCGCCCTTGGGCATGCTGAACGACAGGTTGTCGATCAGCGCGCGGTCGCCGTAGCCCTTGCTGACGTTGACGAAGTCGATGACCTTGTCGCCCAGGCGCTGACCAGCCGGGATGTAGATCTCGTTGGTCTCGCTGCGCTTCTGGAATTCCTGCGACTGCATTTCCTCGAAACGCTGCAGACGCGCCTTGGACTTGGACTGGCGAGCCTTGGCGCCTTTGCGCACCCACTCCAGTTCTTCCTTCATGGCCTTTTCATGGGCCGACTGCTGCTTGGATTCCTGGGCCAGGCGGTTGGATTTCGCCTCCAGCCAGCCGGAATAGTTGCCTTCGTACGGGATGCCCGCGCCGCGGTCGAGTTCGAGAATCCAGCCGGCGACGTTGTCGAGGAAGTAGCGATCGTGGGTGATCGCCACCACGGTGCCCGGGAAGTCGTGGAGGAAGTGCTCCAGCCAGGCCACCGAGTCGGCGTCCAGGTGGTTGGTCGGTTCGTCCAGCAGCAGCATGTCGGGGGCCGACAGCAGCAGGCGGCACAGCGCCACGCGGCGCTTCTCCCCACCGGAGAGGTGTTCGATGCGCGCGTCCCAGGCCGGCAGGCGCAGGGCATCGGCGGCGACTTCCAGCTGGCGCTCCAGGTTGTGGCCATCGCTGGCCTGCAGGATGGCTTCCAGCTTGGCCTGCTCGGCGGCCAGGGCGTCGAAGTCGGCATCCGGCTCGGCATAGGCGGCGTACACCTCGTCCAGGCGGGCCTGGGCCTGCTTGATCTGGCCTACGGCCTCTTCGACAATCTCGCGCACACTCTTGCTCGGGTCGAGCTGCGGCTCCTGCGGCAGGTAGCCGACATTGATGCCGGGCATGGCGCGAGCTTCGCCGTCGAACTCGGTATCGACGCCGGCCATGATGCGCAGCAGGGTCGACTTACCAGCGCCGTTGAGGCCGAGTACGCCGATCTTGGCGCCCGGGAAGAACGACAGGGAGATGTTTTTGAGGATTTCCCGCTTCGGCGGCACGACCTTGCCGAGCCGATGCATGGTGTAGACGTATTGAGCCATGGATGACCTTGGTTCTGTATTAAGAAGAGGAGAAACAGCGCCGCCGGCCGATCGACCGCAGCAAAACTTTCCAGCGAATGTGCATGATAGCCGCTAGGCCCGCGCGCGTGCGGCAAAACTACCGAAATGCGCCGGGGCGGGCAAACCACCGCGACGGGCAGTGATGGCACTTTGCCGCACTTCAAGGCATGCTAGCCGGCTGTGCTTGCCTGGCTTACAGTCCATAAGACAGGCAGTTGTATTAGCAGGATTCCGTTGCGTGCCTAAACTCCCCCGCCACCGCTCCCACCGTTCCCTGCGCGACCCATTCGCCAGCCCCTCACGTGGCTCGCTGAAAGGGGCTCTGGGGCTGCTGGTGGCATTAATGTTGGGCCTGCTGCTGTGGCAATTGCAGCAGGAATTCCAGCAACTGGAAGCTAACCAGCGCGACCGCAACCTGGCCTACAGCACCCAGCTGAGCGAGCATCTGGCCCTGGCGATGAGGCTCAAGGCCGAAGCCGGCCAGACCTTCCTGCTGCATAACGCGCCAACCCCGGTGACCGGCAACGACCTGAGCGCGCTGCTCGACAGCCTGCGCGGCATCTACCCGGCCCTGCACAGCCTGGCCTGGTTCGACGCCAATGGCCAGGTGCTGGCCGACAGCGCACCCGCGGCCGACAGCGCGCTGCTCAGCCAGCTGAGCCAGGCACACCCGCGCCCCTACCATTTCGCCTACGGCCCGCGCGAGCAGGGCCTGCTCTATCTGACACTGGCCAAACCCACGGCCGCTGGCGGCTGGCTGCTGCGCCTGCGTCCGGCCGCCCTGCACAACTGGCTGCCGCAGACCCGCGACCTGCAACCCTGGCTGCTGCAGGACCAACGCAGCGGCCTGGTCATGTTGCGCCTGCCGCCCGACCCGCAAGTGCCGCCCTCCCCACAACTGAGCGAAGCGGAACAGCGCCTGAGCATTCTCCAGCTGCCATTGGCGGGTAGCGACTGGCAGGTGCACGCCCTGTTCGATGCCGAGCAGGTGCGCGCCGAACTGCTGCCCGTGCAGGCCGGCAAGCTGCTGCTGTTCATCCTCTGTTCCACCCTGGCCCTGCTCGCCCTGTTCGGTCTGCTGCGCGAGCAGCGCAGCCTGCGTGAATCCCATGCGCTGTCACGCCGCTCGCTCAACGACGCCATCGCTGCCCTGGGCGCCATCGAAGAGCGCGTCCTGGTGACCCAGGCCGATGGCCAGATCAGCTACCTCAACCCGCGCGCCGAGCAGATGTTCGGCTTGAGCAGCGCCGAAGCCAGTAGTCGCCACCTGCTCAATCTGCTGCCGGCCCTCGGCCCCTGGCTGGAAGGCGATACGCCGCCGGCACAACCGATCGAAATCCTCCAGGACGGACACCCCCGTCTGTATGCCGTGACCCATCACAAGCTGGCCGCCGAGAGCCGCCAGGACCGTACGGTCTGGGTGCTGCGCGACGTGACCGAGCAGCAGAAAGCCGTGGAGGTACTGCAGGACACCCGACGGCGCTACCAGGGCATCTTCGAGGGCAGCGGCATCGCCCTCTGCGTGTTCGATCTCAGCGGCATGAAAGACTTCCTCGACCAGCAGGGCCTGCGCCACAGCAGCCAATTGGCTGGCTGGCTGCAACAAGCCCCGGAAAACAATCAACTGCTGCTGAAGCAGCTACGCATCACCGAGTTGAATCGGGTGGCCATGCAACTGCTCGGCGTCGATTCGCCGAAACAGGCCTGGGACCACCTGATCGGCAATCGCCCGTTACGCCCGGGCAGCTCTCGCCATGCTCTGATTACCGCGCTGATCGATGGCGAGCAGGACATGATGGTCGAGGGCCGCATGCGCACGCCGCATGGCCATGAGCGCTACCTGTGGCTGACCCTGCAGCTACCGCGCCGGGCCAACGAGTTCAAGGCCGTCACCCTGAGCATCCACGACATCACCAGCCGCAAGCGCGTCGAACTGTCGCTGGTCGAGCGCGAGCGCTTCTGGTCCGAGGTGCTGCGCGCCGTGCCCGATACGCTCTATGTGCACGACATGAGCAACCAGCGCGTGCTGTTCAGCAACAACCGCCTGGGCCCGGATCTGGGCTACAGCCGGGAAGAAATGCTGCAGCTGGGCGACAAGCTGTGGGAAAAGATCCTCCACCCCGACGATGTCGAGCTGTACCAGCGCGTGCGCAACCTGCAGAAAGTGGTGGGCAACGGCCTGCTGCTCAACTGCCAACTGCGCTGGCGGCACCGCGACGGCAGCTGGCACTGGTTCGACATCCGCGAACACGCCCTCAGCCGCGACGCCCACGGGCGGGTCAGCCGCCTGATCGGCGTGGCCAAGGACATCACCCACGAGATCAACGCCCAGCTCAGCCTGCGCGACAGCGAGCGGCGCTACCGCCTGCTGGCGGAAAGCATCAGTGACGTGATCATTTCCTCCGACAGCAAGCTGCAGCTGAACTATGTCAGCCCTTCGGCGCAGAACTTCTTCGGCTACAGCCCGGAGTGGATCCTGCAGAACGGCCTGCTCAGCACCGTCACCAACCCGCGCCAGCTGACCGAACTGCAGGGTCTGCTGGAACAGGTCAAGCAGGAGCTGGGCGATACGGCGCAGCTGAACCAGCTGCAGACTCAGTTGAGCAGCAAGCCGTTCGTCTTCGACTGCCTGCGCGCCGACGGGCGCAAGATCAGCGTGGAAATGCGCGTGATGCTGATGTGGGACGAGCAGAACCGCTTCGAAGGCGTGCTCGGCATCGGCCGCGACATCAGCCAGCAGCGCCGTGCCGAGCGCGACCTGCGCATGGCCGCCACGGTATTCGAACACTCCACCGCGGCGATCATGGTCACCGACCCGGCCGGCTATATCGTGCGCACCAACGAGACCTTCCAGCGCATCAGCGGCTTCGCCACCGAGGAAGTGCTCGACCAGTTGCCCAGCATGCTCACCGCCGACCGCCAGCAGGCCGAGCAGCTCACCTATATCCTCAACCAGCTCAACCAGCACGGCAGCTGGGAGGGCGAGCTGTGGCTCAAACGCAAGAACGGCGAGCAGTATCCGGCCTGGGTCGGCATCACCGCGGTGCAGGATGACGAAGGCGACCTGGTCAGCTACGTGTGTTTCTTCAACGACATCAGCGAGCGCAAGGCCAGCGAACAGCGCATCCACCGCCTGGCCTACTACGACGCCCTGACCCTGCTACCCAACCGCACCCTGTTCCAGGACCGCCTACACACTGCCCTGCAACATGCCGAACGGCATGCGGAGTGGGTGGTGCTGATGTTCCTCGACCTCGACCGTTTCAAACCGATCAACGACTCCCTGGGCCACGCCGCCGGCGACCGCATGCTCAAGGATGTGGCCGTACGCCTAGCCGCCTGCGTCGACGAAGACGACACCGTGGCGCGCATGGGCGGCGACGAATTCACCCTGCTCCTGCAACCCCGCGAAACCCGTGAGAGCGCGCTGAACCGTGCCATCCATGTGGCCGAGCAGATTCTCGCCAGTCTGGCCCAGCCGTTCGTCCTGCAGGGCCGCGAGTTCTTCGTCACCGCCAGTATCGGCATCGCCTTGGCGCCGCAGGACGGCAACGAGCTGAGCCAGTTGATGAAGAACTCCGACACCGCCATGTACCACGCCAAGGAACGCGGCAAGAACAACTTCCAGTTCTACCAGGCGGACATGAACGCCACCGCGCTGCAGCGCCTGGAGCTGGAAAGCGACCTGCGCCATGCCCTCGATCTGAATCAGTTCCTGCTCTACTACCAGCCGCAGTTCAGCGGCGATGGCAAGCGCCTGACCGGAGTCGAAGCGCTGCTGCGCTGGCAGCACCCGGTACGTGGGCTGGTCGCGCCCGGCGAATTCATTCCGGTGCTGGAAGAGCTCGGCCTGGTGGTACAGGTCGGCGACTGGGTGATCGAGGAGGCCTGCCGCCAGCTCAAGAGCTGGCACGCCAGCAAGGTGCGCGTGCCGAAAATCTCGGTCAACCTGTCCGCCCGCCAGTTCGCCGATGGCCAGCTGGCCATGCGCATCTCGCACATGCTCGAAGCCAGTGGCGTGCCCTCGGCCTGCCTGGAGCTGGAACTGACCGAGAGCATCCTGATGCGCGACGTCGACGAAACCCTGCAGATTCTCGCCAGCCTGAAGAAACTCGGCCTGTGCATCGCGGTGGACGACTTCGGTACCGGCTACTCCTCGCTGAACTACCTCAAGCAGTTCCCCATCGACGTACTGAAGATCGACCGCAGCTTCGTCGACGGCCTGCCCGAGGGCGAGCAGGACGGGCAGATCGCCCGCGCCATCATCGCCATGGCCCACAGCCTGGGCCTGGCGGTGATCGCCGAAGGCGTGGAAACCCAGCCCCAGCTCGACTTCCTGCGCGAGCATGGCTGCGACGAGGTGCAGGGCTACCTGTTAGGCAAACCGATGCCCGCCGCGCAGTTCGAGGCCCAGTTCAGCGGCGCGGCGCTGTTCATGCTCAGCTAGAAAACCCGCGCGCCACCTCGCGTGAGCACCACTTGTCCGCCACATGACTGCCTTTCATATGCCAGTACCCGGCGTATGGGTTAGAATGCGCGCCTTTTTCCCGCACCGCTCCGTAGAGGACTGCCATGTTCAGCCGTGATTTGACCCTCGCCCGTTTCGACGCCGACCTGTTTGCCGCCATGGAGCAAGAAGCCCAGCGCCAGGAACATCACATCGAGCTGATCGCCTCGGAGAACTACACCAGCCCGGCGGTGATGGAAGCCCAGGGTTCGGTACTGACCAACAAGTACGCCGAAGGCTACCCAGGCAAGCGCTACTACGGCGGTTGCGAGTACGTCGACATCGTCGAGCAGCTGGCCATCGACCGCGCCAAAGAGCTGTTCGGTGCCGACTATGCCAACGTCCAGCCGCACGCAGGCAGCCAAGCCAACAGCGCGGTGTTCCTCGCCCTGCTGCAAGCCGGTGACACCATCCTCGGCATGAGCCTGGCCCACGGTGGTCACCTGACCCACGGCGCCAGCGTTTCGTCCTCCGGCAAGCTGTACAACGCCGTGCAGTACGGCATCACCGATGCCGGCCTGATCGACTACGACGAAGTCGAGCGCCTGGCCGTCGAGCACAAGCCGAAGATGATCATCGCCGGCTTCTCCGCCTACTCGCAGATCCTCGACTTCCCGCGCTTCCGCGCCATCGCCGACAAAGTGGGTGCCTACCTGTTCGTCGACATGGCCCACGTGGCCGGTCTGGTCGCCGCCGGCGTGTACCCGAACCCGGTGCCGTTCGCCGACGTGGTCACCACCACCACCCACAAGACCCTGCGCGGCCCGCGCGGCGGCCTGATCCTCGCGCGCAAGAACGAGGAGATCGAGAAGAAGCTCAACTCCGCCGTCTTCCCGGGCGCCCAGGGTGGCCCGCTGGAGCACGTCATCGCGGCCAAGGCCGTGTGCTTCAAGGAAGCCCTGCAGCCTGAGTTCAAGACCTACCAGCAGCAGGTGGTGAAGAACGCCCAGGCCATGGCCAGCGTATTCATCGCCCGCGGTTTCGACGTAGTCTCCGGCGGTACGCAGAACCACCTGTTCCTGCTGTCGCTGATCAAGCAGGACATCACCGGTAAAGACGCCGACGCTGCTCTGGGTCGCGCCTTTATCACCGTGAACAAGAACAGCGTGCCGAACGACCCGCGTTCGCCGTTCGTCACCTCCGGTCTGCGCATCGGCACCCCGGCCGTCACCACCCGCGGCTTCAAGGAAACCGAGTGCCAGGAACTGGCCGGCTGGATCTGCGACATCCTGCAGAACATGGGCGACGAGTCGGTAGTCGACGCCGTACGCGAGAAGGTCAAGGCCGTCTGCGCCAAGCTGCCGGTTTACGGCAACTAAGCGTCAGCGTTCTCGCTGCATGAAAAAGCCCGGCATCTGCCGGGCTTTTTCGTTTCTGTGCGGTAGCCCGGAGGTAATCCGGGGTCGAGGTTGCTGGCTTCCCGGATTGCATCCGGGCTACGCCAGACGACGAACTGCGCCAGCGACACGGATCAGTCCCCTCGCCCATTTATGGGAGAGGGAGAGGCTGACCCAGAACACCCTCTCCCCGGCCCCTCTCCCGTGAACGGGAGAGGGGTGACTTATCGATCAGCCTCTACCTGGGAAAATCCCGCGCGAATCTCATCTTCCGGCAGGTTGTCACCGATCAGCACCAACACGCTCTCACGCTTCTCGTCCACGCCCCACTCGCTGTCGAAGTCGAAGCCGTACAAGCGCAGCACACCCTGGAACACCATGCGCCGCTCTTCCCCGGCAACATTGAGCACGCCCTTGTAGCGCAGCAGCGAGTTGCCGTGGCTCTCCAGCAGTTGTTCCATGAAGGCACTGAGCCGATCGAGATCCAGCGGCTGCTCGGCCTTCAGCACCAGGGTGGTGATGCGGTCGAGCGAGTTGGCCGGCGCCAGCGGCGTCAGGCGTAAAGCCGGACTGAGATCGGCATTCAGGTTGAAGCCGCGGATATCCAGCAGCTCGGCCAGGTCGATGCGGCCGTGCTCGACCATGCGGATCGGCGCGCGGCGGTTGATCCGCTGCAGCCGCTGACTCAGCGCCTCGACATGAGCGGCATCGACCAGATCGGTCTTGCTTAACAGGATGCGGTCGGCGAAACCGACCTGGGCCTGGGCGATGGTTTCCTGCAGATGGCGCTCGGCGTTGGCCGCGTCCACCAGGGTGATGATGCCGTCCAGCACATAGCGCTCGCACAGCTCGTCACCGGCGAAGAAGGTTTGCGCCACCGGTGCCGGGTCGGCCAGGCCGGTGCACTCGATCACCAGGCGGTCGAAGGCCAGTTCGCCGGCATCCAGCTTGTCTAGCAGCAAGCACAGGGCTTTTTCCAGCTCGACATGGATCGAGCAGCAGACGCAGCCATTGGCCAGAGTCATGACCTCGACCGGCGCGCTGCCGAGCAACTGGCCGTCAATCGGCGTATCACTGAATTCGTTCTCGATCACCGCCAGCTTGAGGCCGTGTTCGGCGTGCAACATGTGCTTGAGCAGAGTGGTCTTGCCGGCACCGAGAAAGCCGCTGAGCACGGTGACGGGAATGGGCTCATGGGTCATGAAGTCGTCCTGCGTAGGGTGGATCACGTCTTATCGATCCACCGTGCGGGTTAGCGGTGGATGAATAAAGTGTCATCCACCCTACAAAGAGACACGCCACGGCGAGCGTGGCGTGAGGTATTGCAAGCGAAGAGTATCAACAGCAACGAACGGGACGCCCCTTGCCGCCACCATAACGGGCTTCCTGGCGCTCGCGGAAGAACGCCTCGTAGCTCATCACCGGCAGATCAGGGTGCTTGTTGCCCATGTGTTCGACATAAGTATCGTAGTCAGGCATGCCGACCAGCATGCGTGCGGCCTGCCCGAGGTACTTGCCCATGCGGCTGAGATCATTGAACACGCGGTTCTCCTTATGACAAAGCCGGGCCTGCAACACAGGCCCGGCAGGCAACGCATTCACGCGTCAGGCATAACCTGGAACGGGGTTTCCTTGTCCGTACGCTCGCTGCGCACCCAGGCGGCGCGGCCAACCTTGATCGCGTAGAACAGGATGCTGAACACCACCACCAGGAACAGCACGCTGAGCGTGGCGTTGGTGTAGGCGTTCATGATCACGTTCTGCATCTGCCCGAGGTCCTTGGCCGGTGCGAGGATCTGGCCCGCATCCAGGGCGGTTTGGTACTTCTTCGCCAGGGCGAGGAAGCCGACGGCCGGGTTGGCGTCGAACAGTTTGATCAGGCTCGCCGTGGTGGTGCAGATCAGCAGCCACACCGCCGGCAACAAGGTGACCCAGACGTACTGCTGACGCTTCATCTTGATCAGCACCACGCTGCAGAGCATCAACGCGATACCGGCGAGCATCTGGTTGGAGATGCCGAACAGCGGCCACAGGGTATTGATGCCACCCAGCGGATCGATCACGCCCTGGTACAGCAGGTAGCCCCACAGCGCCACGCAGCCGGCCGTGGCCAGCACGTTGGCGCCCCACGACTCGGTGCGCTTGAGCGAAGGCACGAAGGTGCCGAGCAAATCCTGCAGCATAAAGCGCCCGGCCCTCGTCCCTGCATCCACGGCAGTGAGGATAAACAGCGCCTCGAACAAAATGGCGAAGTGGTACCAGAACGCCATGGTGTTCTGCCCTGGCAGCACCTGATGGAGGATCTGTGCGATACCCACGGCCAGGGTCGGCGCCCCACCGGCACGGTTGAGGATCGAGCTCTCACCGATATCACGGGCGACAGCTTCCAGCGCATCCGGGGTAATGGCAAAGCCCCAGCTGCTGACCGCTGCGGCCACGCTGACGACATCGGTGCCGACCACAGCGGGCGGGCTGTTCATGGCGAAGTACACGCCCGGCTCAATCACCGATGCCGCGACCATGGCCATGATCGCCACCATCGACTCCATCAGCATGCCGCCGTAACCGATGTAGCGCGCGTGGGATTCGTTAGCCAGCAGTTTGGGCGTGGTGCCTGAGCTGATCAGCGCATGGAAGCCGGACACCGCGCCACAGGCGATGGTGATAAACAGGAAGGGGAACAGCGCACCTTTCCACACCGGGCCGGTGCCGTCAGTGAACTGGGTCAGCGCTGGCATTTTCAGCTCGGGGGCGAGAATCAGGATGCCGATGGCCAGGGCGACAATGGTGCCGATCTTGAGGAAGGTCGACAGGTAATCGCGCGGCGCGAGGATCAGCCATACCGGCAGCACGGCGGCGACGAAGCCGTAGCCGACCAGCATCCAGGTGATCTGCTCGCCGGTGAAGGTGAACACCACCGACCAGTACGGATCGAGGGAAATCACCCCGCCCAGCCAGATCGACGCCAACAGCAGGACCACGCCGATCAGCGAAATTTCGCCAATCCGACCGGGGCGCAGGTAGCGCATGTAGATGCCCATAAACATCGCAATCGGGATGGTCGCCATCACCGTGAACATGCCCCACGGGCTGTGCGCCAGGGCCTTGACCACGATCAGCGAGAGCACCGCGAGGATGATGATCATGATCAGGAAGCAGCCGAACAGGGCAATGGTGCCCGGAATGCGCCCCATCTCCTCACGCACCATGTCGCCCAGCGAGCGGGCGTTACGGCGGGTGGAAATGAACAGCACCATAAAGTCCTGCACGGCACCGGCCAGCACCACCCCGGCAATCAGCCACAGCGTGCCGGGCAAATAGCCCATCTGGGCGGCGAGCACCGGGCCGACCAGCGGGCCGGCACCGGCGATGGCGGCGAAGTGGTGACCGAATAGCACATGCTTGTTGGTCGGCACAAAGTCCAGACCGTCATTATTCAGCACCGCCGGCGTGGCCCGGCGCGGGTCCAGCTGCATCACCTGGGTGGCGATAAACAGGCTGTAGTAACGGTAAGCGACCAGATAGAGGGCTACCGCGGCCACCACTATCCACAAGGCGTTGATGGCTTCGCCACGGCGCAAGGCCACGACCCCCAAGGCACAGGCACCCACCACTGCCAGCACTGCCCAGGGCAGGTGGCGCAGCAGGCTATTATTATTGTTCATAGGCACTCCCAATTCATGGACAGACAAGCTGCCGCACAAGCTTAGTCCGTACTCGGCAAAGCTCTATGCGACCTTGGTCTAGGGGCTTTTGCCCTTGGGTTCACGGCCACGACCGCCCACGGACACCTGCTACATCGCATCGCGAGCAGCATCCGCACCGGTCGCATGCAGCCCATCGCAGAGCGCACACCTAGCCACTCATCTGATCGCCCACGCACGGGCGCCACCGCCTGACGCATCTATGGGCAGCGTTCTGCCGCGCGCTTGGCTATAGTGGACAAAACCGCAGAGGAATCTTGCAATGAGTGACACGACCTCCGAGCGTCGGCGCTTCCAGCGCATCGCCTTCGACGCCGCCACCGAGCTTGCCCAAGGCGAGCGCCGCTGGTCGGTGGAGCTGCATGACCTGTCGCTCAAGGGCCTGCTGGTCAAGCGCCCGCGCGACTGGAACGGTGACCCGGACCAGCCGTTCAACGCCACCATCACCCTCGACAGCGACACCCGCCTGCATCTGGAAGTGGTGCTGACCCGCACCCGCGACGAGCTGCTCGGCTTCGTCTGCCGGCATATCGATCTGGAGTCGATCAGCCACCTGCGCCGCCTGGTAGAGCTCAACCTCGGTGACGAGAGCCTGCTGGAACGGGAGCTGGCCGCGCTCGGCGAGGAAGACTGAGAGCGCGTAGGAGCGAGCTCTGCTCGCGAACCAGCCCCGATAAAAGCTTCGCGAGCAGAGCTCGCTCCTACCGATCACCACAGCGGGGCGCCAATCGGCGCCCTTTGCTTATGTAGCCCGGATGCAATCCGGGGCAGCCTTCCCGGATTGCATCCGGGCTACTCGAACAACGCATCCAGCGCCTGCTCCAGGCGCGTCACCGCTATCACCTGCAGGCCCGGCGGCGCCTCCTTGGGTGCATTGCCCTTGGGCACGATGGCGCGTTTGAAGCCGTGCTTGGCCGCCTCCTTCAAACGCTCCTGGCCGCTCGGCACCGGACGGATCTCACCGGACAGGCCGATCTCGCCGAACACCAGCAGGTCGTGCGGCAGCGGCTTGTTGCGCAGGCTGGAAATCACTGCAGCCATCAGCGCCAGGTCCGATGCGGTCTCCAGCACCTTGACCCCGCCGACCACGTTGAGGAACACGTCCTGGTCATAAGTCGGGATGCCACCATGCCGGTGCAAGACGGCCAGCAGCATGGCCAGGCGGTTCTGGTCCAGGCCCAGGGTGACCCGGCGCGGGTTGGCCATATGGCTGGTATCGACCAGTGCCTGCACCTCCACCAGCATCGGCCGGGTGCCTTCCCAGGTGGCCATCACCACGCTGCCCGGCACTTCCTCCTGGGCCCGAGTGAGGAAGATCGCCGAGGGGTTGGTGACTTCCTTGAGGCCCTTGTCGGTCATGCCGAACACGCCCAGCTCGTTGACCGCGCCGAAACGGTTCTTCACCGCGCGCAGCAGGCGCAGACGGCCATCGGACTCGCCCTCGAAGTAGAGAACCGTATCGACCATGTGCTCCAGCACCCGTGGCCCGGCCAGGGCGCCTTCCTTGGTCACATGGCCGACCAGGAAGATCGCCGTGCCGCTCTGCTTGGCGTAGCGCACCAGCAGCGCCGCGCTCTCGCGCACCTGGGCCACGCCGCCGGGGGCGGACTGCAGCTGCTCGGTGAAGATGGTCTGGATCGAGTCGATCACCATCACCTTGGGCTGCTCGCGACGGGCCACCTCGATGATCGACTCGATGCAGGTCTCGGTCATCACCTTGAGCTTGTCCTGCGGCAGCTCCAGACGGCGCGCGCGCATGGCCACCTGCTGCTGGGATTCCTCGCCGGTGACGTACAGCGCCGGCAGGCGCTGGGCGATATTGCACAGGGTCTGCAGCAGGATGGTCGACTTGCCGATGCCGGGGTCGCCGCCGATCAGCACCACCGAACCATCCACCAGGCCGCCGCCGAGCACGCGGTCCAGCTCGCCGGAAACGGTGGAGAAACGCGGCACTTCCTCGACGCTGACCTCGGCCAGGGTTTTCACCTGCGCCTGCTGCCCAGCCCAACCGCCACGACCGCTGGGGGTAGCCGCGCCGGCTTCGAGCATGGTCTCGGTCAGGGTGTTCCACGCGCCGCACTCGCCGCACTGCCCGGCCCACTTGGGAAAGGTGGCACCGCACTCGGTGCAGCCATACATGCGCTTGGCCTTGGCCATGACAGTCTCCCTCTCGCAAAAGAGGGCGATAATAGCGCCCTGGCCTACCGAGAGTCGCCCCACCATGCAGATCGAATTGCTCCCCACCAGCGCCGACCAGCAAGCACTGATCGCCAACCTCTACCAGTTCTATGCCTACGAGTCGTCGGACTGGGAGCAGGAGGATGTCGAGGTCGACGGCCGCTTCTATATCCATGCGCCGCACCTGCAGCGCTACTGGCAGGAGCCGGACTGGAGCGCCAGCCTGGTGCTGGTCGATGGTTTTATCGCCGGTTTCCTACTGATCGAGCGCAGCGAGCTGCCGGGCGTCGATGCCCTGGAGTTCGCCGACCTGTTCATCCTCAAGAAATACCGGCGTCTGGGCATCGGCCGGGCCCTGGTGGAGCAGGTGATGGTCGCGGGCGGTGGGCGCTGGGTGGTCAGTTTCTATGAACAGGACAACCTGGCCCGGCAGTTCTGGCAGCGCCTACTGGCCGAGCTGCCGCTGCGCGTCGTGGAGCAGCTGACAGACCCGGAGCAACCCGGCCTTCTGACCTATCGACTCGATCAGCAGACGCATTGATCCGTCATACCGGCTGAATCAGAACCTGTTCAAAGTCTCGCGAGCTAGAGCCAGGCAAGGCGAAATCGGGCGAAGAAGCGCAGTTTACGAGTTGTAAATGAGCATTCTGAGCCCGATTTCAACGCAGCATGGCCGACGCGCAGCAGGCTTTGAACAGGTTCTCAGGCGCCGCAACTACTGCCGCACCCACAGCATTGCCCGGCGGCGATCTTCAGCTGACGGGCCAGGTCATCCTTGAGCGCTACGCGGTTCTGCTTGAGCTGGGCCAGCGCAACATCGTCAAGCAGCTCGATACCGTCTTCGATGCGGCAGATCCGCTTGTCCAGCGCCTCGTACTCGTCGCTCTGCTTGGCGAAGTGCTGATCTTCCTGGCGCAGGCGCTGCAGCTCACTGCGCAGCTCGGGAAAGTCCTGGATCAGCGGGTGATGGTCGACATGCATGGGAAAGATCCTCTGGGTTAAGTGCGCCCACCCTAACGGGCCAGGCCCGCAGCATCATTGACGCCGATCAACGACAAGGTGACCGTCTGCCAAGCGGCCGCTCGCGATCCGGTCACTGAGCTAGTCTGAGAAGACACGTCCGCAACCGGGAGCCACCGCCATGCCCCTCGAACACCATCCGCTGACCCGCGAATTTCCTGAATACCGCCAGAAGCTGCAGACCCTGCACGCCAGCGACCCCCACTTCGCCCAGATGGCGCAGAACTACGAGAGCCTGGACAAACGCATCTATGAAGCGGAGGACGGCCGCCAGGCCGTGGATGCCCTGGCCCTGCAAGCACTGAAGAGCGAACGGGTACTGCTCAAGGACCAGATCGCCGAGCGCCTGCACAAGGCCAACGGTAAATCGAGCTAGGCGGGCAAGCGCAAAGCTCGCCGCCAGGCCGTCGGCAGTGCACTTGCCGAGTGCCGTGCTGAACGAGACAGCCGCTGGATTTTTTGCTTATCTTGGTTGGACTCCAGCATGAGAACCACCCATGAAGAACTCTCCAGGCTGTTCTGCTTGCCGTGATGGCAAGGGACTGGACTTCCCAATCAGCATGGCCTTCCAGCCCATCGTCGACGTCGCCCGGCGCCAGGTCTTCGCCCATGAGGCCCTGGTGCGCGGGGTCAACGGCGAGTCAGCCGGCAGCCTGCTGGCCAGAGTCACGACGGAAAACCTCTACGCCTTCGACCAGAGCTGCCGAATCAAGGCGGTAGAGCTGGCCGCGCGCCTGCAGGTGCCGACCATGGTCTCGATCAACTTCATGCCCAATGCCGTTTACCAAGCCGAAACCTGCATCCGCGCTACCCTGGAAGCCGCGCAGCGCTTCAACCTGCCCCTCGACAAAATCATCTTCGAAGTCACCGAGCAGGAGCAGGTGCTGGATATCGACCACCTCAGCGGCATCCTCAAGGCTTACCGCCAGCGGGGGTTCATGACCGCCATCGACGACTTTGGTGCGGGCTATGCCGGGCTCAACCTGCTCGCCGATTTCCAACCTGACCTGATCAAGCTGGACATGGACCTGATCCGCAACATCGACCGCGACAACGTGCGGCAGATCCTCGTCGAGTCGACCCTGGACATGTGCCGCAAGCTCAAGGTGCGGGTGATTGCCGAAGGCATCGAGACCCAGGCCGAACTGCAGACCCTGCAGCACATGGGCGTCGAGCTGTTTCAGGGCTATCTGCTGGCCAAACCCGGCTTCGAAACCCTGCCGGATGTTAACTATCCGCAGTAGCTGGCAGCGCCGGGAGAGTGCAGTAAACTCGCTGCAAAACCAGCAATCTCAGGGAGTAACACATGAGCATCGTCAGCGAATTCAAAGCCTTCGCCATGAAGGGCAACGTGGTCGACATGGCCGTGGGCATCATCATCGGTGCCGCCTTCGGCAAGATCGTCAGCTCGTTCGTCGGCGACGTGATCATGCCGCCGATTGGCCTGCTGATCGGCGGGGTCGACTTCACCGACCTGGCCGTGACCCTCAAGGCCGCCGAAGGTGACCTGCCGGCCGTGGTCATGAGCTACGGCAAGTTCATCCAGACCATTCTCGACTTCATCATCGTCGCCTTCGCCATCTTCATGGGCGTCAAGGCCATCAACCGCCTCAAGCGCGAAGAAGCCGCCGCCCCGGAAGCCCCAGCGGCACCGACCAAGGAGCAGGAACTGCTCAGCGAAATCCGCGATCTGCTCAAGGCCCAACAGGACAAGTAAGTCCTGCCTGCAAGCCCCAAACGGCGCCCTTCGCCGCCGTTTTCGTTTGTCCTGCCTGGCACTACACCACCCGCGCAGGTTCCCATGCAGAGCCTGGGAGCGATCACGTAGACGGCTCGCTTACCAATAGTTCTCCACCGCCACCTGCCCCGGCCGCCGGCTCAGGCTCAGTTGCAGGCCACGGGTTTTCAGCACCGCGCGGGTGTCCTCGATCATCTGCGGGTTGCCGCAGAGCATGATGCGCGAATGCGCCGGGTCCAGCGCCAGGCCGGCGGCGCGTTCCAGCTCGCCGTTTTCAATCAGCGCGGTGACCCGGCCATGCAGGGCGCCCGGCAGCTGCTCGCGGGTGACGATCGGCAGGTAGGTCAGCTTGTGCCCGTGCTCGGCCAGGTAGTCGCGCTGCGGCAGTTCCGCGATCAGTTGCTGGTAGGCCAGTTCGCCCTGCGTGCGCGCGCTGTAGACCAGGACGATGCGTTCGAAACGCTGCCAGGCCTCGAAGTCCTGCAGGATCGAGAGGAAGGGTGCCAGCCCGGTGCCGGTGCCGATCAGCCACAGGTCACGGCCATCGGGGAAACGGTCGAGGGTCAGGTAGCCGATGGCCTGGCGCTCCACCAGCAGCTCATCGCCGACCTTGAGCCGGCTCAGCTCGCTGGTGAACTCGCCGCCGGGGACGACGATGGAGAAGAATTCGAGAAACTCGTCATGGGGCGCCGACACCATCGAATAGGCGCGCCAGACCACCGAACCATCGGCCTTGCGCACGCCCAGGCGGGCGAACTGGCCGGCGCGGAAGCGCAGGCTGGGGTCGCGTGAACAGCGCAGGCTGAACAGGGTCGGCGACCAGACGCGTACCTCGCTGAGCAGCTGGCGGGTGAACTTGTCTGCACTGGCAGTCATACTTGCGGCCTCGATTCGCACACCTGCCGCCAGTCTCGCGCAAAGCGCGGCGGACAAACACCGACGGTTTCCATGCCTATTCTCGCTACCCCCTTCGCCCAGCTCGACCTGCTCCGCCAGCCCGAGATGCCCAACGAGTCGTTGCAGGCCTTCGATGCGGCCGACGAGTACCTGCTCAACCACCTGCACGAGCAGGGTTTGAGCGCCGACACCCGCGTGCTGCTGCTCAACGATGGCTTCGGCGCGCTGGCCGCCAGCCTGGCGCCGCACTGCCGGGTGACCAGCAGCGGTGACTCGCACCTGGGCCAGCTGGCCCTGCAGAAGAACCTGGCGCGCAACAATCTGGCCGCCGATGCCGTGCGCTTCGTGCCGGCCAGCGAGGTGGCCGCAGGACCGTTCGATCTGGTGCTGATCCGCGTGCCGAAGACCCTCGCCCTGCTGGAAGAGCAGCTGATCCGCCTGCACGGCCAGCTCGCCCCCGGCGCAAGGGTGATCGCCGGAGCCATGCTCAAGCACCTGCCGCGCAGCGCCGGCGATCTGCTGGAGCAGTACATCGGCCCGGTGCAGGCTTCGCTGGCGGTGAAGAAGGCGCGCCTGCTGAGCGCCACGCCGCAGACCAAACCGGCACCGACGTCGCCTTACCCGACACGTTACCTGCTGGAAAAGCCCAAGCTGGAGCTGAGCAACCAGGCCAACCTGTTCTGCCGCGAAGGCCTGGACATCGGCACCCGCGCCTTCCTCCCGCACCTGCCCAAGAGCCTGCTGCCGCTGCGCGTGGCCGACCTCGGCTGCGGCAACGGCGTGCTCGGCATCGTCTACGCCCTGGGCAATCCCGAGGCGCAGCTGACCCTGGTCGACGAGTCGTACATGGCCGTGCAGTCGGCGGCCGACAACTGGCGCGCGGCGCTGGGCGAGCGCGCGGTGACCCTCCGTGCCGACGATGGCCTGGCCGAGCAGCCGGAACAATCGCTGGATCTGGTGCTGTGCAACCCGCCCTTCCACCAGCAGCAGGTGGTCGGCGACTTCCTCGCCTGGCGCATGTTCCAGCAGGCCCGCGCGGCGCTGGTGACCGGCGGCGAGTTGTGGATAGTCGGCAACCGTCACCTCGGCTACCACACCAAGCTCAAGCGCCTGTTCCGCGGCGTGGAGCAGGTGGCGGCCACACCCAAGTTTGTGATTCTCAAGGCGACGCGCTGAGAGCCTTTTCAAAGTCTGCTGCGCGTCGGCCATGCTGCGTTGAAATCGGGCTCGGACTGCTCATTTACGGCTTGTAAACTCCGCGTCCTCGCCCAATTTCGCCTTGCCTGACTCTAGCTCGCGAGACTTTGGGCAGCGCGTAGGGTGGAAAACCGCGTAGCGTTTTCCACCATTGAGTCCAGGCCGATACGAATTTCCGTTCACGGGAAAGAATGAATGGGCCAACGCCCTCTCCCCCTGCCCCTCTCCCACAAGTGGGAGAGGGGAGTTACGGCGCCGGATAGCAAAACGCCGCAGGCAGCACCGGGCTGCCTGCGGCGTCGCTGCCTTCAGTAACGATAGGGCGGTCCGGCCTTCTCCATCAGGGCGTTGTACTGCTTGAAGATCTCCACCACCTTGGCGCAGCGCGGGCTGGTCTTGGCGATTTCTTCCCAGAACTTGTGCGCCTCGTCTTCCACCGTCTTCCACTCCTCGGCGGGGATGGTGGTCAGCTTGAGCTTGTCGCCCTCCACCCGCAGCTTGGCCTCGCCGCCCCAGTACCAGTGCTGGCGGTAGTAGTGCGAGCTGTCCATGCACAGCTTGAACAGGGCCTTGAGCTGCTCGGGCACTTCGGCCCAGCGTTCGGAGTTGGCGAAGTAGGAGCCGATCCAGGCGCCGGAGATGTTGTTGGTAAGGAAGTACTTGGTGACGTTGGCCCAGCCCACCGTGTAGTCCTCGGTGATGCCGGACCAGGCGATGCCGTCCAGCTCGCCGGTCTGGATCGCCACTTCGACGTCCTCCCAGGGCAGGGTCACCGGAATGATGCCGAAACGGGTGAGGAACTTGCCGGCGGTGGGGAAGGTGAAAATGCGCTTGCCCTTGAGGTCGGCCAGCGACTTGACCGGCTCCACGGTAGCGAAGTTGCAAGGGTCCCAGGCACCGGCACCGAGCCAGGTCACGCCCTTGACCTCGGCATAGGCCTCCTCCCAGATCTTGCGCAGGCCGTACTGCTCGAACAGCACCGGCACATCCAGGCTGTAGCGGCTGGCGAAGGGGAAATAACCGCCGAACACGGCGATATCCACCGGCGCGGCGATCGAGTCGTCGTCGCTCTGCACCGCATCGATGGTGCCCTTCTGCATGGCGCGGAACAGCTCGCCGGTGGGCACCAGTTGGTCGGCGAAGTACAGCTGGATCTCCATCTGCCCCTCGGCGACCTTGTTGAAGGCCTCGATCGAAGGTTTGATCACATGCTCGGCCAGCGCCGCACCGGCATAGGTCTGCAGGCGCCAGGTGATCTTCTTCGGCTCGTCGGCATAGATATGCGCCGAGCCCAGGGCGGCGGTACCGACCGCGCCCCCCGTGACGGCGGCGGTCTTCAGGAAGTTGCGTCTCGTAGTCATGCTGTCATCTCCAAGGCTGTCGACTCAGATGCCAAGCCTGCGCATCGTTGCGGGCCGGCCGGCAGGGCCCGTCCCGTTTTCCAGGTCAGCGCGCGCACAAGAAACAACCGGAGGCGCCGCCCCGAAAGCTAGAAAGCGTTCAACGCCCGTAGTGCAACTGCGGCAGCCACAGGGCGATTTGCGGAAAGACCATCACCAGCACCAGGGTCAGCGCCATGACCAATACGAAGGGGGTTACCGACGCATAGATGTCACGCAGGCTGATTTCCGGCGGGGCCATGGCCCGCATGAGAAACAGGTTGTAGCCGAATGGCGGGGTCATGTAGGCCATCTGGCAGGTGATGGTGTAAAGCACGCCGTACCACACCAGGTCGAAACCCAGGCTGCCCACCAGGGGGATATACAGCGGCGCGACGATCACCAGCATGGCGGTGTCGTCGAGGAACATGCCCATCAGGATGAACGACAGCTGCATGAGGATAAGGATTTCCCAGGGCCCCAGGCCCAGGCTGCCGACGAACAGGTCCTCGATCGCCTTGACCGCACCGAGGCCGTCGAACACCGCGCCGAAGCACAGGGCGGCGAGGATGATCCACATGAACATGCAGGTGATGACCAGGGTCTTGCGCAGGGTGTCTTCCATCACCCGGCGGTTCAGCCGGCCCTTGACCAGCGCCGCCAGCAACGCCGACACCGCGCCCACCGCCGAGCTTTCCACCAGGCTGGTGTAGCCGAGCACGAACAGGCCGGTCATGGCGAAGAAGATGAACAGCGGAATCAGCCCGGCGCGCAGCAGGCGCACCTTGTCGCCCAGACTGATCTGCGCGCGCTCCTCGGCCGGCAGCGCCGGGCCCATGCTCGGTTTGATCCAGCAGCGAATGACGATGTAGAGAATGAACAGGCCGGCCATCAGCAGGCCGGGAAACACCCCGGCCAGCCACAGCTGGCCGACCGGCTGGCGCGCGATCATGCCGTACAGCACCAGCACCACGCTGGGCGGGATCAGGATGCCCAGCGCACTGCCGGCCTGGATCACCCCAGTGACCATGATCTTGTCGTAGCCGCGCCGGAGCAGCTCGGGCAGGGCGATGCTCGCGCCGATGGCCATGCCGGCCACGCTCAGGCCGTTCATCGCCGAGATCACCACCATCAGCAGGATGGTGCCGATGGCCAGCCCGCCATGCAGCGGTCCCATCCACACATGGAACATGCGGTAGAGGTCTTCGGCGATGCCCGACTCGGACAGCATGTAGCCCATGAACACGAACAGCGGCAGGGTCAGCAGTGGGTACCACTTCATCAGCTTCATCGCCGCGCTGAACGGCAGCTCCACCCCGCCGTCACCCCACAGCAGCAAGGCCGCCGCCGCCGCGACGAAACCGATGGCGCCGAACACCCGCTTGCCGGTGAGCAGCAACAGCATCATCGAGGAGAACATCAGCAGGGCGATGGGCGACTCGCTCATTCGATAGGCTCCCCGCGGATCAGCGCCAGGTCGCGGAACAGCATGGCAATCGTTTGCAGCAGCATCAGCGTCACGCCGATGCACATCAGCACCTTGATCGGCGCCATGCGCGGCGACCAGGCCGAGTAGCTGGTCTCGTTGTACTCGAAGGCATACCAGGTCGAGGAGATGCCGCCGTACAGCAGCAACACCAGATAGAACAGCAGAAAGCCCACGGTCAGCAGATCGACCCAGGCGCGGGTGCGCGGCGTCCAGCGGCTGTACAGCAGGTCCATGCGCACATGGCCGTCGAGCTGCATGGAGTAGGCGCCGCCCAGCAGGAAGTAGGCGACCATGAGGAACTGCGCGAGCTCCAGGGTCCAGATCGCCGGCTCGAACGCCACCTTGCTCAGCGAGGAATAAAACAGCACGCCGAGGATGGCGAAGATCAGATACATGGCGCAGCGACCGACCCAACGGTTGATCCGCTCTACCACGCGCACATACCCGCGGATTGCCTTGTGCATGAGCCTGCCTGCCAAGTTTTCCCTACCTCGCACAGCCTAGACCAGCTTCGTCACTTGCCAACCTGACCGCCCGGACAGCCGCAAATAATCGACTAGCAGGCTGTTGAAAAACTACCTGCGTTGCCATCGCGGCGTTAAAAACAGGCTCACAGCTGGAAGCTGAACGCGCTTTAGCGCGGCCCCGAAGGGGTGAGCGAAGCGAATCAAATGCTCATTTACACTTGTAAATTGCGCTTTTTCGCCTGTTTTTGCCTTGCGCTGGCTGCCTCGCAAACGTTTTTCAACGGCCTGCTAGAGTCAGAGGCATCCCGCCCTGCGGGACTCGCTCACGCACAGCACAAAAACAACAGGCCGCCACAGCGGCCACGCATGCGGAGATCTGCGATGACTGCCCCTCTCACCCTGGCCCAGCTGCGCCAGCACGCCGAAGCCGGCACTGTCGATACGGTCCTGGCCTGCATGGTCGACATGCAGGGACGCCTGATCGGCAAACGCTTTCAGGTCGAGTTCTTCCTCGACAGCGCCCATGAAGAGACCCACGGCTGCGACTACCTGCTGGCCGACGACATCGACATGGAGCCGGTGCCCGGCTACGCAGCGGCCAGCTGGAAGCGCGGCTACGGCGACTTCGTGTTCAAGCCTGACCTCTCTACCCTGCGCCTGGTGCCCTGGCTGGAGGGTGCGGCCCTGGTGCTGTGCGACGTGCAGGACCATCACCACCAGGACCTGCCGCACAGCCCGCGCGGCATCCTCAAGCGGCAGATCGCCCGCCTCAGCGAGCGCGGCTACAAGGGCATGTTCGCCTCGGAGCTGGAGTTCTACCTGTTCGACCAGAGCTACGAGAGCATCCACGCCCAGCACTACCGCGAGCCACGCACGGCCAACTACCACATCGAGGACTACGGCATCCTGCAGACCATCCGCGACGAGCCGGTGCTGCGCGCCATCCGCAAGCACCTGCAGGCATCCGGCATCGCCGTGGAGAACTCCAAGGGCGAATGGGGCCCCGGCCAGGAAGAGATCAACGTGCGCTACGCCGAGGCGCTGACCATGGCCGACAACCACAGCCTGATCAAACACGCCTGCAAGGAAATCGCCATGCAGCAGGGCAAGGCCATCACCTTCATGGCCAAGTGGAACTACAACCTGGCCGGTTCCAGCAGCCACGTGCACAACTCGCTGTGGAGCCTGAAGGGCAACAAGCCGCTGTTCTTTGATGCCAAGGCCGAGTTCGGCATGTCCAAGCTGATGCGCCAGTGGGTCGCCGGCCAGCTCAAGTACGCCAGCGACATCACCTACTTCCTCGCCCCCTACATCAACTCCTACAAGCGCTTCCAGACCGGCACCTTCGCCCCCACCCGCGCCGTGTGGAGCAATGACAACCGCACCGCCGGCTTTCGCCTGTGCGGCGAAGGCGGCAAGGGCATCCGCATCGAATGCCGCATCGGTGGCGCCGACCTCAACCCCTACCTGGCCTTCGCTGCATTGATCGCCGCAGGCCTGGCCGGCATCGACGAGCAGCTGGAACTGCCGCCGCCCTTCTCCGGCGACGCCTACGAACACGAGGAGCTGCCCGAAGTGGCCAAGACCCTGCGTGGCGCCACCGATGCCCTGGCCCGCTCGACCATGCTGCGCGCGGCCCTCGGTGACGAAGTAGTCGAGCACTACCTGCACACCGCGCGCTGGGAGCAATCGGAGTACGACCGCCGGGTAACCGACTGGGAACTGCACCGCGGCTTCGAGCGTTACTAGCAGGTCATCGCCCATCACCGTCCGTAGGAGCGAGCTCTGCTCGCGAACCGAACCACTGCGAAAGCTTCGCGAGCAGAGCTCGCTCCTACAAGAACAGCTTTGCAAAGGAGGTCCGATGAACTCGATTCGCCTGATTTCCCCGGTCGACGGCAGTCTCTATGCCGAACGTCCCTACGCCAGCTCCAGCCAGCTGGAACAGGCCCTGAGCAGCGCCCGTGAAGCCCAGCGTCTCTGGCGCGAACTGCGCATCGAGCAGCGTGCCAGCTACTGCCTGAAAGCCGTGGAAGCCATGCTGGCCATGGCCGACGAGATAGTCCCCGAGCTGGCCTGGCAGATGGGCCGTCCGGTGCGCTACGGCGCCGGCGAGCTGCGCGGCTTCGAGGAGCGCGCGCGTTACATGATCAGCATCGCCGCCCGCGCCCTGGCCGACGTGGCGCCGCTACCGAAGGAGGGTTTCCTCCGCTATGTCCGCCGCGAGCCATTGGGCACGGTGCTGGTCATCGCGCCGTGGAACTACCCCTACCTGACCGCGGTGAACGCCATCATTCCGGCACTGATGGCTGGCAACGCCGTGCTGCTCAAGCATGCCAGCCAGACCCTGCTGGTCGGCGAGCGCTTCGCCCTGGCCTTCGAGCGCGCCGGCCTGCCGCACGGGCTGTTCCGCAACCTGGTGCTGGACCACGGCCAGACGGCCGCCCTGATCGCCTCCGGGCATGTTCAGCAGGTCAATTTCACCGGTTCGGTGGAAGGTGGCCGGCTGATGGAGAGTGCTGCCGCCGGCCACTTCATCGGCGTCGGCCTGGAGCTGGGCGGCAAGGACCCGGCCTATGTACGCAGCGATGCCAACCTGGCGCACGCGGTGGAGAACCTGGTCGACGGCAGCTTCTTCAACTCCGGGCAGAGCTGCTGCGGCATCGAGCGCATCTATGTGGACCAGGCCCTCTATCCAGCCTTTGTCGAGGGCTTCGTCGAGCTGACCAAGCAGTACGTGCTGGGCAACCCGCTGCAGGAGGCCACCACCCTCGGCCCGCTGGTGCATGCCCGCGCGGCCGAATTCGTCCGTGGGCAGATCGCCGAGGCCAAGGCCAAGGGCGCCAAGTCGCTGATCGATGCCAAAGCCTTCGCCGCCGATGCGCCCGGCAGTGCCTACATGGCCCCGCAGGTGCTGGTGCAGGTCAATCACGACATGGCCGTGATGCGCCAGGAAAGCTTCGGCCCGGTGGTCGGCATCATGCCGGTAGCGGGCGACGCCGAGGCCATCAGCCTGATGAACGACAGCCCCTACGGCCTCAGCGCGGCCATCTGGAGCGCCGACCTGGACGCCGCCGAATATATCGGCGAGCAACTCGACACCGGCACGGTGTTCATGAACCGCTGCGACTACCTCGATCCGGCCCTGGCCTGGACCGGGGTCAAGCACAGCGGCCGTGGCGCCACGCTGTCCAGCCTCGGCTACGAACACCTGACCCGGCCCAAGTCCTTCCATCTGCGTCATCAACTCTGACGCCATGGCGAGCACCGGCCATTTTTTGTAGGCGCCACAACCCTGTAGCCCGGATGCAATCCGGGAGGACCATGCCCCGGATTGCATCCGGGCTACAAACCGAACAAGGAGGCTCGCCATGAGCAAGACCGCCAACTGGAACTACCCGACCTCGGTGCGCTTCGGCGCCGGCCGCATCCAGGAGCTGCCCGAGCTGTGCCAGAGCCTGGGCATATTGCGCCCGCTGCTGGTCACCGACCGTGGCCTGGGCAGCGCACCCATCACCCTCGCCGCCCTCGACTCACTCAAGGCCGCCGGCCTGGGCGCCGCGCTGTTCTGCGAGCTGAAACCCAACCCGGTGGAAAGCAACCTGACCGCCGGCCTGGCCGCCTACCACGCCGGCCAGCACGATGGCGTGGTCGCCTTCGGCGGCGGCAGCGGCCTGGACATGGGCAAGCTGATCGCCTTCATGAGCGGCCAGTCCCGGCCGGTGTGGGACTTCGAGGATGTCGGCGACTGGTGGACCCGCGCCGACCCGCGCGGCATCGCACCGATCATCGCCGTGCCGACCACCGCCGGCACCGGCTCGGAAGTCGGCCGCGCCGGCATCCTCACCGACGAACGCACGCACACCAAGCGCATCATCTTCCACCCGCAGATGATGCCGAGGATCGTCATCAGCGACCCGGCGCTCTCCGTCGGCATGCCGGCCTTCATCACCGCCGGCACCGGCATGGACGCCTTTTCCCACTGTCTGGAAGCCTACTGCGCGCCGGGCTTTCACCCGCTGGCCGACGGCATCGCGGTGGAGGGCATGCGCCTGGTGACCGGCGCCCTGGTGCGCGCGGTAAAGACGCCGGACGACCTCGACGCCCGCGCCGACATGCTCGCCGCTGCGGCCATGGGCGCCACCGCCTTCCAGAAGGGGCTCGGTGGCATGCACGCCCTGGCCCACCCGATCGGCGCGCTGTACGACACCCACCACGGCATGACCAACGCGACCCTGATGCCCTATGTGCTGAAGTTCAACCGCAGCGTCATCGAGGAACGCATCACCCGCCTGGCCGCCTACCTGGGCCTGGCCAATCCCGGTTTCGACAGCTTCCTCGACCTGGTCATGCGCCTGCGCAGCGACACCGGCGTGCCGCACAGCCTGGCCGAACTCGGCGTCGATGACCGCCAGACCGCGCTGATCGCGCAGATGGCCGTGGTCGACCCCTCCGCCGGCGGCAACCCGCGTCCGCTCAGCGAGGCGGACTGCGCCGCGCTATTTACCGCAGCGCTCAAGGGCCAGCTGTAAGAACACCTGTAGCCCGGATGCAATCCGGGATCGGAGCCGTTCGCCTCCCGGATTGCATCCGGGCTACGCACAAGGAGAGGCCGAGCTGGCCAACACCCTCTCCCCCGGCCCCTCTCCCACAAGTGGGAGAGGGGAGCTTCTGCCGTATCCGCCTGCAGCCCCTAGCCCTGCGACAAATTGCCCAGTGCGACAATCGGTCGAGTTCGCGCCCAGCGAAAAAGGCGGATGATTGATCCAGATCAATTTATCGAGGGGCCCTCTATGTTCGGCCTGGACGCGTTGGAACTGGCTCGAATCCAGTTCGCCTTCACCATCTCCTTCCACATCGTCTTCCCTGCCATCAGTATCGGGCTGGCCAGCTATCTGGCCGTGCTCGAAGGGCTGTGGCTGAAGACCAAGAACGAGGTCTACTACGACCTGTTCCGCTTCTGGCTGCAGATCTTCGCCGTGGCCTTCGGCATGGGCGTGGTTTCCGGGGTGGTGATGAGCTACCAGTTCGGCACCAACTGGAGCCAGCTCTCCACCGCCGCGGGCAGCATCATGGGGCCGCTGCTGACCTACGAGGTACTCACCGCCTTCTTCCTCGAGGCCGGCTTCCTCGGCATCATGCTGTTCGGCCTGAACAAGGTCGGTAAGGGCCTGCACTTCTTCGCCACCCTGATGGTGGCAATCGGCACGCTGATCTCGACCTTCTGGATTCTCTCCTCCAACAGCTGGATGCAGACGCCGCAGGGCTACAGCATCGTCGACGGGATCTTCTACCCGGAAAGCTGGTGGGACATCGTGTTCAACCCGTCCTTCCCCTACCGCCTGGCGCACATGGCGGTGGCGGCGTTCCTCAGCACCGCCTTCATCGTTGGCGGCACTGCGGCCTGGCACCTGCTCAAGGGTAAGCGCGACCCGGCCACCCGCATGATGTTCTCCATGGCGCTGTGGATGGCCTTGTTAGTGGCGCCGATCCAGGCCTTCATCGGCGACCTGCACGGCCTCAACACCCTCAAGTACCAGCCGGCCAAGGTGGCCGCCATGGAAGGCCACTGGGACACCGAAAAAGGCGTGCCGCTGCTGCTGTTCGGCATCCCCGACATGGAGGCGGAAACCACCAAGTACGCCATCGGCATCCCGCGTCTGGCCAGCCTGATCCTCACCCACGACCTTGATGGCGAGATCAAGGGCCTCAAGGAGTGGGCACCAGAAGACCGGCCCAACGTGTCCATCGTGTTCTGGAGCTTCCGCGTGATGATCGGCCTCGGCCTGCTGATGATCCTCGCCGGCGTGCTCGGCCTGTGGCTGCGCCTGCGCGGGCGGCTGTACGAGTCGCCGGGGCTGCAGCGCTTCATGCTGCTGATGGGCCCGGCCGGATTGATCGCCCTGCTCGCCGGCTGGGTCACCACCGAAGTCGGCCGCCAGCCCTGGGTGATCTACGGTCTGCTGCGTACCTCGGATGCGGTGTCCAACCACAGCGCCGGGCAGATGGGCGCGACCCTGAGCATCTTCGTGGTGGTCTACCTCGCTGTGTTCGGCGTCGGCATCACCTACCTGCTGCGCATGATGCGCAAAGGCCCGGTACTTGGCCTGCTGCATAGCCATGCGGTGGAAGAAGACGCCGGCCCCGGCCACCAGCGCACGCCATCGCGGCCACTGTCTGCCGCTGACGAAAGCGTCGACGACGACAGTGTCGAAAACCAACAGGAGACACGCCCATGACTATCGACCTGCCGCTGATCTGGGCCGGGGTGATCGCCTTCGGCATCTTCATGTACGTGGTGATGGACGGTTTCGACCTCGGTATCGGCATCCTCTTCCCGTTCATCCGCGACAAGGACGAGCGCGACGCCATGATGAACACCGTGGCGCCGATCTGGGACGGTAACGAAACCTGGCTGGTGCTGGGCGGCGCCGGCCTGTTCGCCGCCTTCCCGCTGGCCTACTCGGTGGTGCTGACGGCGCTGTACCTGCCGCTGATCATCATGCTGATCGCCCTGATCTTCCGTGGCGTGGCCTTCGAATTCCGCTTCAAGGCCAAGCGCACCCGCTACGTGTGGGATGCGGCCTTTATCGGTGGCTCGCTGGTGGCCACCTTCGCCCAAGGCGTGGTGCTCGGCGCCTTTGTCGAAGGGATCAAGGTCGCCGACCGGCAGTTCGTCGGCGGCGCCTTCGACTGGCTGGCGCCCTTCCCGCTGTTCTGCGGCGCCGGCCTGGTAGCCGGTTACGCCATGCTCGGCTGCGCCTGGCTGCTGATGAAGACCGAGGGCCGTCTGCAGCGCAAGATGTACAAGCTGATGCTGCCGCTGACCTGCCTGCTGCTGCTGTTCATCAGCGCGGTGAGCATCTGGACGCCGCTGACCCAGCCGGCGATTGCCCAGCGCTGGTTCACCCTGCCCAATCTGTTCTACTTCATCCCGGTACCGACCCTGGTGGCGGTGACCGTGCTCGGCATCGTCCGCGCCATTCAGCTGAAGAAGGACAAGCAGCCCTTCGTGCTGACCCTGGCGCTGATCGCCCTGGCCTACGCGGGCCTGGCCATCAGCATGTGGCCGAACATCGTGCCGCCGTCGCTGAGCATCTGGGACGCCTCGGCGCCGCACAGCAGCCAGGCCTTCGCCCTGGTCGGGGTGACCATCATGGTGCCGATCATCCTCATCTACACCGCCTACAGCTACTGGGTGTTCCGCGGCAAGGTGAAGGTCGGCGAGGGCTATCACTGATGGACGAAATCAAACAACCGCTGGCCAAGCGCCTGGCCTGGTTCGCCATCCTGTGGCTGGGCGGCGTGGCGGCGGTCAGCCTGCTCGCGTATGCCATCAAGTGGGGCATGGGCCTGGCCTGAACACCGAGCACATCGCCCCCGGATTGCATCCGGGCTACGGCCACACGGCGGTCGTAGGGTGCACCGTGCGCACCGGCCTGCGCACGCGCTCAACCCCACTTTTACAACTGCGGCGGCAGCTCGCGCCACTGCCCTGGCGGCAAGCCATCCAGGCTCCAGGGACCGATACGCACGCGCACCAGGCGCAGGGTCGGCAGGCCCACGGCGGCGGTCATGCGCCGCACCTGACGGTTGCGCCCCTCGCGGATCACCAGCTCCAGCCAGGCGGTCGGCACGCTCTTGCGAAAGCGCACCGGCGGGTTGCGCTCCCACAGCTGCGGTTCCTCCAGCAGGCGCGCCTCGGCCGGCAGGGTCGGCCCGTCGTTGAGCTGCACGCCCTCGCGCAGCTGGCGCAGCTGCTCCGCATTCGGCTCGCCCTCCACCTGCACCCAGTAGGTCTTGGCCAGCTTGTGCTTGGGGTCGGCGATCTGCGCCTGCAGGCGCCCGTCGTTGGTCAGCAATAACAAACCTTCGCTGTCCCGATCCAGGCGCCCGGCCGGGTAGACGCCGGGCACGGCGACGAAATCCTTGAGGGTGGCGCGGCCCTGCTCGTCGTTGAACTGGGTCAGCACATCGAAGGGCTTGTTCAGCATCAGCAGCCGCGGCTCGGCCGGCGGCGCCTTGGCCACCCGGCGCGGAGCCGGTTTGCCGGCGGGGCGATGCGGGACGTTGGGACGAGGAGGACGCGGCATGCGGATTCCAGGCGCAGGAGAAAGCCGTCAGTTTACCCGAGGCGCACCCTTCATCATCAGCCTGGCTGATGGTGCCTCCGTTCGGCGATGACAGCGGCTAAGCTGCTCAGGTCGATTTATCTGCCTGAAGGAATCCCACATGAGCACCGAACTCACCACCTTCACCGGCTGGGCCGCCACTGCACCGGGCGCTCCGCTCGAACGCCACCAGTACGATCCGGGCCCGCTGGGCGCCGAAGAGGTGGAAGTGGCCGTGGAATACTGCGGCATCTGCCACTCGGATCAGTCAATGATCGACAACGAGTGGGGCAATGCGCGCTACCCGTTCATTCCCGGCCATGAAGTGGTCGGCACCATCGTCCGCCTGGGCGACCAGGTGCGCGGCCTCAAGCTCGGCCAGCGGGTCGGCATCGGCTGGTACAAGGGCAGCTGCATGCACTGTGGCTCGTGCATGGAAGGCGCGCACCAGCTGTGCCGCACGGTAAAACCGACCATAGTCGGCAGCAACGGCGGTTTCGCCGACCGCCTGCGCGCGCACTGGGCCTGGGCCATTGCCCTGCCGGATAACCTCGAACCGGCGCTGGTCGGTCCGCTGTTCTGCGCCGGTTCGACGGTGTTCAGTCCGCTGCTGGAATTCAACGTGAAACCCACCGACCGGGTCGGCGTGGTCGGCATCGGCGGCCTCGGCCACCTGGCCCTGCGCTTCCTGAATGCCTGGGGCTGCGAAGTCACCGCCTTCACCTCCTCGCTGAGCAAGCAGGAAGAGGCCCAGCGCCTCGGTGCGCACAAGGTGGTGGCGTCCACCGACAGCGCCGCGCTGAAGGCGATTGCCGGCAGCCTGGACTTCCTGTTGATCACTGCCAGCGCCGACCTGGACTGGAACGCCCTGCTCGGCACCCTGCGCGGCAAGGGCCGCCTGCACTTCGTCGGGATCGCGCCGAGCGCCATCCCGGTGCATGTGTTCAGCCTGATTCCGCAGCAGAAGAGCCTGTCCGGCTCGCCGGTCGGCTCACCTGCGAGCATGGCGACCATGCTCGAGTTCTGCGCCCGCCATCAGATCCTGCCGCAGGTCGAGCACTTCCCGATGAGCCAGGTCAACGCCGCCATCGACCACCTGCGCGCCGGCAAAGCCCGCTACCGCGTGGTGCTCGACGCCAGCCAGTGACAAACCGGGCCGATCGGCAGCATGATCGGCCCATCACCCCACACGTCTTGTTCGCCATGCAATACCGCATCGACCAACCGCTCGCCGCCGATATGCCCCGCCTGCTCGAGGTGTGGGAGGCGGCGGTGCGCGCGACCCATCACTTCCTCGACGAAGCGGACATCCAGTTCTATCGGCGCATGCTGCGCGAGGAGTATCTGCGCCTGGTCAAACTGACCTGCCTGCGGGACGTGCAGGGGCGCTTGATGGGCTTTGCCGGCACCGCCGAGGATCGCCTGGAAATGCTCTTCGTCGACCCGCAGCAGCATGGCCAGGGCATCGGCAAGACCCTGCTGCACTACGCCATCGAGCGTGAGGGCGCGCGCCTGGTCGACGTCAACGAGCAGAACCCCAAAGCGGTCGCCTTCTATCTCAGCCAGGGCTTCCACCCCATCGGCCGTTCGCCGCGGGATGGTGCCGACCGGCCCTTCCCGCTACTGCACCTGCGGCTCGGCTGAAGCGAGCGCGGGCGCCGCGCCCTCTACCCGCCACTGCCCCAGGTAACGCGACAGCAACACCTCGGCAGCGACCAGGCCGAGCATCAGCGCCAGCAACACCAGCAGGGTCAGGTAGAACGGCTTGAGTACCTGGCTGAGCTGCTGCTTGAGCAGGCCCAGCAGGAAGTCGGCATGGAACAGCTGCTCGACCCGCGCATCCAGCACATCGAGGATCACCTGCGGCTTCACTCCGCTGTATTTTCCGGCCTGCTCCACCGCCATATCCCTGACCGCCACGCTCAGCAGTTGCTGTTGCAGCTGCTCGTACAGCTTGAGGCCGACCCGCTCACTCAGCGAGGCGCCATCCAGCTGCGGCGCATGGGCCAGCAACTGCTCCTGCACGTACTGCGCGGCCAGCTGGTTGAGCACCTCCTGCACGCTCATGCGTTGCAGCTGTTGCCCCAGCGCGTGCTGGTCCTGCTCCGCGAAGAAACGCTCGAACTCCAGCCATACCCCTCCGGCAACCACCTGCACCAGCGGCGCGTAGGACTCCAGATGGCGATGCACCTGCTGCTGCCCGCCGTACAGCATGCCGCCCTGGGAGCCGAGCACGGCACCGCCAAGCGGCAGCAGGAGGAAATGCAACTTGAGCAGCCAGTGGTGCCAACGCTTGCGCCGCGCCAACCAGCCCCGGCGCTGCAGGAACAGCGCCAGCAGCAGACCGATGAACGACCCCAGCAGAATGCCGAGGCAGATATAGCCGAACAGGGAAAGGAAGCTGAAGGGCTCCCACAATCCGTCGAGCAGAACCTGAGCCTGGTCCATGAAAGCAACACTCCTTGTCATCTTTTTTCGGGCGCACAGCCTAACTCAGCGGCGCTCCTGCCACTGCTGCAAGCGCTCAGGCTGTGCGCAAGGCCACAAAGGCCGACGAAGGCTGTTTAGGCTCCGCTGCCCCGCCGCAAACGAACCTCTTAGAACCTGTTTAGGTTCTCAGCGGAACGGCGGCTCGTCGAAACTGCGCAGCTTGCGCGAATGCAACGAGTCGAGCTGGCAGCGCAGCAGGTCGAGGGCGGCGATGCCGATCGACAGGTGCTGGCTGACCGCGCGCTGGTAGAAACCGCTGGCCGAGCCGGGCAGCTTGATCTCGCTGTGCAGCGGCTTGTCCGACACGCACAGCAGGGTGCCGTAGGGCACGCGCAGGCGATAACCCTGGGCGGCGATGGTGCCGCTCTCCATGTCCACCGCCACCGCGCGGGCCAGGTTGATCAGCGGCCGCTCGTGAGCCCAGTGCAGCTCCCAGTTGCGGTCGTCGTAGGTCAGCACGGTGCCGGTGCGCAGGCGTTTCTTCAGGGTCTCGCCACGCTCGCCGGTGACGGCGGCCGCTGCTTCCTGCAAGGCCTGCTGCACTTCGGCCAGGGCCGGGATGGGGATGTGCGGCGGCAGCACCCGGTCCAGTATTCCGTCCCTGCGCATATAGGCATGGGCCAGCACGTAGTCGCCGATGGTCTGCGATTGGCGCAGGCCGCCACAGTGGCCGATCATCAGCCAGCAGTGCGGACGCAGCACGGCCAGGTGGTCGGTGATGTTCTTCGCGTTGGACGGGCCGACACCGATATTCACCAGGGTGATGCCATGGCCGTCATTGGCGATCAGGTGATAGGCCGGCATCTGGTAACGGTGCCAGACCATCGCATCGGCCACCGCCTGGGCATCCTCCTCGGACGTGCCGCGTTCGATGATCACGTTACCCGGCAGCACCATGCGCACGAAGCGCGGGTCCTCGCGCAGGCGCTCCAGGCCGTGGCGGATGAACTGGTCGACATAGCGGTGATAGTTGGTCAGCAGAATCCATGGCTGCACATGGCGCCAGTCGCTGCCGGTGTAGTGCTGGATGCGCTTGAGCGAGAAGTCAGTGCGCGCCGCGTCGAACAGCGCCAGCGGCAGGTCGCTGCTGTCGCCCCAGCCATACAGGCCGTCGGCCACCGAGTCGGTGGCGGCGGACAGGTCGGTGCTGGGGAATACCCGCGCCAGCTCGGCGGCGGTCACCCCGGAGCCGGCCAGCTCGTCGCCCTGCTCGACCACATAGGGATAGGGAATGTTCTGCTGGCTGAAGCCGACCTCGACGGTGACGGTGAAGTCCTCCATCAGCGGCCGCAACTGATCGAGCAGATAGCCGCGAAAGGCATCCGGCTGGGTCACGGTGACCCGGTAGGTACCCGGCACCTGCACCTTGGCGTAGGCGCGCACGGTACTCGGTACCTCACCCTGGCACAGGTAGGTCAGGCGCAGCTCGGGGTAGCGGAACAGCGCACGCTCGGTCTCGCCGGGCTGGGCGCGCTCCTTGAGGTAATGCTTGAGCGCCTGGCTCAGCGCATTGACCGCCTGGCGATGCAGGTCCGCGAGGCGCTCGACGGCCTCCTCGGCAGTGGCGGCGACGACGAATTCACTGGAAGAAATAGCAGACACGGGCAGCTTCCTGGCTGGGAACACCGCCCTATCTTGCGCCTTCGCCAGCCTCGCCCGCCAGCGTTCGGCAAGACCGCATACGGCGATCTAGGCTTAGTGCTGTCACCTCCACGGAGAAGGAGCCTGCCTTGCCCAACCTGCCGATCATCTGCCTGCTGGTGCTGCTGTCGGGTACCAGCCTGGCCGCCGAACTGGATGGCCACTACCAGACCACCCTGGACAACCAGCCGACCGAGCTGATCCTGCGCAGCCAGGGCACCCAGGTAGAGGGGGAATACGTGGAAGGCCGACAATTGCGCCTCAAGCTCAGCGGCAGCTTCGACGGCCAGTTGCTGCAAGCACAGATCAGCGATCCGGCCAGCGGCCAGGTGCTGGCCAACATGAACGCCAGCTATGCCAACGACATGCTCAACGCCAGCCTGGCCGCCCGCGACCCGAACAACGGCGCCACCCTGCTGCGCGAGGCGCTGTTCCAGCGGGTGGCTGCCGCGCCGGCCACCACGCCCGTCAACCCGGCCCAGGACCCAGCCCTGATCGGCACCTGGGTGCATGAGCAGATCAGCAACAGCAGCGGGGTCGAGTTCGCCTCGCTGAACCTGGTCACCACCCTGCGTATCCGCGCCGACGGCAGCATCGGGCAATGGCGGCGCACGGTGGCCGGCGGCAGCGACTGGAGTTACGACCGCCCCGGCGAGCTGCAGTACAGCGGCAGCTGGCGCAGCGACAACGGCCTGTTACTGGTGCAGCTGGAGGGCGCGCTCGATTACCAGCCTGCGGCGCGCTATCACTTCAGCGAGCCGTACCTGGTGACCGAGAGCAATACCGGCAAGATGATCTGGCAGCGCCGTTGAGAGCATTGGGACGCGCGCCAAGCGCCACATCCCCACGCAGGCGCGAGGATGATCAGACGGCGGACACTCGAGTGAAAGCGCCAGACCGCTTTGCCGGTCTGGCGTGGGGCGGGGTCAGGCCGGCTGGTGCAGGCGCACGTTGAACAGCGGGCCCTGGCTGTAACGCGACAGCGCCTTGGCGGCGGCCAGCACGCCCAGGTCGATCAGCGGCTCGAGCAGGATCACGCTCATGTAGGCCAGGCCGAAGCTGCCGACGGAGGCCAGGTTTGCGCTGGAGAAGCCGTGACCGTAGACGGCCCAGAAGGCCACCCAGGCGACGATGCCGCCCTGGTAGGCGGTCGACAGGGCCAGGGCCTGCTTGTAGCTGGTGTCCACATAGGCCGTGCGCGCCGGGATCAGGCGCTTGGCCAGCAGGTGAATGGCCCACAGCGGCAGCAGCAGGGTGGTGACGTTCATGCCGTACTGCGGCAGGTCGAACTGGGCGAAGAACAGCCCCTGCAGCAGCAGGCCGGCGGCCAGGCCGATGGCCGCGGCACCGGCGCCGAACAGCAGTAACAGGGTCGAACCGAGAATCAGGTGAACTTCCGAAACGCCCACCGGATGGTGCGGCAGGACCTCGAAGAAGCAGAACACCAGGGCGGTGGTCAGCAGGCTGCGCAGGGCCAGGGCGAGCAGGCCGCCGTTGTCGCGCAGACTGTCGCGGGCGAGTTTGACCGTGAGCGCGAAGGCGCCAGCGGCGGTTGCATAGCTGAGGAAAATCTTGGCGCCGGCAACGACGTCAGGTTCGATGTGCATTAGGGTTCCTTGGCCGCGCCCACCGCGCGACGATCCGGATTGAGGGAAAGGGGCAGAATGCCCAATAGCGATGGCAGGTCTCCTGGCTCACGGCTTGCTACTTCGCCCGCCTTCCCAGCCGATAAGGCCAGTGGCGTGTGGGCGTCGTTCGCCGCTTACAGTTGCGGGGGCAGCCAGGGCATTGGCGACGAGCGCCGCACCCTGTTCCCTTTTCATCCGGCCGCACAAAGCGGACCGGAACCATCGGCGGCCACCTTACCCGCCTCGCCCACGAAAAGACAGTGCCCGCTGCCGCTCCTGCGCCGGCGATAGCCCCGTGCCAGAGGCCCCTGGCCTTACTTCCCCCGCAACCCCGGCGCGCCCATCGGGGCTCGATTGCCATGCCTGCACCTTCGGCCATGTCACGCTGGGCAGGCCTATTGCGATGGAATCCTGGGAACTCTCGCCGCCCTGAGCGTTGCCGTATCCGTGGGCGGGCCGAGCATGGGCAGGAGCCAGCGCAGGTGACCCTGCGCCGGGTGGCCCGCCTGTTGGTCATAGCGACGCGGGTGCCCTGCCGCGAGCGCGACAGGCGCTGCCCGGCCTCAGATCAGGTGCGGGGTACTGCGCGCCACCAGCGCTTCGGCATCCACGCCACGCGGCAGGGTGCCATAGACCCGCCCACCCTCGCCCAGACGGCTGGCGATAAAGGCATCGGAGACAGTGGCATTGCCAGCTTCCAGCAGCAGCTTGGCCTGCAGGGCTACGGCCACATCCTCGGTGAGCTGGCGGGCGCGGTACTGGATGTCGGCGGTGTCGCGGAAGTCCGCCTGCAAGCGCTGGATATGCGTCTTCAGGCGGGCATCGCCGTGGCCGTCGCCCAGCTCGGCGAACAGCGCGTCGAGCACCCCGGCTTCCTTGGACAGGGCGCGCAGCACGTCCAGGCACTGCACGTTGCCCGAGCCTTCCCAGATCGAGTTGACCGGCGCCTCGCGGTACAGCCGCGGGAGGATGGTTTCCTCGACGTAGCCGGCGCCGCCCATGCACTCCTGGGCTTCGTTGATCATGGCCGGGGCACGTTTGCAGATCCAATATTTGCCGATGGCGGTGACCAGACGGGCGAACTTGTCTTCCTGCTCGTCGTGCGGGTTGTCCAGCGCCTTGCCCATGCGCATGGTCAGGGCCAGGGCCGCCTCGCTTTCCAGGGCCAGGTCGGCCAGCACGTTCTGCATCAGCGGCTGCTCGGCCAGCACCCGGCCGCCGACCTTGCGGTGCGCGCAGTGGTGCGCGGCCTGGGTCAGGGCCTGACGCATCAGGCTGCTGGAGCCGATCATGCAGTCGAAGCGGGTCAGCGAGACCATCTCGATGATGGTCGGCACGCCGCGGCCTTCCTCGCCGACCATCCAGGCCAGGGCGCCACGGAATTCAACTTCGCTGGAGGCGTTGGCCCAGTTGCCCAGCTTGTTCTTCAGGCGCTGGATATAGAACTGGTTGCGGCTGCCGTCCGGGCGATGGCGCGGCAGCAGGAAGCAGCTCAGGCCCTTGTCGGTGTAGGCCAGGGTGAGGAAAGCGTCGCACATCGGCGCCGAGCAGAACCACTTGTGGCCGACCAGTTCGTAGGCCTGGCCCGGACCGCCCATGCCCACCGCATGGGCCTTGGTGGTGTTGGCGCGCACGTCGGTGCCGCCCTGCTTCTCGGTCATGGCCATGCCGATGGTGACCCCGGCCTTCTGTTCGATGCCGACATTGCGCGGGTCGTACTCGGTGGCGAGGATCTTCGGCAGCCAGATCTCGGCCAGCTCCGGCTGCAGCTTGAGCGCCGGCACAGCGGCGTAGGTCATGGTCAGCGGGCAGGCGTTGCCGGCCTCCGGCTGGTTGTGCAGGTAGTTCAGCGCGGCGCGGGCGACCTGGGCGCCTTGGCGCGGGTCGGTCCAGGGCAGCGAGGGAATGCCATGCTCGACGGCCGTGCGCATCAGCTCGTGGTAGGCCGGGTGGAACTCCACCAGGTCGACGCGGTTGCCGTAGCGGTCGTGGCTCTTGAACACCGGTTTGTTCTCGTTGGCCAGGAAGCCGGCCTGCATCAGCGGGCCGCCGGCCAGGGCGCCGTAGGCATCCAGCTGGCCCTCGGCCCAGCCGCCACCGAAGCGCCGCGTCCACTCCTGCAGCGGCAGGTCGACCCGATACAGGTTGGCGCCGTCCAGCGACGGCACCTGATTGAACACTTCGTGGGTTTCGGCGAACTCGTGCAGGGACATATCAGGACTCCAGGGCGCCGACGGCGCGCAGACAGAAAGTGATCAGGGATTGGCTGACGGTGGCCAGGTCCAGCGTCGCAGCACCCGCGGCGCGCGCCGCACACGCGGTTGGCGACAACGGGCCGACCAGCGCCTCGGCGATGGCGCCGACCAGGCAGGCGGCGACCAGGTTGAGCTGGCTGACGTGAAACTCGCCACTGCGCACGCCCTCCTCCAGCAGCTCGACGAACAGCTCGGCATAGGCTTCGCGAAACAGCAGGCGCTGCTCGTCGACTTCCGGCTCTACCGGTTCGGCAATCAGGGCGAAGGCCAGGCGCCGGCTGTGCCAGGCGCGCGCGGCAAACTGCTCGAGGCCGGCGGCCAGGCGCTGGGCGGCGCTGCCGGGGCCGCGCAGGATGGCGCCGAGGGCCTCGACCTCGATGCGACTGGCCGCGCTGAACACCTGCGCCGCCAACTCGCCCTTGCCGCTGAAGTGGCGGTACAGGCTGCCGGTGGCAATGCCGACATCCTCGGCCAGGGCCTGCATGGTCAGCGCGGCGAAACCACCTTCGCTGACCCGCGCCTGGGCGCAGGCAAGAATGCGCTGGCGCATGCCCTGGTCACGGTCGAGGCGTTGGGCGGAAGCACGATAGGCCATGAGCTGAATCCGGATTCACCAATTGCAAACAGTGAATCACGATTCAGCATTTTGCAGAAGATGGGGTCCTGGCCAAACATGCGCCGAAAATGTCCGGCGCAAAATCACTCAGATATCTTGAGTGGCAGAGTCGGCTGGTGCCTGGCAGAGCACCCAGTCATGCAGCAGCGTCTGCAGTTCGGTGAACTTCACCGGCTTGGCCAGGTAGTCGCTCATGCCGGCCGCCAGGCAGCGCTCGCGATCGCCACTGTGGCTGTGGGCGGTGATCGCCAGCACCGGCAGCTCGGCGCAGCCCGGCAACCCACGCAGCGCACGGCAGGTGGCGAAACCATCCATCACCGGCATCTGGCAGTCCAGCAGTACGGCATCGATGGGTTCGCTGCGCAGCATTTCCAGGGCCTCGACGCCATTGTCGGCGGTGCGCACGCGGTAGCCGAGCTTGAGCAGCATGCCGCGGGTGACCAGCTGGTTGATCGCGTTGTCCTCGACGATCAGCACGGTGCACTGCTCCGGACGCCGCTGCGGCAGCCCGCCGATACGCCGGCGCGTCCCACTCGGCTCACGCGTCTGCACCGGCAGGTTGAGCTGCACGTCGAGTTCGAAGCTGCTGCCCTGCCCCGGCTTCGACTGGTGGCGCAGGCTGCCACCCAACAGATCCACCAGCTGTCGGCAGATCGCCAGCCCGATGCCCAGACCGCCGTACTGGCGGGTCATCGAGCCGTCCAGCTGCTTGAAGCGCTGGTAGAGGCTGCCACCGGCCGGCACGCTGAAGCCGATGCCGCTGTCGAGCACCTCGATGCGCAGTGGCATGTTCGCCGTGAGCGGCCCCCCCGCGCTGACACGCAGGGTCACATGGCCCTGGTGGGTGAACTTGATGGCGTTATCGAGCAGGTAACCGATGCTCTGCGCCAGCTTGCTGGCATCGCCCTCGAGGGTGTCGGGCAGGCTGTCATCGAGCTCGACGAGGAACTCCAGGCCTTTCTCCGTGGCGCGCGGCGAGTATTGCGCGCGTAGACCGTCGAACAGTCCGCGCAGGCTGAACGGTTCGCGGCGTGGGTAGAGCTTGCCGGCCTGCAGTTCGGTAAGGGCGAGGATGTCGTTGACCATGCGCATCATGTCGCGCGCCGAGCCGGCGGCGGTCTTCTGGTACTGCTCCAGTTCGACATCCAGCTTGAGGGTCTGCATCAGTTCCAGCGAACCAATCACCCCGTTCATCGGCGTGCGCAGTTCATGGGTCACGGTGGCGAGGAACTCGTCCTTCAGGCGGTTGTTGTCGGCCAGCTCACGGTTCAGGGCCTCCAGCTCGCTGCTGGCCTGTTGCAGGATGCGCGCGCGGTCTTCCTTCATCGCATTGATGCGGTCGGCCAGGGCCAGGGACAGCAGGCCCACCTCCAACGCCGAGCCGATCTGGCTGGCGTACATGGTGAGGAACAGGTTGGGCAGGTAACCCAGCACCATCAGGGTGTTGGTGATGCCGCCAACCAGGAAGGCACTCCAGGCAAAGATGAAGTAGCGCGCCACGCGCATGCCACGCATCCAAGCGAGCATGCCGGCACTGAAGATCACCACGGTGAACAGCAGTGCCAGATAGGTGGCCATGCGCAGGGCCACGCCATAGCTGGCAGTCAGCGCCAGGGCCATCACCAGCGCACCACAGGCCATCATCACCCGCAGCACGCGATCGACCCAGAGGCTGTGCTCGGCGGTGTGCAGGAAGCTGCGGGCGAACTGGCAACCGAAGAACGCCGCCGAGCCGATCAGGAATGGCGTGGCCGCGTTGGCCCACCAGGGGTTGTCCGGCCAGAAGTACTCGATGCCGGCCCCATTCACCGAGACTTGGTAGAGGCCGAACGAGGCGATGTAGAGGATGTAGTAGAGGTAACTGGTGTCGCGCACGCTGAGGTAGATGAACAGGTTGTAGATCAGCATCACCAGCAGCACGCCGTAGATGATGCCGAGCACATAGATGCGCTTGGGTTGGTATTCGAGGTAGGCCTGGGGCGACCACAGGGTCAGCGGTGCCTGCATCGAGCCCTGGCTTTCCAGGCGCAGGTAAATGCGCTGGCTCTGCCCCGGCGGCAGGTCGAGTTCGAACAGGTAGTTGTTCTGCTTGATCTGCCGGCTGCTGAACGGCAAGGCGTCACCGGTGCGCTGGGCCAGGTGATAACCGCCTGCGGCGTCAGGCAGATAGAGTTCCAGATGATCGAGTGGCGGGTAGGCCAGTTCCAGGTACCAGGGATGCGCAGCACCCGCCGCGCTGCGCGGGCTGTATTGCAGATCCAGGCGCAGCCAGAACACCGAGCGCGAATAGCCGGCATTGAGCACAGCCTGGCGATGCGGGCGGAAGCTGCCCTGCAGGGCCGGCGAAGTGACATCGACGATGCGGGTGTCGCCGCGCATGTCTTCGAACACGTGCATGCTGGCACCCAGCGGCAGGCGCGTGGTGGTTTCGTCGAACTCGACAGCGCCCGCCAAGGCCGGCAACAGGCATAGCAGCCAGAAAAATATGCAGCGCATGCCGCTCCGCCAAAGCCCACGACCACGCCTGGGCGACCCCGCCCGTAGGCGCCATCCAGGCACTCATTGATTGATTTGCCGCACTCTAGCAGCCCGCAGACACGCCTGAAAAGGCGCTAGTACTGAAGTCCCAGTTACTCACAGCGGACGGGCATACCGCCCAAGGCCAGGAGAGCCGGACGATCAAGTCGCTCGCCGTCCTTTGCCCGCTGGGTTTTGTCGCCTGCCGGAACTGCCCCTTTCCACCAGAGCAGCTTTGCCAGACGGCGGACAGACCACGGCAACGGAGCGAATAGGCGCCCAGCCTCCCCCTGCCGGCTTTACATCCAGAGCGGCAAACTGCCACGCCGGCGTCAGGCCTAGGGCTCCGCAGCCTGGTTTGGTGGTAAGCTCGCCGGCCATGAACAGACCTACTTCCCGCCCCGTTGTCCTCTGCTTGTCCGGCCACGACCCGAGTGGTGGCGCCGGCCTGCAGGCCGATATCGAAGCCCTGCTCGCCCAGGGTTGCCACGCCGCTCCGGCCGTCACCGCGCTGACCGTGCAGGACACGGTGAACGTCTCCGACTTCCGCGTGCTCGACCGCGAATGGGTGCTGGCCCAGGCCCGGGCGGTGATCGCTGATCTGCCCGTCGCGGCGGTCAAGCTGGGCATGCTCGGCTCGGTCGAGATGGTCGATACCGTGGTCGAAATCATGCAGCTGCTGCCCGGCATTCCGCTGGTCTGCGACCCGGTGCTGCGCGCCGGTGGTGGCGGTTCGCTAGGTAAGGACGATGTCGGCTACGCCATGCGCGAACGCCTGCTGCCGATCGCTGCCATCGCCACGCCGAACCTGCCGGAAGCACGCATCCTCGCCGAACTGCCCGAAGGCACGGCCGATGAGTGCGCCGAGAAGCTGCTGCCGAAGATCCAGCACCTGCTGATCACCGGCGGCCATGGCGACGAGAGTGAAGTGCACAACCGCCTGTACTCGCGTGACGGCAGCCACCACATCTTCACCTGCCAGCGCCTGCCCGGCAGCTACCACGGTTCCGGCTGCACCCTGGCCAGCACCCTGGCCGGGCGCCTGGCCCTCGGCGAAGAGCTGAGCAGCGCAGTGCGTTCGGCCCTCGACTACACCTGGCGCACCCTGCGTGACGCCGAGCAGCCGGGCCGTGGCCAGTTCGTGCCGCGCCGCCTGCCGCTGGACTTCTCCTTATGAACAACTTGATGAAGAGCCGCCCGTGAAAACCAAGCTACGCGGCCTGTACGCCATCACCGATAGCCAACTGCTCGCCGATGGCAAGCTGCTGCCCTATGTGGAAGCCGCCCTGAAAGGTGGCGCGCGATTGCTGCAATACCGCGACAAGACCGCCGATAGCGCCCGCCGCCTGCGCGAGGCCGAAGCCCTGCGTGAGCTGTGCACGCGCTATGGCGCCGAGCTGATCATCAACGATGACGCCGAGCTGGCCGCCCGCCTCGGCGTCGGTCTGCACCTGGGCCAGGGCGATGGTTCGCTGGCCGCCGCCCGCGCCCTGCTCGGACGCCAGGCGATCATCGGCGCCACCTGCCACGCCCAGCTGGCACTGGCCGCGGATGCCAATCGCGAAGGCGCCAGCTACCTGGCCTTTGGCCGCTTCTTCAACTCCAACACCAAGCCCGGCGCACCGGCCGCCACTACTGATTTGCTGACCCAGGCCCGCGCCCACTTCAACCTGCCACTGGCGGCCATCGGCGGCATCGACCTGGACAACGCCGGCCAGCTGATTAGCGCCGGCGCCGACCTGCTGGCCGTGGTCCACAGCCTGTTTTCCGCCCCCTCCGCCGCCGAGGTGGAGAGGCGCGCGCGCGCGTTCAGCGTGCTGTTCCCGTCATCCTGATTCGAGAGAGAGCTGTCATGTCCCGTTCCGAAACCCTGTTCGCCAACGCCCAGAAACACATCCCCGGCGGCGTCAACTCGCCGGTGCGCGCGTTCAAGAGCGTCGGCGGCACCCCGCTGTTCTTCAAGCATGCCGAAGGCGCCTACGTCACCGACGAAGACGACAAGCGCTATGTGGATTACGTCGGTTCCTGGGGCCCGATGATCCTCGGCCACGGCCATCCGGAGGTGCTCGACGCGGTGCGCAACCAGCTGCAGCACGGCCTGTCCTACGGCGCACCGACCGCCATGGAAACCGAGATGGCCGACCTGGTGTGCAGCATCGTGCCGTCGATGGAGATGGTGCGCATGGTCAGCTCCGGCACCGAGGCGACCATGAGCGCCATCCGCCTGGCCCGTGGTTACACCGGCCGCGACGCGATCATCAAGTTCGAAGGCTGCTACCACGGGCATTCCGACAGTTTGTTAGTTAAAGCCGGCTCAGGCCTGCTGACCCAGGGCGTGCCGAGCTCGGCGGGCGTGCCGGCGGACTTCGCCAAACACACCCTGACCCTGCCGTTCAACGACCTCAAAGCGGTCGAGCAGATGCTCGGCGAAGTCGGTTCAACCGTGGCCTGCATCATCGTCGAGCCGGTGGCCGGCAACATGAACTGCGTGCCACCGGCGCCGGGTTTCCTCCAGGGTCTGCGCGCCCTGTGCGACCAGCACGGCGTGGTGCTGATCTTCGACGAAGTGATGACCGGCTTCCGCGTCGCCCTCGGCGGCGCCCAGGCCTACTACGGCGTAACGCCGGACCTGTCGACCTTCGGCAAGATCGTCGGCGGCGGCATGCCGGTCGGCTGCTTCGGCGGCAAGCGCGCGATCATGGGCTGCATCGCCCCGCTGGGTCCGGTGTACCAGGCCGGCACCCTGTCGGGTAACCCGCTGGCCATGGCCGCCGGCCTGACCACCCTCAAGCTGATCAGCCGCCCGGGCTTCCACCAGGAACTCTCCGACTTTACCAGCCGCCTGCTGGCCGGCCTGCAGGAGCGTGCCGATGCCGCGGGCATCCCGTTCGTCACCACCCAGGCCGGCGGCATGTTCGGCCTGTATTTCAGCGGTGCCGACGATATCGTCACCTTCGACGACGTGATGGCCAGCGATGCCGAGCGCTTCAAGCAGTTCTTCCACCTGATGCTGGAAGGCGGCGTGTACCTGGCACCGAGCGCCTTCGAGGCCGGCTTCACCTCCATCGCCCACGGCGAGACCGAGCTGCAGCTGACCCTGGACGCCGCCGAGCGCGCCTTCGCGGCCCTGAAAAAAGCTTAATCCAGCTCTATTTCGGAAATAGAACGCGAAGGCAAGCAAGCCGCGACGAGACAGTACAAGCAGTACGGCGAGGAGCGGCGTAGCGCAGCCGACAAGTTTTTATGAACGAAAGTTATATGAACGAAAGAGAGTTGGAGTGATGCAGTACAGCACCGCACTCAGCGACGGCCTGTTGGCCCTGGCCTGCCTGGCCAGCACCCTGTGGCTGCGCCCGGCATTTCGCTGGCGCACGGTGCAACGCGCCCTGCTGCTCGGTTTCGGCCTGCCGCTCAGCGCCGCCTTCTGCGGCATGGTGCGCTACGGCCTCGACCCGGACTGGAGCAACTGGCATCGCACCTTCAGCCAGCTCAGCAGCTATCTCGGCCTGCCGCTGCTGGGGATGGCCTCCGTCAGCCTGAGCCGCGGCCAGGACTGGCCACGCAGAACCTGGACACTGCTGATGGTCGGGCTGGTTTTGCTGAACTCCGCCAGCCACTGGTTCGATCTGCAACTCACTTACCGCCTGCTACTCGGCCTGCTGACCCTGCTGCTGATCCTGTATGCCGGCGCGCTGCATTGGCGCCACGTCGCACCAACACTGACGGCAGTAAGCGTGGTCACGCTGTTCCTGCTGGCAGGCCTGGTGGTTGGCACCGAAGGTTTTATCGGCCCGTTACGCCGCGTCGACCTGTTCCACGGCTTGCTGAGCCTCGCCTACCCGCTGCTGGCCTGGCTGCTGCTGCGCCTGCAGGGCTGCGCCCGGGCAGAAATACCGGTAAAGACTTTGTAAGAAAGCCACCGCTTATCCCATAATGTGCTAGCCGACACGTTCTGTCGGCCGGGCTAGGAGCCCGTCGGTTTCGCGAGGCACTGTGATTTTCATGAAATGCACCGGCCGCACCCTGCTCCTGGGCTGCCTGTTGCTCCTCCCCCCCATGCTGGCGCATGCGGGCGGCAATTCCCTGCTGGTTCCTGCAACCGGCCGCTGCTCGCTGAACACCGCACCGGAAGACCTGCCGCAAGCCCTGACCACCTGTCAGGAAAACGCCCAGCGCGGCGACGCAGCGGCGCAGTACGAACTCGGCGAATACTATTACGACGGCCAGCGCACCCCGCGCGACCTGCCGCAAGCCCTGCACTGGTTCGAACAGGCCTCGCTGCAAGGCAACGCCCAGGCCCAATTGCGCCTGGGCAGCATGTTCTTCCGCGGTGAAGGCGTGCAGGCCAACAATGTGCAAGCCTATATCGTGCTGAAGATGGCCGCGATCAACGGCTCGGACGAGGCGATGGACAGCGCCGATCAGGTTGCCGCCCAGATGGGCCGCGAAGAACTACAGATCGCCAGCCAGGTGCTGGGCCAGATCTTCCGCAGCTACCTGCTGGAACTGCAGAACATTGGCAGCAGCCCGACACCCGCATTGGCACCAGCGCCCTAAGGGCACGCCGGACAGCGCAGCTCTTCAGATTTTTTGGCTTGAGCTTCTAACTGGAGGCTTGCCGCTTATTTATCCGGCATCGGCATGGGGAACGGCATCACGTTGCCGCCACCCCTGGCCTCACTGATCTTCGGCGTACCCAGGCGCTCGACTTCATCGATGCGGATGATCGCGTGCATGGGCACGAAGCTGCGCACCACGCCGTCGAACTGCGCCTTGAGTTTTTCCTCGCTGGGATCGACCACCACCTGGGTGCGCTCACCGAAGACGAACTCCTCGACCTCCAGGAAGCCCCACAGATCACTTTGATAGATCTGCTTGGCGTACATCTCGTACACCTGGCCCTGGTTGAGGAAAATCACCTTGTAGATCGGTTCACGCTTGCTCATGGACGACAGGAAGATACCGGGAATTAAGGGGGCGCGAATCATAGCATAGCCGCCTGACAGGCAAGCCTAGGAAGCGCGCCGCGCGCACCCTATAATGCGCGGTTCATTCGAACCACCCGCGACGAAGACCCATGGCCAAGAAGCTCTATATCGAAACCCACGGTTGCCAGATGAACGAGTACGACAGCTCGCGCATGGTTGATCTGCTGGGCGAACATCAGGCCCTGGAAGTCACGGAGAACCCGGCAGAAGCCGACGTTATCCTCCTCAATACCTGCTCGATCCGCGAAAAAGCCCAGGACCGGGTTTTTTCCCAGCTGGGCCGCTGGCGCGAGCTGAAACTGGAAAACCCCAACCTGGTGATCGGCGTCGGCGGCTGTGTGGCCAGCCAGGAAGGCGCCGCCATCCGCGACCGCGCGCCCTATGTCGACGTGGTCTTCGGCCCGCAGACTCTGCACCGCCTGCCGGAAATGATCGACGCCGCGCGCGCGACCAAGACCGCCCAGGTCGACATCAGTTTCCCCGAGATCGAGAAATTCGACCGCCTGCCCGAGCCGCGCATCGACGGCCCCAGTGCCTTCGTCTCGATCATGGAAGGCTGCAGCAAGTACTGCACCTTCTGCGTGGTGCCCTATACCCGCGGCGAAGAAGTCAGCCGCCCGCTGGATGACGTGCTGGCCGAGATCATCCACCTCGCCGAACACGGCGTGAAGGAAGTCACCCTGCTCGGGCAGAACGTCAACGGCTACCGCGGCGCGACCCGCGACGGCAACATCGCCGACTTCGCCGAACTGCTCTACCTGGTGGCCGCCATCGATGGCATCGACCGTATCCGCTACACCACCAGCCACCCGCTGGAGTTCTCCGACGCGCTGATCCAGGCCCACGCGGAGATCCCGGAGCTGGTCAAGCACCTGCACCTGCCGGTGCAGTCCGGCTCCGACCGCATCCTCGCGGCAATGAAGCGCAACCACACCGCGCTGGAATACAAGTCGCGCATCCGCAAGCTGAAGGCCGCGGTGCCGGACATCCTGATCAGTTCGGACTTTATCGTCGGCTTCCCCGGCGAGACCGAGAAGGATTTCGAGCAGACCATGAAGCTGATCGAAGACGTCGGCTTCGACTTCTCCTACTCCTTCGTCTACAGCTCGCGCCCCGGCACCCCGGCCGCCGACCTGAGCGACGATACCCCGCAGGAAACCAAGCGCGAGCGCCTGGCGCGCCTGCAGCACAAAATCAGCCAGCAGGGCTTCGAGAACAGCCGACGGATGGTCGGCACCGTGCAGCGCATCCTGGTCAGCGACTACTCGAAGAAGGACCCGGGCATGCTCCAGGGCCGCACCGAGAGCAACCGCGTGGTCAACTTCCGCAGCGCCAACCCGGGCCTGATCGGCCAGCTCGTCGACGTGCATATCGACGACGCCCTGCCCCACTCCCTGCGCGGCAGCCTGCTCGACTAATGGCTACCCTGTCCCCGCATGCCCATGCTTTCACCCTGAGGCGTGCGGGGTTATCCTTCGATCATCATCCCAGCCGACTGGCGGCCAAAAAACCACATTGAACGCGCCCATAGAACCGCATCGCTTCACCCTCGAACCCTTCGAAGCACGCCGCTTCGCCAACCTCTGCGGGCAATTCGACGAGCATCTGCGCCTGATCGAACAACGCCTGGCCATCGAAATCCGCAACCGCGGCAACCAGTTCGAACTGGTCGGTGAGCCCCAGCACACCCACTCCGCAGAAAACCTGCTGCGTCGCCTGTACCGCGAAACCAAGGGCGCCGAGCTGTCGCCGGACCTGGTGCACCTGTACCTGCAGGAATCGGGCATTGAGGAACTCAACAGCGACCCACGCAACACCAGCGGCGTCACCCTGCGCACCAAGAAGGGCGTGATCAAGCCGCGCGGCGCCAACCAGCAGCGCTACGTGAAGGCGATCCTCGACAACGACATCAACTTCGGCGTCGGCCCGGCCGGTACCGGCAAGACCTATCTGGCCGTGGCCTGCGCGGTGGACGCGCTGGAGCGCGAACAGGTGCGACGCATCCTCCTGGTGCGTCCGGCGGTCGAGGCCGGCGAGAAGCTCGGCTTCCTCCCCGGCGACCTGGCGCAGAAGATTGACCCCTACCTGCGCCCGCTGTACGACGCCCTCTACGAGATGCTCGGCTTCGAACAGGTAGCCAAGCTGATCGAGAAACAGGTGATCGAAATCGCCCCGCTGGCCTACATGCGCGGGCGCACCCTTAACAACAGCTTCATCATTCTCGACGAGAGTCAGAACACCACCCTCGAGCAGATGAAGATGTTCCTCACCCGTATCGGTTTCGGCTCGACCGCGGTGATCACCGGCGACATCACCCAGGTCGACCTGCCCCGCGGCACCAAGTCCGGCCTGGCCCACGTCATCGAAGTGCTGCGCGACGTGCCCGGCATCACCTTCACCCACTTCAAGCCCAAGGACGTGGTGCGCCACCCCTTGGTGCAGCGTATCGTCGAGGCCTACGAGCGCTTCGAAGACCGCCAGCAGGGCAAGCCGGAAGGCAGGGACGCGCGCGACGATGCTTGAACTCGATCTGCAGAACGCCTCGGCCGCCACCGCGCTGCCGAGCGAGGAGCAATTTCGCCGCTGGTGTGAACTGGCCCTGCGCCAGCGCACGGCCGACTCCGAGCTGACCATCCGCCTGGTCGATGAAGGCGAAGCCCGCGAACTGAACCACACCTGGCGGCACAAGGACTACGCCACCAACGTGCTGTCCTTCCCCGCCGACATTCCCGACGGCCTGCTGGATATTCCGCTGCTCGGCGACCTGGTGATCTGCGTGCCCGTGGTCGAGCGCGAAGCCCGCGAACAAAGCAAGACCAGCGAGGCGCACTGGGCGCACCTGGTGATCCACGGCTGCCTGCACCTGCTCGGCTACGACCACATCGACGATGCGGAAGCCGAGGAAATGGAAGCCCTGGAACGGGAATTGCTGGCTGAACTGGGCCACCCGGACCCGTACGCCGCCGACGAATAAGTGCCAACACCCGCTAACCACCCATAACGAAGAAGGCCCTGAGAAACACACCATGAGCGAAGACCGATCGAGCAACGAGCAAAAGTCCTGGCTGAACAAGCTGACCCAGGCTTTTGCTCATGAGCCGAGAAACCGCCAGGAACTGCTGGAGGTGCTGCGTGAAGCCCACCAGAACAAGCTGCTCGACAGCGAAGCCCTGGCCATCGTCGAGGGTGCCATTCAGGTCGCCGACCTGCAGGTACGCGACATCATGGTGCCGCGTTCCCAGATGGTCAGCATCAAGGCCGCCCAAACGCCACAGGAATTCCTCCCGGCAATCATCGATTCCGCCCACTCGCGCTACCCGGTGATCGGCGAAAGCATCGATGACGTGATCGGCATCCTGCTGGCCAAGGATCTGCTGCCGCTGATCCTGGAGAACGGCAGCAAGCCGTTCAACATCAAGGATCTGCTGCGCCCGGCCACCTTCGTGCCCGAGTCCAAGCGCCTCAACGTGCTGCTGCGCGAATTCCGCGCCAACCACAACCACATGGCCGTGGTCATCGACGAATACGGCGGCGTGGCCGGCCTGGTGACCATCGAAGACGTGCTCGAGCAGATCGTCGGCGAGATCGAGGACGAGCATGACGTCGAGGAAGACAGCTACATCAAGCCGCTGCCCAGCGGCGACTTCCTGATCAAGGCACTGACGCCGATCGACAACTTCAACGAAGCCTTCGACACCGAATTCCCCGATGACGAGTTCGACACCGTCGGCGGCCTGGTGATGAACGCCTTCGGCCACCTGCCCAAACGCAACGAAGTCACCGAGATCGGCGAATACCGCTTCCGCGTCCTCAACGCCGACAGCCGCCGCCTGCACCTGCTGCGCCTGACACCGGTGGATCGCTAGCCCCCCCCTGCTGTAGGAGCCAGCTTGCTGGCGATCCGTGCCGCTGATCGCCAGCAAGCTGGCTCCTACAAAAGCCTTCAGCTGGTAGCCCGGATGCAATCCGGGAAAACCAGCCGCCCTCCCCCGGATTGCATCCGGGCTACACCCCCACTGCAACACTAAGCTCACCCCGCTTCCTGCCTCCCGCGCCTTCCAGTACCCTTGCCCGCCTGATTTCTCGATCAAGGACGCATGATGCGCTGGATCACCCAACCCGGCTGGCCGGGCAATCTGCTGGCCATGGCTGCCGGTGCCCTCACCACCCTGGCACTGGCCCCCTACGACCTGTGGCCGCTGGCGATCATCTCCATCGCCCTGCTCTACCTCGGCCTGCGCGAGCTCAACCCACGCCAGGCGCTGCTACGTGGCTGGAGCTACGGCTTCGGCCTGTTCCTCAGCGGCACCAGCTGGGTCTACGTCAGCATCCATGACTACGGCGCGGCCTCACCGCCACTGGCCGCAGCGCTGACCCTCGGCTTCGTCGGCGGCCTCGGCCTGCTGTTCGCCCTGAGCAGTTGGTTGTGGGCGCGCTGGTTGCGTCGCAGCGACGCTCCCCTGGCCGACGCCCTGGCCTTCGCCGCCCTGTGGCTGGCCCAGGAAGCCTTCCGCAGCTGGTTCCTTACCGGCTTTCCCTGGCTGTACGCCGGCTACAGCCAACTGCATGGTCCGCTGGCCGCCCTCGCCCCGGTTGGTGGCATGTGGCTGATATCCCTGAGCCTGGCCCTCACCGCCACACTGGCGCTCAATCTGCCGCGCCTGCGCCCGCACAAGTGGCAGTGGCTCAGCGCCCAGGCCTTGCTGCTGGCGCCCTGGATCGCCGCCCTGGCACTGCACGGCCACAGCTGGACCCAGGCCAAGGGCACGCCGCTCAAGGTTGCCGTCATGCAGGGCAATGTCGAACAGAACCTCAAGTGGGACCCGGCCCAACTGCAAGCCCAGCTGGAGCTGTACCGCGACCTGACCCTGAACAGCCAGCCCGCCGACTTGATCGTCTGGCCGGAAACCGCGGTACCGGTGCTCAAGGAGTTCGCCGAAGGCTATCTGCAGTTCATGGGCCGCGTCGCCCAGGAGCGCCAGGCCGCACTGATCACTGGCGTACCGATCCGCCAGCCCAACGAACTGGGCGAGAAACGCTACTACAACGGCATCACCGTGGTTGGCGACGGCGAGGGCACCTACCTCAAGCAGAAGCTGGTGCCCTTCGGCGAATATGTGCCACTGCAGGAAGTGCTGCGCGGACTGATCGCCTTCTTCGACCTGCCAATGTCCGACTTCGCCCGCGGCCCGGCCGACCAGCAACTGCTGCAAGCCAAGGGCCTGCAGATCGCGCCGTTCATCTGCTACGAGGTGGTCTATCCGGAGTTCGCCGCCGGCCTGGCCGCACAGAGCGACCTGCTGCTGACCATTAGCAACGACACTTGGTTCGGCACCTCGCTCGGCCCGCTGCAGCACCTGCAGATGGCGCAGATGCGCGCCCTCGAAGCCGGACGCTGGATGATCCGCGCCACCAACAACGGCGTCACCGCGCTGATCGACCCACAAGGCCGCATCACCACGCAGATTCCGCAGTTCCAGCAGGCCGTGCTGTATGGCGAAGTACAGGCTATGCAAGGCCTGACGCCCTACCTGATCTGGCGCGGCTGGCCTCTGGCCGGACTGTGCGCCTTGCTGCTGGGCTGGGCAGTCGTCAGCCGCCGCCGCGAGGCGCGCAGCATCGCCATGCAGGCCGCCTAAGCCCACACATGTAGGAGCGAGCTCTGCTCGCGAAGGGTATCGCGGCTGCCGGTATTCGCGAGCAGAGCTCGCTCCTACGCCAAGGCATCAGCGATACAGCAGTGGGTAAACCACCTGCCCCAACGCCTCGTTGAGCAGGCGCGTGCTCTGCCACAGCGCCTTGCCTTCCGGCAGCCAGCCGCCCAGTGGGCGCGCATTGGCTACGCCGAGAAAACCCAGCGGCGCCGCCACCACTTCCAGCCCGGCACGCTCGAAACACCAGCGCGAACGCGGCATGTGCGCCGCCTGGGTCACCAGCACGACCCGACGAATGCCCTGCTCGCGCAGCAGTTCGGCGCTGAATTGCGCATTCTCCCAGGTGGTGCGGCTACGCTCCTCGCGCCAGCGGGTCGCCACGCCGAAGTCACGCTGCAGCGCGTCGGCCATCAACCCGGCTTCGCTGGGCGGCTCGCCATAGTGCAGGCCGCCGCTGATCAGCACAGGCAATCCGGAGGCGCGATGCAGGCGCGCGGCATAGCGCAAGCGCTCGATAGCCGTGACACTGGGCTGGTCGCTGCCCCAGGCGGGATCGGCTTCCTCGCGCCCGGAGCCGAGCACGACTATCACCTCGCCGCGCTGCGCCAGGCTCGCCCATTGCGCCTCGGCCAGTGCCGGCTCGCGCTCCAGCACGCGCGCCGCCTGCTCGACCACCACCGGCAGGCTCATCAGCCACAGACCGCCGAGCCCGAGCAGGAGCAACAGCAGTGCCAGGCGCGGCCGCGACGACCAGCACAGCCACGCCAGCAGGATCAGCAGGAGCAGCCCGCCAGGCGGCAGAATCAGTTGTTTGAGGAGAAAGCGCAGTTCCATGGGCACCTCCGAGTGCCCGCGCAGACTAGCAGACAGCCGTCAGCGCGGCGCGGCCGTGCGGAACAGCTTGGAGCCGCAGGAAACGCAGGGCAATACGCCCTCGCCGCGCTGCCATTCGGCCGCATTGCCGCACAGCGCACAGCACAGCTGCTGGCGGCGTTTGAGCAGTGGTTTGACCTTGGCCTGGGCTTTCAAGACCGTCTTGCTGGCACCCGGTGGCCGCACCGCCTTGCTGGCTTTCGCCGGCGGCATCTGCTCGATCAGCGCCAATTCTTCGGCCGCCGCATGCCAGCCACGCAGCCAGTTGAGGTCACGATCCAGATACGCGCGGATCAACTCCAGCTCGGCAGGCGTCAGACCACGCAACTCCAGCTCGGAAGGCGGCGCATCACGCAGGCGGCCCGCGGTGTCGGCCTCATCCAGAGCCAGCGCAAGCCGTTGCAGCAAGCGCTCGTAAAGCCCTCCTCCCGCCTCAGCCCGCCGCATCTCTGCCATCCATCACCTCTGCCGGGCGCTAGCGTCTCGCCCCTAAGGCAAGCTTAGCGTCACCCCCGGCCCAGGCGGCCCGCCGCGACAAACGGCGGAGCAGGCTGGCCGCCGCGCACAATCTGGGTTTCCCTAGGTCGCGAGGGGTCATGTATGCTACCGCGTTTCCTGTAAGCCCCCTTTTTGCCAGCCAAGTAGCCATGCACGAACAGTATTCGCCCCGTGATATCGAAGCCGCCGCGCAGTCCCACTGGGACGCGCAGAAATCCTTTGTCGTGAGTGAGCAGCCGGGCAAAGAAACCTTCTATTGCCTGTCGATGTTCCCCTACCCCAGCGGCAAGCTGCACATGGGGCACGTGCGCAACTACACCATCGGTGACGTGATCGCCCGCTACCAGCGTATGCAGGGCAAGAACGTGCTGCAGCCGATGGGTTGGGACGCCTTCGGTATGCCGGCCGAGAACGCCGCGATGAAGAACAAGGTCGCGCCCGCCAAGTGGACTTACGAAAACATCGATTACATGAAGACCCAGCTGAAATCGCTGGGCCTGGCCATCGACTGGACCCGCGAAGTCACCACCTGCAAGCCGGATTACTACCGCTGGGAACAGTGGCTGTTCACCAAGCTGTTCGAGAAGGGCGTGATCTACCGCAAGAACGGTACCGTCAACTGGGACCCGGTCGACCAGACCGTGCTGGCCAACGAACAGGTCATCGACGGCCGCGGCTGGCGTTCCGGCGCGCTGATCGAAAAGCGCGAAATCCCCATGTACTACTTCAAGATCACCGCCTACGCGGAAGAGCTGCTGAGTAGCCTGGACGAACTGGATGGCTGGCCGGAACAGGTCAAGACCATGCAGCGCAACTGGATCGGCAAGAGCTTCGGCGCCGACGTGGTGTTCGACTATGACCAGGCCAGCGTCGGCATCGACGGGCAGCTCAAGGTCTACACCACCCGCCCGGACACCCTGATGGGCGCCACCTACGTCGCCGTCGCCGCCGAGCACCCGTTGTCGCAGCGCGCCGCCGAGAGCAATCCGGCCATCGCCGCCTTTATCGCCGAATGCAAGGCCGGCTCCGTGGCCGAGGCCGATATGGCCACCATGGAGAAGAAAGGCCTGGCCACCGGCCAGTTCGTCATCCACCCGCTGACCGGCGACAAGCTGCCGGTGTTCGTCGCCAACTACGTGCTGTGGGGCTATGGCGAAGGCGCGGTGATGGCTGTGCCGGCGCACGATGAGCGCGACTTCGAATTCGCCAGCAAGTACGAGCTGCCGATCAAGCAGGTCTACGCTGCGGAAGGCAAGGACTACGACGCCAGCCAATGGCAGGACTGGTACGGCGACAAAGCCGGCCTGACCACGCTCAACTCCGGCAAGTACGACGGCAAAGACTTCACCGCGGCCTTCGACGCCATAGTCGCTGACCTCGAAGCCTGCGCCCACGGCGCACGCAAGACCCAGTTCCGCCTGCGCGACTGGGGCATCAGCCGCCAGCGTTACTGGGGCTGCCCGATCCCGATCATCCATTGCGACGCCTGTGGCGATGTGCCGGTACCGGAAGACCAGCTGCCGGTCGTGCTGCCGGAAGACGTGGTGCCGGACGGCGCCGGTTCGCCGCTGGCGCGCATGCCCGAGTTCTACAGCTGCACCTGCCCGAAATGCGGCGCTGCAGCCAAGCGCGAAACCGACACCATGGACACCTTCGTCGAGTCGTCGTGGTACTACGCCCGCTACGCCTCGCCGCAGTACACCGCCGGCATGGTCGACCCGGCTGCAGCCAACCACTGGCTGCCGGTCGATCAGTACATCGGCGGTATCGAGCACGCGATCCTGCACCTGCTCTACGCGCGCTTCTTCCACAAGCTGATGCGCGACGAAGGCCTGGTCAGCTCGAATGAGCCGTTCAAGAACCTGCTGACCCAAGGCATGGTGGTCGCCGAAACCTACTACCGCACCCTGGATAACGGCGGCAAGGACTGGTTCAACCCGGCCGATGTCGAGCTGGAGCGCGACGCCAAGGCCAAGGTCATCAGTGCCAAACTGAAGACCGACGGCCTGCCGGTGGAAATCGGCGGCACCGAGAAGATGTCCAAATCGAAGAACAACGGCGTCGACCCGCAGTCGATGATCGATGCCTACGGCGCCGACACCTGCCGCCTGTTCATGATGTTCGCCTCGCCGCCCGACATGAGCCTGGAATGGTCCGATTCCGGCGTCGAAGGTGCCAACCGCTTCCTGCGTCGCGTCTGGCGCCTGGCCCACAGCCACGTCAGCGGCGGCCTGCCGAGCGCCCTCGGCAAGCACGAATTGAATGACGGGCAGAAAGCCGTGCGCCGCGCCATTCACCTGGCCATTAAGCAGGCCAGCAGCGATATCGGCCTGCACCACAAGTTCAACACCGCCATCGCCCAGGTGATGACTCTGATGAACGTGCTGGAAAAAGCCCCGAGCGAAACCGCTCTGGATCGCAGCCTGCTGCACGAAGGTCTGCAGACCGTAGCCCTGCTGCTGGCGCCGATCACGCCGCACATCAGCCATGAGATCTGGCGCAGCCTGGGCCACAATGGCGCGATCATCGACGCGCAGTGGCCGCAGGTCGACGAATCGGCTCTGGTGCAGGACAGCCTGACCCTGGTGATCCAGGTCAACGGCAAGCTGCGCGGGCAGATCGAAGTGCCGGCCAGCGCCAGCCGCGAGGAAGTCGAAGCCGCCGCCCGTGCCAACGAGAACGTGCTGCGCTTCACCGAAGGCGTGACCATCCGCAAGGTCATCGTGGTACCAGGCAAGCTGGTCAACATCGTGGCTAATTGAAAACGGTTGCCAACTGATTAAGCTCGGCGCCATGCCTGCATGGCGCCGTGACTCTCCAAGGGGATAGAAGAGAATGATGAAACGGAATCTGATGGTAATCGGCCTGGCTGTTCTGCTTAGCGCCTGCGGCTTCCAGCTGCGTGGCACCGGTAGCGCCGACTTCGCCCTCAAGGAAATCGACCTGCAGGCGCGCAACGCCTATGGCGACACGGTCAAGCAAGTGCGCCAGGTGCTCGACAACAGCGGCGTCAAGGTGCACACCGGCGCGCCTTACAAGCTGAGCCTGGCCAACGAAAAAGAAACCCAGCGCACCGCCAGCTACACCGGCAACGCGCGCAGCGCCGAGTACGAGCTGACCACCACGCTCGACTACGAGATCCGTGGCCAGAAGGACCTGCTGCTGCTCAGCGACCAGCTGGAAGTGCAGAGCACTTTCGTGCATGACGAGAACAACCTGATCGGCTCCGACCAGGAATCCGCCCAGCTGCGCCAGGAAATGCGCCGCGAACTGGTACAGCAGATGGTCCTGCGCCTGCAGCTGGTCACCCCGGCCCGGCTTGAGCAACTGCAGCAGGAAGCCGAAGCCAAGGCCCAGGCCGAAGCGGAAGCCGCCGCCGCAGCGCGCCGCGCGGAGCAGGAGTCGGCACCGCTGCAGTCGCCGATCCAGCTGCCGATCAGCCAGTAAGCAGACAAGGGCCGGGTAACCGGCCCTTTTCGCAAGTGATGAAGTTCGATCCGCGATGAAACTGGGCTTTCGATGAAACTGAATAGCGCCCAACTCGGCAAACACCTGCAAGGCAGCCTCGCCCCGGTCTACGTGATCAGTGGTGACGAACCGCTGCTGTGCCAGGAAGCCGCCGACGCCATTCGCGCCGCCACCCGCGCCCAGGGTTTCAGCGAGCGCGAGGTGTTCCATGCCGAAGCCAACTTCGACTGGGGCCTGCTCTACGAAGCCGGTGCCAGCATGTCGCTGTTCGCCGAGAAGCGCGTGATCGAGCTGCGCATCGCCAACGGCAAGCCCGGCGACAAGGGCACCGCGGCAATCCTCGAATACCTCGGCCGCCCGCCGGAAGACACCCTGCTGCTGATCAGCCTGCCCAAGCTCGACGGCAGCACGCAGAAGACCAAGTGGGCCAAGGCACTGATCGAAGGGCCCAACAGCCAGTTCCTGCAGATCTGGCCGGTGGAAGCCAGCCAGTTGCCGCAGTGGATTCGCCAGCGCCTGGCGCAAAGCGGCATGAGCGCCAGCCAGGAAGCCCTGGAGCTGATCGCCGCCCGCGTGGAAGGCAACCTGCTGGCCGCCGCACAGGAAATCGAGAAGCTCAAACTGCTCGCCGATGGCAACCAGATCGACGCCAGCACCGTGCAGGCGGCGGTGGCCGACAGCGCCCGCTATGACGTGTTCGGTCTGATCGAAGCGGTGCTTGGCGGCGACGCCACACACGCCCTGCGCATGCTCGAAGGGCTGCGTGGCGAAGGCCAGGAAGCGCTGTTCATCCTGGTCATGCTGGCCCGCGAACTGCGCCAGCTGGCCGGCCTGGCCCAGCAGATCAGCCAAGGCGTGCCCCAGGACAAAGCCTTCGCATCTGCCCGCCCGCCAATCTGGGACAAGCGCCGGCCGCTGGTCAGCAAAGCCCTGCAACGCCACTCTGCCGCACGCTGGAACCAGCTGCTGATCGACGCCCAGCGCATCGACGCCCAGGTCAAGGGCCAAGCCCCTGGAGACGCCTGGAGCAGCCTGGGCCGCCTGGTGCTGCTGATGGCCGGCCAGCGCCTGCCGCTCAGCGAGTAACGCCTAGCCCTGCTGGCGGCAACCCTTTTGTCGCCCCCCCATCCTGCCGATAGCCAAACCGAGCAGGAGACCTCGTCTACATAGAAAACCGCTGCAACCTCAATAGGCGATTGACTGAAAATCGTCGTTTGGCGGAATTGCTAGCAATTCTCCGCACAGCATCTTGATCTCCCCCATGGGGTGATGGTTAATTGCCAGCACTTGAGGCAAGGGAATGCCTGTCGTTGCACGTCCCAATACATCCCTTGCCTGCTGCCCTTTTCTGGGCATCAATCGGCGCTAGTGGACGTGCATAAAGGGAAGTTGAATGTTGGATGCACACCAAGGAGTGGGTGCTTCACCTGCCGTTGACAGTGGCCTGGCCTGCCTGGTCATGCTGGCCCGCTTCCATAACGTCGCCGCCTCTACCGAACAACTCGCCCATGAATTCGCCGAGGATGGCCGCCCGTTTGGCCGCCCCGAACTCCTTCTTGCCGCCAAGCAGCTGGGTCTCAAGGCCAAGAGCGTGCGTAGCAAACTTGAGCGCCTGGCACACGTCCCTCTGCCGGCGATTGCCGCCGCTCATGATGGTCGCTTCTTTATCATCGCCCGCCTGGATGACGGTAAGGCGCTGATCCATGACCCGCAGGCGCAGCGTCCGGAAGTCCTGACCTTCGAGGAGCTGGCGCAGCGCTGGACTGGCGATTTGCTGCTGATTCGCTCCGAGTCATCCTTGGCCGGCGAACTGAGCAAGTTCGACTTCACCTGGTTCATTCCGGCCATCGTCAAATACCGCAAGCTGCTCGGCGAAGTGCTGCTGGTGTCGTTCGTGCTGCAGATTTTTGCCCTGCTCACGCCACTGTTCTTCCAGGTGGTGATGGACAAGGTCCTGGTGCACCGCGGCCTGTCGACCCTGGACGTGATCGCCATCGGCCTGCTTGGCATCATGCTGTTCGAGACCGCCTTGAGTGGGCTGCGCAGCTATGTGTTTGCCCATACCGCCAGTCGCATCGACGTCGAGCTGGGCTCGCGGTTGTTCCGTCATTTGGTGACCCTGCCGCTGGCCTACTTCCAGGCACGCCGCGTCGGTGACTCGGTAGCGCGGGTACGCGAGCTGGAAAACATCCGCAGCTTTCTTACCGGCAACGCCATCACCTTGATTCTCGATGTGCTGTTCTCGGTGGTGTTCATCGCCGTGATGTTCGTCTACAGCGGTTGGCTGACGCTGGTGGTGCTGCTCTCGCTGCCGCTGTATTTCCTGATCTCCTTCCTGATCACCCCGGTGCTGCGCGCTCGCCTCAACGAGAGCTTTTCCCGCGGCGCCGAGAATCAGGCCTTTCTGGTCGAGACGGTCAACGGCATCGACACCCTCAAAGCCATGGCGGTGGAGCCGCAGATCACCCGCAAATGGGACAACCAGTTGGCCGGTTATGTGGCTGCCAGTTTCAAGACCCAGACCCTGTCGACCATCGCCAACGAAGGCGTCGGCCTGGTCGGCAAGCTGGTCACGGTGGCCACCCTGTGGCTGGGCGCACAGCTGGTCATCAACGGTGACCTCTCGGTCGGCCAGTTGATCGCCTTCAACATGTTGGCCGGGCGCGTGTCACAGCCGATCATGCGCCTGGCCCAGCTGTGGACCAGTTTCCAGCAGACCGGCGTATCGGTGCAGCGCCTCGGCGACATCCTCAACACCCGTACCGAGCTGTCCCAGGCCACCCGCAGCGCCCTGCCGCCGCTCAAGGGCCAGGTCGAGTTCGACCAGGTGCATTTCCGCTACCGCCCCGACGGTTCGGAAGTACTGCGCGGCATCAGCCTGAGCATCAAGGCGGGCGAAGTGATCGGCGTGGTCGGTCGCTCCGGCTCCGGCAAAAGCACCCTGACTCGCCTGCTGCAGCGCCTGTATACCCCGGAGCGCGGCCGCGTCCTGGTCGACGGCATGGACCTGGCCCTGGCCGATGTCTCCTCACTGCGCCGGCAGATCGGCGTGGTGCTGCAGGACAACATGCTGTTCGCCCGCAGCATCCGCGAGAACATCGCCCTGACCGATCCCGGCGCACCGATCGAGTCGGTGATGCAGGCGGCCAAGATGGCCGGCGCCCATGAATTCATCCTCGAGCTGCCGGAAGGCTACGACACCGTGGTCGGCGAACACGGCGCCTCGCTCTCCGGCGGCCAGCGCCAGCGCATCGCCATCGCCCGCGCGCTGATCGGCAACCCGCGCATCCTGATCTTCGACGAGGCCACCAGCGCCCTCGACTACGAGTCCGAACGGGTCATCCAGCAGAACATGCAGGCCATCTGCAAAGGCCGCACGGTGATCATCATCGCCCACCGCCTGTCTGCGGTGCGCGATGCCAACCGCATCCTGGTCATGGACCGCGGGCAGATCGTCGAGCAAGGCAGCCACAGCGAACTGCTGGCCCATCAGGCCGGGCATTACTCGCGCCTGCATCGCCTGCAGCAAGGCGGTGCCGCATGAGCGCCAAACGTGATCTGCTCAACCGCTACCGCAGCGCCTGGCGCCACTCCTGGCGACAGCGCCAGAGCATGGATGCGCCACCACGGCTGAACCATGAAGTGCAGTTTCTCCCCGCCGCCCTGGCCCTGCAGGAACAACCGGTGCACCCCGCGCCACGCTACATCCAGTGGACCATCATGGGCTTCGCTGCTTTGGCCTTGCTCTGGGCCTGCCTCGGCGAGATCGACGTGGTCGCCACCGCCTCCGGCAAGATCGTGCCCAACGGCAAGACCAAGATCATCCAGCCCAGCGAAGTGGCCGTGGTCAAAGCCATCCACGTCTATGACGGCCAGCAGGTCAAGGCGGGCGAACTGCTGGTCGAACTGGATGCGCAGATCACCGGCGCCGATGTCGAACGCCTGAAGAACGACCTGCTCGCTGCGCAGGTCGACGGCGCCCGCGCCCGCGCCTTGCTCGACGCCATCCAGCACAACCGCGCCCCGTCCTCGCTGATCGAGCAGATTCCCCAGGCCACAGCGGAACAACAGCAAGCCGCACAGACCTGGCTGCACGGCCAGTACCTGGAACTGCACAGCACCCTCGAACAGAGCGATGCCGAGATCGAGCAACGGCTGGCGGAGATCCAGGCGGCGCAGGCCTGGGTCAGCACGCTGCAAGAGTCCCTGCCAATCACCCGGCAACTGGTCGCCGACTACAAGCGTCTGCTGGACAAAGCCATCGTCGGCAAGCACGCCTACCTGGAAAAGGAGCAACTGCGCCTGGACCAAGAGCGCGAGCTGGCCATGCAGCAGGCCAAGGTGCTGGAACTGAAAGCCGCCAAGCTGGAGGCCGAAAGCCGTCGGCAGAGCGTGTTGGCCCAGACCCGGCGGGCCATGCTCGATCTGCAACACGAGTCGGAACAACGCGCCGCCGCCCTGGCCCAGGAGCTGAAAAAGGCCGAGCAGCGCAACCGCCTGATGCAGCTCACCGCCCCGGTCGCCGGCACCGTGCAGCAGCTGGCCATTCACACCAACGGCGGGGTGGTCACCGAGGCTCAGCCGCTGATGGTCATCGTGCCCACGGGCCAGCCGGTGGAAGTGGAGGCCATGCTGGAGAACAAAGACATCGGCTTCGTCCGCCCCGGCCAGGAAGTGGAGATCAAGGTCGAGACCTTCACCTTCACCAAGTACGGCGTGGTGCACGGCACCGTGATCAGCATCTCCAACGATGCCATCGAGGACGAGAAACTCGGCCTGGTGTACAGCGCGCGCATCCAGCTCAAGGAAAACAGCATCCAGGTCGGTGAAAACCGCATCGAACTGTCGCCGGGCATGGCGGTGCGCGCGGAAGTGAAGACGAATAAACGCAAGGTGATCGACTACTTCCTGAGCCCGCTCAAGGAGTACCAGGACGAGAGCCTGTCGGAAAGATAATAAGAGCCAAGGAGAAGAGCGATGTCATACGTAGAGACAGTTCAGGGCAGTGCAGACAGTGACAACTACCAGTTCAACCTGGGCGATGGCGAACTGGTCATCGATGAGGTGAGCAACAATCCCGGCGCAGAAGATGTCCTGCGCTTCGGCGAGGGTATCTTGCCTTGGGAGTTGGAAGTGCGGCGGCAGGGGCTTGATCTGCATCTTGTGCATATCAATGGCACCGACAGCGTGGTGGTTCGCAACTGGTTTAGCAGCACTGACGCATCGGCGACTTTCTCTACCGATAGCACGCTGGAACGCATCGAGTTTTTTGATGGCTGGCTCTGGACACCGTCCGACATTGCGCTATTGGGCGTGACTAGCCGGGGAAGCGAGGCCGCCGACAGGCTTTCAGGCTGGTCGGGCAACGACCATATGTTTGGTGAAGGCGGCAATGATGTGCTGGATGCCGGCGCAGGCAGCAACCGTTTGTACGGTGGCGCCGGCAATGACGTATTGAAGGTCAGCGCAACGGCGACCTACAACTCGCTGGAGGGCGGAACCGGCAACGACACCCTCATCGGCAGCCACAACAGCGACACCTATGTGTTCAACCTGGGCGACGGCGTCGATGTGATCAAGGAGCTCGGCAGCAACACCGACGCAGTGGATACGCTGTTTCTCGGCCCAGATATTACCCCCGGGGATATCGAGCTGCGCAAGGTGGGGCAGAATCTGGAAATCGTCCACCACAATGGCGCGGACAAGGTCGTAGTGAGCAACTGGTTCAGCAGCACCGGCTCTGCCGCTGCCTTCTCCACCACCAGCACCCTGGAGCGGATCATGTTCGCTAACCCAGGCAGCGAATGGCCCCAACAACAAGAATGGACCCTGCAGAACATCGCCGAAATGGGCGTGGTCAGCCGCGGCAGCGAGGGCGATGACACGCTGATGGGCTGGTCGGGCAACGACCATATGTTTGGTGAGGCTGGCAACGATGTGCTGGATGCCGGCTCGGGCCGTAACGACCTCTATGGCGGTGCAGGCGACGACCTGCTGAAGGTCAGCACCGCCGCTGCGGACAACTACTTCGAGGGTGGCGCCGGCAATGACACCCTCATCGGCAGCCACAACAACGACACCTATGTGTTCGGTGTCGGCAGCGGCGTGGACGTGATCAAGGAGTCGGGCAACAACAGCGGCGCAGAGGATGTGCTGCTGCTGGATTCCAGCATCTACGAGCCCTGGGATATCGAGCTGCGCAAGGTGGGGCAGAATCTGGAAATCGTCCACAGCAATGGCACGGACAAGATGGTGGTGAGCAACTGGTTCACCAGCACCGGCTCTGCCGCAGGCTTCTCCACCACCAGCACCCTGGAACGGATCGTTTTCACTAACTCAGGCAGCGACTGGACCCAACAGCGCGAATGGACCCTGCAGAACATCGCCGAAATGGGCGTGGTCAGCCGGGGCAGCGAGGGCGATGACACGCTGAGGGGCTGGCTGGGCAACGACCACATGTTTGGTGAGGCTGGCAATGATCTGCTGGATGCCGGCTCGGGCCGTAACTCCCTGTTCGGCGGCGACGGCGACGACCTGCTGAAGGTCAGCACCGCCGCTGCGGACAACTACTTCGAGGGTGGCGCCGGCAATGACACCCTCATCGGCAGCCACAACAACGACACCTATGTGTTCGGTGTCGGCAGCGGTGTGGACGTGATCAAGGAGTCGGGCAACAACAGCGGCGCAGAGGATGTGCTGCTGCTGGACTCCAGCATCTACGAGCCCTGGGATATCGAGCTGCGCAAGGTGGGGCAGAATCTGGAAATCGTCCACAGCAATGGCACGGACAAGATGGTGGTGAGCAACTGGTTCACCAGCACCGGCTCTGCCGCAGGCTTCTCCACCACCAGCACCCTGGAACGGATCGTTTTCACTAACTCAGGCAGCGACTGGACCCAACAGCGCGAATGGACCCTGCAGAACATCGCCGAAATGGGCGTGGTCAGCCGGGGCAGCGAGGGCGATGACACGCTGAGGGGCTGGCTGGGCAACGACCACATGCACGGCGAAGACGGCAACGATGTGCTGGATGCCGGCTCGGGCCGCAACGCCCTGTTCGGCGGTGAAGGGAATGACCTACTGAAGGTCAGTGCCGCCGCCACGGACAACTACTTCGAGGGTGGCGCCGGCAATGACACCCTCATCGGCAGCCGTAACAGCGACACCTATGTGTTCGACGCGGGCAGTGCCGTGGATGTGATCAAAGAGCTGGGGAGCAACAGCGGAACGGTTGACTATATCCAGTTTGGCGCCGGCATTGACGAGGGCGATCTGTGGTTCGAGCGCTCCGCCAACGATCTGGTAATCCGTTCCCTGGATGGGAGTGATCAGGTCAGCATCGCCGACTGGTACAGCCGCACTTCGGCGAAGGTGGAAGTCATCCAGTTGGTCGATGGCAAGCAGCTGCTGGAAAGCCAGGTTCAATCCTTGGTCGATGCCATGGCCAGTTTCGGGGTGGCCCCGGGAGAAACCGTCAGCTTGAGTGCCGGGCAGCAGCAACAGCTCGATATGGTGTTGGCGGCGAACTGGGTGTAACGGCCTGATGCGCCTTATCTACCCGGCAGGCAGTACCGGACAGTAGCAGGCCCTCCGAGGCCCAGAAGATCGAGACCTTCATCAAGTACGGGGGGCGAGCACGATACTGTGCTGATCATCACCAATGAGACCATCAAAGGCGAGAAGTTCGGCCTGGTGTACAGCGCGCAGATTCTTCGGATGAAAACAGCATCTAGGTCGACGAGAACAGCGTCGAACTATCGCCGGGTGTAGCGATGTAGGCAGGACTAAAGACAGATATGAGAAAAGTGACCTAACTGATCCTGATCCATATTTATCTTTTAATCACGCGACTTGGCACTCAAGACCAATTGCAAATTGGCCCACCTGAAAGACCCCAATATCTTTTAGGTAAATTTAAATATTAAATATAAGGAAATTTTTTATGTCACAACAAGGCACGCAAGATGCACCACATGAAACTGGACGAAATAAATATGCAGGGGATGCTGTTACGAATGCTGTGAAAGCCGCCTATTACGCCTGGCAATCAGGAGGCGAGCCGTGGAGCCCTGAAAATCAAGCGGGCGCCCAAGAAACAGCTGAAGCATTTACTGATGGCTATTTGGGTGTGGGGGATACAGTTGGTAAGGTTAATGTGCGCAATCAGGCACTTAAAGATGTTGCTGCTGATTACAATAGTGCGGAGCAAACCGTATCCCCCCTGATTCTAGACCTCGATGGCGATGGTGTTGAGACTATCAGTAAAAGCGAGGGCATCTACTTCGACCATGATGGTAATGGTTTCGCAGAAACCACCGGCTGGGTAGGCAAGGACGATGGTCTACTGGTGTGGGATCGTAACGGCAACGGCCAGATTGATGATGGCAGCGAGCTGTTTGGTAACTATACCCAGCTCAGCAATGGGCAGAGTGCCGCTAATGGTTTTGCTGCGCTGGCTGACTTGGACAGTAACCACGACGGAAAGATTGATGCCAATGATGCAGCCTTCAGCCAGCTGCTAGTGTGGCGGGATGTAGACAGCGACGCCCAAGTTGACGGCGGCGAATTTCTCAATCTCAGTGACGCCAATGTCGCTAGCTTGAATACTTCTTTTACCAATCAGAATCACTACGACGCACAGGGAAATCTTGTGTTGCAGAGCGGCAGCTACACTACCGCAGATGGGGCAATACGGGATATGGATGATGTCTGGTTTAGTGTAGATGCAGCGCGCAGCCAAGAGCTAAACCAGGTTGCTGTCAGCGATGAGATTGCCGCTCTACCAGAGGTTATAGGCTTCGGTAATGTGCACAGCTTGCATCAGGCGATGGCGCTAGACAGTAGCGGCCAGCTACAAGCGCTGGTTAGCCAGTTTACGCAGGAAACCGATGTTTCTAACCGTAAAGCACTGCTTGATCAAATCATCTTGCATTGGACAGGTGCCGACCAGTACGCGATTAATAGTCGCGGCACTTACTTAGACGATGGTCGAAAGTTGTACGCCTTAGAGGCATTTATGGTCGACAACTTTGTTCAGGACAGCGGCACGAATGCAGGTTTGCCAAATCCGGGACCTAATGCAGCTCAGAAGCTCATGGATGCTTACGATACGTTAGCCTCTTATGTGTACTCTCAACTAATGGTGCAAACACACTTATACGCGACACTTGGAGGAGTTCAAGTAAACTGGGACTCAGAGACTGACACTATTACACTGGATGTCAGCACGCTGGTTGCTGAGCTTCAGGCTAAATATGTAGAGAATCCCGCCAGCGCTACCGTTCTCATTAGTGAGCTTGGCGCCGCCCTTAAAGTCCTAGGATCGTATGGAGATCCAATTAGTGAAAATCTGAGTGAGTTGCTGGTAGCTCAAGGCGACATAAATGGACAAGGATTTCCCTTCTTACTGGCCACAATGGGACTGAATGCGACAGGGGGAACGGATGGAAACGACATCCTCAACGGTGATGACGGCAACGACTTCATCCACGGCGGCGCCGGCAACGACACCCTCGACGGCGGCACCGGCAGCAACAGCCTGTACGGCGACGCCGGCAGCGACACCCTCAGAGTAGCCAACACCTCGAACGGTAACCTGCTCTCGGGCGGGACCGGCACCGACACCCTGAACGGCGGTTATTACGCCGACACCTACCTGTTCAACCTGGGCGATGGCGTCGACACCATCACCGAGACGGTGAACAGCAGCATCAGCACCGTCTACACCGACGTGCTGCGCTTCGGCACGGGGATCGCGGCTACAGATATCAAGGTCCAGCGCGTCGGCACCGACTTGGTCTTCGCCCACAGCAATGGTGTGGACAAGGTGATGCTCAAGGACGTCTTCACCACCACCACTTCAGGGGCAGACATCGTCGCGGCCAGGACCATCGAGAAGATCGAGTTCGCCGATGGCACCGTGTGGACCTGGGCCCAGCTGACGCAGGGCGGCCTCACCCAAGTCGGCAGCGCGGCCGCAGACACCATCTACGGCTGGAACGGCAACGACCTCATCAGCGGCGGAGATGGCAACGACACCCTCGACGGCGGCACCGGCAGCAACAGCCTGTACGGCGACGCCGGCAGCGACACCCTCAGAGTAGCCAACACCTCGAACGGTAACCTGCTCTCGGGCGGCACCGGCAACGACACCCTGAACGGCGGCTATTACGCCGACACCTACCTGTTCAACCTGGGCGATGGCGTCGACACCATCACCGAGACGGTGAACAGCAGCATCAGCACCGTCTACACCGACGTGCTGCGCTTCGGCACGGGGATCGCGGCTACAGATATCAAGGTCCAGCGCGTCGGCACCGACTTGGTCTTCGCCCACAGCAATGGTGTGGACAAGGTGATGCTCAAGGACGTCTTCACCACCACCACTTCAGGGGCAGACATCGTCGCGGCCAGGACAATCGAGAAGATCGAGTTCGCCGATGGCACCGTGTGGACCTGGGCCCAGCTGACGCAGGGCGGCCTCACCCAAGTCGGCAGCGCGGCCGCAGACACCATCTACGGCTGGAACGGCAACGACCTCATCAGCGGCGGAGATGGCAACGACACCCTCGACGGCGGCACCGGCAGCAACAGCCTGTACGGCGACGCCGGCAGCGACACCCTCAGAGTAGCCAACACCTCGAACGGTAACCTGCTCTCGGGCGGCACCGGCAACGACACCCTGAACGGCGGCTATTACGCCGACACCTACCTGTTCAACCTGGGCGATGGCGTCGACACCATCACCGAGACGGTGAACAGCAGCATCAGCACCGTCTACACCGACGTGCTGCGCTTCGGCACGGGGATCGCGGCTACAGATATCAAGGTCCAGCGCGTCGGCACCGACTTGGTCTTCGCCCACAGCAATGGTGTGGACAAGGTGATGCTCAAGGACGTCTTCACCACCACCACTTCAGGGGCAGACATCGTCGCGGCCAGGACAATCGAGAAGATCGAGTTCGCCGATGGCACCGTGTGGACCTGGGCCCAGATGACGCAGGGCGGCCTCACCCAAGTCGGCAGCACGGCGGCAGACACCATCTACGGCTGGAACGGCAACGACTTTATCCACGGCGGCGCCGGCAACGACACCCTCGACGGCGGCACCGGCAGCAACAGCCTGTACGGCGAAGCCGGCAATGACACCCTCAGAGTCGCCAACACCTCGAACGGCAACCTGCTCTCGGGCGGGACCGGCACCGACACCCTGAACGGCGGTTATTACGCCGACACCTACCTGTTCAACCTGGGCGATGGCGTCGACACCATCACCGAGACGGTGAACAGCAGCATCAGCACCGTCTACACCGACGTGCTGCGCTTCGGCACGGGGATCGCGGCTACAGATATCAAGGTCCAGCGCGTCGGCACCGACTTGGTCTTCGCCCACAGCAATGGTGTGGACAAGGTGATGCTCAAGGACGTCTTCACCACCACCACTTCAGGGGCAGACATCGTCGCGGCCAGGACAATCGAGAAGATCGAGTTCGCCGATGGCACCGTGTGGACCTGGGCCCAGATGACGCAGGGCGGCCTCACCCAAGTCGGCAGCACGGCGGCAGACACCATCTACGGCTGGAACGGCAACGACTTTATCCACGGCGGCGCCGGCAACGACACCCTCGACGGCGGCACCGGCAGCAACAGCCTGTACGGCGACGCCGGCAGCGACACCCTCAGAGTAGCCAACACCTCGAACGGTAACCTGCTCTCGGGCGGCACCGGCAACGACACCCTGAACGGCGGCTATTACGCCGACACCTACCTGTTCAACCTGGGCGATGGCGTCGACACCATCACCGAGACGGTGAACAGCAGCATCAGCACCGTCTACACCGACGTGCTGCGCTTCGGCACGGGGATCGCGGCTACAGATATCAAGGTCCAGCGCGTCGGCACCGACTTGGTCTTCGCCCACAGCAATGGTGTGGACAAGGTGATGCTCAAGGACGTCTTCACCACCACCACTTCAGGGGCAGACATCGTCGCGGCCAGGACAATCGAGAAGATCGAGTTCGCCGATGGCACCGTGTGGACCTGGGCCCAGCTGACGCAGGGCGGCCTCACCCAAGTCGGCAGCGCGGCCGCAGACACCATCTACGGCTGGAACGGCAACGACCTCATCAGCGGCGGAGATGGCAACGACACCCTCGACGGCGGCACCGGCAGCAACAGCCTGTACGGCGACGCCGGCAGCGACACCCTCAGAGTAGCCAACACCTCGAACGGTAACCTGCTCTCGGGCGGCACCGGCAACGACACCCTGAACGGCGGCTATTACGCCGACACCTACCTGTTCAACCTGGGCGATGGCGTCGACACCATCACCGAGACGGTGAACAGCAGCATCAGCACCGTCTACACCGACGTGCTGCGCTTCGGCACGGGGATCGCGGCTACAGATATCAAGGTCCAGCGCGTCGGCACCGACTTGGTCTTCGCCCACAGCAATGGTGTGGACAAGGTGATGCTCAAGGACGTCTTCACCACCACCACTTCAGGGGCAGACATCGTCGCGGCCAGGACAATCGAGAAGATCGAGTTCGCCGATGGCACCGTGTGGACCTGGGCCCAGATGACGCAGGGCGGCCTCACCCAAGTCGGCAGCACGGCGGCAGACACCATCTACGGCTGGAACGGCAACGACTTTATCCACGGCGGCGCCGGCAACGACACCCTCGACGGCGGCACCGGCAGCAACAGCCTGTACGGCGAAGCCGGCAATGACACCCTCAGAGTCGCCAACACCTCGAACGGCAACCTGCTCTCGGGCGGGACCGGCACCGACACCCTGAACGGCGGTTATTACGCCGACACCTACCTGTTCAACCTGGGCGATGGCGTCGACACCATCACCGAGACGGTGAACAGCGGCACCAGCACCGTCTACACCGACGTGCTGCGCTTCGGAGATGAAGTTGCACCGGAACAACTTTGGTTCCGCCAAGCAGGCTCGAGTCTCGAAGTCAGCATCATTGGTACAGCAGACAAGGTCACGATCAACAACTGGTATTCCGGCAACGCTTACCGCGTCGAGCAGTTCAAGACGGCTGACGGAGAATCGTTAATGGATAGCCAGGTGCAAAACCTGGTGAATGCCATGGCTGCCTTTGGTGTGCCTGCAGGAAGTGAAGGCAACCTGACAGCGGAGCAACGACAGCAGTTGGATGTGGTGCTTGCTGCCAATTGGCAGTAACTCACTGACGCATGAAGAGGCCCGGCATCTGCCGGGCTTTTTCATATGTGTCACATCAATCCGCCCCACCACAATCTGGACATTTTTTGTACAACGGCGCATCCTCGGCGCGCTCGCACCCTGCGGGCCACAACCGAGGACATGCCATGGCGAAGAATGCCAAGCGGCCGAACAAGGCCAAATCCCTAGTCGCCCAACCCCTGTTCCGCTGCCGCCAGGAACAGGCGAAGAAAGGCAAAGGCAGCTACCGCCGCGAAGCCTCCCAGCAAAACTGGGAGGCTTCGTGCTTTATGGCGGCATGAAATGTTAAGGTCGCGCTTCGTTCGCTCAGACCCGAGATTCGTGCAATGCCCCACCTCGCCACCGGCCGCCTGTGCTGCCTGCTCGCCGGCACCACCCTGCTGCTCAGTGCCTGCGTCGAGTCGCCCACCCGCGACGCCCAACCCGCTGTAGCCAGCCCCTCCGCCAGCACGCCCGCAGCCCCCGCCGCAGCGCCCCAGGTAAAGGCGCAGGTTGCGCCTGCACCAGCCATCAGTTTCAGCGCCTGGCGCGGGCAGTTCCGCATCAAGGCCCTGCGTGCCGGCATCCCTGCCGAGCTGTTCGACCGCGCCTTTAACGGCATCGACCCGGACATGAGCGTGGTCCGCGCCGACCACAGCCAACCCGAATTCACCCGCCCGGTGTGGGAATACATCGAAGGCGCCACTTCGCCGATCCGCCTGCGCAAGGGCCAGGCCCTGCTCGCCGAACACGCCGCAACCCTGGCCGCCATCGAACAGCGTTATGGCGTCGACCGGGAAACCCTGGTGGCGATCTGGGGCATGGAAAGCAGCTTCGGCCAGTTCATGGGTGAACAGTCGGTGATCCGCTCGCTGGCCACCCTGGCCTACGAAGGCCGCCGCCCGCAGTGGGCCGAAGAGCAGCTGCTGGCCGCCCTGCAAATCTTGCACAACGGTGATATCCAGCCTGGCAGCATGCGCGGTTCCTGGGCCGGGGCCATGGGCCAGACCCAGTTCATCCCCACCACCTACCTGACCCACGCCGTGGACTTCGATGGCGATGGCCGCCGCGATATCTGGAACTCCAGCGCCGACGCCCTGGCCTCGGCCGCCCACTACCTGCAGGCCTCCGGCTGGCAGTTCGGCCAGCCCTGGGGCATGGAAGTCGCCCTGCCCAGCGGTTTCGATTACGCCCTGGCCGATAGCGAGATCCGCAAGACCTACGCGCAATGGATCGAGTACGGCGTCAAAGGCCAGCCCGGCAACCTCGACCCGCAGCAAACCGGTTACCTGCTGCTACCGGCCGGCCACCGCGGCCCGGCCTTCCTGGTGTTCCGCAACTTCAACGCCATCCTCAAGTACAACAACTCCTCGTCCTACGCCCTGGCCGTGGGCCTGCTCGGCCAGCGCTTCGGCGGTGGCGGACAGATTCTCGCCGAGTGGCCGCGCAGCGATCGCCCATTGAGCCGCAGCGAGCGCATCGAACTGCAGGAAGGCCTGGCGACTCAGGGTTACAACCCCGGCCCGGCCGACGGCATCATCGGCGCCAATACGCGCAAGGCGATTCGCGCCTACCAGCAGAGCCTGGGCCTGCCCGCCGACGGCTACCCGACCCCGGCGTTGCTGCAACGGTTGCGCTGAGAGGCTTTTGTAGGAGCGAGCTCTGCTCGCGAATCCCCCCGCGGCCTGGTTCGCGAGCAGAGCTCGCTCCTACGGCATCGCCCACAGATGGGCGGCGACCAGTGCGCGCCAGGGCGAGAACGGCGCCAGCCAGTCGCGGGTGAAGGGCTGGCTGAGCTTGTCCGCGCTACCCAGCAGGCGCTGCAGCTGGCGGCGCACCGCGGCATCGCCATGCAACGAGCCATCCAAACGGGCAAAACCGCGCAGCAAGGCGTAATCCACCGTCCACGGACCGATGCCACGCAGCGCCAGCAGGCGCTCGGCGATGGCCTCGGCCGGCTCACCAACCAACCAGGTATCTAGTGGCAGATTGCCGGCCACAATCTCGCGACTGAGCAAGAGCAGCGCCTGCGCCTTGGCCTGGGAGAAACCAGCGGCGCGCAGCTGCGACTCCTGCAGGGCAGCCACCGCCTGGGCATCCGGATAGCAGAGCAGGCCACTGGAGTGTGCTCGCCCGGCCAGCTGGATCAGCTTGCGGCGCAGGCTGATCGCCACCGGTAGGCTGATCTGCTGGCCGCTGATCGCCCAGCTCAGCGCCTCGAACGGGGTGGCCGCCTGTGGCACGCGCAGACCGGCGTGACGGGCGAGCAAAGGCCCCAGCTGCGGATGCCCGGCGTGCACCGTCTCGAAGTCCCGCACCGGCTGGGTCAGGCCCAGCATGTGGGCGACCAGCGCACGCAACGGCCCGGCATCCTCCGCCTCCGGGCCGTCCACCTCCAGGCGAGCACTGACGCGGGCCGCTTCGAAACGGATGCTCAGGCAGGCCGGCAGCCCCTGCCAGAGCACGCCCTTGTCCAGGCCATCGACCTGCACCCGCTCGGCCAGGGCCTGCCCATCGCGACGGTGGAACGCCAGCAGATCGGCCACCCGGTAATCCGTGGGCAGCTCAAGGATACAGTCGAGAGAACTCATGGAAATATCTACACACAGCTGATGAAAACTCCGCCTGGGCGGTCGGAAGACCAAGACTACACTGCATGGACTGTGGCCTTGGCGACAGCGATCAATACGGTTGATAGGCGAGCGAGGAAGCACCGCCTGAAAACCGTCATGGATTGCCCAGCATTCAATCCCTAAGGTGCCCTTCCCAATGTTCAACAACAAACTGAAAGAGGAACTGGCCCGCTTACGCAACGAGCTGACCAGCATGCGCCAGATCAAGGACTCGTTCTACAACGAGTCACTGGTGTTAGAAATCGAACCCGATGGCAGCATCCGCTACGCCAACGACAACTTCCTAAGTGAAATGCTCTACCAAAGCAATGCCCTGGTCGGCCGCCAGTTGGACTCGCTGATTCCCGACTCCTTCCGCCACGAAGCCAACTACCCGAGGCTGCAGCAGGCCCTGCGCGCCCGCGAACACCTCAGCGGCGCCTTCCGCCTGCTACGTGGCAATGGCGAGGAAGCCTGGCTGCGCTGCATATGGCAGCCGGTGCACAGCCGTGGCGAGCTGGCCTATTTCGCCCTCTGCGCCAAAGACCTGACCCGCACCATCAGCACCTCCAAGGAACACGAGGGACTGATCGGCGCCCTGCTGCGCTCCACCGCGGTGATCGAGTTCAACCTGGCCGGCGAAGTGCTGACCGCCAATGAGCGTTTCCTCGGCGGCATGGGTTATCGCCTGGAGCAGATCCAGGGCAAACACCACCGCATGTTCTGCGAGGCGGAGGAGTACAACTCGCAGGCTTACCGCGACTTCTGGGCCCGTCTCAATCGTGGCGAGTTCGTCGCCGGACGCTTCAAGCGCATCGACAGCCACGGCCGCACGGTCTGGCTGGAAGCCTCCTACAACCCAGTGCGCGACCACCACGAGCGCCTGTACAAGGTGGTCAAGTTTGCCACCGTGATCACCGACCAGGTCAACCAGGAACAGGCTGTGGCCGAAGCGGCGAACATCGCCTACAGCATCTCCCAGCAGACCGACGACAGCGCCAACAAGGGCGCCGCCGTGGTACGCCAGACGGTCGAAGTGATGCAGCGCATTGCCCGTCAGGTGCAGGAGGCGAGCGATGGCATCGAGGCGCTGGACAAGCAGTCGCAACTGATCAGCACCATCATGCAGACCATTCGCGGCATCGCCGACCAGACCAACCTGCTGGCGCTCAACGCCGCTATCGAGGCGGCACGCGCCGGCGAGCAGGGCCGCGGCTTCGCCGTGGTGGCCGACGAGGTGCGCCAGCTGGCTGGACGCACCAGCCAGGCCACCGAGGAAATCGTCGAAGTGGCGCAGAAGAACCAGAGCCTGGCCCAGAACGCGGTGGCCAGCATGGCCAGCAGCAGCCAGCAGGCCGAGCAGGGGCTGAACCTGGCCAGCGAGGCCGGCGCAGTGATCGTGGAGATTCAGGAGGGTGCCAAGCAAGTGGTGCAGGCCGTGGAGCAGTTCGCCAGCCAGCTCAAGACCTGACAAAGCACGCCGCCGAAAAAGCGCTGGCGGCTCGCGGAGCGCAACAACAGCGGGCACGGTAGCTGTCGTCCGTTGCGCCGACAGCCGCTGGCAGTCGCCGTAAGCCCTCTATGGTAGACTGCCCACCGGCCAAAAGCCCCGCTACCGCAGCCTCCTACCGGAGCCGAGATCTCGATGTCCGACACTGCCCCGCCCAAGCCCGTATCCAGCGGCGAAAAATTTCGCACCCCCCAGGGAATTACCGCGATCAAGGATGGCCAGAAGCGCCGCGCTTCGGCCGAACCCCAGCCCTTCGAACCCAAGCCGAGCTGGTTGCGGGTCAAGGCGCCGAGCGGCAGCCGCTTCGATGCGGTCAAACGCAACGTCAGCGAGCATCGCCTGAGCACCGTCTGCCAGGAATCCCACTGCCCGAACATCGGTGAATGCTGGTCCAACGGCACCGCCACCATCATGTTGATGGGTTCGGTCTGCACCCGTGCCTGCCGCTTCTGTGCGGTCGACACCGGCAACCCGAATGGCTGGCTGGACCAGGAAGAACCGCAGAACACCGCCAAGTCGGTGGAACTGATGGGCCTGCGCTACATCGTCCTGACTTCGGTAGACCGCGATGACCTGCCCGATGGCGGCGCCGCCCACTACGCCGCCTGCGTGCAGGCGATCAAGGCCAATACGCCGCAGGTGGTGGTGGAGGCCCTGACCCCGGACTTCGACGGCGATCACGCGGCCATCGCCCGCGTGGTGGACTCCGGTCTGGAGGTCTTCGCGCAGAACGTCGAGACGGTCAAGCGCCTGACCTATGAGGTACGTGATCCACGCGCCGGTTACGAGAAGACGTTGAAGGTACTGGAGCACGCCAAGCGCCATCGACCCAGCGTCATCACCAAGACCAGCCTGATGCTGGGCCTGGGTGAAACCGACGAGGAAATCCTGCAGACCATGGATGACCTGCGCGCCATCGGCGTCGACATCCTCACCCTCGGCCAGTACCTGCAACCCACCCGCAACCACCTGAAGGTGCAGCGCTGGGTCAGCCCCGAGGAGTTCAACCGCTTGCGTGACATCGGCCTGGAAAAAGGCTTCATGGAAGTCGCCGCCGGCCCGCTGGTACGCTCCAGCTACCGTGCCGACCGGGTGTTCGAGAAGAACAACCTGGGCCTGGCCGCTCCCGTGCAGGTGCCCGGCCAGCAGCAGAACGACAGCCTGATTCCGACGCTCAACTTGAACTGAGGATGGCCCGGGTACGCCGCTGGCTAACCCGGGCTATGGCGGCCGACTACGCGTAACCCAGACGCTGGCGCAATGCCTGCTCCAGGCGCTGCGCCACCTCGTCGAGCGCAGGCGAAGTGTCGAGCAGATCCCTGAGCTGGATCATCTTCAAACCACTATAGCCGCACGGGTTGATGCGCTGGAACGGCGACATATCCATGTCGACATTCAGCGCCAGGCCGTGGAATGAGCAGCCATTGCGCACCCGCAGGCCCAACGAGGCGATCTTCTCACCCTTGACGTAGACGCCCGGGGCGTCGGCCTTCGGCGCCGCCTCGACGCCATAGCTGGCCAGCACATCGACCAGCGCCCGCTCCATGGCGGTGACCAGCTCGCGCACCCCCAGCTTCTGCCGACGCAGATTCAGCATCAGGTAGGCCACCAACTGGCCGGGGCCGTGGTAAGTGACCTGGCCACCGCGCTCGACCTGCACCACCGGAATATCACCAGGGGCCAACAGATGCTCCGGCTTGCCGGCCTGCCCCTGGGTGAATACCTGCGGATGCTGCAGCAGCCAGATTTCGTCGGGGGTCGACTCATTGCGCTCGGCGGTGAAGCTGCGCATGGCTTCCAGGGTCGGCAGGTACTCCACCACCCCCAGGTGACGCACGACAAGCGCTGCCACTAGAGCACCATGTGCACGCGGCCGCTGGCTTTCAGGTCGAGATGGATCGCCTGCAGCTGCTCCACGCCGGTGGCGGTGATATGCACCTGCACGGAAAGGAAGCGGCCGTTGCGGCTGTCGCGCACCACCAGGCTGGTGGAGTCGAAGCCTGGCGCATGGCGCTGCATCACTTCGATCACCAGATCGGTGAAGCCGTCGCCGGCCTCGCCGATCACCTTGATCGGGTAGCGCTCGCAGGGGAATTCGATTTTCGGGGCTTGTACGTCGGTATCGGTCATCGCATTGCTCCGGGCTTATGGCCCTGAACCCACATCGCCGGGGGGCGGGCTCCGAGAAAGCAGGAACGCCCCGGTGAGGGGCGCCCTTGGTCAGAACCTGAGCGGAGCGCTAGCTGCGCTCCCTGCCGGTTCTCAGTTGAACAGTCCGTAGAAGAACAAACGAATGCTATCCCACAGGCGGCGGAAGAAACCACCCTCCTCGACGGCCTCGAGGGCAATCAGGTCGGCGGTGTGCAGCACTTCTTCACCCAGCTTGACTTCGACCTTGCCGATCACGTCGCCCTGCTTGAGCGGCGCCTGCAGCTGCGGTTCGAGGACCATGCTGGCCTGCAGCTTTTTGACCTGGCCTTTCGGCAGGGTCATGGTCAGGTCCTGGGCCAGGCCGGCCTTGACCTGGCGAGTGATGCCTTTCCAGACCTGCGCCTGAGCCAGCTCTTCGCCCTGCTTGTAGAAGGTCTGGGTTTCGAAGAAGCGGAAACCGTAGGTCAGCAGCTTCTGCGTCTCAGCGGCGCGAACCTTTTCACTGTCGGTACCGAACACCGAGGTGATCATGCGTGCGCCTTCGCGCACGGCAGAGGCGACCAGGCAGTAACCGGCTTCTTCGGTGTGACCAGTCTTCAGACCGTCCACTGTGCTGTCGCGCCACAGCAGCAGGTTGCGGTTGCCCTGCTTGATGTTGTTCCAGTGGAACTCCTTCTGCGAGTAGATCGCATAGTGTTCCTTATCCTCGTTGATGATGGCGCGGGCCAGGATGGCCATATCGTGAGCACTGGAGTAGTGCTCCGGATGCGGCAGGCCGGTGGCGTTCATGAAGTGGGAGTTCTTCATGCCCAGGCGCTCGGCGGTTTCGTTCATCATGTCGGCGAAGGCGTCTTCGCTGCCGGCGATGTACTCGGCCAGGGCAATGCTGGCGTCGTTGCCGGACTGGATGATGACACCGTGCAGCAGATCATCCACCGAAGCCTGGCTATTCAGCGGCAGGAACATGGTGGAGCCCCCAGAGGCAGCACCACCGGTACGCCAGGCATGCTCGCTGACGGGCACCATGTCCTGCTCGCCGATCTTGCCCTTGCGAATTTCCAGGGTGGCGATATAGGCGGTCATCAGCTTGGTCAGGCTGGCCGGAGGCAGGCGCTGATCGCCGTTGTTTTCCACCAGCACCTTGCCGCTGGCAGCGTCCAGCAGCACGTAGGACTTGGCTGCCAGTTGCGGCGGCGAAGGGATGGCGGTGTCCTGGGCGGCCTGAGTGAGTGGCGCGCCGAGCAGCAGGGTGAACAGGGAAAGGCAGCGGGCAAAGCGGGAGATATTCATCCGTCTCTCTAAAATGGCTATTCAACAATGGCACAGACGAGCCGGAGGCTCGCCTGCATTCCCCATCACCCTTGAACTGCTCGGGCAATGGACGAAAAGACTCTAGTCGGGGCGTACCAGCGTGGGCTGGCCGAGATTGGCCAGGCGCACAGTGTCCTGCACCTGCTGCACCTCACCCGGCGTTCCCATCGGCCCCAGGCGCACCCGATGGAAGATCTGCTGGTTGCGCACCACCGAGCTGATAAACACCTTGGCAGGCACTGTCTCGCTCAGCTTCGCCTTGAGGAGCTCCGCAGCGTCCGGATTGGCGAAGGCGGCCACCTGGAGATACAGGCCAGAGGCTGCGACTGAATCGTTTTTTTTTGCGTCGATCTGCACTGGCAGCACGGCCGCCGCGTGCTGCTGGGGCGGTGGCGTGTACTGTTCGATCGGCTGGCTGACCGGCTGCGCTACGGCCACCGACTGTGCCGCCGAAGGATCGGCCATCTTCGGCTGCGCCAGTACCATCGGCACCGGCCGGCCCTGCTGGGCCCACCACTGATGCGGATCGATACCTTCGACCTTGACCCGCGCGGTGCCGCTTTCGGCGTAACCGAGCTTCTTCGCCGCGGCGAAGGACAGGTCGATGATGCGATCGGAGTAGAACGGACCGCGGTCGTTGACCCGCAGGATCACCGTGCGTCCGTTGTCCAGGTTGGTCACCCGCACGTAGCTCGGCAACGGCAGGGTCTTGTGCGCGGCGGTCATGCCGTACAGGTCATAGGCCTCGCCATTGGCGGTAGCCTGCCCGTGGAACTTGGTGCCGTACCAGGATGCGGTGCCGGTGGCGTGATAGCGCCGGGCATCGTTGATCGGGTAGTAGGTCTTGCCCAGCACGGTGTATGGATTGGCCTTGAAACGGCCGTAGTGCGGCATCGGCACGGCATCGGGAATGCGCGACACGTCGACATCCCACCAGGGCGCGCCATCGCGATGCGGGCGGCTGTAGTCCATCGGACCGGAGATGGAACCCCCGGCGGGCACCGGCGCGGTCGGCGTGGGTTTGCTGGTCGAGCAGCTGGCCAAGGCCAGGCCCAGGGCCGCGAAGGCCAGACTGCGCACCGCGAACTGCCTGCAGCTCATTGCCCGCCCCGCTTGGCCAGCAGCAGCTCGGAAAGCTGATGCACGGCCATGGAGTACATAGTGCTGCGGTTGTAACGGGTGATCACATAGAAGTTGGGCAGCCCCATCCAGTACTCCTCACCCTCGGCACCTTCAAAACGGAAAGCGGTTACCGGGATATCGTCGCGCAGCACATCGGCGCTCGACCAGCCCAGGGCACGCAGCTCACCGACATTTTTCACCGGATCCAGGCCCTGGGTCAGGCCGCTGTCGGCCAGCTCGCCCTTGACCTGGGCACGGCTGACCACCGGCTCACCGGCGACCCAGCCATGGCGCTTGAAGTAGCTGGCAACGCTGCCAATTGCATCCACCGGGTTACTCCAGATGTTGATGTGGCTATCGCCATCGAAGTCCACTGCGTAAGCGCGGAAGCTGCCCGGCATGAACTGCGGCAGGCCCATGGCGCCGGCATAGGAGCCGGTCAACGTGATCGGGTCGATCTGTTCCTCACGGCTCAGCAGGAGCAGCTCGCGGAGCTGCTGGCAGAAGAACTCGGCGCGTGGCGGATAATCGAAGCACAGTGTGGACAATGCATCGATACCGCGCCAGCTGCCGGTGTTACCACCATAGAAGGTTTCCACACCGATGATCGCCACGATCACCTGGGCCGGCACCCCGTACTCCTTCTCGGCACGGGCCAGGGCCTCGGCATTCTGGTTCCAGAAATCCACGCCCTTGCTGATGCGCGCCTCGGTAATGAAGATCGGCCGGTAGTCTTTCCACGGCTTGACCTTCTCCGCCGGACGCGAGATGGCATCGAGAATCGCCTGCTTGCGCTCGGCCTGGCTGAACAGGCTGACCAGCTGCTCACCGGCAAAGCCATGGTCGCGGGTCATCTCGGCGATGAACTCGGCCACCTGCGGCGAGCCGTCGTAGTCACCCGCCACTGCCGTGCCACTCATGGCGAACACCGCCAGACCAAGCCAATGAGTGCCACGAACCATCCAGTCACGCCATGCCTGTTTCAAATTCTTCACTCTTATCAAACCTGTGCGATCCATTTTCGATGGGTGTGGATCGCCATCAAAATCCCAAACCCTGACAACAGCGTCACCAAGTGAGTTCCGCCATAACTAATGAAGGGCAGAGGCACCCCCACCACCGGCAACAGCCCACTGACCATGCCGATGTTAACGAATACGTAGACGAAGAAGGTCATGGTCAGGCTACCGGCCAGCAACTTGCCGAACAGGGTCTGCGCCTGGGCCGTGATGAACAGGCCGCGACCGATCAGCAGCAGGTAGACCAGCAGCAGGATACACACCCCGACCAGGCCGAACTCTTCGCTCAGGACCGCAATGATAAAGTCCGTGTGGCTTTCCGGCAAAAAATCCAGGTGCGACTGGGTGCCCAGCAGCCAGCCCTTGCCCAGCACACCGCCCGAACCGATAGCCGCCTTGGACTGGATGATGTTCCAACCGGTGCCCAGCGGATCGCTTTCCGGGTCGAGGAAGGTCAGCACGCGCTGCTTCTGGTATTCGCGCAAGACAAAGAACCACATGGCCACCGCAATCGGCACCACCGCGGCTACCGCGCCGATAATCCAGCGCCACTGCAGCCCGGCCATGAACAGCACGAAGGCACCGGAAGCGAGGATCAGCAACGAGGTGCCCAGGTCCGGCTGCTTGAGGATCAGCACGAAAGGCACCAGGATCAGCACCAGGCTGACCGCGATATGCCTGAGCTTGGGCGGCAGGTTGTGCCGGGCCAGGTACCAGGCGATGGTCGCCGGCATGATGATCTTCATGAACTCGGAGGGCTGGAAGCGAATCACCCCGGGAATGTTGATCCAGCGCGTGGCGCCCATGGCCGTATGCCCCATCACCTCGACTGCCACCAGTAAGCCAACACCGAATATGTAGGCCAGCGGCACCCAGCGAGCCATGAAGCGCGGCTCGAACTGGGCAATCACCAGCATGCCGACCATGCCCAGTGCAAAGGAGGAACCCTGCTTGATCAGCAGGTCCCAGTTCTTGCCGCTGGCCGAATACAGGACGAAAAGGCTGCCGGCTGCCAGCGCCAGAAGGATCAGCAGCAGCCAGCCGTCGATGTGCAAACGCTGCAACAGGGTTGCCCGGCGCTTGAACACGTCCTCGTCGGAAATACTGCGGTCGAAATTGCTGTTCATGGGCTGACGCTCGCTTCCTCGACCACGGGCACCGGCGGACGATACTCCGGTTTGAGCTGGCCATCCTCACCCAGCAACCAGGCATCGATCACCTGCTTGACCACCGGTGCGGCCACACCGGAGCCCGACTCGCCATTTTCTACCATCACCGCAACGGCGATCTTCGGATCGGCCGCCGGAGCGAAGGCGACGAACAGCGCATGGTCGCGATGGCGTTCCTGCACCTTGGAGCGGTCATACTTCTCGCCCTGCTTGATCGCCACCACCTGCGCCGTGCCGCTCTTGCCAGCGATGCGATACAGCGCCAGATCGCCGACCTTGCGCGCCGTGCCGCGGGGGCCGTGCATCACCTGTTCCATGCCAAAGCGGCCGTAATCCCAGAACTTGGGGTCGCGCAGGACAATGTCCGGCGGGGTCTCCATCGCTTCGATGACCTCTTCGGCCATCAGCTGCTGCGGGGTCTTGCCTTCGGCACTGCGCAGCAGGTGCGGACGAATCCACTTGCCGCGGGTGGCCATCAGTGTCACCGCCTGGGCCAGCTGCAGCGGCGTAGTCTGCATATAGCCCTGGCCGATGCCAAGAATCAGCGTCTCGCCGGGATACCAGGGCTGGCGGTAGCGTGCACGCTTCCATTCGCGCGAAGGCATCAGCCCGGCGGCTTCCTCGAACATGTCTAGGGAAACCTTCTGCCCCAGGCCAAACAGGCTCATGTAGCGGTGCATGCGATCCACGCCCATCTTGTGCGCGAGGTCGTAAAAGTAGGTGTCGTTGGAACGCATGATCGCGTATTCCAGGTTCACCGAACCGTCACCGGTGCGGTTCCAGTTGCGGTATTTGTGGCTGTGGCCGGGCAACTGATAGAAACCGGGATCGAACACCCGCGATTGCGGGGTCACCACACCGGCGTCCAGGCCTGCCACCGCGACCATCGGCTTGATCGTCGAGCCTGGCGGATACAAGCCGCGCAGCACGCGGTTGTACAGCGGCCGGTCGATCGAATCGCGCAGCTCGGCATAGGCCTTGAAGCCGATACCGGTGACAAAGGGGTTGGGGTCGAAGCTCGGCTGGCTGACCATCGCCAGCACCTCGCCGGTGCTCGGCTCGATCGCCACCACCGCGCCACGGCGGCCGCCCAGGGCCTGCTCGGCAGCCTCCTGCAGTTTCACATCCAGGCTCAGGGTGAGATCCGTACCCGGCTTCGGATCGGTACGCTTGAGCACGCGCAGCACGCGACCACGGGCGTTGGTCTCGACTTCCTCGTAGCCCACCTCACCGTGCAGCAGGTCTTCGTAGAAACGCTCGACACCGGTCTTGCCGATATGGTGGGTGCCGCTGTAGTTGACCGGATCCAGCTCCTTCAGCTCTTTCTCGTTGATCCGCCCGACATAACCGACCGAGTGGGCGAAGTGCCCCTTCTGCGGATAGTGCCGCACCAGCTGGGCCACCACGTCGACGCCAGGCAGGCGGAACTGATTCACCGCGATGCGCGCGATCTGCTCTTCGGACAGTTCGAACAGAATTGGCACCGGCTCGAAGGGCCGCCGCCCCTGGCGCATGCGCTTCTCGAACAGGGCGCGATCTTCCGCCGTCAGCTCCAGCGCCTCGACCACCACATCCAGCACCTGCTGCCAGTCTCCCGCGCGCTCGCGGGTCACGGTCAGGCTGAAGCTGGGGCGGTTGTCGGCGATGATCACCCCGTTACGGTCGAAGATCAGCCCGCGGGTCGGCGGGATCGGCTGCACATGGATGCGGTTGTTTTCCGCCAGGGTGGTGTGGTGCTCGTACTGGATCACCTGCAGGTAGTACAGGCGCGCGATCAGCACACAGGTCAGCAGCAGCACCACCACAGCGCCGACCACCACACGCCGGCGTACCAGACGGGCGTCTTTTTCGTGGTCCTTGAGGCGGATCGGTTGCGGCATCTGCGACTACTTAAATGGGCGGCTTTTTATAGGCAACGTTATTTGTGGTACGGGTGCCCGGACAACACGGTCCAGGCCCGGTAGATCTGTTCGCCGATGAGGATGCGTACCAGCGGATGCGGCAAGGTCAGCGGCGACAGTGACCAGCGTTGCTCGCTGCGCGCGCACACCTCAGGCGCCAGCCCTTCGGGGCCGCCGACCATCAGATTGACGGTGCGCGCATCCAGGCGCCAGCGCTCCAGCTCAGCCGCCAGCTGCTCGGTGCTCCACGGCTTGCCATGGACCTCGAGGGTGACGATGCGTTCCCCCGGCTGCACCTTGCTCAGCATCGCCTCGCCTTCCTGACGGATCATCCGCGCCACATCGGCATTCTTGCCGCGAGTGGTCAGCGGAACCTCAACCAGGTCGAGTCCCAGCTCGGGCGGCAGACGCTTGGCATATTCCTGCCAGCCATCCTCCACCCAGCGCGGCATGCGTGAGCCGACCGCAATCAGCTTGATACGCACGGCGCGAACTTACTCCGGCAGATCTTGGTGCTGCGCGCGGCTCTGCTCGGCGCCCTGCCACAGACGTTCGAGGTCGTAGAACTGGCGGGTGGCAACCTGCATCACGTGCACCACGACATCGCCGAGATCGAGCAGGGCCCACTCGCCGCCGTCCAGGCCTTCGCTGCCGATCGGGCGCACGCCCTGCTCGCGGACCTTGTCCAGCACTTCGTTGGCCATCGACTTGACGTGACGGCTGGAGGTACCGCTGGCGATCACCATGAAGTCGGTGACGCTGGTCTTGCCGCGCACATCGATGGTGGTGATATCGGTGGCTTTCATGTCTTCCAGGGCCGCAACGGCGACCTTGACCAGTTGTTCGTTTTGCATCGTTACCTCATGAATCGGTTTGCCCACGGTACAGCCCGTGGGTTTGGATATAGGCCAGCACGGCGTCGGGTACCAGAAAACGTACCGAACGCCCTTCTGCCAGCAAATGGCGAATCTGTGTGGCAGACACCGCCAGCGGCGTCTGCCAGACAAAAGCAATCTGTCCGCTCGGCCCGACCAGGCCTTGCGGATCATTCACACTGCGCGCCGCGAGCAGGTCACGCAGCGCTTCCGGCGCCTCGCTGTCGGCATCCGGCCGCTGCAGCACGAGGATATGGCAGTGCTGCAGCAGTTCTGCCCAGCGCTGCCAGGTCGGCAACCCGCAGAAGGCATCCCAGCCCAGCAGGAGAAACAGCTGATCATCCGCCGCCAGTTCACCGCGCAACGACTCCAGGGTGTCGATGGTGAACGACGGCTTGTCACGCCGCAGCTCGCGGTCATCGACCGCCAGCCGTGGCTCACGCTCTACCGCCAGTTGCACCATGGCCAGGCGTTGCTCGGCAGTCGCCTGCGGTGCCGTGCGGTGCGGCGGCCGCGCGCTGGGGATCAGCCGCAGCTCGTCCAGCGCCAGCTGCTCGGCCACCTCGAGGGCGCCGCGCAGATGGGCGATATGCACGGGATTGAAGGTGCCCCCCAGTATCCCGATACGCCGCGCCATCAGGTACGCCCCATCAGGTACGAATGTGCCCGTCGCCGAACACCACGTACTTCTCGCTGGTCAGACCGATCAGGCCGACCGGGCCGCGGGCGTGCAGCTTGTCGGTGGAGATGCCGATCTCCGCGCCCAGGCCGTACTCGAAGCCGTCGGCGAAACGGGTCGAGGCATTGACCATCACCGAAGCGGAATCCACCTCGGTGAGGAAGCGCCGCGCATCGCTGAAGTTCTCGGTGATGATCGCGTCGGTGTGCTGCGAACCGTATTTATTGATGTGCTCGATGGCCGCTTCCAGCGAGTCGACAATGCGAATCGCCAGGATCGGCGCGTTGTATTCGGCGAACCAGTCTTCCTCGCTCGCCTCCAGCACATCACTACCCAGCAGCGCACGGGTCGCGGCGTCGCCACGCAGCTCGACGCCCTTGTCGCGGTAGATGGCAGCCAGCGGCGGCAGCACCTGGGCGGCAACGGCGGCATGCACCAGCAGGGTTTCCATGGCGTTGCACGGCGAATAGCGCTGGGTCTTGGCGTTGTCGGCAACGCGGATGGCCTTGTCGAGGTCGGCGGCGACGTCAATATAGACGTGGCACACGCCGTCCAGGTGCTTGATCACCGGCACCTTGGCGTCGCGACTGATGCGTTCGATCAGGCCCTTGCCGCCACGCGGCACGATCACGTCGACGAACTCCGGCATGCTGATCAGCGCGCCGACGGCCGCGCGGTCGGTGGTTTCCACCACCTGCACGGCGCTGGCGGGCAGGCCGGCTTCGGCCAGGCCGAGCTGGATGCAGCGGGCAATCGCCTGGTTGGAATGAATGGCTTCCGAGCCGCCACGCAGGATGGTGGCGTTGCCGGACTTCAGGCACAGGCTGGCGGCGTCGATGGTCACGTTCGGCCGCGACTCATAGATGATGCCGATCACGCCCAGCGGCACGCGCATCTTGCCGACCTGGATACCGGACGGCATATAGCGCATGCCCTGGATCTCGCCGATCGGGTCGGGCAGGGTGGCAACCTGGCGCAGGCCTTCGATCATGCTGTCGATCACGCCCGGGGTCAGCGCCAGGCGGTCGACCATGGCCGGTTCCAGGCCGCTGGCGCGGGCGGCGGCCAGGTCCAGCTCATTGGCGGCGGTCAGCTCGGCGCGGGCGGCGTCGAGGGCATTGGCGGCAGCCTGCAGGGCGCTGTTCTTCTGCGCGGTGCTGGCGCGGGCGAGCACCCGCGAGGCATCGCGCGCGGCGCGGCCCAGGCGGGTCATGTAGTCGAGCACGGACTCGGTCATGGTCTCGGAATGTCTGGCAGTTGGAAAAAGGGGCTGATTATAGCGATAGCGCGCCCTCAAGCCCAGCAGCGTCGGGCGGATGGTCACTTTAGCCGGAGCTTGTTGCTATGATCGCGCCCGCCACCCTCGCCACAGGCGCCCCGATGCCCGCCACCCCAGCGTCACTGCCCTGGCCCGAAGCCCGCCCGCTGCCCGCCGCATTCTTCGATCGCGACGCGCAGACCCTGGCCCGCGCCCTGCTCGGCAAAGTCATTCGTCACCGCCATCAGGGCCACTGGCTGGCCGCCCGGATCATCGAGACCGAGGCCTACTACGCCGCCGAGAAGGGCAGCCATGCTTCGCTCGGCTACACAGAGAAACGCCGCGCGCTGTTTCTCGATGGCGGGCACATCTACATGTACTACGCCCGTGGCGGCGACTCGCTGAACTTCAGCGCCCAGGGGCCGGGCAATGCGGTGCTGATCAAAGCGGCCGCGCCCTGGCTGGATCGGCACTGCGCAGCCGACGCCCTGGCGCGCATGCAGGCCAACAATCCGGCCGCCGATGGCAGCCCGCGCCCCGTCGCCAGACTGTGCGCCGGCCAGACCCTGCTGTGTCGCAGTCTCGGCCTCAAGGTGCCGGACTGGGACGCCCGCCGCTTCGACCCGCAGCGCCTGTTTGTCGAGGATGTCGGCGAAATGCCGGCGCAGATCGTTCAAACTACCCGCTTGGGCATCCCCAGCGGACGTGACGAGCACCTGCCCTATCGTTTCGTCGACGCCACCTTCGCCCGCCAGTGCACACGCAACCCATTGCGCCGCGGGCAGGTCGAAGGCCGTGACTATCTCTTGCTAACCCCCAAGGAGCTGTACCCATGAGCCAATGGTTCGACACCATGACTCTCTGGCTGGAAACCAACCCGGAGTGGTTGGGCCTGACCATCTTCCTCGTCGCCTGCCTGGAGTGCCTCGCCATAGCCGGCATCCTCATTCCCGGCACCGTGGTGCTGTTCACCCTAGCCGTGCTGGCCGGCAGCGGCGCCCTGACGCTGTGGGAAACCATAGCGCTGGCCTACGCCGGCGGCCTGCTCGGCGATGCGATCTCCTACGGCCTGGGCCGCCACTTCCACCAGGGCATCCGCCGCCTGCCGGTGCTGCGCGACCACCCCGAATGGCTGGCCCGCGCGGAAAACTACTTCCAGCGCTATGGCGTGGTCAGCCTGCTGGTCGGCCGCTACATCGGCCCGCTGCGCCCCATGCTGCCCTTGGTGGCGGGCATGCTCGACATGCCGTTCGTGCGTTTCATCCTGGTCAGCATGCTGGCCGCCGCTGGCTGGGCAGTGGCCTACATGCTGCCCGGCTGGGCCACTGGCGCCGCCCTGCGCCTGCCGCTGCCGGAAGGCTTCTGGAGCGCCGCCGGGACAGTTGCCGGCGCCATCGCGCTGATGCTGCTGGTGGTGATTCTCAGCAGCCTGCGCGAACTGCGCTGGGCGACGGCCGTAGCGGCCGGCCTGAGCGCCACCCTGCTGGCAGCCCTGCTCCTCGGCGTGCCCTACCTGAGCCCCCTCGACCAGGGTTTGATGACACTGGTGCAGGAGCAACGCAACAGCACCCTGGACAGCATCGCCCTGCTGATCACCGGCCTCGGCGACTTCACCACCCAGGTTGCTGCGGGCGTGCTGCTCACCGGCCTGCTCCTGCTCAGCCGGCGCTATGCTGCGGCCGCCCTGGTGGCAGGCTGCATGCTGTTCACCGCCCTGACCAACACCGGCCTCAAGCACCTGTTCGCCCGCGCTCGGCCCGAAGTGCTGCTGCAGCCGCTGGACACCTTCAGCCTACCCAGCGGGCACAGCTCGGCGGCCTTCGCCTTCTTTCTGGCCCTGGGCATCCTCGCCGGCCGCGGCACACCAGCGCGCACCCGCCTGACCTGGCTGCTGCTGGCCAGCCTGCCAGCCCTGGCCATCGCCCTGTCGCGGGTTTATCTGGGGGTGCACTGGCCTACGGACGTGTTGGCCGGCGCCTTGCTCGCGGGCAGCGTGTGCGCAGCCTGGCTGGCCTTTCTGCAGCGGCGCGCAGTCCTGGCGCCGCTCAGTGCGCGCATCTGGTGGCTGATCCTGCCAGCCAGCCTGGCCCTGCTCGGCGCCGTCAGCGCCTGGTCCTTGCCAGAGGCGCTGCAGCAATATCGTTATTGAGGTCAGCCTGCTCAGAACCTGTTTAGGGTCTTTTGAGCTAGAGCCAGGCAAGGCGCAACGACCAGCGGAAGTAACAGCCGCAGGCTGGCCCGAAGGGTGAGCGCCAGCGAATCAAGCGGGCGAGGACGCGGAGTTTACGAGCTGTAAATGAGCAGTACTCGCTTCACTCGCCCTACGGGCCGCGCTGCAGCGCGTTAGTCGCAAGCGACTTGCCGAGCCCACTTGACCAGCCTGCGGCTGTTACTGCGTTGCAACGCAGCATGGCCGACGATCAAGAGAACCTAGACAGGTTCTCAGGCGATCATCTCGCCCTGCAACTCATCCAGCAGGCTCTGGATATAAGCCAGGCGCTGTCCCGGATCAGCCTGCTGCAGCGCCTGCAGCTTCTGCTCGACACTGAACGGCAGCAGGTAGGCCAATTGATTGGCCAACGCCTGCTGGCTGGCGACCGCCCCACCCATGCCCAACCCGGCGACCAGCGGGTGTTCGACCAGGGCATTGAGCAGCGCGGCGAGGTCGGCATGCTCGGCCAACAGCGGCGCATCGGCCGCCTCATCCAGCCAAGTGACCTCGGCCAGGGTCAGCTGGTCGGCCTGCACCTCGATCTGCTCCACATGAAAGCGCCGCACACCCTCGACCCGAATCCCCAGCAGACCATTGGGGCGCTGCTGGAAGTCACGAATCAGCGCCTCGCAACCCACCGCAGCAAAACGCTCGGCCGCCACACCGACCTCGCGCCCCGCGAAAATACCGACCACGCCGAATCCTTCGCCACGGCGCATGCAGGCGCTGACCATATCCAGGTAGCGCGCCTCGAAGATCTGCAAATCGAGCATGCAGCCGGGGAACAGCACGGTATTGAGCGGGAACAGCGGAAAATTCATGCAGCCATCCTCAGAACCTGTTTGCGATCTTCTGAATTAAAGCCAGACAAGGCGAAGATGGCCGAGGAAGCGGAGTTTACGAGTTGTAAATGAGCATTCCGAGGTCATTTTCAACGCAGTATGGCTGACAGTCAGGAGATCGCAGGCAGGTTCTCAAGCGATCAGCGCTACCACCAAGGGTAGGGCAATTGCAGTGACTACGCCCATCAGGCTCATGGCCAGGGCGGCGAAGGCCCCGCTTTCTTCACTCTCCTGCAGCGCCCGCGCCGTGCCCACCGCATGGGCAGTCAGGCCCAGCGCCATGCCCTGCGCAGCAGGATGATGCACGCCAATGCGGCGCAGCAGCTCGGGCCCGCAGATGGCACCGAGTACGCCGGTAATCAGCACGAACACCGCCGCCAACGCGGCCACGCCACCGATCTGCTCGGCTACCAGCATGGCGATCGGCGAGGTCACCGACTTCGGCGCCAGGGTCATCAGCATCATTCGCTCGGCCCCGAACAGCCAGGCCAGCAACACACCCAGCGCGGTCGCCAGCACGCCGGCAACCAGCAGGGTGATCAGTACCGGCCAGAACAGCTGGCGAATACGCCGCAGATTGAGGAACAAGGGTACGGCCAGGGCCACAGTAGTCGGCCCCAGCAACACACTGAGAAGGAAGGTGCTGTCGCGGTACTCGGCGTAACTCAGGCCGCAGGCCAGCAGCACACCGATCAGCACGGCCATCGACACCAGCACCGGCTGCAGGAACACCCAGCGGGTCTTTTCATAGGCGGCCAGTGACAGCTGGTACACCGCCAGGGTGATACCGATACCGAACAGCGGGTGATGAATGACTGCCTGCACGGCGCCCTGCCAATCCAGCGTCATGCCTGATCCTCGCGGCGTACCTGGCGCTCGATCAATTTCTGCATGAGCCAGCCGGCGAACAGTAGCGAGAGCAGCAACGACAGCCCCAGCGCCCCGGCCAGCGCCCAGAAGTCGGCGGCGATCTGTTCGGCATAGACCATCACCCCTACCGCAGGCGGCACCAGCAGCAACGGCAGGTAGCGCAACAAGCCGCTGGCGGCCTGGCTGAGCGGCTCGCCCACTTCACCCCGCAGCAGGAGGAACACGAACAGCAGCAGCATGCCGATGATCGGCCCTGGCAGCATGGGCAGGACCAGCACATTGAGGGCAGTGCCGAGCAGCTGGAACAGCACCAGCCAGGTCAGGCCGCGCAGCAGCATGGGGAAGTCTCCGACGGGATGGCGCGGCCATTATAAACACGCCCACAGCAGCGCTATATACCGCGACTTTCGGCTTGACCCTCGTGCCGAGTCATGATGATCTAGGGCCAGCTAGGTTCATCAGCAAAAACAACAAGTAGCCAGCATCCTTCAAGGAGGATCTATGCCGTTAGTACCCGTATCGCAACTGCAAGACTATGTAGGCAAAGAGCTTGGACGCTCGGAATGGATGACCATCGACCAAGAACGCATCAACCAGTTCGCCGAATGCACCGGCGACCACCAGTTCATTCATGTTGATCCGGTCAAGGCCAAGCACACCCCGTTCGGCGGCACCATTGCCCACGGCTTCCTCTCCCTGTCACTGATCCCCAAGCTGATGGAAGGCCTGATGATCATGCCCGAGGGCCTGAAAATGGCCGTCAACTACGGCCTCGACAGCGTGCGCTTCATCCAGCCGGTGAAGGTCAACTCGCGTGTGCGCCTGGCCATGAGCGTTCTCGAGATCACCGAGAAACGTGCCGGCCAGTGGCTGATCAAGACCCAGGCGACCCTGGAAATCGAAGGCGAAGAAAAACCGGCTTATATCGCCGAGCAACTGAGCCTGTGCTTCGTCTGACGCGGCCCCGCCCCGCCGATACGAAGTGACTGAACGGGGCGCCCAGGCGCCCCGTTCGCATTGGTGCTGCACATCTGCTGCGGCATACTCGAAGCATGCACCGACCAGGACGTCCACCATGCCCCGCCTCCTTGCTCCTCTGACCCTCGCTCTGCTGCTCGCCGCCTGCGGTGACGGTGAACCCCTGCTGCCACCCGATGCCGTACTGCCCGACGGCGGTCGCTATCGCGGCGAGGTCATCAATGGCCTGCTGCAAGGTGAAGGGCGCCTCGACTACGCCAACGGCAGCTGGTACGCCGGCAATTTCAAGGACGGCCAGAGCGACGGCCAGGGCGAATGGCGCGGCGCCAGCGGCGAGCGCTATGTCGGCCAGTTCCGCCAGGGCCTGTTCGATGGCCAGGGTACGCTGACCTACGGCGACGGCAGCATCTATAAAGGCGGTTTCAAACAGGGCCGCCTGCATGGCGAAGGTCATCTGCAGCAGGGCGAGATGAGCTACCGCGGCGGCTTCCGCAATGACAAATACCACGGCCTCGGCCTGCTCGAATGGCCGGACGGCACCCGCTACCAGGGGCGTTTCGCCCGTGGCGAGCTGAATGGCCCGGGCACCCGTAGCGAGGGCGGCAGCCAGTACAGCGGCATCTTCAAGGATGGCGTGCTGAATGGCGAAGGCAGCTACCAGGGTGTGGACGGTGAGCGCTACAGCGGTGGCTTCCGCGACGACAGTTTCCATGGCCAGGGGCGCTTCCAGAATGCCGATGGCGATGTCTGGCTGGGCCGCTTTGCAGATGGCTCACTGGAGGGCAAGGGCGAATTCAAGGGCGCCGATGGCCGTCATTATCTGGGGCAGCTGCGTTACTGGCGCTTCCACGGCGAGGGTGAGCTGACCCTCGCCGACGGCAGTGTCTACCGCGGCCGCTTCGTCAACAACGAGTACGCCGGCGATGGCACCCTGACACTCGCCGATGGCAAGCAGCGCAGCGGCACCTGGCAGAATGGCGAACTGATCCGCGACGGCCAGGGTGCTGCACTGCCAGACGCGCTGGAGTTGGGCCTGCTGGAGCAGGGCAAACTGCTCGACCAGGCCATCGCCGCCCTACCCGCCTCCACCCCGAGCACCGAGCTGTACAGCCTGACCCTGGCTGGCGACGGCAAGCAGAGCGTGTTCCTGCGCGAGGCCGACTACGTCAGCAAGCTGCTCGGTGAGCGCTTCAATGCGCGCGGCAACATCAGCCTGATCAACCACCGTGACCATCTTGCCGACCGCCCGCTGGCCACCCGCGAGAGCCTGACCCGCGCGGTGCGCGCCCTGGCCGAACGCAGCGGCCCGGAAGATCTGGTGTTCCTCTACCTGACCAGCCACGGCTCGCGTGACCACCAACTGAGCATCGACCAGCCACGCCTGCAGCTGGAAAACCTGCCCGCCAGCGAGCTGGCGGCGCTGCTGCAACCCTTGCGCGAGCGGCACAAGGTGGTGGTGATCTCGGCCTGCTACTCCGGCGGTTTCATCCCCCTGCTGAAAGACGACAAGACCCTGGTGATGACCGCCGCGCGCGCCGACCGGGTGTCCTTCGGCTGCTCCGAGGAAAACGACTTCACCTACTTTGGCCGCGCCCTGTTCGCCGAGGCGCTCAACGAAACCGATGATTTGCAGCGCGCCTTCGAACTGGCCAAGACAAAAGTTGCCGAACGGGAGAAGGCCGAAGATTTCCAAGCCTCCGAGCCACAACTGTGGGCACCGCCCGCCGTGCTCAAACAGTGGAAGACCCTGCGCGAAAGCCAGGCCAAGCTGGCGCTGGAGAGCGCGACTGTGAAGAAAACCGAATAAAGCGGCATAGCACTCATACCTGTGCGAGCAAAAACTTCTAAGCTGGTTGTATCAGTGGAGTAGCCCAGCATGTACCTGACGCCTCAGCACATCCTGCTCGCCGGAGCCACCGGACTTACCGGTGAACATTTGCTCGACCGCCTGCTTAGCGAGCCGACCATCAATCGCGTGCTGGCTCCCAGCCGCCGCCCGCTGGCCGAGCATGCGCACCTGGACAACCCGGTCGGCGAACTGGGCGACCTGCTGCCGCAGCTGCAAGGCCGTGTCGATGTCGCCTTCTGCTGCCTGGGCAGCACCATCAAGCAGGCCGGTTCGCAGGAGGCCTTCCGCGCCATCGACCACGACCTGGTCCTGGCCTTCGCCCAGCGCGCTCGCGAACTGGGTGCGCGGCATCTGCTGGTGATCAGCGCCCTGGGCGCCGACGCCAAATCCGGCGTGTTCTACAACCGCGTCAAAGGCGAGATGGAGCAGGCGCTGATCGCCCAGGACTGGCCCCAGCTGACCCTCGCCCGGCCCTCGCTGCTGCTCGGCGCGCGCAGTGAGTTCCGCCTCGGCGAACAACTGGCCGCGCCCTTCATGCGCTGGTTGCCCGGCAAGTACCGCGGCATTCAGGCCGCCGCCCTGGCCCGTGCGCTGTGGCGCCTGGCCCTGGAAGAAAGCGATGGCGTGCGCATCGTCGAATCCCACCAGCTGCGTCGTCTCGGCCGCTAAGCCCCCCCGCACAACCCCTCACAAGACCGCTTACTGCCTTGGCTCATCGGTGGAAATGCTGCGCCGCTTCTCAGCCCATGCGCACTGGCAAGCTTTGTAGGGTGGATAACGCTGTACCTATCCACCAATAGCGCCACTCGCAACGGGCCAGCTAAGCCTCGCCGGCCATCCGCCGCGCTGTTCACTGCCTTGCCGGCGCTTTAAACTCGGCCCTCCCCGGCCTGCCCGCGCACTCATCCACGCACAGGCCCACCCTGCCCACACGCAGGACCATACCCACAGCCAGACACCGGAGAACTTATGCGCGAAGTCGTGATTGTCGCCGCCACCCGTACCGCCATCGGCGCCTTTCAGGGCGCGCTGAGCGCCATTCCCGCCGTCGAGTTGGGCGCCACGGTGATCCGCAGTCTGCTGGCGCAGAGCGGCGTCAGTGCCGAGCAAATCGATGAAGTGATCCTCGGCCAGGTCCTCACCGCCGGTGCCGGACAGAACCCGGCGCGGCAGAGCGTGATCAAGGCCGGTCTGCCGCACACGGTGCCGGCCTTCACCCTGAACAAGGTCTGCGGTTCGGGCCTCAAGGCCGTGCAACTGGGTTACCAGGCCATCGCCTGTGGCGATGCCGAGGTGATCATCGCTGGCGGTCAGGAGAACATGAGCCTGGCGCCCTATGTCATGCAGCAGGCCCGCACCGGTATGCGCATGGGCCACGGCAAGCTGCTCGACACGATGATCCAGGACGGCCTGTGGGACGCCTTCAACGACTACCACATGGGCATCACCGCAGAGAACCTGGCAGCCAAGTACCAGATCAGCCGCGAGCAGCAGGACGCCTTCGCCGCCACCTCGCAGCAGCGCGCCAGCGCCGCCCAGGAAGCCGGTCGCTTCGACGGCGAGATCACCCCGGTGCTGATCCCGCAGCGCAAAGGCGAACCCGTAGCTTTCGCCCGTGACGAACAACCGCGCGCCGGCACCACTGCCGAATCCCTGGGCAAGCTCAAGCCAGCCTTCCAGAAAGACGGCAGCGTCACCGCCGGCAACGCCTCCACCCTCAACGACGGCGCTGCCGCCGTGCTGCTGATGAGCGCCGAGAAGGCTGCCGAGTTGAAGTTGCCGGTGCTGGCGCGCATCGCTGCTGCGGCAGGTTCGGGTGTCGACCCGGCGATCATGGGCATCGGCCCGGTCTCTGCCACTCGCCGCGCACTGAGCAAGGCCGGCTGGAGCGTCGAGGATCTGGATCTGGTGGAAGCCAACGAAGCCTTCGCCGCCCAGGCCCTGTCGGTGGCCAAGGAGCTGGGCTGGAGCCTGGACAAGGTCAACGTCAACGGCGGCGCCATCGCCCTCGGCCACCCGATCGGTGCTTCCGGCTGCCGCGTGCTGGTGACCCTGCTGCACGAGATGCAGCGCCGCGACGCCAAGAAAGGTCTGGCCACCCTGTGCATCGGTGGCGGTCAGGGCGTGGCCCTGGCGGTCGAGCGCACCTAAGAGCCAGTCTACGATCTCTTGATCGTCGGCCATGCTGCGTTGAAATCGGGCTCGGGCTGCTCATTTACGGCTTGTAAACTCCGCGCCCTCGCCCAATTTCGCCTTGCCTGGCTCTAGCTCAAAAGATCATAAACAGGTTCTAAGCAGATCGACGCGGGCGCAAGGCCCGCGTCGTTTCAGTGACCGCCCGTGACGCCGAGCCCCACACCGAGCTCGGCAGCCACGGCGAATGGCAGCAACACGGTGTCCAGCAGGGCACTGGCCGGTAGATCCAGACCGGCATACTTGGGCGCCTCGGCGCCAAAACGGTCCAGTGGGCAGCAACCACCCTGCAGCGCATACCAGTCCAGGCGCGTCCCCGAGTAGATGATCGGCGCCCCCGGTTTGGCCGCATCCAGGGTGCGCACGCTGGCGCAGCCAGGCAGCACCAGCAGCAGGCTCAGGCCGACCACGTAGGAGCGAGCTCTGCTCGCGAAGCCTCTATGCGGCCACCGTTCGCGAGCAGAGCTCGCTCCTACACAGTCAGTCATCACTGCTCAGATGATGCTCACCCCAACGCGGCAGCATGTCCTGGGGAATATTCAGCAGATTGAGGATGCGCGCGACGACGAAATCGATCAGGTCGTCGATGGTCTGCGGTTGGTGATAGAAGCCCGGCGAAGCGGGCACGATCACCGCGCCGAGGTTGGACAGCTTGAGCATGTTCTCCAGGTGGATGCTGGAGTACGGCGCCTCACGCGGTACCAGGATCAGTTGGCGACGCTCCTTCAAGGCGACGTCAGCGGCGCGTTCGATCAGGTTGTTGCAGGCACCCGTGGCGATGGCCGAGAGGGTGCCGGTCGAGCAGGGCACAACCACCATCGCCGCCGGCGCACCGGAGCCGGAGGCCACCGGCGCCATCCAGTCTTCCTTGCCGTACACGCGGATCTGCCCGGCCGCGGCGCCGGTGTATTCGCTGAGGAAAGCCTGCATGGCCTGCGGTTTGGCCGGCAGGGTCACGTCGGTCTCGGTGGCCATCACCAACTGCGCGGCCTTGGAGATCAGGAAGTGCACCTCGCGCTCCTCCTGCACCAGGCAGTCGAGCAGGCGCAGGCCGTACTGGGCACCGGAGGCGCCGGTCATGGCCAGGGTGATGCGTTCGGGACCCGACATGTTATTCCTCCAGCGCTTTGGCCAGCTTGCCATGCAGGCCACCAAAGCCACCGTTACTCATCACCACCACCTGAGTGCCGGGCGTGGCGTGGGCCTTGACCCCGGCAATGATCGCTTCAAGCGAGTCGCAGACTTCGGTCGGCACGCTGGACGAGGCCACGCTGGCGGCCAGATCCCAGCCCAGGTTGGCCGGCGCATACCAGTAGACGCGATCGGCCTGCACCACGGACGCCGGCAGGCCGTCGCGGTGGGCGCCGAGCTTCATCGAGTTGGAACGCGGTTCGATCACCGCGATCAGCGGCGCATCGCCGATCTGCTTGCGCAGGCCGTCCAGGGTGGTGGCGATGGCGGTCGGGTGGTGGGCGAAGTCGTCGTAGATGGTCACGCCCTTGACCTCGGCGACCTTCTCCATGCGCCGCTTGACGCTCTTGAAGCTGGACAGGCCGGCGATGCCCAGTTCCGGCACCACGCCGACATGGCGTGCCGCAGCCAGGGTGGCCAGGGCGTTGGCGACGTTGTGCTGGCCGGTCAGCGCCCACTCGACCACGCCCATCAGGGCCTCGTCGAACCACACCTCGAAGCGCGAGCCATCGGCGCTGAGCAGTTTGGCCTGCCACTGGCCGCCGTCACCGGTGGTCTGCACCGGAGTCCAGCAGCCCATCTCGATGACCCGCTGCAGGGCCTGTTCGGCCTGCGGATGGATGATCAGCCCCTCGCCCGGCACGGTGCGCACCAGGTGGTGGAACTGCCGCTCGATGGCCGCCAGATCCGGGAAGATATCCGCGTGATCGAACTCCAGGTTATTCAGGATCGCGGTGCGCGGGCGGTAGTGGACGAACTTGCTGCGCTTGTCGAAGAAAGCGCTGTCGTACTCGTCGGCCTCGACCACGAAGAACGGCGTGCCACCCAGGCGCGCCGACACGCCGAAGTTCTGCGGCACGCCGCCGATCAAAAAGCCCGGGCTCATGCCGGCATGCTCCAGCACCCAGGCCAGCATGCTGCTGGTGGTGGTCTTGCCGTGGGTACCGGCAGCGGCCAGCACCCAGCGCCCCTGCAGCACATGGTCGGCCAGCCACTGCGGGCCGGACACGTAGGGCAGGCCCTTGTTCAGCACATACTCGACGGCCGGGTTGCCGCGGCTCAGGGCGTTACCGACCACCACCAGGTCGGGTGCCGGCTGCAGGTGGGCCGGTTCATAGCCCTGCATCAGCTCGATGCCCTGGGCTTCGAGCTGGGTGCTCATGGGTGGATAGACGTTGGCATCAGAACCGGTGACGCGATGACCCAGCTCTTTCGCCAGGACCGCCAGGGAGCCCATGAAAGTGCCGCAGATGCCGAGAATATGGATATGCATGGATAACCCCAAGAACGACCGCCACCACCCTGTGAAAGCGCCGCGTCACTGACGACGGATTGCCCGATCGCAGCAGCGACTGCAGTCGAGCAGGTGACAGATACCTACGCGACAACGCTTAAGGGGGCGCTCACATGGCCGGATAAAGGCCTGGAAGAATTTGCCGCAGGTTAGCACAGCGGCTAGCGGCAGAGCGTGCGCCGCACCTACAACGGTGCGGGCACAGATCGGCTGGGCGGGAAAGCACACGGTAGGCAGTCGAATGGCCATCCGCAGGCGCTGCGGGGTCACTCACCGGCAGACAGTGAGCGCCCCGGATGCGACTCAACTGGCCCGGGCGAACTCCGGCGGAATCACGCAGAGCGAGGCCGGCAGGTGGATCAGTGTGCTGAAGCCGCGGAAATCGGCACTCTCGTCACCGGTATCGAGTTTGATCTCGATACTGCCACCTTCGGACTCAAGGAACTCGCGCACGGCATCCATACCAACGCCACGCCCCGACACTTCGGTGACTTCATCGGCGGTGGAGAAGCCGGAGGTGAAGATCAGGTTGGCAATCTCGCTGGCCGCAGGACGCGCCGCACCTGCCGGGTACAGCCCCATGTCGACGGCCTTGGCGAAAATCTTGCCTAGGGCGATGCCACGGCCATCATCGCGTACCACGAAACTGACAGCACCATCGTCTTCCACCGCATCGATACGGATACTGCCCTGCTCGGCCTTGCCCTTCTCGCGACGTTCGGCCGGCGCTTCGATGCCATGATCCACGGCATTGCGCAGCACATGCATGAAGATGTTGTTGAGCATGGCGTGCGCCGCCTTGCGCGTGTAGATATCGTGATCTTCGATCACCACGACCGGTGCCGGCTTGCCCAGCTCCTCGGCCAGCGACTGCACCGACTTGAGCACATCGGCAATCACCGTCTCCAGTGGCTCGGCATCGATGGTCGCCAGGGAGTGATAGGTGTCGCGCACGATATTGATCACACTGGCCGGCAACTCGGTATCAGACAGCGCGGCGATGCTATCCATCAGCCGGTTGATCTGCTCGCGGTCGACCTGCGCCCCCGCGATCCCCTGCTTGCCATCACGACCCAGCTTGTCCTTGAAAATACTGCTGTAGACCTTGATCGCCTGCTCGGCGAAGGCCAGCTCGCCCAGCAGTTCCTGAGGCTGCCACTGCATGTCCTCGTTCTTGCGCAGCTGGTCGTAGGTATTTTCAATCCGATGCACTGTATCGGTGATGTGCTTGAGGCCATAGGTACGGGCATTGCCCTTGACCGTATGGATGTTACGGAACAGCTCGGCCAGCTTGCCGAGATCCTTCTGTTCGGTCTGCTCGATGATGGTCCGGCACTTGTCGACGAAGGAGGCCGAGCCCTCGATGAAGTCACTGAACTTGTCGGCATCCACCGAGAGGATCTCGCCGATGATCATCAGTTCCTGCTTCTGCCCTTCAGCCTCGGCTTGCAGCGCTTTCAGCGCAGTGACGTCACGCACGGTGACCATCAGCTTGGTGATCACATCCTGATCATCAATGATCGGGTCCCAGTCCAGCTCGATCAGCTTGTTCGGCTTGTCTGGGAACTCGAGGGTCAGCTCGGTCACCAGCAGGTGCGAGTTGAACTCGTACATCATCGCGTCTTCGCCGACGATGGACGCCACCGCAGTGGAGGCGGCGTCGATAACGTCGGAACTCAGAGTCGAGCGCTTGAACATGAAGTCGACGACGTTGCGGTTGGCGATTTCCTTGGTCTCGAAGATGGTCTCCAGGTACGCCGCATACTCGGGGTGGATCAACCCACCATCGACGATGGTGAACAGCCCCTGGTGCATGTTGGAGAACATGTTGGCGATGTCTTCGTTCTTCTGTTTCAACGCCGCCGTACGCTCTTCAACCTTGCGTTCCAGGGTACGGTTATGTTCCTCGATCACCTCGACCATGCGAATGTTCTTGATGGTGGTGACCAGGGAACGCGCCACCGACGCAACGAACTCGTAGTCGCTGTCGGCGAAGGCCACCTTGTTCACTTCGCCGGAGAAGTTCATCACACCGATCAGGATGTCCTTGTCGACCAGCGGTACGCAGAGCAAAGCCTTGGCTTTCTCGCCCTCACCACCCACATAGGACTGGTCACGGCTGGTATCCGGGACGAACAGCGCCTGCTTGGAGGCAGCTGCGCGACCGATAACGCCCTCGCCCATGGTGAAGGTGATCGCCGACGGCGCGCCGTCCATCTGCTTGGGCGGCAGGAAGGCCTTGGCCTCCAGCTCGTTGTCCTTGTTGAACAGGTACACCGAGCCACGCTCGATGCCGATCTTCTCGTACATGGCATGCAGCACCAGCTCCAGCGCGGTGTCCTGATCGCGCGCCGCGGCCAGGGTGCCGCCAATGCCGTTGAGCTTGGCCAGGTCGATCATCTTCTTGCGAATGGCCAGGCGCATGGAGTTGAAGTTCTGCGTCGCCAGACCCAGCAGGATAATCAGGATCACGATGGTGCTTTTGAAGCCGAAGCTGACGCTGTCACCCAGCTCGGTTTGCAGGCGATTGAACTGGGCGTCCGCGGACACCAGCACCTCGTCCAGACCCGCCACCGACTTCGCTACGGCCGTCTTGGAAGCACTCAGCTGCTCCCGCGCAGTTTGCGCCTGGGTCAGTTGCTCGCGTTTGTAGTCGACCAGGTTGGGCTGGGTTTTGAGCCGCGCGCGCAGAGCTTCGACGCTGGTCTGGGCGGTGCCGATGATGTCGGCGTCGTCCATCGGCTGGAACAAGGGAATGGCTTTGTCGAACCAGAACATCGCCCCGTTGATGATGAATTCGAAGTCATCCTGGGCGCTATCCAGGCGCTCGAGATCCTCGCCGTTCTGAATTTCCTGGGCCGCCTTGGCCACACCCGCCATCAGGGCATCGGCCTGGTTGGCGAAGCCCTGGGCCAGGGTCAGGTCCTTTTCCAGCGCCTTGCTCGGGGCACGGAAGTTGACGATTTCCAGGAAGGCGAAGCCGACGTCGTCGGAGCGCTCCATCACTACGCCGACTTCGTCCTCGACCTGCTGCTTGGCGATCAGCACGGCCAGTTTGGCGTCGAACATCTTGCGTACGGCGATGGTGTAGGTGTCGTAGTTACTCTTGATGTCGGCAACCAGGGCGGCGCGCTGCGGATCGGCCTGGGCCAGCGCTTCAAGGGTCTTGAAGCCCTCGGCGAACTCTGCGGCGCCTTTTTCGAAGTCGTCGCGATAGGGGCGGATGTCATCCTCGCTCAGGGCGTTGAACCCCAGCGCACTGAGGTTGGCCAGCTTCAACAGGCGAATCTGCACCTTGTTGACCTCGCTGACCACCGGGACGGCCGTTTCGTGAACGCGCTCGTTGGAGCTGCTGATGTCGCTAAGAGTCCACAGGGACATGGCGCCAGAGATGGTCAACAACAGCAGGATGACGGCGAACCCAAGGGCTACCTTTTGATTGAAACTGAGCTTGAGCGTTGGCATGCAATCACCATAGTGGACTCTTTATTTTTATATTCCCGCGATGAAACTAGGCATCCCCATCGGCAGCCTATGGCCGACTCACCAGCCGCAACAACGTAGCGCTACGCCTTTAACCGGCCACCAGCTTCTGGATGGCGCCCAATGCATTGGCGCCGTTGAACGGCTTGACGATCCAACCCTTGACGCCCGCCGCCTTGCCGCGGTTTTTCATGTTGGGGTCGTTCTCGGTGGTCAGCATGATGATGTTGACGGTCTGGTTGCCCAGCTCGCTGCGCACTTTCTCGGCCATGGTCAGGCCGTCCATGTTCGGCATGTTGACGTCCGAGATGACCAGTTTGATGGCTCGATCGGCCTTGAGTTTGACCAGCCCATCCTTGCCGTCGACGGCGGTTTCCACCGTGAAATTATTGGATTTGAGGAACGCTGCGACTTCGTTACGGATCGCGGCGCTGTCATCTACTACGAGTATTTGTGCCATTGAATTCAGCCTTATCTTTTCTATGCAGCCCAAACTGCTATTAACCATCTTTTCGGCAGTACGGTCGTTGACTCAAAACAATTCGAGGCAACCACTTTCAACCAAATCTTCCACTTTGTTTTCGTCGGCCTGCAGGTACTCCTCGGGCGACCAGCGAATATTGAAAATGAATTTCTGGAACAGGGTGACCGGCGGCAACTGGCCATGCACGTCACGCAGTGTGTACTTGAAGCACAGCTGCGAGCGATCCGTGCCAAAGGAGATGTATTCCTTGTACTGGTTGACCGTGATCGGCACGCTGATCCGCGTGCTGTCGTCCACGGTCGGCGGGTGCAGCGCCAGCAAACGGGTTCTCAAGCCACCCCAGGCCAGGTTGGTGATTTCGCTGAGCATACCCATGACATCACGGAAATCCACCGCCCGGCCATCGATGGCGGTACGGCCCGCCTTGATCAGTTCGATCATCGGCTGTTCTTCACTCTGCACCATCATGTAGCCGCTGAACCAGGGCGACTCCACCGGCAGCAGGCTGAGGATATCGCCGTAGGTGAGCTTGTCCTTGACCAGGTAAGGCAGCTCGTTGCTCACCTCGATATCACGAAAAAGCGCCGTCAGGGAGCTATGGGTCACTTCTTCAATGCGCCGAATCAGCGAGATGGGGTACTCGGTGTCGGCCAGGTACTGGTCGAGCAACAGCTTGAGGGTTTCCGGGCGTTCGATATCGTAGGCACCAGCAATCCCGGCTCGTTGCTCGGGAGCCAGATCATCCAGGTCGGCACGGCCATCACGACGAATGAAAATCGGCAATTCCCGGCGCAGCTGATGAACACGTCGGGCCAGCTCGAAGCCGTTGCTTATCCCCTCGGCGCTGTCGGTGCAGCCTTCGGAAATCAGCACCGCCCCCAGATCGATATTGGCTTGCAGCATCTTCATGGCCGAATGGTTGGCCTGCTTGAGGCCGATCAGGCCATGTTCGCTGCAAAAAGCCTTCAACTGACCCTGGGCGACGGCAGCATCCTCGAAGATCAACACCTTGCTGACGAGCTGTTTCTCAAAACCGATCATACGAGCGCGACCCTCTGCAATAGAAAACGGGGCTTTTAAAAGAGTTCCAGCTCTCCTGAGCTGTCGGCGGCGCTATCCATCTCGCTGGCATAATCCTGATACGGCAGCAGGGTAAAATCGCCTTCGTCGCGGGCAATGACCAGCGCGCTGGCAGCGAATAGCGAGGAGGCGCCGCTAGCTGACTGAGCGCGCACATGCACACAGTGCGCAAGCTTGATGTGGTCGAAATTGAGGCTGGCGCTCTCCAGGAAGTTCGGCGTGGACATCCCCAGCGGCGGGCAGCTGCCCTGCAAGTGACGCTTGAACGTACCGCAGAAGCTGTTGCTCATTTCCATCAGGTAGTCGGTGTACACCGACTCCTCGAGGTCTTCGAGCTTGGTGGCGGTCGCCTCTGCCACGAAGGTGCGATTGGCCGCATCCATGGAATGATGCAGCAGGCACATGATCTTGAACTTGAACGAGGAAATGGTCAGGACTATGCAGTGCTCATGGCGCAGCTCATCCAGCGTCTCGACCTTGCTGGTGACCCAGGGCACGGAGGGCGCGCAGGCCTTCAGGGTTTGCTCCAACGCCACCTGCAGCAACTTGTACAGCGTCGCATCGAGCTCGTAATTGGCTGTGCGCATGGCTTAGTTGGCACCTTCCAGGGTCTGCCCGAGGCTGCTGATCCGGCTCTGCACGCCATGAATGGCGGTGACGATCATATTGCCGCCGGCCTGCACATCCTGAAACGCCAGGGTGGCGATCAGGGCGTTCTTGTTCAGGTTGGTGCGGTAGTCTTCGTTAAGCGTTTCGGCGCTGGTCGAGAGCTTGCGCACCTCGTCGGCAACCACCGCAAAGCCACGCCCGGACTCACCCGCGCGTGCCGCCTCGATAGCCGCATTGAGCGACAGAATGGCGATCTGGCCGACGATGCCCTTAAAGTCGCCGATCTGTTTCTGCATGATCTTGTTGTGCACCATGATGCCGTTCATGCCTTCATGCCAGCGATCGATGGTCGCGGTGATATCCAGCAACTCCTGCACCGCGGTTTCAATTTGCACCATCTTGCCGGCCATCTCTTGCAGGATGACCTGGCGCGCGCCCCGCATCTGACCGATTTCCTGCTCCAGCGCCTGGCGGGTGTGCTCGGACTCCTGCTGCAGGGCATAGAGCTCCTGCTGGGCCTGCTGCTGGCTCTGCGCCAGGGTTTGCCGGAGTGCATCGAGTTCTTCGCGGCTCTGCTGCTGATGCTGCTCGAGCACCTCAGGCAGCAGCATGTTGCGGCGTTGCGCTTCGCTGTCGGCCAGGGCCTGCTGCAAGGTTTCCAGCGCCCGCGCATGCTTGGCCCGCAGCAACCAGAAGCCGACGCCAGCGACCAGCAATAGCAAAACCAGGGTGATCACACCGAACGGGGAACTCTCCCCCGTGACGCTGGAGCCGGTAACGGCAAGGGTGCCAACCATGTTGTTCAATGGCTGGAGGCAGAAGCAGGGAGCGCTGAGCGACAACGACATAGATGATCTCGACAAATGCATTCAGTCACGTTCGGCGCAAGAAACCGCCGACCACCCCAGCCTGACATCGCCCCTGTACCACCTGTGTCCTGCACCCTGAACACTTGTTCAACGCGCTTGTCGCAACGGGGTCTGGCTGGCACCTCTACCGTTAGATATCTGCTCTTGGCAGACAAACTTGAACGGTGACATGTCGTGACGCCAAAACTGGCGCCAAAAATCTTTTATCCGAGCCTATCCCTTGGCACAGGCAAAAGCCATGAGCAAAATGGCAATCTGCCAGCATTTCTACTCGATTATTCGATCACTCCGCCACTCACAACCATGCCCGCGAGGGGCCGCTCGTCGGCTTATGCCGGCTAAGACAGCCCCAGCTGTTCGCAGGCATGGGCGGCTGCGGGACAGAGTATGGCAAGGGATGCCGAGATGTGCAGCGGCACGGGAGTCTGCCCACACGCATCTCCAGAGCTTAGATCCGAGCGCAGCGCTCGGCGGTATCCAGGAGCAAGGCGGGGCCATGGCCCTTTTTCACCTACGCTCCCTGTGCAGGCCTGACAAACGCTTGCCACGACGACCTCTTCAACGGAGACCTAGCAAGCCTCAGCTAGAGCACCGCGCGCCCACCGTTTGCTGTACCTGAGGCGCAGTGTTGATCGTCGCCTGCACTGCGCAGTCAACCTCAAGGACGAGAGCGAGCGGCCCAGCCTGGAAAGTGCTGCAAACAGCGCCCGCCGACCTTCTGCGGGGCAAGCCGAGTTAAATCAAACGTTTGCTTGGATTGCGCTTTCCAGTTGCATTAGGCAGGATCAAGTCTGACCACTGGCACAGCATCTGCATTGCCAGCCACGCCACTCCACAAAAGCCGAGGCCCGCTATGCGCATCGTCCAAGCCACCCTGGAGCACCTGGACCTGCTGACCCCGTTGTTCATCAAGTACCGTGAGTTCTATGGCGAGCTGCCGCTGCCGGACTCGTCGCGCAAGTTCCTGGAGAACCGTCTCACCCGCAAGGAGTCGGTGATCTACCTGGCCCTGGCCGACGACGAGGACAGGGCGCTTGGCTACTGCCAGCTGTTCCCCAGCTTCTCCTCGCTGTCGCTCAAGCGCGTGTGGATCCTCAACGACATCTTCGTCGCCGAGGACGCCCGCCGCATGCTGGTCGCCGACCGCCTGCTGCAGACAGCCAAGCAGATGGCCAAGAGCACCAACGCCGTGCGCATGCGTGTCGCCTCCAGCGTCAACTTCGATACTGCGCACAAGACCTACCAGTCGATCGGTTTTCGCGAAGACACCGAGTTCAAGAACTTCGTCCTGCCCCTCGACGAAGACTGAGCCGCACAGCCCCCAGCGCAAGGCTGGGGGCCGCTTCACTCAGCGCCGGCGCCACAAGCGCCGCCAGCGTCCCAGCCAGCCCGTTGCACGCCGCGCGCCGGCAGCCTGCTCGAACAACTGCTGCAGGTTGAACTGCAACTCCGACAACGCCTCGTAACGCCGCCCTGCCTGGGGCGCCAGCGCGCGGGCGAGCACACCATCCCAGCCCTGCGGCACCGTCTCGAGCAGGCGCGCCAGCGGCACATAGCGACTGCCGCCATTGACCGCCGCGCGTGCCGCTTCCGGCCATTGCCCACAGAGCAGCCAGTACGCCAGCGCCGCCACGGCGAACTGGTCGGCCCGCCCATCCACTGCCTGCGCAGCGCGCATTTCCGGCGCCAGGGGCAAGGCCTCGGCCGGCAGCAGCTGGCGCGGCACACCTGGAAGGATCGCCGCCAGCTCCGGTAATAGCAGCAAGCGACCCTGCTCGTTGAGCAGAATCTGCCGCGGGCTCAACCACAAGCCCTGCATGCCGCGGCGTTGCAACGCGCGCACGGCATCGATCAGTTGCCCGAGCAGGGGCAGCAGCGTGGCCGCATCCAGATTGCCGCGTGCGCTCCGCCACTCGCTCAGGCTGCACATGTCCGGGGCCGGCGGCTCCAACAACAGATAGGAAAAGCGGCGCGGCTGGCGGGGCGACACGACCTGAGGCAATGCCGCCAGGCTGCTGCGGCGCAACACCCACTCGCGCTGCCAGAAGGCCTCATCGGCCTCAGTCGCCGCCAACCACAACAGCGCCTCACGGCCATCCTCTGCGCACGCCTGGAACACTCGCCCGGCGGGCCCATAGGGACATTCGGCCCGCAGCAGCCAGCCATCCAGACGCATGCCGACCCGCGCCTGGGCCACGCACGGCAGCGGCTGCCAGTCCCCATGCGACATCGCTGCGGGCAGGGCTTCCGGCAGCAACAATACCGCCGCACCCGGCGCCTGCAGCAGCGGTGACAGCGCCGCGCTTACGGCGTTGCCCGGCAAGTCTGTACAAGCGGAGCGGAACGCCTGCAGATCCGCCACCTCGAACAGCTGCTGCGGCCCCAGGAGCAAGGCCGTGCCCGCTTCACTCGGCAAGTGATGCTGCACCAGCGCCAGTTCGGCCTGCACCCCGAGATACTGTTCCGCACGCCCGACCAAGCTCTGCAAGACGCCTTGCTGATAACGCAACAGCCCGATATTGCCGGCCTGCAGGAAGTGCACCTCGCCCGCCTGCACCAGCAATAGTCCGGCACTCAGCTCGGCGGGCGACGCATGCGCCTGGCGCTGACGAAACAGGCGCAGGTTGAGCGCGGACAGCACCTGGCGGGCAGCCTGGGTATCACTCCAGCCCTGCGGAGTGCAAAGGAAGTCGGCGAACAGCGCGTCGAGCTGCTCCTCGAGAACCTGCACCACATCCGCGCACTGGCGAGCCCAGAGCAGTGCAACCAGCAACAGCGGCGCATCGCCCTGGCGAGTGCTGATCCAGGCCGCCCGGCAGCGCGCGGCCTGACCGGGCAGGTCGATGCCCTGGCCCAGCGCCAGGCCAGCGATTGGCTGTTCTATCCACTGCAACGACATCGCGCCGCTCCACCGCCAGGCTGATCCTGTTGCTTTGCAGCCTTTGTGCCGAGCGCCGACTTGCAGCTGTCGTGCAGGCTGCATAAGGTGGTCGCCCCCAGCTCGCGAAGCCTTATCCATGTGGTCATTTCGTGCCTGGCGCCAGCGCCGCATCCTCGCGCGAGCGCCCTACACCACCCAGCACTGGCAGCAGGTACGCCAGCGCCTGGCCTTGCTCGACGGGCTCAGCGAAGCCGAGGAGCAGCGCCTGTTCCGTCGCGCCGTACTGTTCCTCCACCACAAGCACCTCAGCGCCCTGCCCGGCGTCGAGCTGAGCCTGGTGGATCGCCTGACCCTCGCCGCCCTGGCCGAACTGCCGCTGCTGCACCTGGCTGACCTCGACTGGTATCAGGGTTTCCACGAGATCGTGCTGTACCCGGATGACTTCGTCAGCCCGCAGCGCCACCGCGACGCCAGCGGCGTGGAGCATGAATGGGATGCCGAACACAGCGGCGAGGCCTGGCACCGCGGCCCGGTGATCCTCGCCTGGCCCGGCGTGCAGGCCAGCGGCGGTTGGGACGGCTACAACCTGGTGATCCACGAGCTGGCGCACAAGCTGGACATGCTCAACGGCGACGCCAACGGCCTGCCACCGCTGCACCGCAGCATGCGCGTTGACGCCTGGGCGGCCGCCATGCAGGCCGCCTACGAGCAGATGAACGCCATTCTCGATGCCGATCCGCACGCGCCAACCGCCATCGACCCCTATGCCGCGGAAAATCCGGCGGAGTTCTTCGCCGTCACCAGCGAATACTTCTTCAGCGCCCCGGATCTGCTGGCCGAGGCCTTCCCAGCGGTCTACGCGCAACTCCAGGCCTTCTACCGTCAGGACCCGCTGACCCGCCTGCAGCAGCTGCAGACCGGCCACCCGGACTATCGGGAAAACCAATCCCCGACCAAAGGCTGAGCAACTGGGCGTAGTAACGCCGGGAGAATCTGCCTATAATCCCGCCACTTTTTTGGCCCAACCCTGGGGTGTCCACCATGAGCTACAGCAAAGTCCCGGCCGGCAAAGACGTGCCGAACGACATCTACGTCGCCATCGAGATTCCGGCCAACCACGCGCCGATCAAATACGAAATCGATCACGACACCGACTGCCTGTTCGTCGATCGCTTCATGGCCACCCCGATGTTCTACCCGGCCAACTACGGTTTCATCCCGCACACCCTGGCCGACGACGGCGACCCGCTCGACGTGCTGGTCGTGACCCCGTATCCGGTCGCCCCGGGCTCGGTCATCCGCTGCCGTCCGGTTGGCGTGCTGAACATGACCGACGAAGCCGGCGGCGACGCCAAGCTGATCGCCGTACCGCACGACAAGCTGAGCGTCATCTACAAAGACGTACAGGAATACACCGACCTGCCGCCGCTGCTGATCGAGCAGATCAAGCACTTCTTCGAGAACTACAAGGATCTCGAGAAAGGCAAATGGGTCAAGGTCGAAGGCTGGGGCAACGCTGACGAAGCCCGTGCTGCAATTCTGAAGGCGGTTGCGGCTTACCAAAAATAAGCCAATACCACCCCCTGAAGGCCGGCCACAAGCCGGCCTTTTTATTGCCCGAAGAAATCCAAAAACATCTGCAAACCCAGAAAATACAGGCCTCAAGACCTACTATCCACCCCAAGACAGCCTAAGCGCATCCGTAAAATCCACCACCAAACTGTGGGATTCAATGAGTGCGAGCGCAGTAAGGACGTAGCCAAGCAGCGCTATTCGGGGGCCCGGAAAAATGAGCTGCCGGCCAACGCTCGCGAACTGCTGCAACACCAGTATGCGGGGCGCGGCGCAATCACGAGCAGATCAAGGCACTGCGCAACAGTACTGATCACGGCATCCGGGAAATGGTCATCCGTCGGTTTTGGGGAACATTTCATCGCAAGCACAACACCAACATCCTGTGACCTAGCGTGCTGCCTTGGATGCGATTGTCGCCCTAACCACTACTGCCTGCGACTTATCCCCCCACCTAGTCATACGGTTGTCGATGACGCTGTTTAGACCTTTGTCTGCTCGGCCATCTTCATTGCCTTATCAGCCTCAATATTTGGGTCGCTGATGACGGATCCACCCTGAATTCAAAAAGGGAGATACCGAAATGACAACGTACATTCCCCAGCAAAATATCCTGTTGTCGGCCCTGTCCAAGGACGCTCAAGGGCGCCTGTTCCAACACCTGGAATGCGTAGAGCTGCCCTTGGGAGAAGTCATCTATGAGTCGGGTGATGCGGTACACCATGTCTACTTCCCGACCGACGCCATCATCTCGATGCTCTATATGACGGAGAGTGGTGCTTCGACTGAAATCTCGGTAGTCGGTAACGAAGGAGTGATCGGCATCGAATTGTGCATGAGCGGCGAAAGCATGCCCGGCCAGGCGGTTGTACAAAGCGGTGGCTATGCCTATCGCTTACCTGGGCCGCGCTTCAAGGAAGAGTTCAATCGCCACGGTGAGCTGCTGAAGTTGATAATGCGGTACACCCAAGCGCTGATCACCCAGACGTCGCAAACGGCGGTGTGCAATCGCCACCACTCGATCGGGCAACAGTTGTGCCGGTGGCTCTTGCTGTCACTCGACCGGGTGCCCAGCAACCAGCTGAACATGACCCAGGAGCTGATCGCCAACAACCTGGGTGTACGTCGCGAAGGGATCACTGAAGCTGCCCGCAAGCTGCAACGACAGGGTGTCATCGAATACTGCCGCGGGCATATCTGCGTGTTAGATCGGCCCAAACTCGAACAGCTGAGCTGCGAGTGCTATGCCGTGGTCAAGAAGGAAACGGATCGACTACTGCCCTAAACTGATCGCCCTTACTGATGCAGGTGTCGAGTGACTGCTTTCGGCTGTGGATTCAACCCGGCTGGCGTTTTTCTCGGAGCCCCGTCGACACACTGCAACCGAAGCGGTCCGAGAGCCATCGAAAAAGCCCCCGTAACCTCCTGCTCGAAAGCTGCGCCGGCCGCTTTGTTCTTTTCCAGCTGAGCGCTGAGCACCACGTAGATCGGCTGCACTCCAGGGCGCCTCCGCACAGTGTTGACAGCGCCGGAGCGATGCTTCGCAGACCGCCGCCCAAGTAACCACAGACAAACGAAAACGGCCTGCATCTGGGCAGGCCGTTTCCGCAAAAAATAACGGGATGGATAACCCCGTTGGTGCGCCAACCGGGTAGGTCGGCGCGGGTGGCGGCAAGCCGCCAGAAGGGAAATCACTCGACGCCGGGCGGGTAAGCCCCCTGGGCAGGTGCGCCAAGTGTGGCGGGCGACCAGCCGGGCTGGTCGCACATCCGTTCAGATACCTTCAGCAAGCACCTGAAAACGGCGGTCAGCCGCTTGTAGCAACGCAGCGAGCAGAACCCTGTCCGCTGCGGCAAATCCGTTACAGCATGCATCGGCAACCTTTCGACCCACTTTCCGTGACGTCATCCGGCTGCTTGCCGGGCAACGGCAACGGTGGATAAGCAGAGCGTTATCCACCCTACACGGCAGTCACGTCCGAGTAGGGTGGAAAACTGCGGAGCATTTTCCACCGCCATCAGCCAACGACTTAGCCGATGGTCATCAGGCTGGCGTTACCGCCGGCCGCCGCAGTGTTCACGCTCAAGGCATGCTCGATCAGCAGGCGCTCCAGCGGGATATCCGTTTCGCCCTTGTTCAGGCCGTGCACGCCGATGATCGCGCCCTTGCGCTGGGCCGCCTGTTGGCTAACCTCGCGCAGCTGGTCGGAATCACCGTGATGCAGGATGGCGTCGAACTCGGCGTCCACGCTGGTCCAGTCGGCCACCAAACCGATGCGTTTCTGCACCTCTTTCGGCAGGCTGGCGAACAGCTCGCGCTGGCTTTCCAGCCACAGTGCGCGGCTGCCCACGGCCAGGGTCGCGGCCAGTTGCGCGAGCAGGTCGCCGCGCTCCTCGGCCAGGCCCAGCACGCGCTCACGCGGCAGCAGGCTGTAGGTGTTGCGCTCGCCGGTCGGGCCATTCAGCACGTGGCAGGTGTAGCTCTGCGCCAGCCCGGCGTACTGGGCGCACAGTGCGGCCAATGCCTGGTCGTGCTTGCCGGCCCACTCGTTCAGCGCGTGCAGGGCTTTCTCCTGCTCGGCCGGACGTGGCAGCGGCTGCACATTGTCGCCCTTGAGTTGCTCGGCCACCGCGTCCTGCGGCCGGGTCGACAGCAGGCGATAGAGGTACAGCGGGCCGCCGGCTTTCGGGCCAGTGCCGGACAGGCCTTCGCCGCCGAACGGCTGCACGCCGACCACGGCACCAACGATGTTGCGGTTCACGTACAGGTTGCCGACGTGGGCGTTGTCCACCACCTGGGCGATGGTCTCGTCGATGCGCGTATGCACGCCGAGGGTCAGGCCGTAGCCGCTGTCGTTGATCTGCTGCAGCAGGTTGCCGAGGTCACTGCGCTGGTAGCGCACCAGGTGCAGTACCGGGCCGAAGATCTCGCGCTGCATCTCGGCGAAGCTGTCCAGCTCGATCAGGGTCGGCATGACGAAGGTGCCGCGCTTGATCTCGTCGCCGCTGGCGCGGGCACTCTGGAACACCTTGCGGCCCTTCTCGCGCATCTTCTCGATGTGCTGCTCGATATTGCCCTTGGCTTCGCCATCGATCACCGGACCGATGTCGGTGCGCAGGCGCTCCGGCGAGCCCATGCGGTATTCGGCCATGGCGCCCTTGAGCATCTCGATCACGCGGTCGGCCACATCTTCCTGCACGCACAGCACGCGCAGGGCCGAGCAGCGCTGGCCGGCGCTGTCGAAGGCGGAGTTGACCACGTCGACCACCACCTGTTCGGCCAGTGCCGAAGAGTCGACGATCATCGCGTTGAGGCCACCGGTCTCGGCGATCAGCGGGATGGTGCGGCCCTGGGCGTCGAGGCGCCCGGCGATATTGCGCTGGAGGATGCCGGCGACCTCGGTGGAGCCGGTGAACATCACCCCACGCACGCGCTCGTCACCCACCAGGCGCGCACCGACGGTCTCGCCACGGCCCGGCAGCAGCTGCACGGCACCGGCCGGCACGCCGGCTTCGAGAAGAATGCGCACGGCCTGGGCGGCGATCAGCGGGGTCTGCTCGGCCGGCTTGGCCAGCACGGTGTTGCCGGCAGCCAGGGCCGCGGCTACCTGACCGCTGAAGATCGCCAGCGGGAAGTTCCACGGGCTGATGCACACCACCGGCCCCAGCGGGCGGTAGTTGTCGTTGCTGAAATGCTCCCGCGCCTGCGCCGCGTAGTAGCGCAGGAAGTCCACCGCCTCGCGCACTTCGGCGATGGCGTTGGCGAAGGTCTTGCCCGACTCGCGCACCAGCAGACCCATCAGTTGCTGGATTTCCGCCTCCATCTGGTCGGCGGCACGATCCAGTACGGCGGCACGCTCGGCCGGCAGGGTCGACTGCCAGATCTGCCCGCTGGCCTGAGCGCAGAGGATCGCGCTCTTCACATCGGCTTCGCTGGCTTCATGCACATGGCCGACCAGGTCGCGGTGATCGGCCGGGTTGCGCACCGGCTCGGCCGGGCCGGGGTTGGGCGCATCGCCGCCAAGCATCGGCTGGGCCACATAAGTGGTGTTGGTGGAGGACAGCAGCGCCGAGGACAACGAACCCAGACGGTGCTCGTTGGCCAGGTCGATGCCGCTGGAGTTGGCGCGGGCGCTGCCATACAGATCACGCGGCAGCGGGATGCGCGGGTGTGGCAGGCCGACGGCGCCTTCCTGGGCGGCCATCTGCTCGACCTGCTCGACCGGGTCGAGCACCAGTTCCTTCAGCGAGATGCTGTGGTCGGCGATGCGGTTGACGAACGAGGTGTTGGCGCCGTTTTCCAGCAGGCGACGGACCAGGTAGGCGAGCAGCGTTTCATGACTGCCTACGGGTGCGTAGATGCGGCACGGACGGTTGAACTTGCCGTCGGCGACCTTGCCCACCACTTGCTCGTACAGCGGCTCGCCCATGCCATGCAGGCACTGGAACTCGTACTGGCCGGGGTAGTAGTTCTGCCCGGCGATCTGGTAGATGGCCGACAGCGAGTGGGCGTTGTGGGTGGCGAATTGCGGGTAGATGGCTTCCGGCACGGCCAGCAGCTTGCGCGCACAGGCGATGTAGGAAATATCGGTATACGGCTTGCGGGTGTACACCGGGTAGCCTTCCAGGCCGTTGACCTGGGCCAGCTTGATTTCGCTGTCCCAGTAGGCGCCTTTCACCAGGCGGATCATCAGGCGGTGACGGCTGCGCTTGGCCAGGTCGATGACGTAGTCGATCACATACGGGCAGCGCTTCTGGTAGGCCTGGATGACGAAGCCGATACCGTTCCAGCCGGCCAGCTCCGGGGCGAAGCACAGGCGCTCGAGCAGATCGAGGGAGATTTCCAGGCGGTCGGCTTCTTCGGCGTCGATATTCAGGCCGATGTCGTACTGCTTGGCCAGCTTGGTCAGGCCCAGCAGGATCGGGTACAGCTCGTCCATCACGCGGTCGTACTGGGCGCGGCTGTAGCGCGGATGCAGGGCCGAGAGTTTGATCGAGATGCCCGGACCTTCGTAGATGCCACGGCCGTGGGAGGCCTTGCCGATGGCGTGGATAGCCTGCTCGTAGGAAGCCAGGTAACGCTTGGCGTCTGCCTCGGTCAGCGCGGCTTCGCCGAGCATGTCGTAGGAGTAGCGGAAGCCTTTGCTTTCCATGCTGTTGGCGTTGGCCAGGGCCTCGCCGATGGTTTCGCCGGTGACGAACTGCTCGCCCATCAAGCGCATGGCCATGTCCACGCCCTTGCGGATCACCGGCTCGCCGCTCTTGCCGATCAGGCGATTGAGCGAGGACGACAGGCCAGCTTCGTTATGGGTGGCGACCAGCTTGCCGGTGATCAGCAGACCCCAGCTCGCCGCGTTGACGAACATCGACGCGCTCTGGCCGAGATGCTGGCTCCAGTTGCCGTTGGCGATCTTGTCGCGGATCAGCGCGTCACGGGTGGCCTTGTCCGGAATGCGCAGCAGCGCTTCGGCCAGGCACATCAGCGCCACACCTTCCTGGGACGACAGCGAGAACTCCTGCAGCAGGCCCTGCACCAGGCCCTGACGGCCGCTGGCGGTCTTCTGGTTGCGCAGCTTCTCGGCGATGCCGAGGGCCATCTTCTGGGTCGCGTCGGCCTGCTCTTTCGGCAGTCGCGCCTGCTCCAGCAGCATCGGCAGCGCCTCGGTTTCCGGGCGGCGATAGGCGGAGGTGATGGCGGCGCGCAGCACCGACTGCGGCAGGATGCTTTCGGCGAAATCGAGGAAAACCTGCAGGCCCTGCTCGCTCAGCGCGTCGACAGACTCTTCACCGGCCGCAGCGGCCAGGCCGGAATGCTCGGCCGGGGTCAGACCACCTTCGACCTGCTCCAGATAGTTGAAGATCGCCTGCTTGATCAGCCAGTGCGGGGTGCGGTCGAGGGATTGGGCAGCTTGCTTGAGACGCTCGCGGGTGGCGTCGTCGAGTTTTACGCCAAGGGTAGTGGTGGCCATTGGTTTTCCTATCTGGGGTAGTGCGCTGCTGGCGCGTGGCGAAAGAGTAACCCCCAAACAAACAAAGGTGCAACCTTGTGCAACCGCACTTTAGACTAATTGGTCACAACGCCCACCAAACAACCAGAGCCCTCTGGAATAAAGACCTGCAGGAGTGCAACCCAGCACCCCGCACCTGCCATATGACAGGCGAACCGTGCCACGAGCCGGTTGCACCCACCTGCAACTGGTAGCGCACTGCTCCGGGGAATTCACCGGCCAATGGGTTGCGCCCACCTGTATGGCATAGCCCCGCGACGGGTATTGGGCAAGTAGCCCCGACCGGCGTCGGCAGGCGCACCGCAGGCAGTGCAGGGATTCAGTCAAGGGATGGATCGAGCGCCCTCAGCGCCGCGCAGGGTGCGCCCTACGCAGGAGCCATCAGCGGCGGCCAGAAAAGCCGCAAGCCGCGACTTAGGCCGTGGCGCCGTGCAACTCGTGCAGCGGCGTTACTGTCACCTGCACCTCCGGGTCGTGGCTGCCGCCGCCGAGAATCACTCCGCGCAGCGGTGAAACATCGGCGAAATCGCGGCCCCAGCCGAGGGTGATGTGTTCCAGCGCCGGCAGCAGGTTGTTGGTCGGATCGAAGTCCACCCAGCCGTGGCGCGGGCAGTACACCGAAACCCAGGCGTGCGAGGCGTCGGCGCCGATCAGCCGCGGCTGACCGGGCGGCGGCTGGGTCAGCAGGTAGCCACTGACATAGCGCGCGGCCAGACCGTGCGAGCGCAGGCAGGCCAGCATCAGGTGGGCGAAGTCCTGGCACACGCCGCGGCGCTCTTCCAGCACCTGCAGCAACGGTGTCGCCACCTGGGTAGCTTCGCCGTCGAAGGTGAATTCGTCGAAGATCTTCTGCATCAGCGCGCGCACCGCCAGCAGCAGTGGCCGCCCCGGCGGGAAGCAGTCGGCGGCGAAGGCGACGAAGGCCTGTTTGAGGTGCACATAGGGTGACTGGAAGCGGTAGCGCATGGCCTCCAGCCGCTCACCAGGCAAGGCCTGGCCGGAGTAGCCGAGCGCCGCGCAGGCCGCTTCCCAGGCCGGCGAGTCCTCCAGATCCAGCGCTGCGCGGGCCTGCACCTCGACGCGCAGGCAGGCGATCACCCGCAGCTCGGCGTGCGGGTGCTCGAAGGCCAGACGGGTCAGCGGGTTGCCGAACACATCGAGGCCATCCAGACGCCGCGTCGGGTACGGAGTAATGGTCAGGTGGCGCTCCAGGCAACGTTGCCAGGGGCAGTCGCGCGGCCACAGGTGCGCCAGTTGCTGGGCCAGGGACACCGGCGCCGAATAGCGGTAATGGGTGTCGTGGAGAATCTGGTAGTGGGCGCTGCTCGGGCTCATGACGACTGGGTCCCGCGGCTGGCATCGACATGCACGAAGAAGCGCAGGCCGAGCTGATCGGAAACCTGTCCGGCCGCACCGACTATCTGCAGCAGCAGATCGGCCAGACCGCCGAGCACGGCACGCACCCCGGACTGGCCGAACAGCGGATTCTCCAGGCTGGCCAGGTTGAAGCCGGCCAGCTTCTGCTCCAGCTCGACCAGGCGACTGTCGGCACTGAAGCCGAAACTGTGCTGCAGGCGCTCCAGCGAGCGCAGCAGGGTGCGCAGCTGGAACAACACGGCATGCGGATTCTGCTCGTCGAGCAGGAGCAGGTCGAGCACCGGGATCAGCTGCGCCGAGGCCAGGTAGCGGGTGCGGTAGGTGATGCTGCTGTTGCCCAGCTCCAGCAGCCACTCCAGCGCGGACTGGTCATGCACGGCCAGGCTGCGGAGGAACTCGGCGATGCTCTCGGCGAGGAACTGCAGGCGCTCGATGCAGCGACCGAGCATGAGGAAGCGCCAGCCGTCGTCGCGGGTCATGTCGTCGAGGGCGAAGCCGGACAGCGCTGCCAGCGACATCAGCAGGCGATTGAGGAATTCCAGCAGCTCGCCGAAATCGGCCTGCTGCGCTTCCAGGGCCTGGGCCTCGCGCTGCAGCTCGATCAGCGCCTGCCAGTTCTCCCGTGACAGCTTGCCGCGCACGCTGCCCGCCGCCCACTGCAGGCGCTGCAGGTTGGCGCGCAGGCTGGCCGGCCAGTCGGCGCCGAGCACGGCTTGCAGCAGACGCTCCTCCAGCGAGCCCTCTGCAGCACCGGGCAGCAGACCCAGGCTTTCACCCAGGGCCAGGGCGGTCTGCAGGGCCTGCGGGTCGTCGTCATCGTCGACGTAGCGCGCCAGCATGATCCGCAGCAGGCGCGCGCCATCTTCGCAGCGCGAGCTGTAGCGGCCGAACCAGAACAGGTTTTCCACCACCCTTGAGGGCAGGTAGGGGTCGCTGCGCACCAGGTCGGCCACGCCGAGCGGCCGTAGCCACTGCCAGGGCTCGCCACCGGCGTGGCGTTCGCCGAGCACCCAGGTGTCCTTGCTCGCCCCGCCACGCTGCATCGACACCACTTCGGCGTCGGCCTCGGCCGCCACCCGAGTCAGGCCGCCGGGCAGCACCCGATAGCCGTCGGCGCTGGCCACGGCGAATACGCGCATGCCGATCGCTCGCGGCGCCAGCGTGCCCTCCTCACCTTGCCAGACCGGCGCCTGCGACAGCTGCGCCAGGGCCTGGGCCACGTAGGCATAGGGCCGCGCCTTGAGACGTTCGGCCAGGGCGGCGCGCTGCTCGCTATCCAGATCGCGACCGAACAGCGGGGCGAAACTCTGCGAGGGGAAGCTGGGGCGCACCAGCAATTCGTCGAGCTTTTCCAGGGCCTCGTCCAGCACCGGCGGTTCGCCGCACCACCAACTGGCGATGGACGGCAGCAGCAGTTCCTCGCCGAGCAGCTTCGCGCTGATCGCCGGCAGGAAGCCGGGCAAACCGGGCGACTCCAGCACGCCGCTGCCGAGGGCATTGGCCACCAGCACATTGCCCTGGCGCACCGCCTCGAGCAGGCCGGGCACGCCGAGGGCGGAGTCGGTGCGCAGCTCCAGCGGGTCGCAGAAGTCGTCGTCCAGGCGGCGCAGCACGGCATGCACGCGGCGCAGGCCGGCCAGGGTCTTGAGGTAGACACAGGCATCGCGCACGGTCAGGTCGCTGCCTTCGACCAGCGGATAGCCGAGCTGACGGGCCAGATAGAGGTGCTCGAAATAGCTTTCGTTGAAGCGCCCCGGGGTCAGCAGCACCACCAGCGGCGTTTCACCACCGTCCACCGGCGCCTGGCGCGCCAGGGTGTCCTGCAGGGTGCGGAAGAAGCCGGCCAGGTACTGCACGCGCAGGTCGCGGTACAGCTCGGGAAAGGCGCGCGAGATGATCTGCCGGTTCTCCAGGGCATAGCCGGCACCGGAAGGCGCCTGGGTACGGTCGGCGGTGACCCACCAGCGGCCATCCGGCGCCCGCGCCAGGTCCACCGCATAAAGATGCAGAAAGGTGCCGCCAGGCGGCTGGATACCCTGGCACGGCCAGAGGAAGTTGTCGTGGCCGAACACCAGCTCAGCCGGCAGCAGGCCGTCGCTGAGCAGTTGCTGCGGGCCATACAGATCGGCCAGCACGGCATTCAGCAGAGTCGCACGCTGAGCCACGCCGGCGGCGATGGTCTGCCATTCCTCGGCGGGGATCACATTGGGCAGCAGGTCCAGCTCCCAGGGGCGGTCGGCGCCATCCGGGTCGGCATAGACGTTGTAGGTCACGCCGTTTTCCTGGATCTGCCGGGTCAGCAGGGCCTGGCGCTGCTGCAGCTGCGCCGGGCTGCTGCGCTGCAGCTGCTCGAACAGCCGCCGCCAGTGCGGGCGGAGGCCGCCCTTGGCGTCGAGCAGTTCATGGTAGGCCGCATCGTTGAGCGGGTAGTCGGCAAGCAGGTCAGGCATGGCAGGCTCTATCAGGCACGGGACTCCCCTCTCCCATTCATGGGAGAGGGGCCGGGGGAGAGGGCAACAGTCGGCACCGCTCTCCAACCCTCGGCTTTGGCTTCCTGCGTCGCTCTAGCTCCTGCATCCATGCAGTCGTCTCACGCTTGCGGGCGAGGGGGTTAAACGCGGCGCAAGTCCAGGGTCATCGGCAGTTCATTATTGTTGATCGGCAGCGCAGTCGTCAGCTCACCCGGAGTGTGGCCGTGGCGGAAGAAGCGCGCCAGGCGCCGACTCTCGGCCTCGTAGGCGTTGACCGGTAAGCTGGCATAGTTGCGCCCGCCCGGATGGGCGACATGGTACTGGCAACCGCCCAGCGAGCGCTGCATCCAGGTATCGACCAGGTCGAACACCAGCGGCGCATGCACGCCAATGGTCGGCTGCAGGCAGTTCGGTGGCTGCCAGGCACGGTAGCGCACACCGCCGACGAACTCGCCAACCTTGCCGGTGGCGCGCAGCGGCACCGGCACGCCGTTGCAGGTCAGCACGTAGCGATCCGGCGCCAGGCCGTCTAGGCGCACCTGCAGGCGCTCCAGCGAGGAATCCACGTAACGCACGGTGCCGCCCGGCGCACCCTCCTCGCCCAGCACATGCCAGGGCTCCAGGGCCTGACGCAGTTCCAGGTCGATGCCCTTGACCTGGTAGTCGCCGACCTTGGGGAAACGGAACTCGAAGTGCGGGGCGAACCATTCGGCGCGCGCGGGATAGCCAAAGGCATTCAGCTCGTGCAGCACGTCGTGGAAGTCCTGCTCGACGAAGTGCGGCAGGAGGAAGCGGTCGTGCAGCTCGGTACCCCAGCGCGCCAGCTTGGCCGGGCGGTAAGGCTCGTCCCAGAAACGCGCGACCAGGCCGCGCAGCAGCACCTGCTGAGCCAGGCTCATGCGTGCATGGGGCGGCATCTCGAAGGCGCGCAGTTCGAGCAGGCCGAGGCGGCCGCTGGCGGTATCCGGCGAGTACAGCTTGTCGATGCAGAACTCGGCGCGGTGGGTGTTGCCGGTGACATCCACCAGCAGATTGCGCAGCAGGCGATCGACCAGCCAGGGCGGGCAGTCCTGACCCGGCTCGGGCATCTGCGCAAAGGCAATCTCCAGCTCGTAGAGGGCATCGTTGCGCGCCTCGTCGACGCGCGGCGCCTGCGAGGTCGGGCCGACAAACAGGCCGCTGAACAGGTAGGACAGCGACGGGTGGTTGTGCCAGTAGCTGATCAGGCTGCGCAGCAGGTCCGGGCGACGCAGGAACGGCGAGTCGCCCGGCGTGGCGCCACCGAGGACAAAGTGGTTGCCGCCGCCGGTGCCGGTGTGGCGGCCGTCGACCATGAACTTCTCACTGGTCAGGCGGGTCTGCCGCGCCGCCTCGTAGAGAAACTCGGTGCGCTCGACCAGCTCATCCCAACTGGCCGCCGGATGGATGTTGACCTCGATCACACCGGGGTCCGGGGTGACGCGGAAATAGCTCAGGCGCGGATCGCTGGGCGGCTCGTAGCCCTCCATCACCACCGGGCAACGCAGCTCGGCGGCCGTGGCCTCGATGGCGGCGACCAGCTCCAGGTAATGCTCCAGCTCAGCCAGCGGCGGCATGAACAGGTACAGCCGGCCATCGCGCGGTTCGGCGCAGAGGGCGGTACGCACCACTTCACGCGCCGACTCGAACGGCTCGGGCGCCCGCTGCTCCTGGATTTTCTGCCGGCTATTGGGGTACAGCGGCTGATGCAGGGTCTGCTGGATCTGCTGGCGCTTGGGCAGCGGGGCGAACGTCTGGTTGGGGTCCTGCGGCTGCACGTAGGGGTAGTCGAACTCGCTGACCCAGGGTTGCGAGTCCAGCGGCAGGCGGTAACCCAGCGGCGAGTCGCCGGGAATCAGCCGGCAGTATTCATCGCGCAGGAACCAGGGACCGCTGTGCCAGTGCGCGCCGTCCTCGCTGCGTGCCAGCGGCAGGATATGCCCGACCACCTCGCCCACGCCGCGGTTGAACACCTTGCGCAGACGCTCACGCTCCAGCGGGTCGGCCAGGCGCGGGTCGTCCGGGGTGACGTTGGCCGGCAGCCGGCGCTCCCGCCACAGGTAATAGAGCCAGTCCTCGTAGGCCGGGAAGACGTGCTCGGCGCACAACCCCAGATGGCCGGCGAGAGTATTCAGGAAGCGCCCGGCCAGGCGCGCGTCCGCACCGTAGTAACGGCTTTCGTCGGCGTACAGCGCCGCATCCTGCCAGATCGGTTCGCCGTCCTTGCGCCAGAAGCAGTTCAGCGACCAGCGCGGCAACTGCTCGCCGGGGTACCACTTGCCCTGGCCGAAGTGCATCAGCGCCTGCGGTGCGTAATGTTCACGCAGACGATGGAACAGCTCGCCCGCCAGGCGCCGCTTGTTCGGCCCCATGGCGGCGGTGTTCCACTCTTCATCATCGGGGCAATCGAGGGCGACGAAGGTCGGCTCGCCGCCCATGGTCAGGCGCACGTCATTGCGCTCAAGGTCGGCATCGATCTGCTGGCCGAGGTCGACGATCGCCTGCCACTGCTCCTCGCTGTAGGGCTTGGTTACCCGTGGCGCCTCCCAGACCCGCTCGATGCGCATCTCGTGCTCGAACTCGCACTCACAGTCGTCCACCGCCCCGGTGATCGGCGCCGCCGAGGACGGCTCGGGGCTGCAGGCCAGGGGAATGTGGCCTTCGCCGGCGAACAATCCACTGGTCGGGTCGAGGCCGATCCAGCCGGCGCCGGGCAGGTACACCTCGCACCAGGCGTGCAGATCGGTGAAATCCACTTCGGTGCCGCTGGGGCCGTCGAGGGCCTTCACATCGGCGGTGAGCTGGATCAGGTAACCGGAGACGAAGCGCGCGGCCAGGCCCAGGTGACGGAACAACTGCACCAGCAGCCAGGCCGAATCGCGGCAGGAGCCGGAGGCCTTCTCCAGGGTTTCCTCGGGGGTCTGCACGCCCGGTTCCAAGCGGATCAGGTAGCCGATGTCGGCCGACAGCTTCTGGTTCAGCGCCACCAGAAAGTCGACGCTGGCGGTCGGCTTGCGCTCGACGCCGGCCAGGTAGTCGGCGAACAGCGCGCCCGCCGGCAGCTTGACCAGATAGGGCGCCAGCTCGCGACGCTCTCCGGCGGTGTAGCTAAAGGGAATCTGCTCGGCGTAGGGCTCGAGGAAGAAGTCGAAGGGATTGAACACCGCCATCTCGGCGACCAGGTCGACGGCGATCTTCAGTTCGTCGGTCTTTTCCGGAAACACCAGACGCGCCAGGTAGTTGCCCTGGGGGTCCTGCTGCCAATTGATGAAGTGCTCGCCCGGTTCGACTTTCAGGGCATAGGAGAGGATGCGCGTGCGACTGTGCGGCGCCGGGCGCAGACGGACGATCTGCGGGCCGAGGTTGACCAGGCGGTCGTAGCGGTAATGAGTGACATGGTGCAGTGCGACATGAATCGACACGGCGGGCCTCCTGCGAGCCTGGGCGATACCTGGGCTGCGCAAGAGTTATGCCAGCGGCTTGAGTGCGGTTTCCGGGGGCTGCCGGCAGGCGGCAGCACCAGAACGGGGCGGCGAGTGCACGACGGGCGCTGCGCTGCACGGAAAAGGCGCCAGGGTCGAGGGAGAGGGGACCTGCCCCCGTAGCCCGGATGCAATCCGGGAAGCAGCCCACTCCGATCCCGGATTGCATCCGGGCTACGCGCCGAGACGAAGATGAGCGTCGGCGACTATAGAGGCTTCGCAGCGCACGAACCGCCCCCCTCTCCCGTTTACGGGAGAGGGCTGGGGAGAGGGTGAGCCCCGCCCCTCTCCCCCGGCCCCTCTCCCACAAGTGGGAGAGGGGAGAAAAGCCTGCCCCAGTAGCCCGGATGCAATCCGGGAAGCAGGCCGCTCCGATTCCGGATTGCATCCGGGCTACGCCTCGTTAGCGCGGTACGGCTGGGCGCTTAACGGGTTTCTTGCCGCCCTTCTTCACGTCCGCACGCTCCTTGGCCGCGGCCTTGTTGCGTGCCTGCGCGGCGGCCTTGGCCTCTTCGCGCTTGTCCCACGGGTTACCACCCGCAGCACCGGTGTCGCGCGGCGGCAAGCCGGTGTGCTGGGTCAGCAGCGGCTTGCTCTTGCTGGTGTCCTTGGCCACCTTGTGGCTACCGGCCGGCGTCGAGTTCTTGCGCCGTGCGCTCTGGTAGCTGTCGGTCGCCGGCTGGTGCAGCGGAATCAGCTGATTCTTGCCCGGCCCGATCAGGTCGGCGCGGCCCATGCGGGTCAGCGCCTCGCGCAGCATCGGCCAGCCCTTCGGATCGTGATAGCGCAGGAAGGCCTTGTGCAGGCGGCGCTGCTCCTCACTCTTGACGATGGTCACGCCGTCGCTCTTGTAGCTGACCTTGCGCAGCGGGTTCTTGCCCGAGTGGTACATGGCCGTGGCGGTGGCCATTGGCGAGGGGTAGAAGGCCTGCACCTGGTCGGCGCGGAAGCCGTTGCCCTTGAGCCACAGGGCCAGGTTCATCATGTCTTCGTCGGTGGTGCCCGGGTGCGCGGCGATGAAGTACGGGATCAGGTACTGCTCTTTGCCCGCCTCTTTCGAGTACTTCTCGAACATGCGCTTGAACTTGTCATAGCTGCCAATGCCCGGCTTCATCATCTGATTCAGCGGGCCTTCCTCGGTGTGTTCCGGGGCGATCTTCAGGTAGCCACCGACGTGGTGGGTGACCAGCTCCTTCACATACTCCGGCGACTCGACGGCGAGGTCGTAGCGCAGGCCCGAGGCGATGAGGATCTTCTTCACCCCCGGCAGCGCACGAGCACTGCGATACAGCTGGATCAGGCTGGAGTGATCGGTGTTCAGGTTCGGGCAGATGCCAGGGAACACGCAGGACGGCTTGCGGCACGCGGACTCGATTTCCGGGCTCTTGCAGGCGATGCGGTACATGTTGGCGGTTGGCCCGCCGAGGTCGGAAATCACCCCGGTGAAGCCCGGTACCTTGTCGCGGATTTCTTCGATCTCGCGGATGATCGACTCTTCCGAGCGGTTCTGGATGATGCGGCCTTCGTGCTCGGTGATCGAACAGAAGGTGCAGCCGCCGAAGCAGCCACGCATGATGTTGACCGAGAAACGGATCATCTCGTAGGCCGGGATCTTTTCCTTGCCATACGCCGGGTGCGGAATGCGCTGATAGGGCATGCCGAACACGTAGTCCATCTCTTCGGTGGTCATCGGGATGGGTGGCGGGTTGAACCACACGTCCACCTCGCCATGCTTCTGCACCAGCGCGCGGGCGTTGCCCGGGTTGGTTTCCAGGTGCAGCACGCGGTTGGCGTGGGCGTAGAGGACCGGGTCGTTGCGCACCTTTTCCATCGACGGCAGGCGGATCACGGTCTTGGCCCGGGTCATCCGCGGGCTGGGCAGCAGGTCGACGACCTTGGCCTCGTTCGGGTCTTCGACCGGGCCCTTTTCCTGCTCGATGGCGCAGGCCTGGGTGTCCTGGGTGTTGACGTAGGGGTTGATGATCTTGTCGACCTTGCCCGGGCGGTCGATACGGGTGGAGTCCACCTCGTACCAGCCCTGCGGCGTATCGCGGCGAATGAATGCGGTGCCGCGCACATCGGTGATCTCTTCGATCTTCTGGCCGAATGACAGGCGCTGAGCCACTTCGACGATGGCCCGCTCGGCGTTGCCGTACAGCAGGATATCGGCGCAGGCATCGATCAGAATCGAGTTGCGCACCTTGTCCTGCCAGTAATCGTAGTGGGCGATGCGGCGCAGCGAAGCCTCGATGCCGCCGAGCACGATCGGTACGTGCTTGTAGGCTTCCTTGCAGCGCTGGCTGTACACCAGGCTGGCGCGATCCGGACGCGAGCCGGCCAGGCCGCCGGGGGTGTAGGCGTCGTCGGAGCGGATCTTCTTGTCGGCGGTGTAGCGGTTGATCATCGAGTCCATGTTGCCGGCCGCAACGCCGAAGAACAGGTTGGGCTCGCCAAGCTTCATGAAATCGTCTTTCGACTGCCAGTTCGGCTGGGCGATGATGCCCACGCGAAAACCCTGGGCTTCGAGCAGACGGCCGATGATGGCCATGCCGAACGACGGATGATCCACATAAGCGTCACCGGTGACGATGATGATGTCGCAACTGTCCCAGCCGAGCTGATCCATCTCTTCCCGGCTCATGGGCAGGAAAGGTGCAGGACCGAAACACTCGGCCCAGTACTTGGGATAGTCGAACAGCGGCTTGGCAGCTTGCATCGGGATGACCAGCAGGGATTTTCAGGGGCGCGGAATATAGCACAAAAAACGTACAGAGACCGAGCCCCGGACTCAGGTTAACGGCAATCTGCAACAAGCGTTTGACTGGTCGGTTTTGTGATCACCAACAGCTTACGCCTATACTCGGGCAAAGACTTTCACAGCCCGGCCTGAGCGCCCGGGCTCAAGGAGCGTAAACGGTGCGGCGCACAGTCTTGCAAGTATTCCTGTGGGCCTGCCTGGCGAGCCTTGGCGGCCAGCTGATGGCGGCACCGATTCTGCTGCAGGCCAGCAGCAGCGGACAGCAACTGAACGGGCAGATCGAGCTGCTGGAGGATGCCGGCGGCCAGCTGCGCATTGCCGACATGGCCGACCCGGCCGTGCAACAGCGCTTCGTGCCTGCGGCGGGCAAGGCCAGCGTCGGCCAGAGCCGCCACCCCTGGTGGATCAAGGTCAGCCTGCAGGCTGCTAGCGATGCGCCACGCCAGTGGTGGCTGGAGGTCGGCTCGGTCACCCAGCTCGATCTGCGCCTCTACCTGCCGAACGGCACGGGCGCCTGGCAGGTGCGTGAGTCCGGCCAGCGCGTCAACTATCAGCGCGGACGCGACCACGACTACCGGCACATGCTGTTCAAGCTACCGGAGCTGGGCCAGGAGCCACTGACGCTCTATCTGCGCAGCTACGACCCGGCCGGCAACTCATTTCCCCTGCGCGCCTGGCAACTGGATGACCTGACCCAGCTGGCGACCGAAGAAAACCTGGCCCTCGGCGTGGTCTACGGCATCATCGCCGCCCTGCTGCTGTACAACCTGTTCATCTTCTTCAGCCTGCGCGACTCGGCCTACTTCTGGTATGTGCTGACCACCGCCGGCGCCCTGCTGATGATCCTCAGCATGAGCGGCCACGGCTTCCAGTACCTCTGGCCGAACCATCCGGTGCCTTTCTGGCTGGACCGCATCACCCTGCCCTCGATCTGGGGCTTCTGCGCCTGTCGCTTTACCCAGACCCTGCTGCAGACCCGCAGCCATGTGCGCTGGGCCCATTACCTGCTGAGCTTTGCCTGCATCTGCTATGTCCTGGCGATTACCCTTGAAGGCCTGGGGCAACGCCATAGCGCCGCCTGGCTAATCGCCCTGCTGTCCCTGACCAGCATTCCGGCAGCCCTTGGTTCGGCAGTGATTCGCTGGCGCCAGGGCTACTTCCCCGCCCTGCTCTACCTCTGCGGCTACGGCCTGATCCTCGGCAGCATCAGCCTGGCGCTGATGCGCGCCACCGGCCTGGTGCAGCCAGCCGCGTGGAATGCCTACGTCTTCCCGTTGTCGGTAGCCGCCGAATCGATCCTGTTCTCCTTCGCCCTGGCCTACCGCATCCAGACCCTCAAGCAGGAGCGCGCCCGCGCCCTGGAGCAGGCCGATCGTGAAAAGACCGCGCGCCTGGCACATATCCAGGCCAGTAGCGAAGAGCTGAAAAGCGCTGTCGAGCTGCGCACGGCCGAACTGGCGCAAGCCAACCAGCAGCTCTGCGAGCGTGAACATGCGCTCCAGCATGCGGCTTTCCACGACCCGCTGACCGAGCTGCCCAATCGGCGCTACCTGATCGAAAAAGTCGATACCGCCCTGGCCGACGCCCAGCGCCGCGGCGAGTCGGTCGCCCTGATGCTGGTCGACCTCGATCACTTCAAGCCGATCAATGACAGCTACGGCCACGACGCCGGCGACCTGATGCTGCGCAGCATCGGCCAGCGCCTGCGCGAGCATGTGCGCACCAATGACATGGTCGCGCGCCTGGGTGGCGATGAGTTCGCCGTACTGATCTGCGGGGCCGATGCCGAAGCCCACACCCAGGAAATCGCCGCACGCCTGCTCGATGAATTGGCCAGGCCGGTGCTTTATGGGGCCAATCGCCTGGCCGTGACCATCAGCATCGGCGCGGCGCTCTATCCGCAGCACGCCGAGCAGTTCGCCGGGTTGTACAAGTCCGCCGACGAAGCCCTGTACAAGGCCAAGCAGCAGGGCCGCTCGGGCTTCGTCATGCAGGGCGGTGACGGCAACCTGAGCCAGCAGGAGTGCCTGCAGCTGGACGTACTCAAGGTGCCCAGCGGGCTGCTCTGAGGCTGATCAGCCCAGATAACGGCGTGGCACCCGCGCGGTGACCTTGGTCAGCAGCTCGTAACCAATGGTGCCGGCGGCCTGGGCCACTTCGTCGACCGGCAACTGCGCGCCCCACAACTCCACTGCGTCACCGACCTGCGCCTCAGGCAGATCGGTCAGGTCGACCGCCAGCATATCCATCGACACCCGCCCGACCAGCGCCGCGCGCTGGCCGCCCACCAGTAGCGGCGTGCCGCTCGGTGCATGGCGCGGATAGCCATCGGCATAGCCGCAGCTGACCGTACCAATCCGCGACGGCCGTTCGGCAACCCAGCTGGCGCCATAGCCGACGCTTTCGCCGACCGCCACCTCGCGCACGCCGATCAGTTGCGCACTCAGCGTCATCACCGGTTTGAGCCCCAGCTCGGCGGCGCTCAGATCGGCAAACGGGGTGGCGCCATAGAGCATGATGCCGGGGCGCAGCCAGTCCATGTGCGCTGCTGGAATGGTCAGCAGGGCCGCCGAGTTGGCCAGGCTGCGCTGGTCGAAGTCGAGATCGAGCAGCTCGAGGAAGGTCTCGACCTGCTGCTCGATCAGCGGATGGCCACGCTCATCGGCACAGGCGAAGTGGCTGAGCAGGTTCAGCTCGGCCACCTGCGCCGCGCCGCGCAGGCGTGCATGGGCAGCACGCACGGCCGCCGGCGTCAGCCCCAGGCGATGCATGCCGCTATCCAGCTTGAGCCAGACATTCAACGGCCGCGGCAACTGGGCGGCCAATAGCGCGGCGATTTGTTCTTCACCCTGCACCACCAGATCCAGGCGCAGCTGTGCGGCAATCGGCAGCTCCTCGGCGGCAAAGCAGCCCTCCAGCAACAGGATGCGCGCCTCGCCATGCATGGCACGCACCTCGGCAGCCTCTTCCAGGCTGGCGACGGCAAAGCCGTCGGCCACGTCATGCAGGGCCGTGACCACCTCGCGCACGCCATGCCCATAGGCATTCGCCTTGACCACGGCAAACGCCTCACGCCCCGGTGCACAGCGCTTGGCCAGGGCATAGTTATGACGGATGGCGGCCAGATCGATGGTGGCAACTAGAGGACGCATGACGGGGCTCCACAGCAGGCTAAAGCCGAACATCTTAACCCGCAGCTCCCGGGCTGTAAGCGCCAGCCAGTCCAGCCAAACCCACACACCTGCGACACTGCGGTTGGCGACTCAGATTTAATCGCAGCGAGGCAAAAGCTACTGACAATAAGCTGTCAGTAGCACTCCCCTAGAGTGGGTTCCACAGGCTGAAACGCGCCGTCAGATACTGCCGTTGCCTGTCGCACCCCGACCTTCAAGGAGAGAGAAAATGAATGCGATCAACTGGTTCGAACTATTTGTCAGTAACTTCGAGCGCGCCCGTGGCTTCTATGAACGCGCCCTGGCAACGCCGCTGGAGGTAATGGAGGGCATGGGCGGCCGCATGGCTCTGTTCCCCCATGCACAGGAAAGCGGTGTCGGTGGCTGCCTGAGCGAGTCAGCCGAGCAACAAAGTGGCATTGGCGGAACCCGCATCTACCTGAACGTCGAGGGTCAACTGGATGCCGTGGTGAATCGGGTGCCCTCGGCCGGGGGCGTGATCATCCATAGCAAGATGTCCATCGCGCCGCATGGCTTTATCGCTGTGATAAAAGACAGCGAAGGTAATGAAGTGGGCCTGCACAGCATGTCCTAAACCCGCCAGTCCGGGCGGGCGTCAGCACGCCCGGCAATCCAGAGCGAGAGCACCTGAGGCAACATGAGGCGCGCCGACCGTCTATTTCAGATCGTGCAGTTTCTGCGCAGCCGCCGCCTGACCACCGCCCAGTGGCTGGCCGAGCGCCTGCAAGTATCGGTGCGCACGATTTATCGCGACATCCAGGATCTCTCCCTTTCCGGAGTCCCGCTGGAAGGTGAAGCCGGTGTCGGCTACGTGCTGCGCCAACCGATGGATTTGCCACCCTTGATGTTCGAGCGCGAGGAGATAGAAGCGTTGCTCGTGGGCGCACGCATGGTCAAAGCCTGGGCGGATCCACAACTGCAGCGGGCTGCCGAGTCGGCACTGGCGAAGATCCACAGCGTGCTACCCAACGAGCTGCGCGATGAGCTCAATCGCAACCAGCTGTTTGCCCCCGAAACCAATCCGTATCCGGTGCACTGGCTCGGCCAACTGCGCCAGGCCATTCGCCAGCGTCACAAACTGCTGATCAATTACCGCGATGAACGCGGAGAAACCAGTCAACGCTGCATCTGGCCGCTAGGGCTGTTCTTCTGGGGGCAAACCTGGACCTTGTGCAGCTGGTGTGAGCTACGCAACGACTTTCGCAACTTCCGCATCGACCGAGTGGAGCAGCTGCAGGACCGCGCGGAAACCTTTGCACAGGTTGAAGGCCAACGCCTGGAGGACTACCTCAAACCTTATCTAGGCGAGCAGGCTAATGCACCGCTGTACAAGAGCTAAACGCCTGAAGGTCGCGACCTAGAAAAGGCAGATTACTCGTCGTCGAACTGGTAGCTACCCGGTGCCAGATTCTCGAAGCGCGAGTACTTGCCGAGGAAGGCCAGCCGCGCCGTACCCAGGGGGCCGTTACGCTGCTTGCCGATGATGATCTCGGCCACGCCCTTGTACTCGGTCTCCGGGTGATAGACCTCGTCGCGGTAGACGAACATGATGATGTCGGCGTCCTGCTCGATCGCTCCGGATTCGCGCAAGTCGGAGTTGATCGGGCGCTTGTTCGGCCGCTGTTCGAGGCCCCGGTTGAGCTGCGACAGGGCAATCACCGGGCAGTTGAATTCCTTGGCCAGGCCCTTGAGCGAGCGCGAGATCTCGGAGATCTCGTTGACCCGGTTGTCGCCGCTGGAACCGGGGATCTGCATCAGCTGCAGGTAGTCGACCATGATCAGGCCGATCTCGCCGTGCTCGCGGGCCAGGCGGCGGGTACGCGCGCGCATTTCCGAGGGGCTGATGCCGGCGGTATCGTCGATGAACAGCTTGCGGTCGTTGAGCAGGTTGACCGCCGAGGTCAGGCGCGGCCAATCGTCGTCGTCCAGGCGGCCGGCGCGCACCTTGGTCTGGTCGATGCGCCCCAGCGAGGCGAGCATACGAATGACGATGGATTCAGAGGGCATTTCCAGGGAGTAGACCAGGATCGCCTTGTCGCTGCGCATCAGGGCGTTCTCCACCAGGTTCATGGCGAAGGTGGTCTTACCCATGGACGGACGGCCGGCGACGATGACCATGTCGGCCGGCTGCAGGCCGCTGGTCAAGTTGTCCAGGTCGTTGAAGCCGGTGGACAGGCCGGTGATCGCGTCGCCGGCATTGAACAGCGAGTCGATACGGTCGATGGCCTTGACCAGGATTTCGTTGATGCCCACCGGGCCGCCGGTCTTCGGCCGCGCCTCGGCAATCTGGAAGATCAGGCGTTCGGCCTCGTCGAGGATTTCCTCGCCGGTACGGCCTTGCGGCGCATAGGCACTGTCGGCGATCTCCGAGCTGATGCCGATCAGTTGGCGCAGGGTCGCACGTTCGCGAATGATCTGCGCATAGGCCTTGATGTTGGCCACCGACGGCGTGTTCTTCGCCAGCTCACCGAGATAGGCCAGGCCGCCGACCTGTGACAACTGGCCTTCCTTGTCCAGTTGCTCGGACAGGGTCACCACGTCGAACGGTGAGTTGCGCTCGGCCAGCTTGAAGATGGCACGGAAGATCAGGCGATGGTCATGCCGGTAGAAGTCGCCATCGGAGACCTGGTCGAGCACTCGCTCCCAGGCGTTGTTGTCCAGCATCAGGCCGCCCAGCACGGCCTGCTCGGCCTCGATGGAATGCGGCGGCACCTTGAGTGCGGCGGTTTCCAGATCGTACTGTTGAGGGACGCTGATGTCGTTCATGGCACCTGTACTTCCAAAGCGTGGAGGCTTTTACAAACGCATGTTTTGCAAAAGGCTCTGCTGAAAAAACAACGGGCACGACACTGCTAATGCAATGTCGCGCCCGATTGTCAGCAGGCCTGCGCCGGAGCGCAAGCCCGCAAGCCGGCTGACTTAGGCAGCTACGACCACAACCTTAACGGTTGCTTCAACGTCGGTGTGCAGGTGCACAGCTACGTCGAATTCGCCGATGTGGCGAATGGTGCCGTTCGGCAGACGCACTTCAGACTTAGCCACTTCAACGCCGGAGGCGGTCAGGGCATCAGCGATGTCGTGGGTACCGATCGAGCCGAACAGCTTGCCTTCGTCGCCAGCGCTGGCAGTGATGGTCACTTCCAGTTCGGCCAGTTGGGCAGCGCGAGCTTCGGCAGAAGCTTTCTTGTCAGCAGCAGCTTTTTCCAGCTCGGCGCGACGCGCTTCGAACGCAGCAACGTTCTCGGCGGTGGCAGCAGTAGCTTTGCCTTGCGGCAGCAGGTAGTTACGGCCGTAACCGGCTTTAACGTTGACCTTGTCGCCCAGGTTGCCCAGGTTGGCGATTTTTTCCAGCAGGATAACTTCCATTTGGGTCTTACCTCTTAACTTTTAACCTTCACCGTTCGCGGGGCCGGCGCCGTTCTTGCGCGCCAGGCGACCACGAAAATCAAACAGGCCATCCAGAACAGCCAACAGACAGATCAAATTACCGCCCAGCAGCACCGCCACATACAGACCGATTTTCCAGAAGCTCGAGAGCCCCTTCATTTCGATCAGACCGTGCCCCAGGGCTAGCCCTGCAACCAGCAACGGCACCGCGCAAATGGTCGCCAGCATCGGTACATCGGTACCTTGCAGCGGCATCAGCACTCCAGCCAGCAGCACAATGGCAAGTGCTGGCGGGAGGCGCACGGCGCGAAACTCTTTACCGAAGCCACCCGGGTTGTACAACGAGGCCTGCCAGTACCGCGCCAACACCAGACAGAGAATGCTCGTCGCCTGAAAAGAAGAGGCGAGCAACCCGGTCAGGGTCGGAACCAGCGATGCCTGCATGTCAGCCAGTTGCTCAGCGGGCAATTTCGCCTCACTCCAGAACTGCTTGGACGCTCCACGGAAAGCTTCCGCAAGCGACTCGACAAGCTCGGGAGAGGTGACGCTCAGCAACAAAGCGAACATCACGCCCAGCACCACACTGACCGCCAGCACCCAGGTCCAGGACGAGGTGGAGCGCAAAACCTGCGCCATCACCAGTGTGCCAGCCAGCGTCAGTGCGATCCCCGGATCACCGAGATACCACCAGACAAAGGCAGGCAAACACGCCCAGATCAGGATGCCAACTGCATCGTTAAAGCCCCTTCGCAGCAGCACCAGGGCGCTCGCAGAGGCAGTCAACCAGAACAACAACGGCAATATTGCCGAACCGACCACCACCAGGGTGGCCTGCATGCGGCCGCGCATAATGAACTCAGCCAAAGCACGCATGCGATCTATCTCTCAGCTATCAGATGCAACCCGATATCAACGGCCGTGGCTGTCGGTGTAGGGCAGCAGGGCCAGGAAGCGGGCGCGCTTGATAGCGGTGGCCAGCTGACGCTGATAACGAGCCTTGGTACCGGTGATACGGCTAGGAACGATTTTGCCGGTTTCCGAGATGTAGGCTTTCAGGGTGTTGAGATCTTTGAAGTCGATCTCTTTCACCTCTTCAGCGGTGAAACGGCAGAACTTACGACGACGGAAGAAACGTGCCATGTAATTGGCTCCTCAATAGATCCGTGGATTACTCGTCAGCGTTGTCGCTGTCGCTGCTATCGCTGTCATCGCCATCGGCGGAGTCAGCGTTATCAGGACGGTCACGACGCTCACGGCGCTCGCTGCGGTTTTCTTCAGCCTTGAGCATCTCGGACTGGCCGGTAACGGCTTCGTCGCGACGGATGACCAGGTTACGGATCACGGCATCGTTGTAACGGAAGTTGTCTTCCAGCTCAGCCAGGGCCTTGCCGCTGCACTCTACGTTCAGCATGACGTAGTGAGCCTTGTGGACGTTGTTGATGGCGTAAGCCAGCTGACGACGACCCCAATCTTCCAGACGATGTACTTTGCCGCCGTCTTCTTCGATCAGCTTGGTGTAACGCTCAACCATGCCGCCGACTTGCTCGCTCTGGTCCGGGTGAACCAGAAAGATGATTTCGTAATGACGCATAAATGCTCCTTACGGGTTGAAGCCTGCCACTGGATGCGGTCAGGCAAGGAGTGAATATCACTAGTTGGTCTTGCCGGGCGGAGGGCGCGCAAACGCCTGCCGTCACGGCAAGGGGCGACATTCTAGAGAAGCCCCCTGCCAGGCGCAAGGCAAACTGGCGATTATTTGAACAGCCCGAGCCGACCGAGCCGCTCCATGCCCAACGAAAAACGGCGCCTCACGGCGCCGGTTTTCTGAGCATGGAACAGATTGCGGACTAGCGCTTGGCCTGGCGCTGACGCACCGCCTCGAACAGGCAGACGCCGGTGGCGACCGAGACATTGAGGCTGCTGACGCTACCCGACATCGGCAGCTTGACCAGGTAATCACAGTGATCGCGGGTCAGGCGGCGCATGCCCTTGCCTTCCGCACCCATGATCAGCACGGTCGGCCCGGTCAGGTCCTGCTGGTACAACTCCCGCTCGGCCTCGCCGGCCGTACCGACCAACCACAGGCCGCGCTGCTGGAGCTTTTCCAGGGTGCGCGCCAGGTTGGTCACGGCGACCAGCGGGATCACCTCGGCAGCACCGCAGGCGACCTTGCGCACCGTGGCATTAAGGGTGGCCGATTTGTCCTTGGGCACAATTACCGCCAGTGCACCTGCCGCATCGGCGGTGCGCAGGCAGGCGCCGAGGTTGTGCGGATCGGTCACGCCGTCCAGCACCAGCAGCAGCGGCGGCCCTTCACGACGGTCGAGCAGCTCTTCGAGCATGGCCTCACCCCACACCTGGCTGGGGCTGACTTCTGCCACCACACCCTGATGCACGCCTTCGGCCCACTCGTCGAGCTCGCGGCGATCCTTCTGCCCGACCGGCACACGGTTCTGCCCAGCCAGCTCGACCAGGGTCTGCACCCGCGGGTCATGCCGACTTTCCGCCAGCCACAGCTGCTTGACCCGCTTCGGGTGGTGACGCAGCAGCGCCTCTACGGCGTGAACGCCGTAGACCTTCTCCAGCTGACTCATGACTTGGCCTTGCGCTTACGTGGCTTGCCGGCAGGCGCGGGGGCGGCACCCGCCTTGGGCGCGCCCTTGCGATGGTTGGACGCCGGCTTTTTCGCCGCACCATCGCCACCGCGACCGGCTGCCGGCTTGCCGCCAGCCTTGGCCCCGGAGAGCAGCGCCTTTTTCAGGTCGCGACTCTTCTGCACATCGGCATTGCCGGCAACGCCGCCAGCCGACTCGCCCTTGCCACGACGAGAGCCGGACGCCTTGTCGGCACCAGCCTCACCACGCACACCGCTGCGCTTGCGCCCGACTGGCGCATTGGCAGCACCTTCGGACAGTTCGAAGTCGATCTTGCGCTCGTCGAGGTCGACGCGCATGACCTTCACTTCAACGCTGTCGCCGAGGCGGAAGCTGCGCCCACTGCGCTCACCGGCCAGGCGGTGATGCACAGGGTCGAAGTGGTAGTAGTCGCCCGGCAGCGCGGTGACATGCACCAGGCCTTCGACGTAGATGTCCTTCAGCTCGACGAACAGGCCGAAACCGGTCACCGCGGTGATCAACCCCTCGAAGGTCTCGCCGACGCGATCCTTCATGAACTCGCACTTGAGCCAATTGACCACGTCACGGGTGGCCTCGTCGGCGCGCCGCTCGGTCATCGAGCACTGTTCACCGAACTGCTCCAGGGCCGGCTCGTCGTACGGATAGATACGCGCACGCGGCATGCTGGTGGCGCCGGCACGGCGCACGTGCGGAGTATCCAGCTTGGAGCGCACGACACTGCGAATGGCACGATGCACCAGCAGATCCGGGTAACGGCGGATCGGCGAAGTGAAGTGGGTGTAGGCCTCGTAATTCAGACCGAAGTGGCCATGATTGTCGGCGCTGTACACCGCCTGACTCAGCGAGCGCAGCATCACGGTCTGGATCAGGTGGAAGTCCGGACGACCCTGGATACTTTGCAGCAGCTTCTGATAGTCCTTCGGCGACGGACCATCCTTGCCTTTGTGTAGCCCCAGACCCAGCTCGGTGAGGAAGGCCTTGAGCTTTTCCAGGCGCTCCGGCGGCGGACCGTCGTGCACACGGTACAGCGAGGGGATTTCATGCTTCTGCATGAACTGCGCGGTGGCCACGTTGGCCGCCAGCATGCATTCCTCGATCAGCTTGTGCGCATCGTTGCGCTGGGTCGGGCGGATCTCCGCGATCTTGCGCCCGGCACCGAAGATGATGCGGGTTTCCTGAGTCTCGAAATCGATGGCGCCGCGCTCATGGCGAGCAGCCAGCAGCACCTGATACAGGGAATAAAGCTGCTTGAGGTGCGGCAGGACTTCCTTGTATTCCGTACGCAGGGCTTTGCCTTCGCTGCCTTTCGGCTGTTCCAGCATGGCGCTGACCTTGTTGTAGGTCAGGCGCGCATGGGAGTGGATCACCGCTTCGTAGAACTGGTAATCGACCAATTTGCCGGCCTTGGACATGGTCATCTCGCAGACCATGGCCAGGCGATCGACATGCGGGTTCAGCGAACACAGGCCGTTGGACAACTCTTCCGGCAGCATCGGAATCACGCGCTCGGGGAAGTACACCGAGTTGCCACGCTTCTGCGCTTCGTCGTCCAGCGCCGAGCCGACCTTGACGTAGTGCGACACGTCGGCGATGGCCACATAGAGCTTCCAGCCGCCGGAAAACAGCTTCCAGGCACTGCTGTTCTTTTCGCAGTAGACGGCATCGTCGAAGTCGCGGGCATCTTCGCCGTCGATGGTGACGAACGGCAGATGACGCAGGTCGACGCGCTTTTCCTTGTCCGCCTCTTCCACTTCAGGCTTGAGCTTGTGTGCTTCCTTGACCACGGCTTCCGGCCAGACATGCGGGATGTCGTAGCTGCGCAGCGCCACATCGATTTCCATGCCCGGCGCCATGTAGTTGCCGACCACTTCGATGATGTCGCCCTGCGGCTGGAAACGCGCCGTCGGCCAGTGGGTGATCTTGATCGCGACGAACTGACCGACCTTGGCCTCGCCATGACGCCCCGGGGTAACCAGCACTTCCTGCTGGATCTTCGGGTTGTCGGCCTCGACGTAGCCGATGCCGGCCTCCTCGAAGTAACGGCCAACGATGGTCTCGTGGGCGCGTTCGATCACTTCGACGATGGCGCCTTCACGGCGGCCACGCCGATCGAGGCCGGAAACTCGCGCCAGTGCGCGGTCGCCGTCGAAGACCAGGCGCATCTGTGCCGGACTGAGGAACAGGTCATCGCTGCCATCGTCCGGCACCAGGAAACCGAAGCCGTCCCGGTGACCGCTGACGCGACCACGAATCAGGTCGAGCTTGTCGACCGGGGCATAGGTGCCGCGGCGCGTATAGATCAGCTGGCCATCGCGCTCCATCGCACGCAGGCGGCGACGCAACGCTTCTTCCTGGTCTTCCGTGGTCAGTCCCAGCTCTGCCATCAGCTCCTCACGGGCAGCGGGCGAACCGCGCTCGGACAGGTGCTGCAGGATCAGCTCACGGCTGGGGATGGGGTTATCGTATTTTTCCGCCTCGCGGGCGGCCTCGGGGTCGAGGGATTGCCAATCGGCCATTAAATGAAATTACCTTTACGCATATATAGATGTGTTTGCCATGTGCCTATTGAAGCGCGAAAACGCATCGGGGGTCAGCTTTTCAATCGACAATAATTTTTTTGCTGTCAGGGGTTTACAAGAAAAAACACCGCCCGTATTATTCGCGCCCACAACGTTGCTGAGACGTTGTACCACGGAAACGTTGAGCAATCATTGTTTCTTGTGCCCAGGTGGCGGAATTGGTAGACGCACTAGGTTCAGGTCCTAGCGGTGGCAACACCGTGGAAGTTCGAGTCTTCTCCTGGGCACCACTATTCAGCAACCGAGCCGCTGGCTCGGTTTCGTTTTTACGGAGCAGCAAAGCCGTACCGACCAATCGGTAGCCGCTGCAAGAAGTCGATGAGCAATCATCGCAATGTGCCCAGGTGGCGGAATTGGTAGACGCACTAGGTTCAGGTCCTAGCGGTGGCAACACCGTGGAAGTTCGAGTCTTCTCCTGGGCACCACTCTTCAAAACAAAACCGAGCCACTGGCTCGGTTTTGTCTTTTCTGGCCTCCGGAAATCACCGACACGCCTCACACAACCGCGCGAGCTAGAGAAAAGCAAGGCGGGAGAGGCTGAAGAAGCGGAGTTGACTGCAGTCAATGAGCATTCTGAAGCCTCTTCCAACACAGCTTTTCCGACGCGCAGCCGGTTGTCAGACCTTGAACTGGGCGAAGCTGGCCTTGAGCTGATTGACCAGGCCTTCCAGCACCCGGCCACTGGCCGCCGCCGCACTGACCTCTCCCGCCGCCCGCTGCGCCTCGCTATGAATCACCTCGACGCGACCACGCACCGCACTGGCACCATCAGCCTGATGCGCTGCCGCACGGGTAGCGGTATCGATGGCGCCGTGCACCTCATCCACCGAGGCCTGCACCGATTGCTGCAGGCGCGCACTGTCGCGCAGCGCCTGCAACCCTTCAGCCGCCTGCTCACCCGCCTGACCAATCACCGCCACCGCCTCACGCGCCCCCTGCTGCAGCGCGGTGATGTGCGCCTGGATATCACCGGTGGACTGCTGGGTCTTGCTGGCCAGCGCGCGCACTTCGTCCGCCACCACGGCAAAGCCGCGACCACTCTCGCCAGCACGCGCCGCCTCGATGGCCGCGTTCAGCGCCAGCAGATTGGTCTGCTCGGCAATCGAGCGTATGACCGTCAGCACCACCTCGATCTGCTCGCTCTGCTGGGCCAGACGCTCGATCACCGCTGAGCCGCTATCCACCCGCGCCACCAGCGCCTCGATCAAGCCGCCGACTTTCCTGGCAATGGCGGCATTTTCATGGGCCGCCTGGCGGATCGCCAGCACCCGCTGCTGGGCATCATGCATGGCCCGACTTTCCGCCTGAGCGTCACCCGCCATTTCCTCCAACGCCTGCAGGCTGCCCGCCACTTCGTCACGCTGACGGACAGACGCCGCCTCGGCGGACGCACTGCGCAGGGTCAGACTGCGGATTTCCTCGCCGGTACGCTGCGCCACCTCGCCCGCCTCACGCACGATGGGTTGCAGCTTGGCGATAAAGCGATTGACCGCATCCGCCATATCACCGACCTCGTCGGCACTGTCGAGTTGCACGCGCCGCGTCAGATCACCCTCGCCTGCCGCCAGATCCCGCAACGCCGCAATCAGCAACTGCAGTCGGCTCAGCACTCGCCAGCCGAGCACCAGCGCCACTACCACCAACATCAGCAGACCGACCACCAACAGACCCACCGCGATGCGCCAGCGCAGGGTTTCCGCAGCCGCCCGCACCGTTTCACCGCCATTGCGCGCCATATCCTGAGTCGCCTGTTCGGCCAACTGCAGGCGCTGCTGCAAGGCCTGAGCACTCTCCTGCGCCGCGCCCGCCAGGCTGCTGTCGACCAGCTCGCCGGCATTCCCGACCAAGGCAGCAAAACGACCATCCAGAGCCGTCAGCTCCTTTTCAGTCGCATCCAGGGAAAGGCCCAGCTGGATCTTGCCGATAGATGCCCCCATCGGATTGATATCGACCTCAACCATGTGTACTCGCGGATCCCGCGACGCGGCATCCACCAGGCGCTCCAGCGGTGTCTTGCCCTGCCCGGTTGCCACCAGCTCGCGCACCTGTTCACTGCTGCGATTGAAATTGCGGGTCAGGCGTTGGCCTTGCGCGTCGTAGTAGACAGCGAACAACACGGCGGGATCGCGCTGGGCGATGCGCGTGAACGCGGTCAGGGCCGGCGCATCGTTATCCCAGATGGCCTTGGGTGCCACACCAGCCAAGAGCTGCGCCATGGAATTGCCGGACTGCTTGAGACTCTCCTCCAGCACCTGGCGCAACTGCGCCTGCTCACTTTTCAGCTGGCTCGACAGACCACTGCCCAGGCGCTCCCGTGTATTGACCGAAAGCGCCGCCATGCCAGCGCGCATCTCCTCCTCGGCCTTGCCCAGCTCACCCGCCAGGCGCTGACTCTCACCACCCAGGCGCTGAGTCAGCTCACGCACCAGTCCATCGACCGTGGCATGCGTCAGCCACACGGCCAGCCCTACCTGCACCAGCATGGCGACACCGAGCGCAATGAACACCGGACGCAGCAGTCGGCTACGCAACAACGAAAAAAGAACGGACACGACTCAACTCCTTACGCCAGAGATGTCCACGCCACTGCATCGGCCGCGGGCAATAAAGCTGTACCCCAAAGCAAGGTATAGGCCAGCCCGGCCGCTTGCGCCGAAAAGCAAAAAGGCCGCTCGAGAGCGGCCTTTCTGTCAACGCAACAGCGATCAGGCGAAGGGATGACGCAGGACGATGGTCTCGTTGCGATCCGGGCCGGTGGAGATGATGTCGATCGGCGCACCGACCAGCTCCTCGACGCGCTTGATGTAAGCACGCGCAGCCGGAGGCAGCTCTTCCAGGCTCTTGGCGCCCAGAGTCGACTCGCTCCAGCCCGGCATTTCCTCGTACACCGGCTGCAGGCCGATGTAGCTGTCGGCATCGGTCGGCGCATCGACCAGCAGCACGCCCTGGGCATCCTTGTAGCCGGTACAGATCAGCAGCGACTCCAGACCATCCAGCACGTCCAGTTTGGTCAGGCACAAGCCGGAGATGCTGTTGATCTCGATGGCGCGACGCAGGATCACGGCATCGAACCAGCCGCAGCGACGGGCGCGACCGGTGGTCGAACCAAACTCATGGCCGCGCTTGGCGAGGAAGGCACCCGTCTCGTCGAACAGTTCGGTCGGGAACGGACCAGAGCCGACACGGGTGGTGTAGGCCTTGGTGATACCGAGGATGTAGTCCAGATACAGGGGACCAAAACCGGAGCCGGTGGCCGTACCGCCCGCCGTGGTATTGGAGCTGGTGACGTAGGGATAGGTGCCATGGTCGATATCCAGCAGCGAACCCTGAGCACCTTCGAACATGATGTCCTTTTCGGCGCGACGCAGGTCATGCAGGGTGGCGGTCACATCCGCCATCATCGGACGCAGCAGCTCGGCGTAAGCCATGCACTCGTCGAGCGTGGTCTGGAAATCCACCGCCGGCTCTTTGTAATAATTGACCAGCACGAAGTTGTGGTAGTCCAGCAGCTCACCGAGCTTGGCGGCGAAACGCTCACGGTGGAACAGGTCACCAACGCGCAGGCCGCGACGCGCCACTTTGTCTTCGTAAGCAGGGCCAATGCCGCGGCCGGTGGTGCCGATCTTGGCAGCGCCACGGGCTTTTTCACGGGCCTGGTCGAGAGCTACATGGTAGGAAAGGATCAGCGGGCAGGACGGACTGATACGCAGGCGCTCGCGCACCGGCACACCCTTCTCTTCCAGCTTGGTGATCTCGCGCATCAGGGCGTCGGGAGCAACCACCACACCGTTACCGATCAGGCACTGCACGCCTTCGCGCAGGATGCCGGACGGGATCAGATGCAGCACGGTTTTCTCGCCGTCGATGACCAGCGTGTGGCCGGCATTGTGGCCGCCCTGGTAGCGCACAACGGCCGCTACGTGCTCGGTCAGCAGGTCGACGATCTTGCCCTTGCCCTCATCACCCCACTGGGTGCCCAGGACCACGACATTCTTACCCATAACACTTTTCCTCTTTGCGGAAGCTCGATGCCGGCCGCAGCCGGCGGAAAATCATTCAGAACGCCAGGGGCGCGACCTGCCAACGACCGTCACACAGCTGCAACTGACGATCACAGGCGGCCTCGGCGGCAGCAGCAATTTCCTGACCGGGCAGAGCCTGCACCACGCGCACACCCTCACGACGCAGGCGCTGCACGGCTTGCCACAGGTAGATATCGTGGCTGTCCGGCGCCCACACACCCGGCGCCGGCTCATCGACCTGCATGTCGCCGAGGCTAACCAGGGTTTTCAGGTCGGTGGAAAAACCGGTAGCCGGGCGGGCGCGACCGAAATCAGCGCCGATATCGTCATAACGACCACCCTGGGCGATCGACTGGCCGACACCCGGTACGAACGCGGCGAACACCGCACCCGTGTGATAGCGGTAACCGCGCAACTCGCCCAGGTCGAAGTACAGCGGCAACTCGGGATAACGCAACTCCAGCTCGTCGGCGATGGACACCAGCTCATCGAGCGCCGCATGCACGTCGGCCGGCGCATCGACCAGGCAAGCCTGGGCCAGCTCCAGCACTTCGCGCCCGCCACACAGCTCGGCCAGCGCGCGCAACATGGAGGCCAACGCGGCCGGCAGGTTGTCGGTCAACGCCGCCACTTCATCCACGGCCTTGCGCTGCAGGGCGTCGAACAGCTGCTGCTCGACCTCGCCAGACAGCTCGGCGGCGCGCGCCAGACCACGGTAGATGCCGACATGACCGAGATCCATGTGCACATCCGGCACGCGGGCCAGCTCGAGCATGTCGAGCATCAGGCTGATGACTTCCACATCGCTGGCCGGACTGGCATCGCCATACAACTCGGCGCCCAGCTGGATCGGGCTACGCGAGGTGGACAGTGCACGCGGCTGCGCATGCAGCACACTGCCGGCATAGCACAGACGGCTCGGCCCTTCGCGGCGCAGGGTGTGCGCATCGATGCGCGCCACTTGCGGCGTGATGTCAGCACGAAAGCCCATCAGGCGGCCGGATTGCGGATCGGTCACCTTGAAGGTGCGCAGATCCAGATCCTGGCCAGCTCCGGTGAGCAGGGATTCGAGGTATTCGATGTGCGGCGTCACGACAAATTCGTAACCCCAGCATTGGAACAGATCCAGCACCTGGCGGCGGGCCGCCTCGATACGCGCCGCTTCTGGCGGCAGTACTTCTTCGATGCCATCTGGCAGCAGCCAGCGGTCTACCGTTGCCATTTCGCCATTCCCCTCTCGGTCCGGGCGGCAAGCCTTCAGTGAAGCAGATACAGGAGGGTGGTTCCCAGCAGCATGCTGGCCAGCCCCATCAGACGCAGCTGCCGATCAGACAGCTGCACCAACTGCGCGAGTGCATCGCGCCAGCGTCGCGGATAGAGGAAGGGCAAGACGCCTTCCAGCACCAACATCAGACACAACGCGATGCCAAATTCCTGCCACATGATTCCTGCAGACGCAAAAAAGCCGGGCTTTTTACCCGGCTGGCCCATGATAACACGTTTTCCCCGATGGTCACCCCGACGGGCCGAATGGCCGCGCCGGGGATCCCTGGATCAAGGCTTAGATTGCTGCATGTAGCGGAAGAACTCGCTATCCGGATCCAGCACCAGCACATCATTCTTGCTGGAGAAGCTGTCACGGTAGGCACCCAGGCTGCGATAGAACGCGTAGAACTCCTGGTCCTGGCCGTAAGCCGCGGCGTAGATGGACGCCGCCTTGGCATCACCATCACCGCGCACTTCCTCGGACTCGCGGTAGGCTTCAGCCAGCAGCACGCGCTTCTGCCGGTCGGCATCGGCGCGAATACCTTCGGCCAGCTCCTTGCCCTTGGCCCGATGCTCACGGGCCTCGCGCTCACGCTCGGACGCCATGCGATCGAACACACTGCGATAGACCTCTTTGGGCAGATCGATGGCCTTGACGCGCACGTCGACCACCTCGATACCCAACTCTTTCTGCGCCATGCCATTGAGCGACTTGGTGATCGCCGCCATCAGCGCATCGCGCTCACCGGACACCACCTCATGCAGCGAGCGCGTACCGAACTGGTTGGACAGTGCGGAGACCAGACGCTGCGACAGGCGATCATCGGCAATCTGCTTCTGACCCGAGGTAGCGGTGTAGAAGCGCTCGGCATCAGCCACCCGCCACTTGGCGTAGGCGTCGACCATGACCGCCTTTTTCTCCAGAGTCAGAACACGCTGGATCGGCGACTCCAGAGTCAGCAGACGACCATCGAACTTGCGCACCTGGTTGACGATCGGCATTTTCACATGCAGACCGGGCTGCACATCGGCCACCTGGATCTTACCGAACTGCAGGAGCACGGCCTTTTCCGTCTGGGTAACGATGTAGAAACTGTTCCAGGCCACCACAGCCAGGACCAGGCCCGCGATCAGGGCAAACAGCGATTTATTGCTCATCAGCGGCTCTCCCTTGCGCGCAGGTCACGACGCTCCAGATCACTGATGATCCGGGTTGCCGTTTCACTGCTGGCCGCCGGGGCGGCGCTGGCAGCACCTGCGGCGCCACGACCTTCGATCATTTTGTCCAGGGGCAGATAGAGCAGGTTGCTCTGACCGTCCTTACCGGTCACCAGCACCTTGCTGGTGTTGCGATAGACCTCCTGCATGGTGTCCAGGTACAGGCGTTGACGGGTAATTTCCGGCGCCTTGCGGTACTCGGCCACCAGCTTACTGAAGCGATCCGCCTCACCCTGGGCTCGGGAAACCACTTCATCACGGTAACCGTTGGCATCCTCGATGATGCGCTGGGCCTGACCACGCGCCTCAGGCACCACGCCATTGGCATAGGTTTCCGCCTGATTCTTCTCGCGCTGCTCGTCTTCACGGGCACGGATCACGTCGTCGAAAGCATCCTTGACCTCAGCCGGTGCCGTGGCACGCTGGATGTTGACCTGAGTAACCGTGATGCCGGTGCCGTAGTTGTTGAGGAAGGTCTGCAGACGCGTGCTAACCTCCATAGACATCTGCTCACGGCCAAGGGTAATCACCTCATCCATCGAGGTGGAACCGGCAACATGCCGCAGAGCACTCTCGGTGGCGTGCTGCAGGCTGATCTCCGGCTGATCGACATTCAGCACGAAGTCTTCAAGATTGCTGATCTTGTACTGCACGGTCAGCGGTACCTCGACGATATTCTCGTCCTCGGTGAGCATCTGCCCCTGCACGGAGAAGGTCCGCTCGCGCGTCACGTTCTCCTGGAATTTCTTGTCGAAGGGCGGGAAATAGATATTCAGCCCCTGCCCAACCGTCTCGTGATATTTGCCGAGACGCAGGACCACCGCCTGCTCCTGAGCATCGACGATATACACGGCATTCCACAGCCAGACCAGGAACAGCAGACCCAGGCCGATGCCCAGCAGGCCGAAGCCGCCACCACCTTCGCCATTGCCACTGCGTTTCTTGCCACCACCAAAGATGCCGTTAAGGCTCTCCTGTAGCTTGCGGAAGGCCTCATCGAGATCCGGCGGCCCCTGCCGGCCACCGCCTTTGCGGCCACCCCAGGGATCCTGATTGTTCGAATTGCCACCCGGCTCATTCCAAGCCATAGCGCTCTCCATCTGATAAAGCAAAGACGCGCCCACGGCGCGCCGCCCAATGCTACAGAATGCCCGCCGCTTGCCGCAAAAACGATGTGGCAGGCTTTATTGCAAAGTGTGTTGCTCGAGGAATTCCTGAGGCTTCCAGCCTTCCCGACTGACC